>JAFWYB010000017.1 GCA_017517865.1 Clostridia bacterium | reverse complement strand
GCGATTTTTTGCGGAGCGGATTTTTGGCAAGACAAGACACAAAACGCAGTAAATCCTATCGGATTTACGAGTATTTTAACGAAGTATTGGCGGAAATCCGCCCGTAAAAAACGGGGTTCGGATTATGCTCGCCACCCTACTGTTTACTCAAAAGTGGCTGTATTTTTTTACAGAACCTTTTCTCATATCGGCGTTTACGGTGGAGTTATCCGCAAAAACTGAGAGACGGAAAACGGTAAATGCAGCGAAATGTTACAAAATAGTGTTTTTTTAAAAGTCTATTTACAAATTTCCGTAGATGTTATATAATAAAAATATAAATCTGCGCCCGGTTTAACTCGGGCAGGTTGAATTTTAAAAGACTATTGTAAAGGAGAAAGAATAATGAAAAAGCTTATTTCAGTTTTACTTGCAGTTATTCTAGTGCTTTCAGCAATTCCCTTTGTTGCTTTTGCAAACAACCCTACCGTTGCCTGCGACGACCCGACAATATATATTGCCGGTGACAGCGGTAAAATCTACTATGATAATGGAACGAAGAATTTCAGAATTGATGACGTTTTTGCCTTGTTCGGTTTTGACAGAACTCCCGAAGAGGGTGAAGAGGAGGACAGTGGTGACAACGCTGTTCTTGAGGCAACAATGAACATCCTTCTTCCGTTTATTCTTGAGGGTATCGCCTTCGGCAAGTGGGATAACTATTATGCCGCAGTTGAAAAAGAAATCGGAGATCTGTTCGAGCCTATCAGACTTGACGAAAACGGTAACGTGCCCGAGGGCTCCGATTCGGGCGTAGGACCCAATGAAAAAAATCATATGAATTACACGATGACCCACAACATCACAAACAGTGAAGGTAAATACGAAGAAGCCTCCTACTATTTCTATTATGACTGGCGTCTTGACCCTATGGAGCTTGCGGATGACCTTCATGAATATGTTGAAGCAGTCAAAAAGGCTACGGGTCACAGTAAGGTATCGCTTAATTGCAGATGTCTCGGTACAAATGTTGCTCTTGCTTATATTTATAAGTACGGTATAGGAAGCGTAAGCAACCTTGAAGCCGGCGTTGTTGACGAAGACTTCTTTGCAGGACTCAAGGGTCTTGGCGTTGACGTTTCAACCTCAAACGGTTCCGATTTCCTAAGCGGTATTATCAGCGGCGATTTCGGTATTGACGGTAACGCTATTGTAAGGTTCCTTGCCGATACCTCACGCTTTGAAGAAAGCTTCAACGTAAGCCCCGTTATCACAACCACAGTTGAGCTTCTTTCAAACACGGGCGTGCTTGATAAGCTCACAGACGTTGCACGCCGTCAGCTGTATGCTGAAATTGAATACGGTATTATTTCTGCTCTTGCAACGGCTACCTTCCTTACAATGCCCTGCTACTGGGCTCTTGTAACCACCGAAGATTTTGACACTGCTCTTACCTACGTGTTCGGTGAAGAGGGTGGAGAAAAGAGAGCAAAATATAAAGGTCTTATTGAAAAAATTACATACTATAACGATACTGTTAAGGTTAACGCCGAAAAAATTCTTGACCGTGCACAGAAATCAGGCACAAATATGTGCATAATTGCAAAGTACGGTGTTCAGATGCTTCCCGTGCTTAAGGACGGCAGCATGGTAGGCGATCAGTATGTATCAGCTACAAACGCTTCCTTCGGTGCAACCACTTCTGACGTTTACGGAACTCTCAGCGAAGAATACATTGCTGAGAGAGTAGCTCTCGGCTACGGCAGATACATTTCACCGGATAAGCAGATAGACGCTTCAACCTGTCTTTTCCCCGACTATACTTGGTTTATAAAGGGCTGCTCACACGGCTTCTATTCCCCGCAGGAAAGAGATCTTATACTTACGGCAATTGACGCTGACAGTCAGCTTACTGTTGACGATTTCCCCTATACTCAGTTTATTATGTTCGATTACGAAAGCGGAAGCTTCTCCGCTATGACTGAGGATAACTGTGATGTAGAGTCGGGCTGGGATGCAGAAGGTGAAATAGACAGACCCCAGACAAGTAAGGAAAAGTTAACCTCACTTATCGTTTCTCTTATGAGATGGCTTACTGCTATTTTTGATGCATTGAAAGGCCTGCTTGTAAAGTAAAATCAAAGCCCTATAAATAAAACCAAAACCGTTGTAAAAGCATTAAAAGCTTTACAACGGTTTTTTACTGTTACGTTTCGTTTACTGAAACCTTAAACTAACTCTTTTATCTGTCTGCCTGAAAAGACAGAGCTATCAGACCATCAGATTTTATAAGATAAATCTGACTTGCGTCCCCTTTTTTTGTTCTTGTGTCAATTATTTAATACCGAGCTTTTCGTTCCAAGCCTTGTAATCGAATTTCTCATATTCCTTTTCAAGGGTACGGAAATCGTTTTTACCTGAGCCGGTAAGAGGAATCTTGTCGATTGCAACAACTGCAACGGGTCTACCGCGCTCTTCAAGAAGGGTGTGACACTCGTTATAGATGTTTTTGCAGAAGGTATCCTTATCGTCAACGCAATCGTCGAATTCTACGAATACAACGGGGTAGTGACCCTGAGTACGGTCCATATCTGCAACGCCTACTACTGAGCAGTTGTTAACCTCCTTGTGACGTGCAACAAGGCTCTCAATGTTAACGGGGAATACCTTGTGACCGTCAAAGCGGGTGATCATACGCTTGATTCTGCCGATGATGAAAAGGAAGCCGTCCTCGTCAATGTAGCCGAGGTCACCGGTGTGGAGCCATACCTTGCCGTCGTCCTCATGCTTACGCATAACGTTTGCTGTTTCCTCGGGACGCTTGTAATAGCCCTTCATAAGTGAGGGACCTGTGATGCAAACCTCACCTATTTCGTTGTAGCTGAGCTCGTTGCCGCTGTCTTCGTCAAAGATACCTGCGGTGATGGTGATTGAGGGAATACCTACACTGCCTGATTTGTAAATATCGTTAACGCAGAAGGAAACTGCAGCTGAGGCTTCTGAAAGTCCGTAGCCCTGAGAAATGGGGTACTTCATACCGTGGGACTTTGTGAATTCGCCAAGCTTCTTTTCAAGACCCTTGTTCATAGTGTCGCCGCCGGAGCCGAGACATTTGATGAAGGAAAGGTCCATATTCTGAAGCTCCTTGCTGTGCATAAGAGTTTCATAGAAAGCAGGTGTGCTTACTGAGTGGTTGGGCTTGTAGGTCTTGTAAAGCTTGCCGTACTGGCTGAGGTCAAACTTGGGGATGGGGATAAGCACGAGACCGAGCGAAAGGGGCATATGCATACCGCAGCACATACCGTAGGATGTGAATACGGGGATGATGTCGAGGAAGGAGTCACCCTGCTCATGGTAGAGACCTGAGTATCTGAAGTTGTGAGCTGTGGCGTTTGCGCCGTCGTTAGTAATCATAACGCCCTTTGCAAAGCCCGTTGTACCGCCTGTGTAGGGGATTGAGAACACTGCGTCGCCCTTGTAGGGAGCTTCAACAGCTGTTGTGCCCTGACCCTTGGCAAGAAAATCCTCATATTTGATAACCTTGTCGCTGTAAGGGATATTTGTCTTGACCTTGAGATTCATTGCTACCTTTTTGATAAAGGGGAGAGAGGTAGCAGGTGATACTGTGATGATGAGATCCTGCTTGATATCATCGAGAATGGGAACGATTTTTTCGTAGGATACGCTGATAACCACGAAAATCTTTGACTCTGAGTCAACAACTGCACGGCGGATGCTTTCAACGTCCATACGGGGGTCGATTGTATTAGCGGTAGCGCCAAGCTTATTGAGAGCGTAGATACAGTATATTGTTTCGGGAGTAGCAACTGAAAGGAATGATACAATATCACCCTCTTTTACACCGGCTGCTGCAAAAGCATCTGCTGTTGCGTCTATGTTCTTTTTGAGCTCTGCATGTGTGATTTTCTTACCGTAGTAGTTGATTGCGACCTCGTTCTGACGGTTTGCGTTGGATTCTGTCATATAACGGTATGCGGTGGTCTGAGGGTTGGGAAGATTTCTTACCTCTTCGGAGTAGTGCTTCATCCAGGGCTTTTCAACTGAAATTCTTGTTTTAACAACTGATTCGCTCATTTTAGTGCTCCTTAAATTTATTAATAGTTTATTTATAGTTTATTTATAGATTGATAAAAATCCACAACTTAAAATAACCGCAAGTAGTATAACAGATAAATATGTATAAATCATTAAATTGTTGTCATAAACATACGTTTTTTGTGTTTGTGTTGTAAATTTTGTATTATGAATAATTGTAAAAGGTTTACTGCTTGCCTGAGCTTTTTGTTAATATTTTAAGAGCTTCAGATTATTAATAATACAGAAATCCGCCTTGCTTTTTTCTGAAAGGGCTGATACAATAATTACGGTGATTATATGGATATTAACGAATTTACATACAGGCTCGGAGAGTATGCCTTGAGCACTGAAAGCTATAAAAAGTGGCGTGAGATACACGGCAGGGCCTTTGGCGGTATTTTTCTGTCAGCCTTTGACGGCTTTGCCGAGGCTAAGCTTCAGCTCACCGCCGCACTCATAAGAATATCAAAGAGAGATTTCGAGGGCGGGCTTTCTCTGCTGCTGCCGCTTGAAAGCCTCTGCGTAGGGTGACGAGTATAATCCGAACCCGCCCAAAAGCGTGTATTTTCGCGGCTTTTCGGCATTTCGGTTTTGAAAGGCGTCAGCCTGTCGGCACCCTCAATATCCAAAAATCCTGCAAAAATTCGCACTTTTGGGTCTGCG
>JAFWYB010000067.1 GCA_017517865.1 Clostridia bacterium | reverse complement strand
TGCCTTTTCTTGCAAAGCTGTTTCGCATTTTAAAGTGCTTCGCAGTTTCGTAAGAACTTAAAATTTCTTGTATTGAAGCCACAAAACGCAGCAAGGCTGTCGCCTTGCGAGGCTTTTGGCAAAAATACGGGGAATTTTGTTCGAGAAATGTGGGGTGTCGGCGAAATCAAAAGGGGCTTTTTCAGAGCGTGGAGTCCGGTTTTAATATGTTTAAACAATGCTTTTCCGTTTATATTTTACGAAAAAAATCTCACAGGACGATGTGCTGCCCTGTGAGATTTTTGTATTTTATCTGAACGAAGAATAATTGAATTCAAACTGCCGCAGTCACCTGAAGGCTGAGTGATTCGGGTGCAGATTTACATCTCTTTTTTGTTACCATTTCAATTCTGCATTGTAGTCATCAATATCATAATTACCTGCAGTGTGCTTAAGAAGCTCAAAAAGGTCGGCCTTTTTACCGTCCCAACCCTTTATGTCAATCTTTCTGAGAATCGGTCTTATTCTCTTAAGAAGATTCAGAAAAACGTCACCCTCGGCAGTGCCTTCGGTATAGGTCTGATTACCTTCAAAGGCGCCTCTTACAAGGTTTGTTGCATAGTCAAGCACTTTTACCTTCCTTATGCTCTTGTCGCACCTTATCCAAAGCAATCTTGCCATTGTGCCGATCTTCACGCTGCAGATAAACTTTCCTGCAATGCCGAGCACCTTTTTTATAATTCCTTTATCCTCAAGGTGGAACTTATTCATCATTCTGGCTGTATCGTCGCGCATATCGGTGAGTACGTTGACGATCATTCTGTCAAACATATCCGAAAGATACTGCTTACAGCTCCTGCCTTCGGTGTCCCAGTCAAAATCCGGTGTGGGGATGCTTTTTATATCCGCTTTGCCGTCCGAAAGGGTGACAAGCCTTATAAACGACGGATCGGCTATAATTGAGCCCGTTGTAACCTCGTATATCTTATTGCCCTTTTCTGTTTCAAGCAGATTTATGCTCTGATTGTGCATATGACCCGTGAAAAGAAGGTGTATGCCTTCATCGGCAAGGAAGCAGGAAAATTTATGCGCATCCTTTATTATCATAGGTGAAATGATTGAAAACAGCGGCTGACCCGGCTGAACGGGATAATGGCACATTGCAACCATTGTCTGATTATCTTCGCGGGCTTTTTTTGCCTGTTCGGCAATCCACTCCCACTGCTCGGGCTTGAAAACGTATTTTCCACCCTCTTTACAGTCGCAGTTGAGTGCAAGAAGTCTTACGCTGTCACTGAGCTGAGCTACGTAGGAAAGATGCCCGTCGTCTCTGGCTATTGCATCTCCGAAGCCGAAATCCTTATAAAGCTCGGGAAGCTCATGCCTTTCGGTCCTTTCAGGCGAATATCTGCCGTTTTCACCGAAGGCAAAGGTGTCTCCCTCATTCCACTTGAAATCGTGGTCAGCGGTAACAACGTAAATCTTTTTGCCGCTTTCCTTAAGGGAATACATAAGCTTCAGAAAGCCCTCGTGGCTTTTTGCCTCGCCGTTGAATATAAGATCGCCGACAATCAGAACGATATCCGCGTCATCGGCCTTTTTCATAAATTCAAAAACACTTTTGTTTATGCTTTCCGTTTCTGCAAAGCACTTCTGCTCATAATGCATAAAGTCCTCATATTCCGCGCCGCTGCAGCCAAGCTCTGAGGCGAAATAGTGAGGGTCTGCCATAACGTAAAATTTAAGCTCCTTCATAACTTTTTCTCCGTAAGTTTTTTATTTTAGCTTGTTGTATTTTATATTTTTATATGCTATTCTTATATTACCAAAACGCAAAAAAATATGCAAGGGGTAGATTATATGAAAATAACATTTATGGGAGCGGGAAGCACAATTTTTGCAAGAAACGTTATCGGTGACTGTATGTGCACCGAGGCTTTGCGCGACAGTGAGTTTGCACTTTACGATATTGATGAAACAAGGCTGAAGGAATCTGAGATAATTCTCAGTGCTATAAACAACAACATAAATGAGGGCAGAGGTAAAATCACAACCTATCTCGGTGAAGAAAACAGAAAGGATGCTCTCAGGGGAGCACGCTTTGTTGTCAATGCCATCCAGGTCGGCGGCTACGAGCCTTGCACCGTTACAGATTTTGAAATTCCCAAGAAGTACGGTCTGCGTCAGACGATAGCAGACACAATGGGTATAGGCGGAATTATGCGTGCACTGCGTACCATTCCCGTAATGAAAGCCTTTGCCGACGATATGGAGGAGGTATGCCCCGACGCTTGGTTCCTCAACTATACAAATCCTATGGCGATGCTTACAGGCTATATGCTCCGCTACACGAAAATCAAAACAATCGGTCTTTGCCACAGCGTACAGTGCTGCTCGAAAAATCTTCTCACCGACCTTGGTATGGAAGATAAGCTGGAGGGCAGAACGGAAAGAATTGCAGGCATAAACCATATGGCCTGGCTTCTCGAAATCAAGGATAAGGACGGAAACGATCTCTACCCCGAAATTAAGAAAAGAGCAAAGGAAAAGAACGCAACCGAAAAGCATTACGATATGGTACGCTACGACTATATTGACAAGTTGGGCTACTACTGTACCGAAAGCAGTGAGCACAATGCGGAATACAACCCCTTCTACATTAAATCGAGATATCCTGAAATGATTGAAGAGTTCAATATTCCTCTTGACGAATATCCCAGACGCTGTGTGAACCAAATTGAGGGCTGGGAAAAGCAGAAAAATGAAATTCTTGCAGACGGCAAAATTACTCACGAGCGTTCACACGAATATGCTTCATACATTATGGAGGCCATTGTAACCGGCAAGCCGTATAAAATCGGCGGTAATGTGCTCAATAACGGCCTTATTCCCAATCTCCCCGCAGAGGCCTGCGTTGAGGTTCCCTGCCTAGTAGACGGAGACGGTATCAACCCTTGCTATATCGGCGAACTTCCCTTACAGCTTGCCGCTATGAACTCGAGTAACATATATGCACAGCTTCTTACCGTAAAGGCAGCGGCTACTCTTGAAAAACAGTATATTTATAATGCGGCTATGATGGATCCTCTCACCGGCGGTGAGCTTAATATAAAGGATATTTATGCTATGGTTGATGAGCTTCTTGAAGCTCACAGAGATTGGCTGCCCGAATACAAATAACGTTGACAAAGGAGAAGGCTATGGCTTATTTATTTCCTCATTTCACAAGCGATAAAAGGGGAGACAGAGAGCAGATATGGTTTTCTGTCAGTGACGACGGTCTTAATTGGGAGGATTTAGGCGGTGAGGAGCCGTTTATCAGTGCTGAGCTCGGCACAACGGGCATCCGCGACCCTTTTATTGTTTACGACGAAAAAATGAAAAAATATATTATCATCGCCACTGATCTTTGCACCACAAAGGGCGGTAACTGGCACGATTATTCCACCAAGGGCAGCCGCAGCCTTTTCGTGTGGGAGTCTGAGGATCTTGTGAACTGGTCTGAGGAAAGATTGGCAGAGGTAGGCATTCCCGGGGCCGGTAACGTATGGGCACCCGAGGCTGTTTACTGTGAGGAAAAGGAAAGCTGGTTTGTTTTCTTTGCTTCAAACGTAAGAGAAAAGAGAGAGCTTATACGTAAGCAGAGAATTTACGGCACCTATACAAAGGACTTTGTCAGCTTCACACCCGCATTTAAGTTTATGGAAGCTAAAACCTCCCTTATTGATACAAATATTGTCCGTGACGGCGGTTATTACTACCGTTTTACAAAGGACGAAACAAACAAGAAGATTGTTGTTGACAGATGCTCTGTGCTTGTACCGGAAAATGGTGAAAAATACGAAAGAATACATTCTGATTATCTCGCAGGCTATTTCGGTCTGGAGGGTCCCGAATGCTATAAACTGCCCGACGGCAGATGGTGTCTTATGGTTGACAGATATCATACACACAAGGGTTATCTGCCTCTTATCAGTGACGACCTTGCAAGCGGAGTTTTTTATGAGCTTGACGAAAGAGAATACAGTATGGGTGAGAGGAAAAAGCGCCACGGCAGCATATTGCGTATCAGTGACGAAGAGGCAGAAAGACTGCGCAAGGCAATAAAATAACCTGAGTACTGAAAACGATAAATAAAAAGAATAAAACCGTTGAAAGGCAAATCAATGCTTTTCAACGGTTTTATAGGTTATATTTACTTAATTATATAATCAGGACTGTAAAAGGTGAAAACAGTTTTTGCATTTTTCAGAAGGCTCTGCCGGATATTGAAGCACCGAAAAGCCGTGAAAATTCACGCTTTAAGGCAATTCCGGAATAATATCACCATCTGTTTTCTACATATTCACAGAAGGCAAACATATCCTTTATTTCAATTACGGTGCCGTCGTCGAGAATGGCCGTACCGTTCCACAGACCGTAAATCTGATGGCAGTTCATACGTGCTATTACCTTAAGGTCAAGGTCGCTGTGGTTGTCGTAAAGCGGCGTCATTGTCATATTTATACGCCCGTCTTCACTGATTATTTTCCAGCTTTCCATAAACCTTCCCTTGGGAAAGTCCTCCACGTCAACTGCACCGATTTTGTGTACCTTGCCGTCGTAGAAAATACAGGTTTCCGTTGCGTGGCTTTCGTCACCTATTGCCCAGGTAAGCTCAAAGCCGAAGATATGCTCCTTGCCGTCATTGTCCTTAAGGCGGGTTGCACCGCTGCCCCAGTACCATACAAGCTCTCTGGGTGTATTTACCTTGCCCCAGTCAACGCTGCAGAAGGCGCTGTCCTTTGAGAACTCATAGGTGAAATCACCAAAGGTAAAGGTGCCCGAAACAGAAAGACAGTTCTGCTTGGTGGTCATAAAAAACTTGGTGCTGTCGCCCTTGAAGGGGAGCACTGTTGTAATGCTTTCGAGTCCGTCGGGGATATCCATATTCAGCTCACAGCATAGCTTCTTTTTCTGATGTACGGTTGAATAGCTGACGGTACGGCTGTTTTTTCCCGTCACGAAGGAAAAACTTGTTTTTCCGCTTCTGCCGCTGAAAATACCGGGCGCATCAATTCTTCCCAGAGGCAGATGCTTTTTACCGCCCACAAAAACAGTTGAGCTGTCGGCGGTTACCTCGCCTGTGTGCAGGTCAACCAGGCGCAGACCCATAAAGCCGCCTATACCCACATTTGCAAAAGAAACAAGCAGCTGCTTTCTGCCGTCGGTTACGGTGTAATAATCCCATTCCTTAAGACTGATGAGCCTTTCTTTTTTTACAAGGCTTCTGTCATATCTGAAAACATTATGTCTTGCCCAGCCTCTTGCATTAAGCGTACCGTCTTTTTTGAGCAGGTCAGTGGGCTCGGTATATTCTTTCTGAGCAGATTTTTTCTCCCACTGAGTAAAGGGAACGTAGGTTTTTTCAAAGCTCATATTTTCATCTCCTGCTATATTTTAAATATTCCTCGTAAAGTCTGACCGAATCGGGATGACCCGCAAAGGCCGCGGAATCGGCAGGATTCATAATGCCCAAATACTGATAACAAAGTATCTTGTTACAGTATGGCGCCGCATTTTCTATCTGGCGCTTTATTCTTTCAAAATCAGCGGGAATAAGGGCGCTTTTGTAAACAGTGCCCTCAAACGAGAAAAGCTCAATATCGGCCCATAGCTCACTCCTGCCCGCTTTGTCGTGGGCCTTTCTGAGCCTTTCGTATATTTTTTCCGTTCTTCTTACGGGCGTTTTTCTGACACCTACTTCGTCCTGATAGGCAATAAAATCAACATCAAGCTCAGAGAGAGTTTTAGTGTAGCTTCTGTTTGTCAGCGCAAGATTTGTGCCGTAGGGAGCAATAAGCGTTTTTTTATCGGGAGTCAGACGCCTGCATTCCTCAGAGCAGAGATTGACGTATTTTACAAAATCCTTTGAAAAGTTGAGTATTATACAGCTTTCATCGGGATAATACCAGCCGTAAAAGCTTTTATGTTTGCCGTAAAGGGCTGCAAGTTCGTTCATAGCGGAAAAAGAACGCTTTATAATTTCTTTATCGGTTATGTTGAGACGGGGTTTTGTCCAGTCACCGTAAAAGCCGTTGCCTAAAAATACCTTTATGCCGCATTTGTCTGCTTCGTCGAGTATTTCTTCTATAGGGTCAGAGCAAGGCGTATCTGCAACGGGAAAAACTGCAGACGGAAAAAAGCATCGCTCGTAAAGAGCCGTTGCCATAACAACCGTATACTCCATACCGATTTCGGAAATTTCTCTTATTTTTGCACGCCAGTCACAGCACTTGTAGCTCTCAAGAGCAGGGTTCCAATATTTACCTTCTGCAGTGTTATGGTGGCGGAATTCAAAAAAGGTTCCGTCTATTTTCCTTGTCACAAAGAAGCCTCCTTTTATGTGGTTTCTTGAATAATAATATCACAGCATTGAAAAATAAACAACAATAAAACATATTTTGCTGTTGTAAAAAAATTTTTTATGTTATATAATTTATCAAAACAGGTCACGTGTATTTACGGGCGGAACAGGACGGTAACAGCTTATGATTACAAAAGAGATAGCATCAGCGTTTGCTTCATTTTCAGTAAGGGGCAGCATTACAGAGGCAGAGCAGATTACTGCGGGCCTTATCAATGCAACCTATCTTGTAAAAACCGACGCAGACGAAAAATATATACTTCAGAAAATCAACACCTTTGTTTTTAAGGACGTTGAAGGTCTTATGAATAACATAGTAGGTGTTACAAAGCATCTCAATGAAAAAATAAAGCTTGCAGGCGGCGACGAAAAAAGAGAAGCACTCAGCTTTATTCAGTCCGACAGCGGTAAATATTATCACATTGATTCTCAGGGCAGCGCGTGGCGTATGTATGTTTACGTTGACGATGCGATTACCTACAACAAGGCTGAAAGCAGAGAGGTATTGATGAGCGCCGGTGTATCCTTCGGCAGGTTTATGAAGCTTCTTGCAGATTATCCCGCAGATACGCTCAGTGAAACAATAGCAAACTTCCATAATACTCCGTCAAGATATAAGGATTTTATGGATGCTGTTGAAAAAGACACGGCAGGCAGAAGACATCAGGTTGAAAAGGAAATAGCCTTCATCACCGAAAGACAGGCAGATACACACCGTTTTACAGACCTTCTTGCTGAGGGCAAGCTTCCCTTAAGAGTAACCCATAACGACACCAAGCTCAACAATGTGCTTTTCGATAAGGCAACAAACAAGAGCATCTGTGTAATTGACCTTGATACAATTATGCCCGGCCTTTCGCTTTACGATTTCGGAGACAGTATACGTTCGGGCGTAAATTCGGCCAAGGAGGACGAAACAGACCTTGACAAGATTTACATTGACCTTGAGCTTTTTGAAGGTTATACCGACGGCTATCTGAGCGAAACGGCAGAAAGTCTTACTGATGCAGAAATTGAAAATCTCGCATTTTCGGCAAAGCTTATGACCTTTGAGTGCGGAATGCGTTTTCTTACCGACTACCTCAACGGTGACGTTTATTTCAGAACTGCTTATGAGGGGCACAACCTTGTAAGAGCAAGAAACCAGTTCAGGCTTATTGAAACTATGGAGCAGAACATGGATAAAATGCAGGAGATAGTGATGAAATATAAAGAGAAGTATTGCGCAAAGAACTGAGGAAAGACAGATAAAACAGTGGGGCGGCGGCTCCCTGTGCGAGGCACCTGCTTTTGCAGGTGCCTCGCAGCTTTTGCCGGGCGAAGGCCCGCAAAAGCAAACGGAGCGCACTCAAGTGCGCTCCGTTTCAGGGAGCCGCCTCGCCTTCGACTTCCGTCGGATTTCCGATAATCTTTCCCGGGTGAGATATGTCACACAGTGTCAGTGAAAGCAACAACGTAAAAGGGCATCGTTTTAAAAGCGATGCCCTTTATTCAATTCAAAGTCCCAACTCTTCAAGTCTTGCTACTACATCCTTTTGAGTGCGAGAAAGGGATTCCGCTATTTCTTCAACAGCGGCACCGTTTTTGTAAAGATCACGAAGCAGCTCGTCCTGAACTGCACTCCATAAAGCGTGGGGAGCTTTACTGACGGCTTTTAACCTGTTCTGGTGAGCGAGAGCCTCAATGTTGTCAAAAACGAACTGCTGAGCCTCTTCGTTATAGCACACAGTCTTATACGGCACACCGTACTGGCTTATTTTGTCTATGGTATAAATGCCCGCTTCACGTCCCGCATCAGTGGGGCGTTTTGTGCTTTTTCCTGTGCTGTCCGTGACGTTTTCCAGCATGCCTATGCTTAAAAGCCAGGCACCAATGGTGGTGTTTTTCAGCTTTTTTGTGGTGCTCTCATCAATAAAGCTGTTAATTTTTGCAGTCATATCCCTTACGGTGACTCTGCCGCTTTCGGGAACAAGGCTTTTACGTGCCTCATCTGAAAGCCCGAAGGGTGCGGTTTCATATCTCTTTATCCTTGTTGCCGTACCGCCGTTTTCTATAACCTGCGAAAGAATGTCAGAAACATAAAAGAGGCAACGGGTGATGCGCACGTTATTTGTTACGTCATCAGCGGGGATAAGGCTTTTATCTATGGGGTTTATACCTTGTGCGAGTGCGTCTATATAGCTTTTGGCAAGTGCAATTTTTTCAAGCTCTGTCATAATATACTCCTTTACATTGTTTCAATCAGAGCACTGTAAACCTCTTCTGCAATAAGTCTTGCACCGTCCTTTTTCGGATGCACACCGTCATAGCTGAAAAGCTCTCTGTGATTTTTTGTTGCGGCATTGATATCTATAAGCTCATAGCCCTCTTCGGCAGCGATTTTTCTCACACAGTCTGCTATAATTTCAACCTTTTCGGGTTGAATGTCATATATTGAGCTTTCGCTTTCACCTTCACCGCTGAAATAAGCGGTTGCAGGGGTGCAGAGATAAACCTTCGGCTTCTTTTCGGCGTCAAGATATGTACTCAGAAGAGAAAGATAATCTTCTCTGAATTTATCTTCGTTCTGCCAGTTAACGGTTTTGGCATCGTTGGAGCCGAGCATAAAGATGAGTATGTCAGCTTCGAATTCCACTGCGTCTGAGTAAGTATAGGTCTTGATATAGGGCTGATCTCCGTCGGGTTGAACCGTAACCCGTATATTGCCGTAATTTCTTGTGTTATAGTTGTCGCCGAGCATATCGTCAAGCATATCCGGATAGCTTTTTACGGGCTGGTTTTTTATGCCGTAGCCGTAGGTTATGCTGTCTCCGACACAGGCAACCTTTATCTGGCCATCGTGATATCTTTCGTGAAATCTAATATCTGAGTAACCGAAAAAGAATAAAAGTAAAAGAATTATAACGGCGGAGGAAAGCAGTGCGGGGGAATGCAGAAGCCGCTTAAGGTGTTCTTTCATTATTTATTGTCATCTCCTGAGGAATTCTGTAATAAAGCTTTGTAAGCACTGAAATTACAATTCGGCCTCATAAATGCCTATACGCTCTCTGCCTTGAACGTTGTTTGCAACGTTTCGTGCATTGAAATAAAGTCTGAGCTTGTCTCTGTAAAGGGTGAGTGAACAGGCGTAAACGAACTGATTCATCCAGTTGCTGTCACCCTGCATCTGAGGTACGAGAAAGGGCTTTACGAAATCAAATTTTATACCGTCGTCGCTTTTAAGAAGCATAATTGCCGAATGGCTTTTGCCGTTTTCTTCATAAATACCGTTCTGAAGACCGATGTAGCAGTCCTTGAGCTTATATACCTTTATGCAGCCGCAACCTAGATTGAGATAGCTTACGCTTTTATCGGGGCTGATAATAGGCTCAGTACGTGAGAGATAGCCGTTTGCTATTCTTCTGCTTTCTGCAAAGGTGATGTGTGTGGGCTCACAGAAGCCGCAGTCGGGCACGAAGGTCTGACCGCAGGAGTAATAAAGGCGATAGCCCTTGTCGGTACTGATGAGGAAGGGATTTGAGATGGCCTGTCCGTGCTTGTCAACCTCAAAAGGACGGCTTCTTCTGATTGCGGGCACGGGTCTGGACCAATTTATAAGGTCATCGGACTCAGTGCAGTATATTTCGGAATGCCACTTTACGCCTATCATAGAGGCTGCGGCTAAAACGGCAGGTCTGATTCTTTCGTAAAACAGATAGTATCTGCCGCCGATGCGGTTTATATCGGGGCGCATAGCTCTTGAAACAACCTTGCTCTCCTGACGGAAATTGATACCGTTATAGCCGGAGTAATGGTAAACGCCGAAAAAGGTGTGGCAGAAAAGGTGCCATTTGCCGTCGTGGCTTTCATCCGGTGTAAGCACACTGGGGTCGGCTATAACACCGCTGGGAAACGGATTCATAATTACCGGGTTGTTTTCATATAGGGTAAATTCAGCGTTGTTGAACTGTTCAAAGCTGATGCTTTTCATATTTTTCATATACGTTCTCCTAAAATCTCGTTTATTGCGAATGCTACGCCATCCTCGTCGTTGACGGGCAGTATTTTTTCTGCAAGTGCTTTTACTTTGTCAATTGCATTTCCCATCGCATAGGAGTGACCGATTACCTCAAACATTGAAATGTCATTTTCCTCGTCACCGATACAGACAACCTCATCGGGGGAAATGCCCAGATGAGCGGCAAGCCTGAGAAGAGCAGTGCCCTTTGTGCCGTCGCGGTGGAAAAGCTCTGCATAGCCTTTGGAAAAGGCAACGCAGATGTCCTTGTGAGCAGCGATGATGCCGTTTATCGTGTCACGGTATTTTTCGTTGCGGTAGAAAAGCTGAAACTCTTCAACGGAAACGTCCTTCTTTTTTACAAACCGAGCAAGGTTATGTACTATCTTAAGATTTGTTGCATCTTCACCGAGAACGTGCTTTACGCCGCAGTAAAGAATAATGCCGTTCACATAAAAATCGCGGTTCATATGAACTGCGGTAAGAATCAGATGCTTTCTCAGCTCCTTTAAAATTCTGCAGGCAGTGCCGTTGTCAATATAGGCACTGAAAAGCTCCTTATCCTCTTTGAGGTCAACCACAAGAGAGCCGTTTGAGAAAATTACGTATCGGTAAAAATCTTCATTCTTTATTTTTGCAGGCAGACAGTTTATGTTTCTGCCTGTTGCGGGAACAACGGTAATACCGGCTTCGGCCGCTCTTTTAAGGGCGTTCAGGGTTTTATCGCTCATTTTACCTTCTTTATTCAGGCAGGTACCGTCCATATCTACGGCAAGAAGCTTTATCATATAATCACCTCACAGACAATTTCATCTATTATACTCCAAAACGCGACGGTTTGCAACAATTAAATCATTTTTTAATGAGACTCAGGTTTCTCTGATTCCCTTTCAATCGTAAATAATGAAACATATCCGGCATTTATGTCTTTTTTTTGACGGGAAGCAATATTTTTTCAGAAAAATGGTGACAAATAAATAATAGTGTGGTAAAATATTACACAGTTTTCAAGAAAGAACGGAGAACGAAGGATGAAGGATTATTTGAAACGCCTAACGGCAAGACCGTCAAAGGCCTCTGTTGCTTGGTGGTGGATTTTAAGAATAATTACGGCATATTATTTTATTATGAGCCTTAAAGAGGGACTTCACATTTCCGTACCCATACAGCTCGGTATGAGCCTTGCAGCAATGTTCGGCTGGGAAATCTGCCAGGCAGCGCCGAAAAAAAGCTTCTTGCGCATAATCTCCCCTGTATATCAGAATATTTCCGCAACGCTGCTTTTTATTACTGCGGTTTTCGGCAAATATCTGGATGTGTATTACAGAGTGCCTTACCTTGAAACGGTGCTGCAGTTTATTTTCGGCGGCTTTACCGTGTTTGTAGGCTATGAAATTGCCTGCGCTCTTTCAATAAGGGATAAATACAGCTGCACAAAGGCTATGCATTTCTGGGTTGCCTTCGGAATCGGCTTTATGGCCATAAACGCCCTGGAGCTGTTTGAATTCGCCTTTGACCAGCTTCTCGGCCTTTTCACGGGTATACCGGGGAATTCACAGAACTGGTCTGCCGCTCTTGCAGAGGGCACGGTAAGACAGCAGTCCTTCATACCGTCGCTGGATCCGGGAAGATGGCCGCTTATGGATATTATGGCTGATATCATTCTCGGTACCGCAAGTGCCTTTATTGCACTGCTTATCATAAACCTCAGACCCTACCGTCTCAGAGGTAAGTATAAATACGATATGGACTTCGGCGATGAGGATGCGGCGAAGAAACAGTTTAAAACAGTGAACGGAGAAAAGAAATGAAAGAGGCATTCAGAGGCTATGTTCAGCGCCTTAAGGATAACTGCTCTGTAAAAACCTATGCCTTGTGGTGGCTTTTCAGAGGAGCTATGATTGTGCTTATAATCAACTCGATATTAAGGCCCGACCCTGAAAAGCAGATAGCTACGGTTCAGCTCATAATGTTTACCTCCTGTATGTTTATATGGGAAATATGTATGGCTATGCCGCCTAAAAATGTTTTCAGATATGTAAGACCGTTTTTGCAGACAATAATAACACTGTGTGTGTTTCTTATAGTTGTGGGCGGTCACGTGTTCAATTTTTACTATACCACCCGTATGTGGGATTCATTTCTGCATTTTGGCAGCGGAATTATAGCCGTTTATTTCGGCTATGAAATCACCTGTGCTCTTTTCATTATGGAAAAGCGCACCGCATCGCTTACGATGACAATAATTGCATCTGTGGGCTTTTGCTTTATGTGTACCACCTTCTGGGAAATATTTGAGTTCTGCTGTGACCAGTTTGTGGGTATGGTGGGCGAAAACGCCAGTGATGTTCAGCATTGGTCTTATGAGATTGTCGAGTCTCTCAATTCTCCGAAGTTGCAGACTCTTTTTGAGCCCTACGATGTAGGAAGATGGCCCATTATGGATACTATGGGTGATATTGTACTTAATACGGCAGGTGCTGTTCTCGGTGCACTTGCAGTTAAAATATATCCTTACAGACACAAGGGTAAGCATAAATACAACTTTGAATTTTAACACAAGAAGCTCCGCAAGGTGTCTTTAGATATTTTCGTTTCAGAGAAATGACGAAGGGACTGAAAAAAACTAAACACCTGAAAAACCTTATAAATAAAAGAAAAGAAAACACCAAAACCGTTGTAAAAGCATAAAAGCTTTACAACGGTTTTTTACTGTTACGTTTTGTTTACTGCAGACTTAAATTCACTCTTTCTTCTGTCTGCCTGAAAAGACAGAGCGTTTACTTATACAGCATAAAGCTGAAAAAGCACAGCTTACGGACAAAGAGGAAGAAGCGCAAACCACCGCGAGGAAACGTTGCAATTTTATCTCACGTCAGCGCTTGACTACCGGCTACTGACTGCTCAAAAGGGGCTTTTACTGCTTTTCACCTACAATTACGGTTGTGTTTTCCATTCTGAAGACCTGACGTACATTTTTAAAGCCTGCCTTTTCTAAAAGCTCAAGCTGATTTTTTACCGAGCAGGGGGTGTCGTAGTGATAAAATTCTCCGTCGAGAATGCCGAGAGCCTTTCTTATGCGGCGGCTTTCGCTGAACCAATGCTCCTCTTCCTCGTCGGTAAGCACCATATAGTCACCCTCGATGTAAACACCGCCCTTTTTAATTGCGGAGTATATCTTTTTGTAAAGAGAAAGCTTGGCCTGCTTTTCAAAGTGGTGCATTGTCTGAAAGGAAACAGCCGAGTCGTATAATTCTTCTTCTGCGTTTAAGGTGAAATAGTCACCGCATATAAGTCTTATATCCTTGCTGCTGTATTTTTCTTTCAGCTTTATAAGCATAGCCTCGCAAAGGTCAATGCCTGTAACGCTTATATCGGGAAAGCGCGCAAAAATACCGTCAAGCTCAAGCCCTGTTCCGCAGCCGAGATCAAGAAGGCTGTTTGCAGCTTGGGGCAGCAGCTGCGGTATAAGCTCATAGCCCTCCTTACAGCCCTCAACCTCGTTGAGCATATGGCTATCATACATATCTGCTCTCTGAGAGAAAAAGTCGGCCATTTTTTCAAGCTGTTCCATTTTTAAATCTCCTTTTTACGTCAGCCCTTCATCGGTTTTTCCGATATTTCCTTATCCGGTTCGACTACTGTCACCTTAGGGTGACGAGTATAATCCGAACCCGCCCAAAAGCGTGTATTTTCGCGGCTTTTCTGAATTTCGGTTTTGAAAGGCGTCAGCCTGTCGGCACCCTCAATATCCAAAAATCCTGCAAAAATTCGCACTTTTAGGTCTGCAATTTTTTACGGGCGTTGGCATATCATAAATCTGTTTTCATTATCCATATAAGAGAGGCAACAACCTATGTATTATATCTGTACCTCGTTTTCTTTTGTGCTGTTAATATTTTATCATAGGCTGCTGTTGAAAACAAGCCGATTATATGTTAAAATCGAAAAAAGGAGGCGGTTGTATGGAAAAATTCAGATGGGCGTATATAGGAAGCGGCGGTATAGCACACTCAACGGCAAGAGAAATCACAAGGGGCAATCACGAAATAGTGTCGGTATATTCGAGAAATATGCAGAAGGCTGAGAGCTTTGCTCAAAAATACGGCGCAAAGGCCTTTGCAGACTTTGAAGAAGCGGTCTGCCGCGAGGATGTTGACGGTGTTTATATTGCAACGCCCCACACCTCTCACCTTGAATATTCTCTCAGGGCTATGAGAGCGGGTAAGGCGGTGCTCTGCGAAAAGCCTGTGGGTGTATCAGTCAGCGAGGTCGTGCAGATGACTGACACCGCAAAGGAAACCGATACCTATTTCTGCGAGGCTATGTGGACCTGGTTTTCCGATGTGGCACTGACTGTCAGAAAGTGGGTTGCAGAGGGGAGAATAGGTGAAATAAAGGACGTTACAATCAACTACTCTTTTCCCGGAATATTTATGCCGAAAACCTCAAGAGTGCTTACTCCCGAAACCGCAGGCGGCTCCTTGCTTGACGTGGGTATTTATCCCATAACCTATTGCTACAATCTTTTCGGTGTACCCGAAAGAATTGAGTGCAGGGGAATTCTCAGAAAGGGTATTGATATAGGGGAGAGGGTCATTCTCTGCTATAAAGGCTTTAAATGTAAGCTTAATATTTCTCTTTTATGTGTAAAGGAAAATTGCACGATAAAGGGCACAAAAGGAAAAATCACCCTGCCCGTTTTCTTTCATATGGCATCAAGAGCTATACTTTCAAACGGTGACGGTAAAGAAATATATAAGGGAAAAACAGATTATATAACCCAGTTTGATGCTGTAGCCAATGAGATAAGGCAGGGCAGAAAGGAATCGGCATATATACCTTTTGAAGCGACGGCTGAGTGTATGAAAATTATGGACGAGTGCCGCCGTCAGATGGGTCTTGTTTACCCCTTTGAAAAATAAATAACAATCATAACGGCTCCGTTTTGCGAATATGTATTAATGAAGATTTGCAAAAAGGAGCTGTTTTAAATGAGTACAGAAAATAAAAATACCGTAATTTCACGCTGTGAGGAAAAGGAAAGAATAAAGCTGGAAAAGTCGGTAGAGACAGAGCTTTCACTTCCCGATTACTGCTCTGACATCAGAAAAATATTAAAGTGTACACTGACGGCAGGCATACATTCTGCAACGGTATCGGGTGACAGAGTAAATGTTAAGGGTACTGCCGTAATAAGGCTGATATATGTGGGCGAAAAGGACAGAACAGACTGCTGTGAAAAGACTGTTGAGCTTTCTGTCAGCGGTCAGTGCGGACATTGGGATGCAAAAAGCGTGCTTGTTTCTGAGGCGGTTACAGATTATGTAAACTGCCGTGCCGTCAGCCAGAGAAAGGTGAGTCTTAGCGGCAGCGTAAGCATAATCTGCCGTGTTCTGTGCCCTGAAAAAAGTGAAATATTGGGCTGTGCCGATAAAAATATTGAAACGAGCAAGGATAAGCTTACCGAGGAGGACTTTATCTGTCACACTGAAAAAGCCTTTGATATGAGTGAAACGGTGGCTCTTGACAAGACTCAGCCTTCAATAGGTAAAATATTAAGACAGCACGCCTGTGTCAGCGTTGAATCTAAAAAGGCTGTTGACGATAAGCTTCTTGTAAAGGGTGAACTGACAGTTCACTGCGTTTATCTTTCAGATGACGGAGAGTGCAAAATATTCAGTCTGACACATAAAATGCCACTCAGTCAGATAATAGACCTTGAGGGCATAGATGAAACCTGCGAAATAAGAGTTGACTGCAGGGTAGGTCAGCTGCTGCTGTGCGCTAAAGCAGATTCATCAGGTGCGGGCAGGCTGATTGATGTTGCGGCAAGAGTCAGCTGTTATATTTGCGGCTGCAAAAAAAAGGAATACGAATACATCAGTGATTGCTACTGCACAAGAAAAAGGCACACACCTGTTTATGCTTCAAGAAAAGCTCTTTTACCTCTTTACAGCGCAGAAAAAAAGACAACGCTCAGACAAAGCATTCAGCTCGGTAACGTGAAAGAAATATGCGACCTGTGGGCGGGGGAGTGTAAAACCTCGGTTGTAGGGACCGATAGCGGTGCAAAGGGCAGGATAGCTCTTACTGTCTGCATTCTGTGTCTTGACGAGGGCGGAATACCCGTATTCAAGGAAAAGGAGCTTGAATTTGAAAGCGATATACCTTTTGAAACTGACTGTAACGGGATTGACGGTTGCTTGCGTGCTCATATAGAAAAGCTGAACGCTTCTGCCGTCAGAGAGGGCGTTTACGAAATAACCGCAGAAGCATATACGGATATAAGAATTTACGGCGTCTGCCCCATAAATTACGTCTGTGAGCTCAAAGAGCAGACCGATAAGAGCTCAGAAGAGGGCCCCGCATTGGTGATATATTACTGCGACGGCGGTGAAAAGCTCTGGGATATTGCAAAAAAGTACTCGGCACCGATGGATACCGTAAGAGAGGAAAACTCTGTCAGCAACGAAACAATGAAGACGGGAAGCATGCTCTTTATTCCTTGCGGCTAATGCAAAAAAGGGAGCTGTAAAAAATACAGCCCCTTTTGAGTGGTCGGTAGTCAGGATTTACCTTATAAAATCTGATGATTTGACAGCTCTGTCTTTTCAGACAGACAGATAAAAGGGTGAATTTAAGTCTGTAGTAAACAAAACGTAACAGTAAAAAAACCGTTGTAAAGCTTTAGATTTTATGCTTTTACAACGGTTTTGTTATTTGCTTTTTTTTATTTATAAGGTTTTTCAGACGTTGTGCTTTTTTACAGCCCCTTAGTTGATTATAAATAAAACTGCCGCACCCAGCTGCAAAAGAATAATTGCGGGAAGTCCGAGCATAAAGCGCTTATGCAGTGTTTTGTGCCGTATTATCTTCATTACCGCATATTCCGCTGCGGCACCTCCGAGAAGCGCGAGGGTGAAAAGGGTTATTTCGGGAACCCTGCGCATTTTCTTTTTTGCAAAGAACTTGTCAAGAAAGGTGACAAGGGCGGTAAAAAGGTTTATAATAACAAGGTAGTATATAAAGTAAATCATTTGCCCTTTACCGTAAGAGTCAGATCCTCTTTCGTTATTGTTACGTAGGTTCCCGCATTCTTTTCCTTAAGATAGTTTTTATTAAGGCTGAAAACTGAAGCACAGCGGGGGCAGACCGCAACGGCAAGGCTTTTATCCTCGGATGAGATTTTAGCAACGGGAGTAGTATCCTCGGTGGAAAAAAGGCGCATGGCAACGTTTCTGCCGCATACCGGGCAGTCAACGGGTGAGGAAGTGCCTTCATCGTTGGTTGTAATTTTATTGATAGTTTTGATAGCCATAACATTACCTCCGTTTGCAGGTGCTCTGAATAATTAAGCGGTTTCTCTCTGAATAAAGGGTGACAGCCGACCGCTGACTGAAAGATTTATCTTCTATATTTTAATTTTTTTTACAGCTCTTGTCAAGAGAAAAAAGAAAGGAGCAGCTATGTCAAAGAAGCTTACTGCCTTAATACTGATATTTGTTCTCTGCTTCAGCGCCTGCTCGGGTGCCCGTACTGATGTTAAAACGCCCTCAGATGCAGAAGCTACGGAGCAATTTTCGGAAAATACATACGGTGACGGTTTTATAGGTGCCTGGATATCGTATATCGAAATAAAATCTGCCTGTGAAAGCGAGCAGACCTTTACCGACTTTCTCGCTTTAATGCTTGATAATTTTGAAAGAGTGGGTGTTACCGATGTGTTTTTTCACGTGCGCCCCTTTGCAGATGCCGTTTATCCGTCAGAGCTTTTTCCCTCGTCGTCTGCGGTGTGCGAAAGCCAGGGTGATGAGCTGAAGTTTGATTATCTCAACGTTGCGCTCAGAGAGGTCGTCTCACGGGGTATGAGGCTTCATGCATGGATAAACCCGTACCGCGTTTCTTCTGATGCCGATGTAAATAAGCTTGCGGACACAAATAAAGCAAAGCAATGGTACGCTGAAAATTCGGGCAGAGTTCTTGAGGTCGGTTCAAAGCTGTGGCTTAATCCTGCCGATAATGAGGTGCAGAAGCTTGTAACCGACGGAGTAAGGGAGCTGCTTGAGCTGTATCCGGGCCTTTCAGGTATACACATCGACGATTATTTTTATCCCGCAGAGCTGTCTGACGAGGATGAGGCGTTTTATGAAAGCTATACCGCCTCGGGCGGAAGGCTCTCTCTTTCCGAATGGCGCAGAGAAAATGTTACCAATCTTGTCAGCAGCCTTTACCGCACGGTGAAGCAGTTCGGCGCAGATAAGCTTTTCAGCATAAGTCCCTCTGGGAAGGTTGACGACTGTATGAATGTAAGCTGTGCAGATGTTGAGCTGTGGTGCTCTTCAGAGGGCTATTGCGATATGATATTGCCGCAGATTTATTTCGGCTTTGAAAACGAAGCTCAGCCCTTTAATACCTGTCTTTCACGGTGGAAGAGCCTTTGTAAGGGCGGCAGTGTAAGGCTTATACCTGCTCTTGCGCTTTATAAATGCGGCAGTGAAGATCCCTATGCGGGCGAAAAAGGCAGAAGAGAGTGGCTGGATAACAGCGACATTATAAAAAGGCAGGTTCTTGAAATAAAAAGAGAGGGACTCGAAGGCTTTTCTCTTTACAGCGGCTCATATGTAAATTTTTCAATAAGTTTTTATGAAAAAGAGCTTGATAATCTGATGTCTGTGTTATAATATATCCCACATATATTTAATCGGAAAGAGAAGGACTATGAAAAGAATAAGAAATACAGTTGCCGTAATTCTGATAACCGTTGTTGCCGTTTTTGCTGCGGTGCTTGTGCTTCACGGCTCTTCACGAACCGCGAAGCCTGCCCCTACAGACGCTTCACAGCAGGCGGTTATGGATGAATATATAATTGAATCAACCAACGAAAAGGCACCCGTGAGAGTCAATGCTGTTTGGCTTACAGAGGGTGCTGACGGTGTTTTCAGCAAAGACGACAGTGAGTTTTCCCAAACTCTGTCGGTGCTTTCACAGTCGGTTTTTGAAGAGGTTTACGTGAGTATACCCTTTAAAGAGGACGACGGAAGCTATGCAGAAAGGCTCAGCTACGGCCTTTCTTCGGTGAGAAGCCTCGGGAAAAAGGCCTGTGTCGTTTTTGATATAGCCTTGGGGGCTGAAAAAATAACAGCCCTTTCAGAAAAGGCTGACGGTATCCTTCTTACAGGCACAGAGAAGCTGACTGCCTCCGATATTAACACAGTAACCGAAAAGCTCAGAGAAGCTTTACCTGAAAAAAGGCTGATTGTTTCTGTCGGCTCCGGCTTCAAGGGCAGCGGAGAACTTACTGCCGATGCCGTTCATTTTACCGTTACGGACGAAGAAGACGTAAATGCACTTATGAAAATAAAGGAAAAGGAAATTGTCTGCTGCCTTGATTTGTCATCGGTTGACGGTAAAACACTTCTTCCCGACGTACCTCTCAGAAACATATATGCTCTTAAGGATACAGAAAACATATCTGCGGTGTGTTTTGACAGCTTCAGGGCAACAAGAGAAAACATTTTCAACTGCTTCGGTGCGGTAAAAACATATCTTACCGTGGGTATTGCACCCGAAATTGCATTCAGAAGTGTCAGCGTTTCGGGCTATAGTAACGGGGATACCGTTACCGAAAAGGGCTATACCGCCGAAATCAATATCAGCGGCTCATATCTTTATCCCTTTTTCATCGACGGCAAAAGCATAGGCAGCTCTGCCAACGGCAATATATGCGCAACGGTAGACCTTAAGCCGGGTGAAAACAGCTTTACTCTTTCTCAGAACAGCAGCAGCCTTGACTATAAGGTTAAAAGCAACTGTGAAAGCGAACCGGTAACCTTTATATCTCCCGATAAGAGTATAGCTCTTCTTCCGGGTGAAAGCTTCAAGGTGATAGTCATAGCCCACTGCAACGCAGAGGTTTATATCCGTATGGGTAAGGATGAAATAAGAGCTTCAAAGGAATACGGTGCAACGGGCTTTACCGCCTTTACCTCGGTTATTACCGCTCCTGAAAGCGAGGAGGAGATAAGGAGTCTCGGAAAGCTTGATGTTGTTGCGTTTTTCGGCGAAAAGTCCTTCAGCTATGAGGGACCGCAGGCTGTTCTTGCGGGCAGTGAAGCGCCGTCGGAGCCGCAGAATACTTTGCCGGCAGGTAATAACAACCCCACCGTACAGAACAGTGTGCCTACATCCTCGAATCCTTCAACGGGTCAGAATATCAGCTATACGGGTAACCTTATGTGTGTGGTAAAGGAGCCCTACGCCGATGCGAAGCTTATTGCCCTGGGTGATGACTATGCACCCTTCTGCTCACCTCTTGCAGGCGGCACTATGGACTATGTTGTTGCGGAAAGCACAGGCTATAACAGTGACGACGACGAGCCCGAATACTATTACGACCTTGCCTCGGGAATGCGTGTCAGAAGAGAAAACGTAGATCTTGTCACCGCTACGGGCTTCGGGGATAACAATCTGAACGTCATATCATCGGTAAGCGGCCACGGCAAGCTTCAGATTACTCTTGACAACAATTGGAAGGTGCCCTACAATATAAGCTATCCGGGGCAGAACTATTACAGCTCATACACGAAAAAATATAACGTAACCTCCTTTAACGCAAGCGAGGTTCACATAACCTTTTATCATACCGTCAGTGCGGCGGGGTCGGTTGATGTAAGCGGCTCTGAGGTTGTTTCTTCGGCAGAATGGCTTGTTTCAAAGGAAGACAAGACCGCAACGCTGATACTTAAGCTGAAAAATGCCGGTGAATATTACGGTTGCTCTCTTGAATACGATTCCGACGGTAACACGGTGATTACGGTAAACCGCAAGCCTCAGACAAGCGAGGGATATGTGGTGCTGCTTGATGCGGGTCACGGCGGAGCTGAGCCGGGTGCGGTAGGTCTGGATTCGGTTGTGCAGGAAAGGGAAATCAACCTTATTTTCGCTTACTATGTAAAGGCAGAGCTTGAAAAAAGAGGCGTGACGGTCTATATGACAAGATCGGGTAACGACAGAGAAAAGGACACTCTTACCCTTGAGCAGAGGAAGGCGATAACAAGAGCTCTGAAGCCTGACCTTTATGTAAGCATTCACTGTAACGGCTCATACAACCCCGAAAGCATAGGTACATCCACCTATTATTACGAGCCCTTCTCATATAAGCTGGCAAAGAATATTTACGATGAGCTTTTATACGTACACAAAAACACTCTTTATCCGGGCAGACAGGAGCTTTATTCACAGCTTGCGGATAACGTACAGTTCTATCCCTTCAGTGTAACGAGGGTAGAGGACTGCCCGAGCACCCTTATAGAGGTAGGATACCTGACCAACGATTACGAGTGCGCTCTGCTTGCCCAACCCGAAAATCAGGAGCGCTTCGGTAAAGCGATAGCTGACGGTATATACAAGACCCTTACACAGTAAAAATAATCTGCCACAGAACAAGACTTATAACACCTGAAAGCCCCGTCATACCTCCGAAAGCGAGGGAAACAGGATTTACGGGGACAGCCACTGAGGTGAAGTCGCTCAAAAGGTTGACGGCGATGATGCCGCCTATGCCCGAAACGGCAGAAAGAAAAAGTGAGGCAAAAAACCTGCCGCTTTTTCTGAAAAGAAACAGACATACGGCGGAAAGGCAGATGCCTGCGGCAATAAGCAATAAATCGCTGTAATTCATAAAATCACTCCGATATGTTTTGTTAAATTATATTCACGATTCTTTACAATAAGAAGCAAAGGAGAAACCAAAATGAAAATTTTAAAGCTCACTCCCGCAATAAAGGATTATATCTGGGGCGGCACAAGGCTCTCAAAGGAATTTGATTACGTAACCTTCACCGACAGACAGGCGGAGGCCTGGGTGCTTTCCTGCCACAGTGCCGGCGAAAACATAGTTGAAAACGGTGAATTCAAGGGCAGAACCCTTTCCGATGTGCTTAAGAACGAGGGTAAGGGCTACTTAGGCAAAAACTGTGAGAAGTTCGGGGAATTTCCTATTCTGATAAAGCTTATAGATGCTCTCGACAACCTTTCCGTTCAGGTTCATCCCGACGATGAATATGCACTCAGGGTAGAGGGTGAGTACGGCAAAACCGAGGCGTGGTATATTGTTGACTGTGATGAGGGCGCCGAAATCATTTACGGCTTTAAAAAGGATATCAGTAAGGAAGAATTCAGAAAGAGTATAGAGAATAATACTCTGCTCGATTATGTTAACCGCGTAAAGGTGAAGAAGGGTGATATTTACTTTATTGAGGCAGGCACCCTGCACGCTATCTGCAAGGGAATTCTGCTTGCTGAGGTTCAACAGAATTCCAACACCACCTACCGTGTTTACGATTACGGCAGACTGCAGAACGGCAAGCCCCGTGAGCTTCACGTTGACAAGGCAATTGATGTTACCTCAACAAAGGCGATTGACTGCTCGGGAGCTCCCAAGGGTGAAAGAACAGAGAAGGACGGTTATTTTGAAACGCTTCTTACACAGTGCGAGCTTTTCACCGTCAAGCGTCTTGAGATTGAAGAAAAGGCAAGCCTCGTTGCTGACGGAAGCTCCTTTGTTTCACTTGTCTGTCTTGACGGTAACGGTGTCGTTATGCACGGCGACAGCTGCGTTACTCTCTATAAGGGCGAAAGCCTTTTTGTGCCCGCCGGCTTCGGAGAGTTTGAGATTTTAGGCAATCTTACCGTTATTGAGTCAAGAGTGTAATTGCCTCTTGACAAACCTGCAGCTCGGTGCTACTATATACCTACAGAATATCTTCAGGGCGAGGTGCAATTCCTCACCGGTGGTGTGAATGAAAAATATCAGTGCCTGCATATTCAAAGCTGTCAGCTTTAAATGAAATGCAGAAAGATTTTCCTTCGAGCCCACGAGCCTTTTTCAGGCTGATTCGGTTAAATTCCGAAGCCGACGGTCACAGTCCGGATGAAAGAAGAGAAATACATTTTGTTTGTATTTTTGCCTGCGGAGTTATTTCTGCAGGCTTTTTGTTTGAAGGAGAATGATTATTATGAAGAAGCAGAACGTACACAATCTTACAATCACGGCAATAATGGGTGCTGTAGGCTTTATACTTATGATGTTGGAATTCCCTATACCCTCTCTTATTCCCGCATTCATCAAGTTTGATTTTTCCGAGCTTCCCGCCCTTATTACCTCCTTTGCAATCGGTCCCGCCTGGGGCGTTGCCGTATGTCTTATAAAAAATGTGCTTCACCTTTTTGTGGGCAGCACGGCAGGTGTGGGCGAGCTTTCAAACTTTATTCTCGGTGCAATATTCGTCTTTGTTGCTGGTATGATTTATAAGCACAGAAAAACAAGGGGCGGTGCTCTTGCCGGTACTCTTGCGGGTGCTTTTTCAATGGCAGCTATCAGTGTGCTTACCAACTATTTCTTCGTTTACCCCATCTATGCAAAGATGCTTATCCCTATGGATGCTATTATCGGTATGTATTCGGATATTCTTCCGTCATGTGACACCTTACTTGAGTCGGTTCTTATATTCAACTTCCCGTTTAATGTTGCAAAGGGACTTATAGATGCGGCAATTTGTTTTCTTGTCTATAAAAAGCTTTCTCCCATACTGAAAGTTAGTAAAAAATAACAGTTGACAAATGTGCGCAGTATTGATATAATACATCAGCAAATTAAATACTTTCCTTATTAAGAGAAGCGGAGGGGACAGGCCCTGAGAAGCTCGGCAACCTGCATTTGTAAGGTGCTAAATCCTGCGGTATGACCGAAAGATGAGGTTTTCAGACGGTCAGATTATGACCGTCTTTTTTAATGCGGAATTGTATTACTGCAAACCTTGTTATAAAAATCAACATAAATATTAAAAGTAAAGGAGTTTTAAAAATGGCAAGACATCTTTTTACATCCGAGTCCGTAACAGAAGGACATCCCGACAAAATCTGTGACCAGATTTCCGACGCAGTTCTTGACGATATTTACGCTCACGACCCTCAGGCAAGAGTAGCCTGTGAAACAACAGTTACAACAGGTCAGGTGCTTGTAATGGGCGAAATCAGCTCAAAGCACAAGCCCGATGTTGCAAAAATCGCAAGAAGAGTTATTAACGAAATCGGTTATGACGACGGCTCAAAAGGCTTTGACGGTAACACCTGTGCAGTTCTTGTTGCTCTTGATGAGCAGTCACCCGACATCGCTATGGGCGTTGACAAGTCACTTGAGCTCAAGGGCGGCGAGGAGGATGTATACAATCTTCACGGCGCAGGTGATCAGGGTATGATGTTCGGCTTTGCATGCGATGAAACAGAAGAGCTTATGCCTCTTCCTATCTCTCTTGCACACAAGCTTGCAAAGCAGCTTACAAAGGTTCGCAAGGACGGCACACTTGACTATCTGCGTGCAGACGGTAAGAGCCAGGTAACCGTTGAATATGACGAAAGCGGCAAGCCTGAGGCAGTTACCGCAGTAGTTGTTTCTTCTCAGCACAGTGCAGAGGTTGATCTCGAGCAGATCCGCAAGGATATCACGGAGCTTGTTATAAAGCCTGTTATCCCGGCAGAGCTTATGAGAGAGGATACAAAAATTTATGTTAATCCCACAGGCCGTTTTGTAACGGGCGGACCCCAGGGCGACAGCGGCCTTACCGGCAGAAAAATCATCGTTGACACCTACGGCGGATATTCACGCCACGGCGGCGGTGCCTTCTCAGGCAAGGACCCCACAAAGGTTGACAGAAGTGCTGCTTATGCTGCAAGATATGTTGCAAAGAATGTTGTTGCCGCAGGTCTTGCATCAAAGTGTGAGGTTCAGCTTGCTTATGCAATCGGTGTTGCAAAGCCCGTTTCCGTTATGGTCGATACCTTCGGTACAGGCAAAATCTCAGACGATAAGATTGCTGAAATCGTAAACAAGGTCTTTGATCTTCGTCCCGCCGCAATCATTGATGCTCTTAAGCTTCGCGCACCCATCTACCGTCAGCTTGCCGCTTACGGTCATGTCGGCAGAGAAGATCTTGATGTTCAGTGGGAAAAGACAGACAAAGTTGATGCCATCAAAGCATTAGTATAACAGAAGGAGTGTAACAAAATGAAAAAAGAACTTAAGATGAAGCACATTTTCATTCCCGTAATCGTTGTGGTTATCGTTCTCGGTATTGTTGCCGCTTTCCTGAGTAGTTCAGGTAAGGTGAACACCCCCACAGACGGTACCTTCGTTGACGAGAACGGCTCAACCTATCACGTTCACGATGACGGTTCAGTTCATTACGGCGAACACTGATAAAAGTAAACAAAAAACTGTCGGAATTTTCGTTTCCGACAGCTTTTTTTATTTTTACCTGCCCTTTCTCATATACTCAGCCGGCGTTATTCCGTATTCCGCGGTAAAGGCTCTGTAAAAGCCTGCATAATCATTAAAGCCGCAGTTTGCCGCAGCGGTAGTAGGCTTTATTCCGCTTGACATCATCTGCTTGGCGTGGATGAGCCTTTTGAGCGTGATATATCTGTGCGGGCTCGTTCCTACGGCAACGTTAAAGGCGTGGGAAAGATAATACTTGCTTACAAAAAACTCCTCAGCGATTTTTTCAAGAGATAATTTTTCGCAATAGTGAATGTTTATGTAATCAAGAACCGAAGATATTAAAGGAGAGGTTTTTCTTTCCTGCAAAGCGGAGTTATCTCTTGAGAGGGTAAGACGGTTTATTTCAACAAGAAAGCTTGTGAGTATGGCACGGCAGGCTATTTCGCTTCCGTAATTATTTTCACTGCTTTCCTTAAGAAGCTCTGTCAGTCGTGAAGAAATCTGCTTTTGCTGGGCAAGACTCAGTCTCAGGAGGTTTGAATGGTTGGGGTTACTGTTGTCAAAGCAACGTGTAAGGCTCACCTCGTTGGTACAAAGGCTTGCAAGGTAGTTTTTGTTTATCCATAAAACTATTCTTTCATAAGCACTCTGATGGGGTGCTATTCTCGGCTGATGAAGCTCAAGAGGATTAATCAGCAGAACATCACCGCTTTTGAGATGATAGCTTTTTCCCTCGACGCTGTATTCCACATTGCCGCCGATAAAAAAATAGACCTCATAAAAGTCGTGCTGATGAACGGGAACCCCCTCAAATTTTGCATCAACATAATGAAAAATTTCGAATTTATTGCTTGACATATTCTGTCTCGGGTCAAAAATTTGCATAGGTTTGCTCCTTTCATCGGTAAAAGTAGTCAGTAGTTTGGGTAACTTGCGAGTATTAGCTGCTTTTATCATACCGCCAAAACTGCCCTTACGCGGCGGGGGAACACAGCCCTTTTTTCTCTTTTACCCGAGATTGCGCATTTCGAATTGCACATTGCGAATTAACTCTAATATCATACAGCAATATTAACAATGAGTCAAGCAATTTTCACTATTTTTATTGTTAAAAAAATGTGCTAAACTTATTATGTTATATTATGGGTGATTGTGGATATTTCCACTGCCATCCTGAAAAAAAGGAGTGAACATATGAGTGGCTTTATGACGGAAGATTTTCTTCTGTATAACGAAACGGCAAAGAAGCTTTATCACGAATACAGCGAGAATCTGCCCATAATCGACTATCACTGTCACGTAAGCCCGAAAGAGATTTACGAGGATAAAAAATTCAACAACATAACTGAGCTCTGGCTCGGCGGTGACCATTACAAATGGCGTCTTATGCGCTCCGAGGGTATAAGTGAAGACTATATAACAGGTGACAAGCCTGCAAAAGAAAAGTTCCTTAAGTTTGCGGCTCTGCTTCCAAAGGCAATAGGCAACCCGATGTACCATTGGTGCCATTTTGAGCTTAAGAGATATTTCGGCTATGAGGGTGTGCTCAATGCCGATACCGCCGAAGAGGTATGGGCTCTTACCGAAGCAAAGCTTAAAGAGGACGGTATGAGTGTACGCGGAATTATCGAAAAGAGCAACGTTGCTTTTATCGGCACAACTGATGACCCGATTGATTCACTTGAATATCATCAGAAAATCAAGGCTGAGGGTAAGCTTAAGGCTGTTGTTGCTCCCTCCTTCAGACCCGATAAAGCTCTCAATCTCAATATGGATGGCTACACCGATTATATCAGAGCTCTCGAAAAGGCTTCCGGTGTTGAAATAAAATCCGTTGCAACTCTCAAAAAAGCTCTTTCAGACAGAATTGAATTTTTTAATTCCTGCGGCTGTAAGGCAAGTGACCACGGTCTGAACTTTCCCGTTTACGAGGTTATGAGCGAAAGTGAGCTTGATGCTGTACTTCTCAAGGCTCTCGGCGGGGAGAAGGTAAGCGATAAGGAGCTTGCCGCAGTACAGACAGAGCTTATACTCTTCTGTGCCGCAGAATATAAAAAATACGGCTGGGCTATGCAGCTTCATTATAACTGTATGAGAAATCCCAACACAAGGATGTTCCGTAAGCTCGGCCCTGATACAGGCTTCGACGTTATCGGACCTCACAACGGCTCGGTGGCTCTTGCAAAGCTTCTCGATGCTATGTATCTTAAGGATGAATTGCCCCGAACAATTCTTTACAGCCTTGACAGCGGTGACAACAGCTTTATTGATACGCTTTTAGGTGCATTCCAGCAGGAGGGTTACCCGGGTACAATCCAGCACGGCTCTGCGTGGTGGTTCAACGACACGATGAACGGTATGCGCGAGCAGATGAAGAGCCTTGCTTCTCTCGGACTTTTAGGCAACTTTGTTGGCATGCTTACCGATTCAAGAAGCTTTTTAAGTTATACGAGACACGAATATTTCCGCCGCATCCTCTGCGGTCTCATAGGAGAATGGGTGGAAAAGGGAGAATATCCCGATGACATAAGCACCTTAGGAAAAATAGTAAGCGACATTTCCTACGGTAATGCAAAAAGATTTTTCGGTTTGGAGGAAGTTATATGAAAATGTCATTCAGATGGTACGGCTATGACGACCCCGTATCATTAAGGTACATCAGTCAGATACCCAATATGCGTTCAATCGTATCTGCGGTTTACGAGGTTAAGCCCGGTCAGGTCTGGCCCGAGGAGTCCATCGAAAAGATGGTTAAGGAATGCGAAAAGAACGGCCTTGTATTCGATGTTGTTGAGTCCATACCTGTTTCAGAGGATATCAAGCTTGGCAGTGAAAACAGAGATGAGCTTATCGATGTTTACTGTGAAAACATCCGTCGCTGTGCAAAGTACGGCATCAAGTGTGTGACCTATAACTTTATGCCCGTATTCGACTGGACAAGAACTCAGCTTGATAAGGAAGCTCCCGACGGCTCAACAAGCCTTGTTATGTATTGGGAGCAGATGAAGGGTCTTGACCCTCTCGTTGACGATATTGACCTTCCCGGTTGGGACGCAAGCTACACAAAGGACGAAATCAAGGATCTTTTCAGAAAGTACGCAGTTATCGGCGAAGACGGCCTTTGGGAAAATCTTGAATATTTCCTTAAGAAGGTTATCCCCGTTGCAGAGGAATGCGGCGTAAGAATGGCAATTCATCCCGACGATCCTCCGTATCCCATTTTCGGTCTTCCCAGAATTATTACTAACGAAGAAAATCTTGACCGTTTCCTTAAAATCGTTGACAGCCCTGCAAACTCACTTTGCCTTTGCACAGGCTCACTCGGTTGTGCAAAGACCAACGATGTTGTTAAGATGGTCAGAAAATACAGCGCAATGGACAGAATTGCCTTTATGCATATCCGTAACATTCTCATTATGGATGACGGCTCCTTTGAGGAAAGCGGACACCTTTCAAAGTGTGGCAGTATCGATATGTATGAGGTTGTGAAGGCTCTGGTTGAAACAGGCTTTGACGGTTATGTGCGTCCCGACCACGGCAGAATGATATGGGGCGAAACAGGAAGACCCGGCTACGGACTTTATGACAGAGCACTCGGTGCAACATATATCAACGGTCTGTTTGAGGCCTGCGAAAAAGCAAATAAATAAGGAGAAACTGCTATGATAAAAAACGTACTGAATACCGACCTTAACGGTAAGGTAGCCGTTGTTACCGGTGCCGGCGGAGTGCTTTGCTCGGGCTTTGCAAAAACACTTGCAAGAGCAGGCGCAAAGGTAGCTCTTCTTGACCTTAACGAAGAAGCGGCAAAGGCATTTGCTGACGAAATCGTCGCAGAAGGCGGCACAGCAAAGGCTTATAAGTGTAACGTGCTTGACAAGGACATCTGTAACGCTGTTGCAGACGAAATTGAAAAGGACTTCGGCAAGTGTGATATTCTTATAAACGGTGCAGGCGGCAATAATGCAAGAGCAACCACCGACAAGGAATACTACTTCCCCGGCGACATTGACGAGGACTGCAAAAACTTCTTCAATCTTGATGCTGACGGAGTCGGCTTTGTGTTTAACCTCAATTTCCTGGGCACACTTATTCCTACTCAGGCTTTTGCAAAGCAGATGCTCGGCAGAGAGGGCTGTAACATTATCAATATTTCATCGATGAACGCTTTTACACCGCTTACAAAGATTCCCGCATATTCAGGTGCAAAGGCTGCAATTTCAAACTTTACACAGTGGCTTGCAGTTCACTTCTCAAAGGAAGGAATCCGTGTAAATGCAATCGCTCCCGGCTTCTTCTCAACAAAGCAGAATGCGGCGCTTTTATGGAATGAAGACGGCTCGCCCACACCCAGAACGGGCAAGATTCTTGCCGCAACACCTATGGGACGCTTCGGTGAAGCAAAGGAGCTTGACGGTGCGCTTCTCTTCCTTGTCAACAACGAAGCAGCAGGCTTTATTACAGGCGTTGTCCTTCCCGTTGACGGCGGATTCTCGTCATACTCAGGCGTATAAACGCTGCTGCGCACCGTAATGCAAAATGCGAAATTGCGGTCGCGAATTTACCGATAATGTAATGATAAATTTCTTCCCACAAAGATAGCAGGTATGTATCGGGTAAAAAGTAGATTATAAATGCACCGGAGGTGCATTCCTGACTACTGGCTACTGACTACTGACTACTCACACAACCCACCTTACTATATAAAGGAGACTTAACTACAATGGATATGTTCAAAACTATTTACGACTTAGGTATAATTCCCGTTGTTGCAATCGACGACGCAGATAAGGCAGTGCCTCTTGCCAAGGCACTTCGTGAGGGCGGTCTTCCCGCGGCTGAAATCACCTTCAGAACAGCTGCCGCCGAGGAGGCTATCAGAAGAATCACAACCGAGTGTCCCGACGTACTTGTCGGTGCAGGCACAGTCCTCACAAAGGAGCAGTGCGACAGAGCTATTGCCGCAGGTGCAAAGTTTGTTGTTACTCCCGGCTTCAACCCTGAAATGATTGCATACATCAAATCAACAGGCATTCCTATGATGCCCGGCGCCGCAACTCCCGGTGAAATGGAGCAGGCAATGAGCATGGGTCTTACCAACATCAAGTTCTTCCCTGCAGAAGCAAACGGCGGTGTAAATAAGCTCAAGGCACTTGCAGGTCCCTACCAGGCTGCAAAATGGATGCCCACCGGCGGCGTAAACACAAAGAATCTTAACGATTATCTTTCATTTGACCGCATTCTCTGCTGCGGCGGCACCTGGATTGCAACAAGTGCCGACATTGCAGAGGGCAAGTGGGATGATATCACACGTAAGTGTAAGGATGCTATCAAGACAATGCTCGGCTTCAAGCTTGAAAAGCTCTGTATCTACGGTGACAGTGCAAATGCAGAAAAGAATGCAAAGCTTGTTGCTTCTCTCTTCGGCTTTGACGTTGCAGAAACAGAGTGCGGTGTAGAGGCAGGTTCACTTTGTTTCGGCAAAGAGGAAAGCGACGCAAAGGGCTGTATAGTTATTTCGACTCTCAACGGCAACCGTGCAAAGGCTTATCTCGAAAGACTCGGCGCAGAGATTGACCCGGATATCTGGTACGACAAAAAGGGCAATGTAAGCTGTTTCGGCCTTAAAGACACAGTTGCAGGCTTTGAAATCTGTATTGAAACCAAATAAAGAAAGAGGTTTGTATTTATGAGTAAAAGAATTGTATGCTTCGGTGAAATTATGCTCCGTCTTGCTCCCGAGGGCTATTACCGTTTCTTCCAGAACGACAGAATGCAGGCTACCTTCGGCGGCGGTGAAGCAAACGTTGCAGTTTCCCTTGCAAATTACGGTATGGACGCTTCCTATGTAACAAAGCTTCCTTCACACGCAATCGGTCAGGCGGCAATCAACTCCCTTCGTGCTCTCGGTGTTGACACAAAGGATATCGTACGCGGCGGCGAAAGAGTAGGTATTTACTACCTCGAAAAGGGTGCTTCACAGCGTGGCTCGGTTTGCATCTATGACAGAGCATATTCAGCAATCCAGCTTGCAAAAAGAGAGGATTTCGACTGGGATAAGATTTTCGAGGGCGCAGACTGGTTCCATTTTACAGGTATTACTCCCGCTATCGGCGGTGACCTTGTAAACATCTGTCTTGACGCCTGCAAGGCCGCAAAGGCAAAGGGCGTAAAGATTTCCTGCGACCTTAACTACAGAGGCAAGCTCTGGACAAGAGCAGAAGCCCGTGCGGCTATGACAGAGCTTTGCAAGTATGTTGACGTATGCATCTCAAACGAAGAGGATGCAAAGGACGTATTCGGTATTGAAGCTGAAAACACCGATATTTACGGCGGCAAGCTTGATAAGGAGGGCTACAAGTCAGTTGCAAAGCAGCTTATGGATACCTTCGGTTTTGAGAAGGTTGCAATCACACTGCGTTCATCAATTTCAGCCTCCGATAACGACTGGGCAGGTATGCTTTATGACGGTGAAAATTACTGCTTCTCAAAGGAATATCATCTTCACATCGTTGACCGTGTAGGCGGCGGCGACAGCTTTGGCGGCGGACTCATCTATGCTCTTCTTTCAGGTAAGGATACTCAGTCTGCAATTGAGTTTGCAGTTGCGGCTTCAGCACTCAAGCACTCAATCGAGGGCGACTACAACCGTGTAGGCGTATCCGAGGTTGAAAAGCTTGCAGGCGGCGACGGCTCAGGCAGAGTACAGAGATAAGTGGTCAGTAGCAAGTAGTCAGTAGTCACGCGCGAAGGTAAGTTCAGAAGGATGAAGGTTATCCTTCGCACGCTATTGATGAAAACTGATTGAATTGCTATCGAAGGGGCACGGTGCGCCGTGTCCGCTATAAGAAAAATTAAATGTAGGGCAGAGGCTTGCTTCTGCCGTATATGAAATTCAACAAAAATCAAGGAGAAAACAATTATGAGTACAAAAACAAAAGCACCCGCAGGTGCGGTTAAACCCTTCGGCTGGGGAGACAAAATAGGTTATGCGCTCGGCGATATGGGTTGTGGCTTTACCTTCCAGCTTATCGCAACCTATATGCAGCTCTATTATGTTCAGTATATAGGTCTTGACAATGCCCACTATTGGTGGATTATCATTGTTTCAAAGCTCTTTGACGCTGTCAATGATATCGTCATCGGTAACCTTGTTGATACAAAGAGACTCAGTAAGAAGAGTAAGTATATGCCCTGGATTATTGCGGGCGGTCTCGTTATGACAGTACTTACCGTTGCAGTTTTCGCACCCGTTAAGGGCTTCAGCGATGTAGGCAAGATAGCATGGTGTCTTGTTTCCTATTGCCTCTGGTCTATTGCATACACTATGGTAAACGTACCCTATGGTTCACTCCACAGTGTTATCACAGACAGACCCAACGAAAGACAGGCTCTTTCCACCTTCCGTTCAATCGGTGCGGCTCTTCCTGCAGTTATCATTATGATGATTCTTCCCGATATCGTTTATACAGATAAGCTTGACGAGCTCGGAAACACTGTAATCGATGCTTCTACAGGTAATCCCGAGCAGGTGCTTTTAGGTGAAAAGCTTCTCCCCGTTGCAATTATATTCTCAATTGTTGCATTCTTTATTCTCTTTGCAACAACAAAGCTTGTTAAGGAAAGAGTGCACCGTGACGAAAGCAATAACGTAATGGGTGCGAAGGCTATCTTCTCATCACTCAAGACCTTCTTCACAAACCGTGCAATGGTTGGTCTTACAATTGCAACACTTGCTTGCGTAGCACTTTTCAACTCAACAATGTCACTCAACAACCTTGTTTTCCAGTACTTCTTTATGGATGTATCAAAGGTTAAGCTTGCACTTGTTGTCAGCTATGCTCCCATGATTATCATAATGCCTCTTATCGGTAAGCTTACCGCAAAATTCGGTAAGAAGAAGCTTCTTGCCTTCACAATGCTTGTTAGCTCCATCGGCGGTGTTGCAGGTCTCATACTTTCCTTTGTGCTTATCCCCAAGGGTATGCTCAATATGGGCCTTTACATTGCAATTCTTCTTGCCCTCAATGTCGGTAATGCTGTATTCCAGATTTCAGTATGGGCACTTGTTGCTGACTGTATTGCTCTCAGCTATCAGAAGACAGGTAAGAGTGAGGAAGGCTCTCTCTATGCGATTTATTCATTCTTCCGTAAGTTTGCTCAGGGTATCGGTCAGGCAGTTGTGTCTATCGGTCTTATGACAATCGGCTTCGTTGAAGGCGAAAATGCAGTACAGCCCGAGGGTATCGGTAACGGTATCGTAAAGCTTTACATTCTCGTGCTTATGATAGCTTCCGTTATTGCCTTCCTTTCAATGGCATTTATCTACAACATCGGCAAAAAGGAAGAGCTCGAAATGGCAGCTGCAGCAGCGAGCAGAGCCAATATAAACGCAGGCAGCGACGACTGATAAAATTTAACAGCTTATAAATTCCTTCGCTTTACGGCGGAGGAATTTTTCATATAGGAACTATGTAATTCCTATTACTATATCAGCTGTGATATAATTCGTTATTTGCCCTGATATAACAAAGTTATACTGTACAAAAAACAGCATTATTTTTGGAGAAATTTACACGAAAAACTCTGTAAAATCAGTTGAATTTTCTGTCACAAAATGTTATAATTCCTAAGATAGACTATTGTGGCTTTTTATAGGCATTTTTCTGCGTCCGAAAGACGAAAAAAGCTGCGGTTTATAAAGTTGCAAAATAAAAAGAAAGGGTCATAGATGTATGAAGTACAGTTATTATCCGGGTTGTACCTTGAGAACAAAGGCAAAGAAGCTTGACGATTATATGAGAGCTTCGGCAAGGGTGCTTGGTATCGAGTTGGAGGAGATTGAAAACTGGCAGTGCTGCGGCGGTGTATATCCGCTTTCAAGCGACGAAATTGCCACTAAGCTTTCTTCTGTAAGAGCACTCAATGAGGCTAAGGAAAAGGGTCAGGATCTTGTTACTCTCTGCTCTGCATGCCATCACGTTATCAAAAGAGTCAACGACGATATGCAGAATGTTGAGGATATCAGAACAAGGGCCAACAACTACCTTAAATTTGATGAGCCCTACAAGGGTGAAACAAAGGTCCTCCATTTCTTAGAAATTCTCAGAGATGAAATCGGCTTTGACAAGCTTAAGGAAAAGGTTGTAAATCCTCTTACGGGCAAGAAGATCGGTGCTTACTACGGTTGCCTTCTTTTAAGACCCTCCGAGATTCTGGCTTTTGACAATCCCGAAAACCCCACAATCATTGAGGAATTCATCCGTGCACTCGGTGCCGAGGCGGTAATTTACCCCTACCGTAACGAATGCTGCGGCGGCTACATTTCTCTCAAGGCAAAAGACCTTTCAGAGAATATGTGCAACAACATTGTAAACAGTGCAGACGGCTTCGGTGCTGAAATGCTTATAACCGCTTGTCCTCTTTGCCAGTATAACGTTACAAAGAACTCAGAAAAGGAGCTTCCCGTAATCTACTTTACAGAGATTCTTGCTGAAGCTTTAGGAGTAAAAGAGGAGGTTGATGCACAATGAGTCACGGTAACAAGAATCAGGCCGCAATGGTAAAAGAAATCAGCGGCACCAATCCTCTCAAGTGTATGAAGTGCGGTAAGTGCTCAGCTTCATGCCCTGCTTTTGATAAGATGGATATCAAACCCCATCAGTTCGTTTCCTATGTTGTAAACGAAGACGTGGAGTCACTTGCAAAGTGCGAGTCACTCTGGGTATGTCTCTCATGCTTTGCCTGCGTTGAAAGATGTCCCCGTGACGTTAAGCCCGGCAAGATTGTTGATGCCGCAAGACAGATTGTTGTCAGACAGAAGGGCGGCAACTACCTTTCAGCAAATGAGATTCCCGAGCTTATTGATGAAGATTTACCCCAGCAGCTTCTCGTAAGCGCATTCAGAAAATTCAGGAGGTGAGATAATGCACGGTATAGGCGTATTCGTCTGTCATTGCGGCAGTAACATTGCAGCAACGGTTGACGTTAAAAAGGTTGTGGAAATGGCAAGGCTTGAGCCGGGCGTTGTCCACGCGGAAGATTATCAGTATATGTGTTCGGAGGCAGGTCAGGAAAAGATTGCAGCCGCTATCAGAGAAAAGAATCTCAAGGGCATCGTAGTCTGCTCCTGTTCACCCAGAATGCACGAGGCAACCTTCAGAAAGTGTGCCGAAAAAGCAGGTATCAACCCCTATATGGTTGAAATCGCAAACATCCGTGAGCAGTGCTCATGGATTCACAAGGATATCGCAGAGGGTACCGAAAAGGCAGTTATTCTCACAAGAGCTGCTATTGCAAAGGTAAACCTCAACACATCGCTCGTTCCCGGTGAGAGCCTTGTAACAAAAAGAGCACTCGTTATCGGTGGCGGTATCGCTGGTATCCAGACTGCACTTGATATTGCCGATGCAGGCTATGAGGTTGACATCGTTGAAAAGACTCCCTCAATCGGCGGCAAGATGGCTCAGCTTGACAAGACCTTCCCCACACTCGACTGCTCGGCTTGTATCCTTACACCGAAGATGGTTGATGCGGCAGCTCACGAAAAGATTACCCTTTACACCTACAGTGAGATTGAAAAGGTTTCGGGCTTCGTAGGCGATTTCACCGTTGAAATCCGCAAGAAGGCAAGATATGTAAATATGGATAAATGTACAGGCTGCGGCGTTTGTATGGAAAAATGCCCCAGCAAGAAGGCGCTCAGCGAATTCAATGCAGGTCTCAACACACGTCCCGCTATTTACACTCCCTTTGCTCAGGCAATTCCTAACGTACCCGTAATCGACCCTACACAGTGTACAAAGCTAAAGACCGGCAAATGCGGTCTGTGCGAAAGATTCTGTCAGGCAGGCGCTATCGATTACACCCAGCAGGATGAAATCGTAACACAGAAATACGGTGCAATTGTTGTTGCAACAGGCTTTGACGTAATTAAGCTTGATAACTACGATGAATATGCATACAGTCAGTCAAAGGATGTTATCACTTCCCTTGAGCTTGAAAGAATTATGAATGCTGCAGGTCCTACAAAGGGTCACCTCGAGCGTATGAGCGACGGAAAGCATCCCAAGAACATTGTGTTCATTCAGTGTGTAGGCTCACGTTGTAACGACAGTAAGGGTAAGCCCTACTGCTCAAAGATCTGCTGTATGTACACTGCAAAGCACGCAATGCTTATCAGAGACAAGTATCCCGATGTTAACGTTACTGTTTTCTATATTGACGTTCGTACACCCGGTAAGAACTTCGACGAATTTTACAGAAGAGCCGTTGAAGAATACGGCGTAAATTACGTCAAGGGTCAGGTCGGTAAGGTTACACCCGAGCCCGACGGCTCACTTACAGTTCACGGTGTGGATCTTCTTGAAAACAAGCAGCTTAAGGTAAGCGCAGATATGGTTGTTCTTGCTGCTGCTATCGAGCCCAACCCCGCAGTAAGAAAGATTGCTACAATGCTTACAGCAAGTATTGATACAAACAACTTCCTCACAGAGGCTCACCCGAAGCTTCGTCCCGTTGAGTCACCCACAGCAGGCGTATTCCTCTCAGGTGTATGTCAGGGACCCAAGGATATTCCCGAAACCGTATCTCAGGCAGGTGCGGCCGCAATCAAGGTTGTAGGTCTTCTTGCCAAGGATAAGCTTCTCACCAACCCCTGTACCGCAAAGCCCGACGAGCTCCGCTGTAACGGCTGCTCAGTGTGTGCTAACGTATGTCCCTACGGTGCTATTTCATACGAGGATAAGCTTGTCAACGACCACGGTGTAAGAGAAACACGCAGAGTAGCTGTTGTCAACAGTGCACTTTGCCAGGGCTGCGGTGCTTGTACCGTTGCCTGTCCCTCAGGTGTTATGGACCTTCAGGGCTTCTCAAACAGACAGATTATTGCGGAGGTGGATGCTATATGTCGATAAAAGGTGAAGAATTCAGACCTCAGATTGTGGCTTTCTGCTGCAACTGGTGCTCTTATGCAGGTGCTGACCTTGCAGGCAGCAGCAGACTTGCATATCCCGCCGACGTAAAGATTATCCGTGTTCCCTGCTCATGCCGAGTAAACCCTATGTTTATTCTCAGAGCTTTTGAAAAGGGTGCTGACGGTGTTATCATCTGCGGCTGTCATCCCGGCGACTGCCATTACAGCACAGGTAACTACTATGCAAGAAGAAGAATGACACTTCTCTTCTCAATGCTCGACTATGTGGGCATTGAAAGAGGCAGAACCCGTGTTGAATGGGTAAGTGCCGCTGAGGGTGTCAAGTTCTCACAGACAATGAACGAATTTGTGGAAACAATCCGCGGACTCGGTAAAAACGTAAGATTGGGGGATTTAAGATGCAAGAAATAATTTCCCGTTTGGAAGAGCTCTTCGCTGAGGGTAAAATCAACCGCGTACTCGGCTGGAAAAAGGGTGACCTTCCCTACAATCCGGAGCCCGCATACTTTGAAAGTGCAGAAGCACTCAAGGATTTCGTATATGACGGCTTTTGTGGCGCAAACCTTTCAAAATATTTCATTCAGGGCTCAGCCTTTGAGGGCGTAACAGCAATCCTCTTAAAGCCCTGTGATACCTACTCCTTCAATCAGCTTATCAAAGAGCACAGAGTTGACAGAGAAAAGGCATATATCATCGGTGTAGGCTGTAAGGGCAAGCTTAATGTTGAAGCTATCAAGGCTATGGGCATCAAGGGTATTACAGATATCAAGGGTGCTGAAATTGACGGCGATTGCAAAGAGCTTACAGTTGAAACTCTTTACGGTGACAAGATAGTTGCTTACAAAGATGCAATGCTTGAAAGATGTCACGTATGTAAGGGTAAGGAGCATATGGTTTACGATGAGCTTCTTCTCGAAAGTGCAGACACCCTTGACGGTGACCGCTTCGCAGGTGTAGAAGCAATTGAGGCTATGTCTCCCGAAGAAAAGTTCGAATTCTTCCGCAAGGAGCTTTCAAAGTGTATCAGATGTAACGCCTGCCGTAACGTCTGCCCCGCTTGCTCATGCAGAAAGTGCGTATTCGATTCAAATAAGTTTGACAGTGAACAGAAAGCAAACGTTGACCCCTTCAACGAGAGCATGTTCCACATTATCCGTGCCTTCCACGTTGCAGGCAGATGTACAGACTGCGGTGAGTGCTCAAGAGTATGCCCCCAGGGTATTCCTCTTCACCTTTTCAACAGAAAGTTCATCAAGGATATAAACGAATATTACGGTGATTTCATCGCAGGTGAGAATGCAGAGGAAAAGGGTCCCCTTACAAACTTCACTCTCGACGATATGGAAGCATCTGAAAGGAGATAAGATTATGGTAAAGATTAAGAAAGAAAATCTCAATGAACTCTATAAGCTTATTTCCGCAGAAAAGAGTCTGTTTGTTCCCGCAAAGAAAGCAGGTCAGACAAACTACGCTCTTTACGGTGCTGAAACTGAGGTTGATCTTGACACCTTAAAGACAGTCAAGAGCGCAAAGGAGCTTTTCTTCCCTCAGAGCGAAACACTTTATAATGTAAAGACTGTTGATAATAAGTATTCAGTTACTCAGGCTGAGCTTCAGAATGAAGAGTTCGTTGCTTTCGGTGTAAGAGGCTGTGATATCAAGGGTATTGAAGTGCTTGATAAGGTATTTCTTTCAGAGCCCGTTGATACCTTCTATAAAGCAAGACGCGAGCACGGCGTTATTGTTGCACTCAGCTGTAATGAGCCCGAAGAAAGCTGCTTCTGCACAGTTTTCGGTGTTGATCCTGCTGATGCAAAGGGTGACGTAACAGCAACCTTCAGCGGTGATTACCTTTATATGAAGGCTAACACTGAAAAGGGCGAAAAGCTTCTCGCTGACTGTGCTTCACTCCTTGAAGCTGCTGACGAAAGCGAAATCGCTGACGAAAAGGCAAAGATTGCCGAAATTCTGGGGAAGCTTCCCTATGCAAATCTTTCACTTGAAGGCTGGCACGGCGGAGCAACAGAAGAAAAGTTCAATTCCGCATTATGGGAAGAGCTTTACAAGCCCTGTCTTGCCTGCGGTACATGTACCTTTGTTTGTCCCACCTGTCAGTGCTATGACATCAAGGACTACAAAACAGCTGACGGTATTCAGAAATACCGCTGCTGGGACTCATGTATGTATTCCGACTTTACAATGATGGCTCACGGCAACAACAGAACAAGCCAGATGCAGCGTTTCCGTCAGAGATTTATGCATAAGCTTGTTTACTTCCCCGCAAACAACAACGGAATGTATTCCTGCGTAGGCTGCGGCAGATGTGTTGACAAGTGTCCCGCATCAACCAATATTATCAAGGTTATCAAGGCTTTCAGCAAGGAGGGTAAGTAAGAATGTGCGATTGTAACTGCCATCAGAATTATAATTTAGATACACTTGTTCCCATGGTCGGCATTGTTACCGATATCCGTCAGGAAACTCCCGACGTAAAGACCTTCAGAGTTAACGCTCCCGAAGGCGGTAAGCTTTTTGAGCATAAGCCCGGTCAGTGTGCAATGGTATCAGTTCCCGGTGTAGGTGAAGCGATGTTCTCAATTACATCATCACCCACAAATAAGGAATATCAGGAATTTTCAATCAAGAAGTGCGGCGTACTTACCGATTATCTCCACGACCTTCAGGTCGGCGATGAGATTATGGTAAGAGGTCCCTACGGTAACAACTTCCCCGTTGATACAGAGCTCAAGGGTAAGAACCTTCTCTTTGTTGCCGGCGGTATCGGTCTTGCACCTCTTCGCAGTGTTATCAATTATGTTCTTGATAACCGTGACGATTACGGAACAGTTGACATTGTTTACGGCTCACGTTCAGCCGATGACCTTGTTCAGCTCAAGGAAATTCAGGAAGTATGGATGAAGGCTAAGGATACCAACGTATACCTTACCATCGACAGACCTCAGGAGGGCTGGGACGGTCACGTAGGCTTTGTTCCCTCATACCTCAATGAGCTTGACCTTAAGACAGATAAAACCGTACTCGTTTGCGGTCCTCCGATTATGATTAAGTTCGTACTCGGTGCATTAACGGAAATGGGCTTCTCAAAGGAGCAGGCTTACACAACTCTTGAGCTTCGTATGAAGTGCGGTGTCGGTAAATGCGGCAGATGCAATATCGGCTCAAAGTATGTATGCAAAGACGGCCCTGTTTTCCGTTGCGACGAGGTTGACGAATTACCTAACGAATATTGATTTGAGAAAGGACTGATTATAATGAGTAATATGGTTAACGTATTTTTCTACGGCAAGAAGTATGAAGTTCCCGGCGACCTTACAATTATGACCGCTATGGAATATGCAGGCTATACTCTTAAGAGAGGTTGCGGCTGCCGTCACGGCTTCTGCGGTGCTTGCGCTACAATTTACAGAATAAAGGGAGACAACACCCTTAAGACCTGCCTTGCTTGTCAGAAGCAGGTTGAGGACGGAATGTATGTAGCATCAATTCCCTTCTTCCCCACAGATAAAAGAACTTATTCTATCAACGATATAAAGCCCACTCAGCAGATTATGATGGAGCTTTATCCTGAAATTTACAGCTGTATCGGATGTAACGCTTGTACAAACGCTTGTACTCAGGACCTCAATGTTATGCAGTACATCGCATACGCTCAGAGAGGCGAGCTCGAAAAGTGCGCTGAAGAATCCTTCGACTGCGTTGCCTGCGGCTGCTGCAGCGTAAGATGTCCCGCTGAAATCTCACATCCCATGGTTGGTCTTCTTGCAAGACGTCTTGTCGGTAAGTATATCGCTCCCGAAACTGCTCACCTTGTAGCAAGAGTTGAAGAAATCCGCAAGGGTGCTTACGACGATATGATCGAAAAGATTATGCAGAAGCCCATCACAGAGATGAAAGAGCTTTACAATACAAGAGAAATTGAGAAATAAGGAGGGAAAGTCAATGTTTACAGCAGAAATGTATGAATCAATTAAAAAGGTTGAGGCTACAAGAGAAGAAAGAATGAAGACCGAGCCCCGCAGAATGACTGCTGAGGAAAAGGAAGAGCTTCTCAAGACTTACCATCCCGATTACAGAGCAGACGGCTTTGAAGAAATCAAGGTTGGTCCCAATAAGGGTGAAAAGGCTCCCAAGGAGCTTGCAGACCTTCTTCATTCAAATTCAATTCTTCTTACAGATAAGGTTGACCTTTCAAAGGTTGATTATGACTGTGACGTACTTGTTATCGGTGCAGGCGGTGCAGGCTGCTCAGCTGCTATTGAAGCAAACGAAGCAGGTGCAGACGTTGTTATCGTTACAAAGCTTCGTATCGGTGACGCCAACACAATGATGGCTGAAGGCGGTATACAGGCTGCCGATAAGGAAAACGACTCACCCGTACAGCACTATCTTGATGCTTTCGGCGGCGGACACTTCGCAGCAAGACCCGAGCTTCTCAGAAGACTTGTTATGGAAGCTCCCGACGCTATAAAATGGCTCAACGACCTCGGCGTTATGTTCGATAAGGACGAGGACGGCAGAATGGTTACAACCCACGGCGGCGGTACCTCAAGAAAGAGAATGCACGCCTGTAAGGACTATTCAGGCGCTGAAATTATGAGAAACCTTCGTGATGAGGTTCTTAACAGAAAGATTCCCGTTGTTGAATTCACATCAGCAGTTGAGCTTATCAAGGACGATAAGGGTCAGGTTGCAGGTGCAGTTCTTCTTAATATGGAAACAGGTGACTACCTTGTAGCAAAGGCAAAGACAGTTGTTATCGCAACAGGCGGTGCAGGTCGTCTTCATTATCAGAACTTCCCTACATCAAACCACTACGGTGCAACAGCTGACGGTCTCGTGCTCGGTTACAGAATCGGCGCACCTCTGCTTTATCAGGATACAATACAGTACCACCCCACAGGTGTTGCATATCCCTCACAGATTTTCGGTGCTCTCGTAACTGAAAAGGTACGTTCACTCGGTGCAATGCTTGTTAATAAAGACGGTGAAGCTTATGCTCATCCTCTCGAAACAAGAGACGTTTCCGCATCAGCAATTATCCGTGAATGTGCTAACGGCAAGGGTGTTGATACTCCTCTGGGCAGCGGTGTATGGCTTGACACTCCGATGATTGAAATTCTCGGCGGTGAAGGCACAATCGAAAAGAGAATTCCCGCAATGTTCCGTATGTATCTTAACTACGGCATTGATATGAGAAAAGAGCCTATCCTTGTTTATCCCACCCTTCACTATCAGAACGGCGGTCTTGAAATCGGCGGCGAAGGCTTCACAAAGGCAATTCCCAACCTTCTTGTTGCAGGTGAGGCAGTAGGCGGTATCCACGGCAGAAACAGACTTATGGGTAACTCACTTCTTGATATTATTGTATTCGGCAGAAATGCAGGTAAGGCTGCAGCTGCAAAGAGCAAGGATGTTGTAATCGGTGAAATGAACATTGACCACGTTGAAGCTTATGCTAAGGAGCTCGAAGCAGCTGGTCTCAACACAGGTATGACATCACCCTTGCTTCTTCCCAAATACGCAAGACACGAGAGATAAGGAGATATAGAAATGCGCGAAATAAACGTTCAGACAATTACCGATGTAGTTGAAAAGCTCTGCATCGAAGCAAACTGCCACCTTCCCGGTGACGTTAAGTGTGCAATTAAGAATTGCCGTGCCTGCGAAGACGGCAAGATTGCTCAGGGTATCCTTGATGATATCATTGAAAACTTTGAAATCGCAGATAACGAAAACGTACCCATCTGTCAGGATACAGGTATGGCTTGCGTATTCCTTGAAATCGGTCAGGATGTACACCTTGTAGGCGGCAACCTTGCTGAGGCTGTTGACGAGGGCGTAAGAAGAGGCTACACAAACGGCTATCTTCGTAAGAGCGTTGTTGCTGACCCTGTAAGACGCGGTAACACAGGTGATAACACTCCTGCAATGCTTTACACAGAAATCGTACCCGGTGACAAGATTAAGGTTACTATCGGTCCCAAGGGCTTCGGCAGTGAAAATATGAGCCAGATCCGTATGTTCAAGCCTTCAGCAGGTCTTCAGGGTATCAAGGACTTCATCATCGAAGCAGTTGAAACAGCAGGACCCAACCCCTGTCCTCCCATCGTTGTTGGCGTAGGCATCGGCGGTACCTTTGATAAGGCAGCTCTTCTTGCTAAGAAGGCACTTATGAGACCCATCGATTCAGAGCATCCCGATCCTTTCTATGCAGATCTTGAAAAGGAAATGCTCGAAAAGATCAACGAGCTTGGCATCGGTCCTCAGGGCTTCGGCGGTAAGACAACAGCAATCGGTCTTAACATCGAAACTCTTCCCACACACATCGCAGGTATGCCTTGTGCAATCAACATCAACTGCCACGTAACACGTCATAAGTCGGAGGTAATCTAAAATGGAAAAGAGAATTACATTACCCCTTACAGAAGAAATTGCAAAGACCCTCAAAGCAGGTGACAGAGTACTTCTCACAGGTATCATCTACACCTCAAGAGACGCAGGTCACAAGAGAATGTGTGAAGCTCTTGCAAGAGGCGAGGAGCTTCCCATCGATCCTATGAATGCAACTATCTACTACGTAGGCCCCACACCCGCTAAGCCCGGTACTGTTATCGGCTCAGCAGGTCCCACAACAAGCGGTCGTATGGACGCTTATGCTCCCACAATGATGAGTGTTGGCGCAAGAGGTATGATCGGTAAGGGCGCGAGACTTCCCGAGGTTGTTGAAGCTATGAAGAAGTACACAGGCGTTTACTTCGGTGCTATCGGCGGTGCAGGCGCACTTCTTGCAAAGTGCATCAAGTCAGCAAAGCTTATCGCTTATGAGGATCTCGGTGCAGAGGCTCTCCGTGAGCTTTATGTTGAGGATATGCCTCTTATGGTTATTATTGACTCAGAGGGTAACAACCTTTACGAGCTCGGCAGAGAAGAATACCTCGCAGCAAAGAAATAAGAAAAGTTCTTTGGTTACTTTCTTTTGAGAAAGTAACGCCTTGCGGCGAGCAAAAGAATAAACACAAAGTACCCGATTTGTTTCGGGTACTTTTTTTATATTGATTTATAATTAAAATAGTGCTATAATTCCCATAAAGTAAAAATAAAAGGAGAATCAACATGAAATACATCAAACCCTATGAAAATCTCCCTGAGCTTTCTCAGGTTGCCCTCGGCTGTATGAGAATAGCCGATATGACCGACGGTGAAATGGATACATACCTTAACACCGCCCTTGAATGCGGCATAAACCTTTTTGACCACGCCGATATTTACGGCAGGGGAAAATGCGAAGAGGTTTTCGGCAAGGCTCTTGCAAGAGATAAAAGCCTTCGCGATAAGATGATTATACAGACAAAATGCTCTATCGTGCCCGGTAAAATGTATGACTTTTCAAAGGAGCATATTATATCCTCTGTTGAGGGCTCACTTAAAAGGCTCGGAATTGAGCATATAGACATCCTTCTTCTTCACCGCCCCGATTTGCTTATGGAGCCCGAGGAGGTTGCAGAGGCATTTGATGTGCTTGAAAAGAGCGGTAAGGTAGGTAATTTCGGCGTTTCAAACCACAGCCCGATGCAGATTGAGCTTCTCAAAAAGTATGTAAAACAGCCCCTTAAAATCAACCAGATGCGCCTTAGTATTGCTAACGCTACTATGATTTCAAGCGGCGCAAATGTCAACCTCTGTAACAATGACGGCATAAATTATGACGGCTATCTGAGAGATTACTGCCGCCTTAACGAGATTACAATTCAGCCCTGGTCGCCCTTACAGCAGGGCTTTATCAAGAGCTGCTTCCTTAATGAAGAAAAGTTCTCCGATATCAATAAAACTCTTGCCGAGCTTGGCGAGAAGTACGGTCTTACACCTGCAGGTATGGCAATTTCATGGCTTCTGCGTCTGCCCGAAAAGACTCATCCCATTGTGGGCACAACAAAGCCCGACCGCGTAAAGGCAGTAGCCGCCGCGGCAGATGTCACAATCTCCCGTGAGGACTGGTACAGAATTTACCGTGAGCAAGGCTACCCCTTACCGTAACAATTCGCAATTCGCAATGCGCAATGCGCAATCGCGGACAGCTCGGGTGCAGAACTGTGCTTTTCTTTCCGCTTGATTAACACGGTAAATATAACACATTAATAAAAAAGTCGTCTGATTGATTTCAGACGACTTAATTTTTATACACTCGAAGAACACGCTGATTTGGCGGTGACGAGCTTTTTTAATATTGAATTGTTACCCGCGATTGCGCATTGCGAATTGCGAATTTAAAAAAGCACCTTTCGGTGCTTTTTTTAGAAAAGAATAATCAGGAACTGCGATACGAGAACAACTGCAATAAGAGCAATGGGGTAGGTTGATGCATAAGCTGCTGCAACGTCCTCTGTGCCTGCTGTACCGATGAGAGTACCGAGAGCTGGAGTTGAGGTCATACCGCCTGTGATTGAGCCGAGGTTGTTGAGAAGGCTGAGCTTGAGCACATACTTTGCAAAAAGGAAGCCGATGAAAAGGGGAACGATTGTCATAATGATACCGTAAATAAAATACATTATATCGAAGTTTTCAACGAACTCTGCACCGCCGGGGATACCTGCACCAACGAGGAAAAGTACGAGACCGAGCTCACGGAAAAGCTTGAGTGTGCTCTGCTCAGGCATAATGCTGATTTTGCCGATGCGTGAGAAGTGACCGAGCACAAGGCTTACAAGAAGGCAGCCGCCTGTTGTTGTAAGTGAGAAGCATGTGCCCGAAAGGCCTGCACTTGAAAGGGGAACCTTAACACCGCCGAGAAGAGTACCGAGGATAGCTGCAAGTGAGAATGCTGCGATACCCATGTGGTCGATGTGGAAGAGCTTACCCTTGAATTCCTTCTTTTTACCTTCTTCTTTAATTACGAGCTTTGCTCTTTCTTCTTCCATATTAGCCTTGGTGAGCTTGGGAACAAGCTGAACGAAGAGCACAACGCCGATAACACCGAAGATGTAAGCAATACCGTGACCTACTGATACGAGTGATTCATATTCGGGAGCAACAGTTGCTTTAGCTGCTGAGAAAGCAGGGGTTGATGTGAGTGAGCCTGAAAGAAGACCGACAATCATAGCAACGAAGCCGTCCTGGTCTTCAATTGCACCGCCGTAGCCGAGAACCTCACCAAGACCGATACAGCCTGCTGCTGCAAGACCGCCTGCAAGGATGATGATAACACCGAGAAGAACGTATGACTTGAAGTTTCTCTTGAAATTGCCGAAGAACTTGGGACCTGCTATAAAGCCTACCGATGTTACGAAAAGAACAAGACCGAGAGCTTCAACAATTTTCAGACCGCTTGCGAAATTGTAGCCGCTGTTTGAAAGGTCAAAAAGAAGCTGAGTTTTATTTGTGTCGGGAATGGGTTCAACGCGGAAAGCAAGTGCGCCTGCTATAAGAGCAACGATGAAAACACCTGCATCACCGAGAGAAACACCCTTAACGGTAATTCTGCCGAGTGCGTAGCCGCCGAGAAGGACAGAAAAAACTACAAATAATAAGGTGTAAATGTCATTGATGGAGAGAACTCCGCCCAAAAAGCTCATAATATAACCTCCTGATATTTCATATTATATACTATGAATATAAACCTTGAAGATTTTATCACTAAGCGGCATTAAACTCAAGTATAATACTCAACAAAGTTACTAAAAGTTTAATTAAAGTTTTAGTGAGTTTGTATAGTCGGTTTTTATTTGATTACACTCGCCGCTTATGCATTCGTTTGCAACCAGGCTGAGGCCTTCATATCAACCGTACTTTCGTCGATAAACACTACACCCTCATTAAGAAGAAACTGTCTTTGCATATTTTCTCCGCCGAAGGCAAAGGCCGGGGAAAGCTTCCCGTCCTTGGTCACAACTCTGTGGCAGGGGATGCTGTCGGGGTCGGGGTTGACGTGCAGAGCATAGCCCACAACTCTCGACCAACGGGGATTTCCCGCAAGAAGAGCAATCTGACCGTAGGAAGCAACCTTTCCCCGGGGTATTTTCTTAACCTGCTCATATATTTTTTCAAAGGTATTCATATTTCAGCCTCCTTTTCAGTATTTTAACATAAAATTGATAAAATAAACAGAGTTGCGACCTGTTTTTATATTCTTTCTATTGACATATTTATTTTTTGAGAGTATAATCCTTTCAATATTGTTTAAAGGCTGTGAATGAGAAAACAGTAATTTGCGGATAAGACTTTTCAGAGAGGGATTTCATCGGCTGAAAGAATCCTACTGTCCCCGTAAGTGAATTTCGCCTCAGGAGCCGTCTGTGAAAAGCAGACTGTGGTTGTCGCATTAAGGCAAGAAAAGCGGCAGGGGAGCACCCTGCAATTTGAGTGGTACCGCGGAATTTATTTCGTCTCATCTTTCTGGTGAGACGGTTTTTTATTTTTATATGGAGGTAAGAGTAAATGAACAGCAAAATTCTTGAAGTAAAAGAACAGTTTCTCGAAGAATTGAAAAGCTCAGAAAACACTCAGAACCTTGAAGTGCTGAGAGTTAAGTATCTCGGTAAAAAGGGTCTTGTAACAGAGCTTATGAAGGAAATGAAGGATCTTTCAAACGAAGAAAAGAAATCCTTCGGTCAGGAGGTTAACACTCTCAAGGGTGAAGTAACCGACAAAATCACAGAAAGAACCAAGGAGCTCAAGGAGCTTGAAATTCAGAAGGAAATCGACTCAATGCCCGATTTCGATATTTCAATGCCTCCCGCAATCAACGAAGGCTCATATCATCCCGTGACTCTTGTTCAGCGTCAGGTTGAAAACATATTCAAGTCAATGGGCTTTGCAGTTGAGGATTATTCCGAAATCGTATCCGACTACGAGTGCTTTGAGGCTCTCAATATTCCTAAGCACCATCCCGCAAGAGATATGCAGGATACTTACTATCTCGATAACGGTCAGCTTTTAAAGAGCCACACCTCAGCAGCACAGAACGCAATCTATAAAAAGTATAAGGATGCCCTCATCAATGACGGCGTACCCATCAAGGCTATTTTCCCCGGCCGTTGCTTCAGAAACGAGGCAACAGATGCCTGTCACGAGAACACCTTCTTTCAGATGGAAGGCGTTATGGTTGATAAGGATATTTCAATTTCAAACCTTATCTACTTTATGAAAACAATGCTTTCAGAGGTGTTCAAAAAAGACCTTAAGGTCAGACTCCGCCCCGGCTTCTTCCCCTTTGTTGAGCCCGGCTTTGAGCTTGATATCAGCTGTCTTATCTGTGGCGGTGAGGGCTGTCCCTCATGTAAGCACAGCGGCTGGCTTGAATTATGCCCCTGCGGTATGATTCATCCCGAGGTGCTCAAGGCAGGCGGTATTGATCCTGACGAATACACAGGCTTTGCCTTCGGTCTCGGTCTTACACGTCTCGTTATGATGAAGTACGGTATCAAGGATATCCGTGACCTCAACTCAGGCAGCCTTAAAACACTTACACAGTTTATCGACGAATAAGGAAGGAGGAGCTATATTATGTTTTTATCAATGAACTGGATTTCAGACTTTGTTGACTTTGAAGGACTTGACAAGCTTGAGCTTATCAGACGCTTCTCACTTTCAACAGCTGAGGTTGAAAACGAAATTTTCTTTAAGGGCAGTGACATTTCGGGTATCGTTGTTGCCGAAATCAAGGAAGTTGCAGACCATCCCGAATCAAAGAAGCTCCATCTTCTCAAGGTTGATGCAGGCGACGCAGAGCTCACAGATGTTGTTTGCGGTGCACCCAATGTAAGAGTAGGCATGAAAACTGCTTTTGCAAAAATCGGTGCAAAAATCGGTGAAATAGAAATTACTCCCAGAGCACTTGCAGGCTACACCTCCTACGGTATGTGCTGCAGTGAGAAGGAAGTAGGCATCAGTGATGATAACTCAGGCATTATGGATCTTCCCGCAGAGCTTGTAAACGGTACCGATATCAAGGACGTTTACGAAATCGAGGATATTGTTTTTGAGGTTGACAATAAATCTCTTACAAACCGTCCCGACCTCTGGGGTCACTACGGTATCGCAAGAGAATTTGCAGCTATTGCAGGCAGACCTCTTAAGCCTCTTGAGACAGTTGACCTTAAGAAGTACGACAGTCTTCCTAAGGTTGATATGAAGATAGAGGACCCCCTCTGTCAGAGATATTCCTGCTTACAGGTTGAGAACATCACAAAGAACGTCAGCCCCGTTAATATGAGAATCAGACTATTCTATTGCGGTATGAGAGGAATCAACCTTCTTGCTGACCTTACAAACTACCTTATGCTTGAAATGGGTCAGCCCATGCACGCCTTCGACTCAAGAAAAGTTGAAAAGCTCCGCATCAAGCGTTTCGATGAACCCTTCACCTTCACAACTCTTGACGGTGCAGAGAGAAACATCGACGAAAACACACTTATGATCTGTAACGGCGACACTCCAGTTGCTATTGCAGGTATTATGGGCGGTCTTGACAGTGAAATCGTTGAGGACACAACAAGACTTACTCTTGAAAGTGCAACCTTTGATGCAGTATCAATCAGAAAGTCAACAGTACGTCTGGCACACCGTACAGACGCTTCAATGCGCTATGAAAAGTGCCTTGACCCTGCTATGACGGTACCCGCCATTGCACGTTTCGTTAAGCTTCTTACCGATATTGACAGCGGTGTTGAGGTTGTTTCCTCACTTACAGACGAAGAGGCTTTCAAGTATGATACCGTAACTCTCAGCTTTGATAAGGGCTTCGTTGACCGTTACACAGGTATTGAAATAGGTAACGATACAATCTTACACACACTTGAATCCCTCGGCTTCGGTGTGAAGCTTGAAAATGATGCCTTCACTGTAACGGTACCCTCATGGAGAGCAACAAAGGACGTTACAATTAAGGCTGATATCATCGAAGAAATCACAAGAATTTACGGCTACGACAATTTCGATATCCACACAACACAGAGCCCCGTATATCCCGTACGTCCCGCTGAGGAAAAGACAGTTGAGGACAGAATAAAGGATATACTTGTAAAGCGCTTCTCACTTCACGAGGCACATTCATACGTATGGATGTATTATGATGAGTGCAAGGCTCTCGGCATTGAAATCGAAGATAACATAAAGCTTGTAAATGCAACAAACCCCAACATTGAGGTTATAAGAAAGTCAATTATTCCCACACAGCTTTGTCAGGTAAGAATCAACAACACCTATGCTCCCGATTTCGGCATTTTTGAGGTCGGCAGAGTTGTTGAGGGCCTTCGTGAAGACGGTCTTTGCAACGAGAGAAAGAAGCTCGCAATTACTCTCTTCTCAAAGACAAAGACAATGGAAGCTCTTTACTTCGAGCTTCGCGACATTCTTGCAACAGTTACGGGCGACCTTCGTCATCTTGAGCTTTCATATAAGGCAATAGAAGCAACACACAGCTACGAGCACCCGAGAAACCTTAATGCAATCATTCTTGAGGGCAAGGAAATCGGTAAAATCGGCATCGTACATCCCGTTGTTTCAAAGAAGGTTGACAAGAAAGCAAATATCGTATTTGCTGAAATCGACGTAACAGATTTTGCAGATACAGTTGCAGGTGAAATCAAGTATGAGGAGCCCTCAAAGTTCCCCGGCATTGAAATCGACCTTTCATTTGTTACAGAAAAGTACGCTCCCGTAGGAGAGGCAATAAAGAATGCAAATTGCTCACTTATCAAGGGCGCAGAGGTAGTTGACCTTTACCGTGACGAAAACGGCAAGTCAATCACTGTAAGAATTTACTTCGCACATCCTGAAAAGACCCTCACAAGAGAAGAGGTTATGAATGTTGTAAACGGCATTATCGATGACCTCGCAGCAAAGGGTATTGAGCTTAAGAAATAATTATAAAATGCAGGGGAGGGCTTACGGCCCTCCCTTATTTTCAGCTTCGGCTTGCAGTAGTCAGTAGCCAGTAGTCAGTAGCCGGGGGAATTCTCTTCGGAAATTAGTAGGTCGGTATAGCATAACAGTAGGGGCGCTAATTGGTGTCTTTGTTTTGTAAAAAAACGACAGATAATCCGCTTTAGGAAAATCTGTCGTTTATTTCTTTTTGAATTCTTCACCGTTTATGAGATAATCTATGGAAACATTGAAATATTTTGAAAGCTTATTGAGCATATCAAGGCTCGGCTCACGCTTGCCGTTTTCATAGTGGGAGAGCGCTTCTCGGGAAATGTTTAAATCCATAGCAACCTTTTGTTGGTTGAGATTACGGCTTTTACGTATCAGTTTCAGTCCCTTCATAGCAACACCTCTTGACATTATTGTAACAGTTTGTTACAATAATGATGTTACAATTTGTAACATTTATTAAAGGAGGAATTAACAATGAAAAAATTATTGGCAGTTTTAATCGCGGTAGCTATGATTGCATCTGCAATACCTGTTGCATTTGCTGCAGAAGAGGAATGTGAGCATCGTTTTGATAATTTTATAGGTGAAAGACCCAATGTAAGAGACGACGGTTATTGTTACTGCTCAATGTGCGGCGTAAAAAGTGCAAACCTTTCCGGTGTTGTAGAAGTATTCTTTGAAAGTGTTGCTGTTAATTTCAGTGTTTATGACTATGAGGCAGATGTAGACCGTGGTTATATAATGGAAGTTTTGGGAAATGTGACCGATGAACTTTATTATGTCGAAGAAGGCGATGACTTTTTTATAGGCTATGCCACCGAAAAGGACCAGAGCGAAATTGATTCCCGTGTGAAGAATGCAAAGCTTGTGTTGGATGAGTTTAAAAAAGAAAATTACGCTGTGGTTTATGACGCAACAGAGCTTGCAGAAAAATATATTACTGTCCAATTTCAGGCTCAATGGTTTGGCGGGGAAAGAAATTATTTCGGTGATTTTTATAATGAAATGATGTCGGCTATGGCTGACTATGAAAAAATAGTAGAAAAAGTTGAAACAGGAGTAATAACGGGCAACTACGAAGAATGCGCAAAGGAAGCAGATAAGCTCATTTCTTGCCTTGACAGACAGATTTTATGCCTTTCAGGTAACCACGTCTTCGGTGAATACACAGACAACGGTGACGGCACTTCAACTGCGAAATGCGAATATTGTACTACTACCGATACCGTTGAAGTTGAAAAGAAAGACATTCTTGATATTCTTTCCGCTGACCTTGTTGAACTTATGAAAATGCTTTTCGCTCTTGTTAAGAGCTTTATTGAAACTGTATTTGCATAATCAACTTTTACACACTGCTCCGTGCGTTTTATAAGCGAAAATCTTCAAATCAGATAAAAACACTCTCCCTTGCCGAATTAGGCAGGGGAGAGCTTTTTATATATAAAACTAATATTTTTAAGCCGAAAAAACAAAAAGTCCGCCTTTTTGGCGGAAAAATACCCATGAAATATAAAAAAATACAAGGAAAGTCTTGACATTGACAATCCCCTGTGATAAAATGTTATAACTTATAATGCGTTTATATGCCTTTAAGCGATTTCCCTTACTTGCATATTACCATTTATGAGTGAAAATGTCAACCCCCTTTTTAAAAATCGTAATCCCAATGCCTTCGGGCAAATTTAAAAGATATGGAGTGATAAGCCAATGGTTAATGTAACCGATGTGAAGCTTGGCACAAAGGTGCGCAAGAGCTTCGGCAAAATTGAGGAAGTTATGCCGATGCCCAACCTCATTCAGGTTCAGAAGGATTCCTACAAATGGTTCATCGAAACAGGTCTTAAAGAAGTACTCAGGGATATGTCGGAAATCACTGATTACAGCGGAAACCTTGTTCTGAGCTTTGTAGACTACCGTATGGACGACAAGCCCAAATACACAGTTAAGGAATGTAAGGAAAGAGATACAACTTACGCTGCTCCCATGCGCCTTACAGCCCGTCTTTACAATAAAGATACAGGCGAGGTAAAAGACAGTGAAGTTTATATGGGTGATTTCCCCCTTATGACAGACAGCGGTACCTTCATCATCAACGGTGCCGAAAGAGTTATCGTTTCTCAGCTCGTACGTTCTCCCGGTGCATACTTCGGTATGACTCACAATGTTACCGGTAAAAAGCTTTTCACTTCAACAATCATCCCCGGTCGCGGTGCTTGGCTTGAATATGAAACAGACCAGAACGACCTTTTCTATGTAAGAATAGATAAGAACAGAAAAATCCCCATCACCACCCTTATCCGTGTTCTCGGCTACTCAACCGACAATGAAATCCGCGAGTTCTTCGGTGCTGACGACAGAATCGAAGCAACACTCGAAAAGGATAACACCAAGAACACAGAGGAAGCTCTTATCGAAATCTATAAGAAGCTCCGTCCCGGTGAGCCCCCCACGCTTTCAAGCGCACAGACTCACATCGAGGGTATGTTCTTTGACGAAAGAAGATACGACCTTTCAAGAGTAGGCCGTTACAAGTATAACAAGAAGCTCGGTATTTCCGACAGAATCCGCGGCTTCAGACTTGCAGCTCCCATCGTAAACGAGCTTACAGGTGAAATCATCGCTGAAGAAGGCGAGCTTGTTACAAAGCAGAGAGCTTACGAAATTGAGCAGGCAGGCGCTAAGATTGCTTATGTAACCGTTGAAGGCCTTGAAGAGCCCGTAAAGGTTATTTCAAACAATATGGTTGATATGCTTTCCTATCTTCCCGGCTTCACAAGAGAAGAGCTTATGGAAGCAGGCATCAACGAAAACGTAAGATATACGGTGCTCAACGAGGTTCTTGCCGAAATCGAGGGTATGAGCAAGGAAGAAACACTTGCATACCTTTCAGAAAAGGCAGATGAGCTTGTACCCAAGACAATCATCGTTGATGATATTCTTGCATCAATCAATTACCTCAACTGTCTTGCAAACGGCGTAGGCCATGCAGACGATATCGACCACCTCGGTAACCGCCGTATCAGATGTGTTGGTGAGCTTCTTCAGAATCAGTTCCGTGTTGGCTTCTCAAGAATGGAAAGAGTTATCAAGGAAAGAATGACTCTTCAGGCTCAGGAAACAGATAAGGTCACTCCTCAGGCTCTTATCAACACAAGACCCGTTATCGCAGCAGTAAGAGAGTTCTTCGGTTCATCACCCCTTTCACAGTTCATGGACCAGAACAACCCCCTTGCAGAGCTTACACATAAGAGAAGACTTTCAGCCCTCGGCCCCGGCGGTCTTTCACGTGACCGTGCAGGCTTCGACGTTCGAGACGTTCACTATTCACACTACGGCAGAATGTGTCCCATCGAGACTCCCGAAGGTCCCAACATTGGTCTTATCTCATACCTTGCAACCTTTGCAAGAATCAACGAATACGGCTTCATTGAGGCTCCCTTCCGTCCCATCGACAAGGAAACAGGTGTTGTTCAGGCAACCTTTGAATATATGACAGCTGACGTTGAAGACGAATACACAGTTGTTCAGGCTAACGAAAAGCTTGACGAGGAAGGCCGCTTCGTAAGAACCAAGGTCAACGCACGTCACCGTGACGAATTCCTTGAAATCGACCCTGCAAGAGCAGATTATATGGACGTTTCGCCCAAGATGGTTGTTTCAGTTGCTACCGCTCTTATTCCCTTCCTTGAAAACGACGACGCAAACCGAGCACTTATGGGTGCGAACATGCAGCGTCAGGCAGTTCCCCTTATCACCTGTAATGCACCTTATGTAGGTACAGGTATGGAATATAAGGCAGGTACCGACTCAGGCGTATGTGTGCTTGCAAGAGCAGCAGGTACAGTTACCTACGTCAGCGCCGACAGAGTTGACGTTATGACAGAGGACGGTCACCTTGACACATATAACCTTATTAAGTTTATGCGCTCCAACCAGGGTACATGTATCAACCAGAAGCCCGTTGTAAAGGTTGGCGAGCATGTTGAAGAAAAGCAGGTTATCGCTGACGGTCCCGCAACAGATAACGGTGAAATCTCCCTTGGTAAGAATGCCCTTATCGGCTTTATGACTTGGGAAGGCTACAACTACGAAGACGCCGTACTTATCAACGAAAAGCTTGTAAGAGACGACGTTTACACATCAATCCACATTGAAAAATACGAACTCGAGGCAAGAGATACCAAGCTCGGTCCCGAAGAAATCACCAACGACATTCCCAACGTAGGTGACGCTCTCAAGGATCTTGACGAAAGAGGTATCATCCGCGTCGGTGCAGAAGTACACTCAGGTGACATTCTTGTAGGTAAGGTTACACCTAAGGGTGAAACAGAGCTTACCGCAGAAGAAAGACTTCTTCGTGCAATCTTCGGCGAAAAGGCAAGAGAAGTAAGAGACACCTCACTTCGTGTTCCTCACGGTGAATACGGTATCGTTGTTAACGTTGAAGAGTTCACAAGAGAAAACAGTGACGAGCTCAGCCCCGGTGTAAATAAGGTTGTCCGCTGCTACATCGCCCAGAAGAGAAAGATTCAGGTCGGCGATAAGATGGCAGGCCGTCACGGTAACAAGGGTGTTGTATCAAGAGTTCTTCCTCAGGAGGATATGCCCTTCCTTTCAGACGGTACACCTCTTGATATCGTTCTTAACCCCCTCGGCGTTCCCTCACGTATGAATATCGGTCAGGTTCTCGAAGTGCATCTCGGTTTTGCATGCCGTCAGCTTGGCTGGAAGATAATGACTCCCGTATTTGACGGTGCTCACGAAGAGGATATCAGAGAAGCACTTGAGATGGCAGGCATCAGCAAGACAGGTAAGAGCGTGCTTTACGACGGACGTACCGGTGACAGATTTGACAATGAAGTTACTGTCGGCGTTATGTATTACCTCAAGCTGCATCACCTGGTTGACGATAAGATGCACGCCCGTTCAACAGGTCCCTACTCACTCGTTACACAGCAGCCCCTCGGCGGTAAAGCCCAGTTCGGCGGCCAGCGTTTCGGTGAAATGGAAGTTTGGGCACTTGAAGCTTACGGTGCTGCTTATACTCTTCAGGAAATTCTTACCGTTAAGTCAGACGACGTTGTGGGCCGTGTAAAGACCTACGAAGCTATCGTTAACGGCGAAAACGTGCCTCAGGCAGGCGTTCCCGAATCCTTCAAGGTTCTTGTTAAGGAGCTCCAGAGCCTCGGCCTCGACGTTAAAGTTCTTGACGCTAACAACGAAGAAATTGACCTTAAGCAGAATATTGACGGCGATGAGGGTGTATCACTTCACCGTTACCGCGATGTTCAGAAGGAACAGCTTCACGATGATAATGAGGATGACCTTGAGCTTGATGAAGAGCCGTCAGAGGACGACCTTGATCTTGACCTTGATTTAGGTCTTGACTTTGACGATGACTCCGGTTTTGAGTCAGCAGATGAGGATGAAGCTTTTGACGTCAATGCCTTCTTCAATGAGATGAACCCCACAATCAAAGATGCAGGCTTCTCACAAGGCTTTGTTCCCGACGAAGACAATATGTAATTAACCTTTCCTTTCCGACGGGGTTACCTGTCGGAAGGGGATAAACGAAATTAAACTATACAGGAAAGGGCTGACTTGAATCTAATGGAAAATATAACCTTTGAATCAATCAAAATAGGTCTGGCTTCACCTGATAAGATCAGAGAATGGTCCTATGGTGAAGTAACAAAGCCTGAAACTATAAATTACAGAACACTCAAACCCGAAAGCGACGGACTTTTCTGCGAAAAAATCTTTGGCCCCCTCAAGGACTGGGAATGTCATTGCGGCAGATATAAGAGAATCCGCCACAAGGGAAAAATCTGCGAAAGATGTCACGTTGAAATCACAAAGGCAAAGGTTCGCCGTGAACGTATGGGTCACATTGAGCTTGCTACACCCGTTTCACATATCTGGTACTTCAAGGGAATTCCCTCGAGAATGGGACTCATTCTTGACATTTCACCCAGAGACCTTGAAAGAGTTCTCTATTTCGCAGCATATGTTGTTATTAACCCCGGCTCAGTACCCAACGTAAAGAAGGGTCAGGCTATTACAGAAAAGCAGTATGACGACATCAAGGAATACTACTACGATGACGAAGAGTTCAGAGTAGGTATGGGTGCCGAAGCTATCAAAGAGCTTCTCAGTGAAATCGATATCGAAGCACTCAACGCTGAGCTGCGCGAGCAGCTTGCAACAGCAAGCGGTCAGAAAAAGACAAGAATCCTTAAGAGACTTGAGGTTGTTGAAGCCTTCAAGGCATCAGGCAACAGACCCGAGTGGATGGTTCTTGACGTAATTCCCGTTATTCCTCCCGATATCCGTCCTATGGTTCAGCTTGACGGCGGACGTTTCGCAACAAGTGACCTTAACGACCTTTACAGACGTGTTATCAACAGAAACAACCGTCTTAAGAAGCTCCTTGAGTTAGGTGCTCCTTCAATTATCATCAGAAACGAAAAGAGAATGCTTCAGGAATCCGTTGATGCCCTTATCGACAACGGCAGAAGAGGCAGACCCGTTACCGGTCCCAACAACAGACCCCTCAAGAGCCTTTCAGATATGCTCAAGGGTAAGCAGGGCCGCTTCCGTCAGAACCTTCTCGGTAAGCGTGTTGACTACTCAGGACGTTCGGTTATCGTTGTTGGTCCCAATCTTAAGATTTATCAGTGCGGTCTTCCCAAGGAAATGGCACTTGAGCTCTTCAAGCCCTTTGTTATGAAGCGTCTTGTTGAAACAGGTGTTGCCGCACACATCAAAACAGCAAGAAAGACAGTTGACCGTCAGGAAAAATGCGTATGGGACGCTCTTGAGGTAGTAATCAAGGACCATCCCGTTATGCTTAACCGTGCTCCCACACTTCACCGCCTCGGTATCCAGGCATTCGAGCCCGTACTTGTAGAAGGTAAGGCTATTAAGCTTCATCCCCTTGTATGTACCGCTTTCAACGCCGACTTCGACGGTGACCAGATGGCTGTTCACGTACCTCTTTCAGCAGAGGCTCAGGCAGAAGCACGTTTCCTTATGCTTGCAGCAAACAACCTTCTCAAGCCTTCAGACGGAAAGCCCGTTGCAGTTCCCTCACAGGATATGGTTCTCGGCTCATACTATCTTACACTTGAGCTTCCCGGCTCAAAGGGTGAGGGTAAGGTATTCCGTGATGTAAACGAAGCAAGACTTGCATACGATTCAGGCGTAATCGACCTTCATGCAAGAATCAAGGTTCGTATGACCAAGGAAATTGACGGCGAAAAGAAGTCAAAGATTATTGAAACAACCCTCGGTAAGATCATCTTCAACGATCCCATTCCCCAGGATCTCGGCTTCGTTGACAGAACCGATCCCGAAAATATGTTCCGCCTTGAGGTTGAAGGCCTCGTAAACAAGGGACTTCTCGGTAAGGTTATTGCTAAGTGTATTCAGAAGCACGGTACGGCAAAAACAGCTGAGGTTCTCGACAACGTTAAGGATCAGGGCTATAAATATTCAACCAGATCAGGCATCACCGTTGCCGTATGTGATGCTATCATTCCCTCAACAAAGAAGGATATCCTTGCAGAAACAGAAGCAATCGTTGACGAGGTTAACAGAAAATATAACAGAGGTCTTCTTTCAAATCAGGACCGTTCAAGACAGGTTCTCAAGGCATGGGATACCTGTACAAACCGTGTTGCAGATGCTCTTACAGGCTCATTTGATGCAACCAACCCCATCTGGATGATGCTTGACTCAGGTGCCCGAGGCTCTAACAGCCAGCTTCGTCAGCTTGCAGGTATGCGTGGTCTTATTGCCAATACCGCGGGTAAAACAATCGAAGTTCCCATCCGTGCTAACTACCGTGAAGGTCTTAACGTTCAGGAATACTTCATCTCATCACGTGGTGCGCGTAAAGGTCTTGCTGATACCGCTCTTCGTACCGCTGACTCAGGTTACCTTACCCGTCGTCTTGTTGACGTTTCTCAGGACGTTATCATCCGTGAGGAGGACTGCGGCTGTCACGAAGGTCTTGAAGTTTACGATATCATGGACGGTAACCGTATCCTTGAATCACTTTCAGAAAGACTCAAGGGAAGATATCTTCTCGACAATCTTGTTGATGAAGCAACCGGCGAGATTATTATGGATAACAACCATATGCTCACAGAAGCAGATGCTTCAAAGGTTGATGCATATCTCACCGCAAAGATGAATAAGGCTCTCGACGAGGGCGCTTCAAAGGAAGATGCTTCAGCTCTCAGACGCATCACAATCCGCTCACTTCTTACCTGTAACTCAGACCACGGCGCCTGCATCAAGTGCTACGGTGCAAACCTTGCATCAGGCCAGCCTGTTACAGTCGGCGAAGCAGTTGGTATCATTGCTGCCCAGTCAATCGGTGAACCCGGTACTCAGCTTACAATGAGAACCTTCCATACCGGCGGTGTTGCATCAGGCGCCGATATCACACAGGGTCTTCCCCGTGTTGAAGAGCTCTTTGAAGCACGTAAGCCCAAGACTCTTGCAATGCTTTCTGAAATCGACGGTGTTGTATCCTTCGAGCAGATCAAGCGTAATCCCCACATCGTTGTTACAAACGAAGAAACGGGCGAAAGAAAGGAATACTTCCTTACCTTCGGTGCAAGAGCAAGAGTATCAGAAGGTCAGTTCGTCAAGAAGGGTGAAACCCTTACTGAAGGTTCAATCGATCCCAGAGATGTTCTTAACGTGCTCGGCGTAAATGCAGTTCACGACTACCTTATCAGCCAGGTACAGCTCACATACCGTACTCAGGGTGTTGATATCAACGATAAGCACATCGAGGTTATCGCACGTCAGATGATGAGAAAGATTAAGGTTGAGGATGCAGGTGATACAAACCTTCTTCCCAACTCAGTAATCGACAAGAAGGAATTCCGTGATGCCAATGAGGCACTCAGACTCAGAATGGAAGCAACCGGCGAGGAGCTTACCTACGCTACCTGCTCACCCGTTCTTATGGGTATCACAAAGGCTTCACTTGCTACAGACTCCTTCCTTTCAGCCGCATCCTTCCAGGAAACAACAAGAGTTCTTACAGATGCAGCTATCAAGGGCAAGGCAGACCCGCTTCTCGGTCTTAAGGAAAACGTTATCATCGGTAAGCTTCTTCCCTCGGGCACAGGTATGAAGTGCTACAACGAGGTTGACTATATTGACAAGTCAGTGCTTGAAGCAACTGTTGAAGATAACAAAATCGTCTGGAGCGTATAATTAAAATGAAACCGGGTGTTCTTCGGAACACCCGGAAATTTTTTATATACGGCTTTTAAATAATGATTATTCCTGATTTTACAGGCATAATTTCCTGCCTTGCAGCCAATTATATAATATATAACATAAGGCGGTGGATTATGAATCATATTACAACTGTGAGAGATGTTCTGAAAAACAGTGTGCAGATATATCCTAAAAGAACGGCGTTTGTTGTTGCTGATAAGAATAAAGAGCTTCAAGAGGTAAGCTATGAGAGGTTCGGGCGTGATGTTGATGCTTTGTGCTTTGCGCTGAGAGAAAAGCTCGGGCTCGGCGGTAAGCACATAGGCTTATCGGGAGCAAACTCATACAGATGGTGTGTTTCTTATTTTGCGGTGCTTTCGGGCGCAGGGGTTGCCGTGCCTTTAGATAAGGATAACAGTCCCGAGGAAACGGCGGGTCTTCTCAGCTTCGGTGACGTTGAGGCTGTTATTTGCGACAGCCGACGGGCCAAGGAGCTTTATCCGTTTGCCAAGGAAAAAAATATAACGCTGATATGCTCTGAAGGCGAATGCGAGGGAGCAGAAAGCTATGAGAGCCTTATTGAATACGGCCGCCTTTTCATTGAAGCAGGAGGCAGGGTGAATTACCCTATAGACGAAAACGCTCTGGCGGTTCTTATTTTCACCTCGGGTACTACGGGTGTATCTAAGGGCGTAATGCTCACAAACCGCAATCTTATTTCAGATATGAAGGCGGTAAGCAGCAACGTCAGCTTAAGCTATGAGGACAGAAGTCTTTCTCTTTTGCCTTTGCACCACACTTATGAAGCTATGGCTCTGCTTATGGTTGTAAGAAGCGGTGCAACGGTATGCTTTGCATCCTCATATAAAAATCTCGTTGCCGATTTCAGACTTTATAAGCCGACGGTTCTTGTATGTGTACCGCTTATACTTGAAAAGCTTAACAGACGGATAGAAAAGGAAATTGAGCGACGGGGCAGGACCGGTAAAAGCAGACTTGTTTCAATTATGTCCGGCGTTGTAAGCGATGATGCAAAAAGAAAGCTGTTTTCATCTGTGCACGAAAGCTTCGGCGGAAGGCTGAGAAAAATTATAGTCGGTGCTGCACCGATACAGAAATCTACCGTTGAGGCCTTTGAAACCTACGGAATACCGATAATAATAGGTTACGGTCTTACTGAATGCTCACCTATAGTGATATGCAACAGCGATATTGACAGAAAAAGCGATTCCATAGGTAAGCCTCTGAGCTCAGCGAAGGTTAAAATAATTGATGCTGACGATAAAGGTGTGGGCGAAATAGCTGTCAAAGGACCTATGGTTATGCTGGGTTATTATAAAAATCCCGAGGCTACACGTGAAACGGTGCAGGACGGCTGGCTGAAAACCGGTGACCTTGGTTATGCCGACAGGCACGGTTACTACCGCATAACCGGCAGAAGAAAAAACGTTATTGTCACAAGCGGCGGAAAAAATATATATCCGGAGGAAATAGAGCATTATCTGCTGAAAAGTCCTCTTGTGGCAGAGTGCCTTGTTTATGCCAAAAGAGATAAGGAAATCACGGCAGAGATTTATCCCGATGAGGGAGAAATGCTACGAAAAAGCAAAAAAGAAATACTCGGCGAGGGGGATAAGGAGCTGTATATAGAAGCGGTGGTAAAAACAGTAAACAAAAAGCTGCCGCCATATAAAAGAATAAAAACCTATATAATAAGAGACACTGAATTCGAAAAAACTGCTACCCATAAAATTAAAAGATAGATTGATTTTTCCGTTAAGCCGATATATAATAAAAAAGTACCTTTACAAAAGGTACTTTTTAATGCTCCAGGTAAGAAAAAACACCGTTTTTCAAAACATAGAGGTCATAGGGCTTATTCTTTTTTATGCATTGATTTATTACGTATTTTGTGCCGCGGCTTTTCCCGTCCCAAAAGATAAAAATTTTGTCGCTACGGTCTATAATGATATCGTTTCTTATAAGAGGGGCTCTTTTTCCGTAAAGGTCATAGGCGGGCAATATTTCTTCAATAAGTATATTGTGCTTAAGAGCGTACTGCCTTGCAGAGCGGTCTGTTCCTTTTGCACCGCCGGATAAAATGAGACTTATTCTTTCGGGTATTATACCCTCAGGTATAGGCTCGGTAATGCTTCTTGAACCGACAATGCCCACTGTCACGGAAAACACCTCCTTACTTATGTTGTGATAATTTTAGCACAACACGGGTCAAAAATCAACTGAAATCAGCTCTTGTAAAGGAGATTATATATGTTTGAAATTAAAAAGTTAAAGGGAAATACATATTATTTTGAAGCCTTCAGCAACGTAGGCATTTATACTCACGACGGTGTGAGTGCAGTTCTTGTTGATGCCTGTGACCACCCGAGAATGGTTAAGGCAATTGACAGGCAGATGAACGGAATGGGGCTTACTGTCGGTACTGTTATCGACACTCACTGCCATATTGACCATATATGCGGCAACCGTTTTTTTCAGGATAAATACGGCTGTAAGCTTCTTTCTACCAAAAAGGAGCAGGGCTTTATTGCTTTTCCGTCTCTTGAGTCCGACTTTTATTATTCAGCTGTGGATACGAAAAACAGCAGACACCCATTTCTGAACACAGAACCCTCTGACACTGAGGTGATAACCGAAGAAAATATTCCCGAGGGTACAGAAATTATATCTCTTCCCGGCCACAGCTTTGATATGGTCGGTGTCATCACCGATGATTCGGTTGCTTTTCTTGCCGATTCTGTTCTTTCAAAGAAAACCTGGGATGAATACAGACTGCCTTTCTTTTATGATGTAAATAACAGTATTACTACTCTCGAAAAGCTGAAAGATATCAGGGCAGATATATATGTACCCTCACATGATGTGCCGACTGACAGTATAGCGGAGCTTGCGGATTATAATATAGAAAAGCTCAAAGAAAAGAAGGAGCTTATTTTTGATATTTGTGAGGGCAAGGGCTTTGACCGGATATTTGAAGAAGCTATGATTAAAGAAAATCTTCATCTCAGAACGGAAAAATATGCTATGTATGCTACTATGGTAAGAAATCTGCTTCACTCGCTTGTTGTTGACGGTAGAATAGGTGTCGTGCTTGATAATAACCGTTTGATATACGAGATAAAATAATTAAAATGGGTCGTCTTTTTTACAGACGGCCCGTTTTTACGTTTGCCTATCTATGGGGGTGTGCTTTTTCATCTTTATGTTGAATGAAATATCAGCTCGTCATCCGCTCAAGCCGCGGGGGCTCATACTTTGTCCTGAGCGACAAAGTATGCAAAGCGCTCTTTGGTGCAAGGAGTCCGAAAGTGCTAAGTGTCCCTCTTAAGCAGGTTTAATAAAATCTTTTTTCGTCAGACTCTTAAAAAGGCTTTATCTTTATCTTCACTCACGCCGCGTTTCTGCTCGTCTGCTTCGCCGATAGTCGGGAGCTTCACAGCTCAGCTTACTTGTAGGCTTAATCAAGGCGACCGCTTGGTTGTACTCTTCCGTCAGGCTGTTGAACTTGTCTAATGGCATCGTCTGCACCTTAAGCACCGTGTATTCCGACATTCGCTGACCGCTACCGTGGTGATTTCAGTAAGAGAATGCCTCTTTACCTTCTGCAAGGTAAAAATATAGAGTTCAAACAACCTTGCCCGCTGCTGAAGCCACGGACGCAGGGCATCGTCACCGAAGCGCTCGCAGTGCGAGATAAAGCGAGGTGAGGATGGCGCAGCGGACAAAATTTCTCGGCGCTCCAAGCCGAAAGAAATTTTGGGAACCGCAAGAGGCGGGCTGGCTTTTTCTGAAAAGAATAACCTGACACCAAAATATCGGTTAAGTAAAATGAAAAACGTATTCCGCTGCCGAGTATTGTGGCGTAAGGCGGACTACTCGAATATTTAAATAAATAACGCCGTGTCTATAAAAAAGGGCGTTTTGCTTCCTTTGTCGCTCGACTGAGACAAAGGAAGTGCCACAGCGGCATGAGCGATGACGAGTTGTTTTCTCGTACAATATGAAGATGAAAAAGCACAGCACCGCGGCATGAGCGATGACGAGTTGATATTTCATTAACATAAAGGTGAAAAAGCACACGTGTAACCCTCTCCGTCGCTTTGCGCACCTCTCCCGGAGGGAGGGGCAAGAAAGCAGCGGCTTGAGCGGATGCGAGCTGTTTCTTTGTATAATATAGATATGAAAAAGAACACGGTCACTCCTTTTGATAACATAAAAGGAAAAAAATAAAAAAATTTTCGTTTTCCCCTTGACATTTGTTGGCAATAATAGTATAGTTGTGATAGAGGTTAGCACTCTAAAGCTAAGAGTGCTAAAACATAGCAAAAGGATAGTCGGTGTGAAAGGAAGTGAAGAAATGGAGCTCGGAAAAAGAAAAGAGCTGATACTTGCGGCCATAGTTGAGCAATATATCAAAAGCGGTGAGCCCATAGGCTCAAAGCTGCTTATGCAGTCACTTCCCATATCTGTTTCTTCCGCAACCATCCGTAACGAGATGAGTGAGCTTCACGAAATGGGCTATCTTGAGCAGCCTCATACATCAGCCGGCAGAATACCCTCACAGGCGGGCTACAGATATTATGTCGATAAGCTTATGAATACCGACGAGCTTTCCGAAGAGGACAGACGGCTGATAAAAAACGAGCTTGAAAGAATGGCGGGCGATCCGGATAAGCTGCTTGAAAAGGCAGGGGAGATGCTTGCAAGGCTTACGGGCTGTGCGGCGGTGGCAACAACACCCACCGACGAGGGAGCAATAATAAAGCATATCGAGCTTATGCCGGTAGGAAGAAAAATCGCTATGATAGTTATGATGACCTCCTCCGGTATAATCAAAAACGGTGTGTGCAAAACTGAAACTGAGCTTACGCCGGATATGGTTCAGTGCTTTTACGATATAGTAAACGACTGCTTCATCGGTCACCCGGTTTCAGATGTTGGAACTGTAATGATTCAGACTCTTGTTGCTTCACTCGGGGCAAATGCACTTGCTATGAGTCCCTTGTTTGTGGTTCTGGCAGATATAGCCAATCAGGCGCTTCAGGCTGAAATACGGCTTGAGGGTGAGCAGAATCTTCTTCACCACAGAGAGTTCGGCAATAACATATATGATATGATGCAGTTCTTTGATGAAAAGGATAAGCTTGAAAGAGCAATTTCCACATCAAAAGACGGTATTCAGGTTATCATCGGTAAAGAGAATATGTACCGTCAGCTTGAAAATTCCAGCATGATTATTTCACGGTACTCAATCGGCGGTCACGACGGCGGTGCGATAGGAATTATCGGCCCCACAAGGCTTGACTATGCGAAGCTTATTCCCAGTATAGAATATCTTACAGACCTTGTCGGTAAGCTGCTGACAGATACTTTAGAAGAATAAGGAGGCTAAGAAATGGCTAAAGATAAAAAGAAAGAAACCGTCAGCGAAGAGGAAGTAAAGACGGAAGAAACCGCTGTTGAAGAAGCTCCCTCAAAAGAGGATGAGCTCGCAAAAGAGCTTGCGGCGGCAAAAGAAGCACACATAAGAACCCTTGCAGAGTACGATAACTACAGAAAGCGTACCGCAAAGGAAAAGGAAGGTATATACGGCGACGCAAAGGCTGACTGTATGAAATCTCTTCTCGGTGTACTCGATAATTTCGACAGAGCCTTAAGCGTTGACAGCTCAGATTTTGAGTCTTACAAAAAGGGAGTTGAAATGATATATCAGAATTTCTGTGAGATTCTCAAAAGCTTAGGTGTTGAAGCCTTCGGCGAAAAAGGAGAGAGCTTCGACCCCAATTTCCACAACGGCGTAATGCATATAGAAGACGAGTCTCTCGGTGAAAATGTAATCGCACAGGTTTTCTCAAAGGGCTACAAATTAGGAGACAGAGTTCTCCGCCCGGCTATGGTTCAGGTGGCTAATTAAATGCAGAATGAAAGATGCAAAATGAAAAATTGCGCCCAAAACGGATGAAAAAGAAAATTTTTACCCGCACGGTTTGCGTCTGCAATTCGTTAATTTTTTAGTTGATTTGGAATATCAGAATATAATTTATAAATCTGCTTGTTCCCTGTTTTAATAAACTTTTTTTGCGGAAAATAACTTGACTGTTGCGGCAAGGTTAATCCGCGACCACAATTTTGCATTCTGCATTATTATAAATATCAAAATAAATTACAAAATATAAACTTTACTTGGAGGTAACAAATTATGGCAAAGATTATCGGTATCGACTTAGGTACAACAAACTCATGCGTAGCGGTTATTGAAGGCGGCGAGCCCGTAGTTATCGCTAATGCAGAAGGCGCAAGAACAACACCTTCCGTTGTTGCGTTTTCAAAGACAGGCGAAAGAATGGTAGGTCAGGTTGCAAAGCGTCAGGCTGTTACAAACCCTGACAGAACAATCTCATCAATCAAGCGTCAGATGGGCTCAAACTATCACGTAACCATCGACGGCAAAAACTATACTCCTCAGGAAATCTCAGCAATGATTCTTCAGAAGCTCAAGGCTGATGCAGAGGCATATCTCGGCGATAAGGTAACAGAAGCAGTTATCACTGTTCCCGCATACTTCACCGACGCTCAGCGTCAGGCAACAAAGGATGCTGGTAAAATTGCAGGTCTTGAGGTTAAGAGAATTATCAACGAGCCCACAGCTGCAGCTCTTGCTTACGGCATTGACAAGGAAACAGACCAGAAGGTTATGGTTTATGACCTTGGCGGCGGCACCTTCGACGTTTCAATCATCGAAATGGGTGACGGTGTTCAAGAGGTTCTTGCAACAGCAGGTAACAACCGTCTCGGCGGCGACGACTTTGACCAGAGAATTATCGACTGGCTTGTAGCAGGCTTCAAGGCAGAGCAGGGTGTTGACCTTCGCGGTGACAAGATGGCTATGCAGAGACTCAAGGAAGCAGCAGAAAAGGCAAAGATTGAGCTTTCAGGCGTAACAACCTCAGCTATTTCACTTCCCTATATAACAGCAGATGCAACAGGCCCTAAGCATCTTGAAACAACTCTTACAAGAGCAAAGTTCAACGAGCTTACAGCAGATCTTGTTGAGGCAACAATGGGTCCCGTGCGTCAGGCACTTTCCGACTCAGGCCTCAAGACAAGCGAAATCGACAAGGTTCTTATGGTCGGCGGTTCATCAAGAATTCCCGCAGTTAACGACGCTATCAAGAGCTTCCTCGGCAAGGAGCCCTTCAAGGGCATCAACCCCGACGAATGTGTTGCTATGGGCGCTGCTCTTCAGGGCGGTGTTCTCGGCGGTGACGTAAAGGGTCTTCTCCTTCTTGACGTTACACCTCTTTCACTCGGTATTGAGACTATGGGCGGTATCAACACCAAGGTTATCGAAAGAAATACAACAATCCCCACAAAGAAGAGTCAGATCTTCTCAACAGCAGCAGATAATCAGCCTTCAGTAGAGGTTCACGTTCTTCAGGGCGAAAGAGAGTTTGCAAGAGACAACAAGACTCTCGGCGTATTCAGCCTTGACGGTATTATGCCCGCACGCCGCGGCGTACCTCAGATTGAGGTTACCTTTGATATCGACGCCAACGGCATCGTTCACGTTTCAGCCAAGGACCTCGGCACAGGTAAGGAGCAGTCAATCTCCATCACCGCATCAACCAATATGTCAAAGGAAGACATTGAAAAGGCAGTTGCCGAAGCAGAGAAGTTTGCTGCAGAGGACAAGGCACGCCGTGAAGAGGTAGACACAAGAAACGAAGCAGACCAGATGGTATATCAGTGCGAAAAGATTCTCTCAGAGGAAGCAGCTCAGGCTCTTTCAGCAGATGATAAGGCTGAAATTCAGACAAAAATCGATTCACTCAAGAACGCTCTTAACGGTCAGGATATCAATCTTATCAAGTCAGAGAAGGAAGCACTCACTCAGGCTTTCTACAAGCTTTCAGAAAAGATGTATCAGCAGGCTAATCCTCAGGGCGGTGCTCAGGGCTTCAACCCCAATGACTTTGCAGGTGCTCAGGGCGGCTTTAACCCCAATGATTTCGGCGGTGCAGCAGATAACGGCGGTTATACCGATGCCGGCTACACAGACGCTAATTTCACAGATGCTAACTAAAAATTAAATCCAAAGGACACGGCTTTTCGGTCGTGTCCTTGATGAGGTATTATAAATATGGCAGAAAATAAACGCGATTATTACGAAGTCTTAGGTGTCAGCAAGGGCGCTTCCGACGACGAAATCAAAAAGGCGTACCGTAAGCTTGCCAAGCAGTACCACCCGGACCTTAACCCGGGCGATGCATCTGCAGAGGCAAAGTTCAAGGAAGCCAACGAGGCTTACGAGGTGCTTTCAGACAGTGAGAAAAAAGCACGGTACGATCAGTATGGTCATGCGGGTGTTGATCCCAACTTCGGAGCAGGTGGCTTTGGCGGAGGCTTCGGCGGCTTTGGTGACATTGACCTCGGTGATATTCTCGGCAGTATGTTCGGCGGCTTCGGCGGCTTTGGCGGAGGCTTCGGCGGTAGACAGCAGAATCCCAATGCGCCCAGAAAGGGTTCAACAATACAAACCAATGTTACTATTTCCTTTGAGGAGGCAGCAAAGGGCTGTAAAAAGACGATAAAAATCAACAAGGTTGAAAAGTGCAGTGAATGCTCCGGCACAGGTGCGGCAAAGGGAACGAGTCCGGAAACCTGCAAAACCTGCAACGGCAGAGGTCAGGTCAACGCTCAGCAGAGAACACCATTCGGTGTGATGAGCACCACCAGACAGTGTCCCGATTGCGCAGGTAAGGGAAAAATTATAAAAACACCCTGCCAGAAATGCCGCGGAACGGGTCTCAACAGCAAGCCGCAGAGTGTTGATGTGGATATTCCTGCAGGTATTGATGACAGACAGTCACTTTCTGTCAGAGGCGGAGGTAACCCCGGTGTAAACGGCGGTCCCACCGGAGATCTCAGGGTAAACGTAAACGTAAGACCGCATCCCTTCTTTGAGCGTGACGGCTTTGATGTGTGGTGTGAATTCAATGTTACCTACGCTCAGGCAGCTCTCGGTGATACTCTTTACATCCCGACTCTCGACGGCAAGGTTAAATATGAGCTTCCTGCCGGCACACAGCCCGGTGAGGTTTTCCGTTTCAGAGGCAGAGGTATTCAGTCTCTGGGCGGCAGAGGCAGAGGTGACCAATTTGTCAAGATTATTGTTGAGGTGCCGAAAAATCTCAGTCAGAAGCAAAAGGCTTTGTTGCGCGATTTTGACAACACGCTCACTAATAAGCCTAAGAACAACATAGACGACGGAACAGCTGTCGGTGAAGAAAAGAGAAGCTTTTTCGACCGCTTCAAATAATAAATCAGAGCAGTGCTTTTTTGCACTGCTTTTTTTATCGCTCATATTTTTTGCTTAAGGTGAATATATTTCAACAAAAGACGGCGAAAGGATGATGTGCTATGATGAATCTGATATTTCCCGCTATGGTTATAATTTCTTTTGCTTCGGCAATAGCTACGGGCAGAATGGCAGAGCTTTCGGCGGCTGTTGTTACGGGCGGCAGTGCGGCTGTTGATTTGCTTCTTACTCTTGTTGCTGTTATGTGCTTCTGGGGCGGCGTTATGGAGATAGCGGAGCAATCGGGTATGACCAAAGGCCTTTCAAGGCTGGTTTCACCACTGCTCAGATTTATATTTCCTCGTCTGCGTAAGGAAAAATACATACTTGAAGCAATATCGCTCAACGTCAGTGCAAATATGCTGGGCTTAGGCAATGCGGCAACGCCTCTCGGCATTGAGTCTATGAAAAGACTGCAAGAGATAAACCCGGATACGGCAAGGGCGAGTGATGAAATGGTAGTTTTCGTGGTGATGAATACCGCCGCTATGAGGATTATTCCTACAACGGTGGCGGCACTCAGAGGTCAGTACGGCTCTGCTGAGCCTATGGCGATACTTCTGCCCTCACTGCTTACATCCGCATCTGCTCTTGCCGTGGGGTTGACCGTGGCAAGGCTCGGCTGTCTTTTTAAAAGAAGGGCAGGGAAGAAAAAATGCTGAGCGATATTGCGCAGTGGGTGTTGCCCCTTGTGCTGAGTATTATATTTTGTTTCAGTCTGTGTAAAAAAATAAAAATCTTTGATTGCTTTGTCAGGGGTGCTGTTAAGGGACTAAAAACTCTTTACGGCATATTCCCCACGGTTGTTGCCCTTGTTATAGCAGTCACAATGCTCAGAGAAAGCGGCGCAACAGAGCTGATTGCTTCGCTGTTTTCGCCCGTTGCCTCAGCTCTGGGTATACCTGAGGAAATAATTCCCGTGGCTATGCTTACACCGGTTTCCGGCGGAGGTTCAATGTCTCTTTTCAGAGATACGCTCGAAGTCTACGGCCCCGATTCCTTTATCGGTCAGGTTGCCTCGGTGCTTATGGGCTCAACAGACACCACCTTTTATGCAGTCAGCATATATTTCGGTGCGGTAAGCATAAAGAAAACGAGGCACACTCTTGTTGCGGGTCTTGCTGCAGATTTTACAAGTCTTGTGCTTTCTTCCTTTTTTGTAAAGCTTTTCCTTTAAGAGTCCCGGCTTGAAAAAAATGTCGATATATGTTATAATAAAAAAGAATGAGGTGTTTTTTTATTAAGAAAAAGGAAAAATAAAGGAGTTTTATATGTTTAAAAGGTTACTTTGTTTAATACTTTCCCTCATAATGCTTTCAGCTTCATCAGCATTTTTCGCTTATGCACAGCAGGAGGAAGACTCTGCTTCTGAGGGTGTAGCTGCCGTTGCTTCAGAGGATGATGACACAATGGCACTTCTCGCTTCACTTGTGAAAAAATTCCCCGCAGGCAAATATTGGAATCATATGGGCTCCGATATAAATGCTCCCGACAGTGTGACCAACATCCCGTGCAAGTCTCACAGCGGCTGCAGCTGGACTGAGGGTGCCTGCTCCTGCAACAGCTTTGACAGAGCAATTCAGTGTATGGGCTATGCCCATAAAATAGCCTATGAGCTTACGGGTGCTTCACCCCGCTTCAGCTTTACCAAAAGCACAAAGCTTGACGCAAGCAAGCTCAGAGTCGGCGACGTAATCCGCTTCAGAGGCGACGGGCATTCCATCTGTGTTACGGGTGTAAGCGGCAGTAAGATTTCATTTACCGACTGCAACTGGGATTATCACTGCGGTATAAGATGGGGCGTTATGGATATTTCATACATCACAAGCCGAAACTTTACTTATGTGCTTCATTACAGCGGTAACGACAGAAAGAACACAGATCTTTATTTTTACGATCACATAGAAGATTACGAGAAGGAGCCGGAGCCCGAGGTAACCCCCGAAACCTGGAAAATGGGAACAGATAACGTAAATATCCGCTCAGAGGCTTCGACCGACGGCAAAAAGGTGGGAACACTTCCGGCGGGCGCTACCTTCAGCGTAACAAAGAAGAAATATACGGATGAGTATCTTTGGGGCTATGTCAGCTACGGAGGACTGCGAGGCTGGGCGGTGCTCAATTATTCAGAGCATATAAGCGGTGCAACCGTGAAGCCGCTTATAACCGATGTGCCCGAGCTTTTCACAAGCAAAAATATCACCTTAAAGTGGAATGAGGTAGAGGGTGCAGACTTCTATCTTTTCAGACTTTACGACGAAAATAAAAAGGTAATAAAGCAGTTCAATGTTTACGGCGCAACCTCTGCGAGCGTTAGTGTAAGTGAGGACGGCAAATATTACGCCAAGGTCTTTTCAAGAAGCAAGCACGCCTCCTCATGGACCTTAGGCGGAAATCTCGTACCCTTTAGTGTTGAAATAGACGAGGAAGCGGTAAAAATAGAAGGTATAAAGCTTTCACACAGCAAGGCTTCACTTGTGCTTGAAAGCAACCTGAACCTTGAGGTGACTGTTGAGCCCTCAGATTATACAGAAAAGCTTGTCTGGAAAAGTTCAGATGACAGCATAGTAACAGTAACAGACGGTAAGCTTACCGCTGTCGGTTTCGGCAAGGCGGTTGTTACCCTCAGCAACAAAAAGGGTACCGTTTCGGCAGAATGCACCGTTACGGTAAAGCCTGCCCGGGTGACGAATATTTCAGTTGTATCTTCTGAAACCACCGTTGATACTATAAGCTTTACCTGGGATAAGGTTAAGGGCGCAGAGGGCTATCAGGTTTACAGGTATAATGAAGAAACGGAAAAATACACAAAGCTGAAAACCGCCTACACCGAAAGCTTTACTGATTCTGAAGCGGAAGCGGGTAAAAGCTATACCTATCTTGTAAGAGCCTTCGTTAAAACAAAGGACGGTACGATTAAGGCATCAAACGTAACCGCAAAGCTCGCCGCAAGGCCGGCCAAGGTAACCGGCTTCAGGCAAAAGAGCTCATCTACGGGTACGGTAACTCTTCAGTGGGAGGAATCACCGGGAGCAACGGTGTACGCTCTTTATAAATACAATTCATCAGCAAAGAAGTATGAAAAGGTAAAAACTGTCAAGGGTACCTCCTGCACACTTTCCGTACCTGCGGGCGAAAGCGCATATTACAGAGTATATGCCGCAATAAAGACCAACGGCAAATATCTTTATTCCTCAGCTTCGGATAAAATATTCACCGTTGCGGGACCGGAAAAGGTAGCCCCTGTCGGTGTCAGCGAAAACAAGGGCAATGTAAAGCTCAGCTGGGAAAAGGTTGACAAGGCATACTATTACTATGTTTTCAGATATACCTCCTCGGGCTGGGAAAGAGTGGCCATTCTTAAAGGTGATGCAGATTCTTTTGAGGAAGGCTCACTCAAGAGCAACAAAAAGTATTATTACAAGGTCAGAGCCGTTGCGCGAAAGGGCGGCGTTTCGGGCTACGGAGCCTATTCAGATAAGATAACCGTTAAAACTAAATAACCGACTGACCGCAGGGAGGTGTGTCTGTGAGCGAAAATCCGAAGCTGGCTGTGTTAAGGGCAAAGGCTATGAAGCTGCCCCTTACTCCGGGTGTATATATTATGAAAAACAAAAGCGGAAAAATAATATATATCGGTAAGGCTAAAAAGCTGAAAAACAGGGTAAGTCAGTATTTCGGCTCTCAGAACAGACACGGCAGCAAGGTGAGAAAAATGGTTGAAAACGTAGACGATTTCGACTATATCCTTACCGACAGTGAATTTGAAGCACTTGTGCTTGAGTGCAGTCTTATCAAGCAGAATATGCCCAAATATAACATTCTGCTCAAAGATGATAAGGGCTACAGCTATATAAAGGTGACAAAGGGGCCGTGGGGTAAGATATCTCCGTGCTTCAGAAAAGACGATAACGATGCTGAATATATCGGGCCTTATACGGGTAACTATTCGGTTACTAACGCGGTTGACCAGGCCTGCGAGATTTTTCGTCTGCCGACCTGCAATAAGCAGTTTCCCCGCGACATTTCCGGCGGACGCCCCTGCCTTAATTATTTTATTTCACGCTGTTCCGGCGTGTGTGCAGGTAAAATCAGCGCAGAGGAGTATGAGGAAAACCTCAGCTCGGCAGTTGAATTTTTAAAGGGAGGAAGCTCACGGGTTTTAAAAGCTCTGCAAAAAGAAATGGAAGCGGCCTCTGAGAGCCTGGAATTTGAAAAAGCGGCAAAGCTGCGCGATAAGATAAGAGCAATAGAAAGAATTGCTTCAAGGCAGAAGGTTGTTATAAAGGACAGCGTTGAGGAGGATGTTTTCGCTCTCGTTGAAAGTGCTGAAAAGGCGTGCCTTGCGGTGCTCAGCTTCCGTGAGGGGCTTCTTGTAGGCAGTGAGCACTTTATTCTCCCGGCCGGTGAGGGAGTGCGACAGGAAGCACTTGCCTATTTTTACTCTATGGAAAGATATATTCCGTCACTTATAGTCCTTGACGAGGATATTGAGGATCGCGAGCTTCTTTGTGAATATCTCAGTAAGAAAAAAGGAAAAAAGGTTACTGTTACTGTGCCTCAGAGAGGCGAAAAGGCAAAGGTGCTTGAAATGTGTCTGAGTAATGCGGCACAGAAGCTTGGCGAATATCTGGGCAGAAACGGCAGAGAAACTGCAGTGCTCGACGAGCTGAGAAAGCTTCTCAGACTCAGCAGAACACCCGAGTATATAGAGTCCTATGATATTTCCCATACGGGCGGAAGTGACAATGTTGCGGGTATGGTGGTATTTAAAAACGGCAGGCCCTATAAAAAGGCATACAGACGCTTTGCGGTGAAATCCTTTGACGGTCAGGACGATTACGGCTCAATGAGAGAGGTTATAAGCCGACGCTTCAACAGATACCAACAGGAAAAGGAAAGCGGAGAGGGCTTCGGCAGACTGCCTGACCTTATTCTGCTTGACGGCGGTGAGGGTCAGGTGAACGCGGTGAAGCCGATCATCGAAGCTTTCGGGTTAGATATTCCCGTTTTTGGTATGGTCAAGGATTCCCGACACAGGACACGGGCTGTTACGGCTGACGGAGAGGAGATAGCAATAAGCTCGTTAAGGCAGGTGTTTACTCTCGTTTCCTCAATCCAGGAGGAGGTACACCGCTTCGCAATAACCTATCACAAGGAAAAGCACGGCAGAAGTGCCCTTGAAACAAGCCTTACAAAGATTAAGGGAATCGGTGAAAAAAAGGCGGCGCTTCTTATGAAAAGCTTCAGAACTCTTTCTGCATTATCAAAAGCAACCGTGAATGAGCTTTCGGCGGTAAGCGGAATAAGCGAAAGAGACGCCGAAAAAATATATGAATATTTTCACAGTGAACACTGACTGCTTGCGATGCTGTGAAATTAATTTACAGATAAACTTCGTATAACCTTGATTTTTTTATTTATGTGTGATAATATTTAACAAACGGAGGTGCTTGAAAGTGAAAGACAGACTTAAAAAAGTGAGAAAAGAGCATGGACTTACCCAGGAGGATATAGCCAAAATTTTAGGAGTAGACAGAACAACCTATACCTTTTATGAAACAGGTAAGACGAGTCCCTCTATTTCAACCCTTATAACACTTTCAAACATTTATAACTGTACTCTCGGCTATCTTGCGGGTGTTGAAGAGAATAATCCGAGATTCAAAAGGGTGCAGACGGATATTTCTCTTGCCGACCCTGATCCTGTAGCCCGCCTTTCAAAAGAGGAACAGCTTGCAGTGCTTTATTTCAGACTTGTGCCCGACGAGAAGCAGGATGAAGCCCTGGATCTTCTGAGAAAAATCGGAAGACGCGGATAAAATAATGAATAATAAATACGGTTGTCAGTAGCCGTATTTTTTATTGGTGCAAAACTCTTGACAAAACACGGCTTAAACTATATACTAAAATTACCAAATTATAGGAGGTAAAAAAATATGAAAAAAATAATTGCACTTTTACTCGCACTCATTATGACCTTCTCAATGGGCTCGGTTGCTTTCGCAACAGACGAGGTTACTCCTCCCGCTGAGGACAGCTCAGAAACAACACCCGAAACAGGCGACGAGGGTGAAGCTGAGGAAGAGGCAGGCGATTTCGATTGGCTTCTCGACCTTCCCTTCTGGACCGTAAAACCCGCAGCAAAGATTGCAAAGGTTGCTCTTAAGCTTGCAAAGGTTGTCGTTAAGCTCGGTGTTATTTTCGGTCTTGTCGATAAGGATGATATCATCGGTCAGATTGAAGATCTTATCGCAGGTGCAATGGGCGGCGAAGAGGCTCCCGAGGAAACTCCCGTAGTTCCCGATGAAGGTGCAGCAGAGCTTCCCGATGCGGCATAATCAGATATCAGAAATCTCCGGCTACGGTCGGAGATTTTTTATCTGTAACTTTATAGATAAAAAATTTGTTAATATTGTTGACTTTTTAAGATGTATTCATTATAATGGAAATACGAATATAAGCGTGAGTGTAAATTGCGCTGTTTTATAGGAGGATTATTATGAAAAGAGTAATTGCGATTTTATTATCAGTTGTTTTGGCATTCGGATGTATGGCTCTTACAGCATCAGCTCTTGAGTTTGCAGAAGAAGGCGTAAATGTTGGCGATGTTGATGCTGCAGGCTTCCCCGTTGCTCAGTATAAGGTTCTCGGTACCTGTACTCATCATTTTGAAGAAGAACACACCGGCTCATGCACATGCTGCGTTCTTTGCCCCAATGTTGATGTTGCACGTCTTTCAGATTGCGCAAGAGGCTTAAAGGAAGACGGCTCAACAGGCTTTGACGGTTATCTTTGCTGCAAAAACTGCACAGGTATGTGGGGCTGCAACTGCGGCTGTCCCTGCTGCGGTATGGATCACGATATCGGTGATACCGATAACACCTTTGACAATCTCTGGGGCGATCAGGAAAAGGAAAACTTCGTAAACGGCTTCCAGGCTATTCTTAAGGTAATCAGCGATGCATTCGATAAGTTCTTCGATGCTATCTTCGAATTCTTAAGACTTGACGAGGTTCTCGGCAGAAACTAATCATCAAAAAACATACGCACCTCTGAGTAATCAGAGGTGTTTTCTTTTCTGAATTTGTAAATTGTGAAAATTTTTTGAATAAATCATTGACATTTAGTGTCTGCTGATATATAATATACACATATTGAGGGAAACCTTGATAAATCTAAATACGGAGGACAAAACAATGGCAGATTTTTTTGCATATTTTGAAAAAGTTTGGCAGGCTCTTTGGGAATACCTTTACAAGGTTTTCGCATACTGGGAAGAGAAATAATTAATCTTACTTATTTAAATTTTAAAAAAGGAGGATACTATAATGGATTTTGCAGTAATTAAGGACATGTATGCATTTCTTTGGGAGTTCATCTACAAGGTTCTTGAAATCTTCGGCATCACAAGAGATGAAAACGGCAACCTTGTTAAATAAGATTCTTTAACGAATTAAACAATTGTTTAAAAAACAAAACCCGCTTTAAAGCGGGTTTTGCTTTTTTATTAACAGATATTGACATTTTATTAAAAAAACGCTAATATGTAACTGTACCGTATGGTAAAATAAAATATTGGAGGTAACACAAATGGACGAATTATTTGCAAAAATCAATGAAATTTTAGATTGGATTAAGAACGTTATTGCACAGATCATCGGCCTTGTAAACGGAGATACAGGCTCTGAAGAATAAGAAAAAAGCTTCAAGGGCGATACTCCGTAAAGAGCTCCTTGGCAAAGCAGTTTTTACAAAGATGTTTAAATGATAAACTCACCGTAATACGCGAGTGTTACGGTGAGTTTATTTATAATGCTTAAGTGTAAAAAGGCTGTTAAAAACCTTAAATTCTGCATACGTCAACCCAACCCAGAGAGCCGGAATATTTTTCAATCTCCTGCATATTAAGCTCAATAGCGCTGTTACTGCTTCCGCAGGCAGGGAAAACCGTTTCAAAGCGCTTGAGAGACTCGTCAAGATAAACCTTGACTCCCTCGTTTATTGCAAAGGGGCACACACCTCCCACGGAATGACCAATCAATTCATCGACCTGTTCGTAAGAAAGCATTTTTGCCTTTTGGTGAAAAAACTCCTTATATTTTTTGTTGTCGATTCGGGCGTCGCCTGCAACAACGATGAGAATTGCGCCGTCATTTACCAGAAAAGAGAGCGTTTTTGCAATCCGCTGTCCTTCAACGCCTACTGCCTTTGCGGCAAGCTCAACCGTTGCACTTGAAACCTCAAACTCCAAAATTCTGTCCGCCATACCGTACTGACCGAAAAATTCTCTTACCTTTTCTATTGCCATTCAAATCACATCCACAGTTTTTTTATTGATTATATCCCCGAAAGTGTATAAAGTCAAGCCTGCCCCGTATTGACAACCGCCGCCTTTAAGCCTATACTGTATTTGCACCTATGCCTATACCTGTACCTTGCTTGCCTCTCCTGAAAGGAGAGGTGGCGCGAAGCGACGGAGAGGTCCTGAAAGATAAACAGCTGTACCCTTAGGGTGGCGAGCATAATCCGAACCCCGTTTTTTACGGGCGGATTTCCGCCAATACTTCGTTAAAATACTCGTAAATCCGATAGGATTTACTGCGTTTTGTGTCTTGTCTTGCCAAAAATCCGCTCCGCAAAAAATCGC
>JAFWYB010000066.1 GCA_017517865.1 Clostridia bacterium | reverse complement strand
GGTTAAACGGATATAACGGTGTATCTGTCGTTCACTCTCTTTTGCAGACTCACTTACTTGTGTTACGCTCCACTTCTCGCCAACTTGGCGAGAAGTTTGCCCTTGATGGCTTAATGCTTCAAGTTTCAATTTGTAAGCAAAAGCTCGTTCACTTGGCAAAATATGCTCCCTGTGCAGATTACTGTCCACAAGCATAATTGACGCTTCGTCACGGGTGACGGCATAAATTAAAGCAGGTACTGTTTCCAGCCCAGCTTTCACTGATGCTCTGAGTCTTCGATGACCTGAGATAATCTCGTATTCATCTGTTGTATTTTCTAAAGGTCTTACAACAATGGGTGAAATGACACCTTTCTGCTGAATACTCTCTATTAGATTATTCATTTCATCATTATCTAAAACCTTATACGGATGTCCCTCAAAGGGACGGATTTTCTCCACCGGGATGTTTACCGGTGCTTTTAACTTTTTATTAGCCATATCAACGGCTCCTTTCATTTTTATTCTTAATATTTTGATTGTTACGGTTATTACGCCGTTCATCCATTTGCCGCTGTCTTTCTTCCTGCTGTTTAACATAGCGGGCATATTCTTCCTGCCTTGCTATTTCAGCTTTGGTAAGATTATTAGGTGGCGGCTCACCTATGAGCTTTGAAACGGTATCAACGCTTCGGTTGAAATCATATTCGCTGATGTTGTAATCTGTTTCTGCATTTTGCCTTGCCTCTTTCTCTTTTTCGGGGCGTATTTTCATTCTCTCGGCTTTCAATTCCTCTGTATCTGCTTCATCAGCCTGCTTTTCGGTTTCTTGATACTGAACAAGTGTCTTTTGAATTTCTGCTTCCATCCTCTTTTCTTCGGCTTCAAGCTTCGGGATTTCAAACTGACGCATTTTCTCAAAGTAGGACTTTGCATTGATAATATCCTGCTCGGATTCACATTCATTTTGTGAGAGAATATTCTGCATTTTGAATTTCAACTCTTTAAGCTCAAATTCATAGTGACCAACCTCACATTTTGCCGAGTTGTACTTCTGCTTCATAACTTTGGGAGTAAGCTTCAGCTTCTTCTTTGCCTCTTTGAGCTTTTCTTCGGTGGCTTTAATATCTTCCTGTAACTTGTGAAAGTACACATAAAACTCATCTGCGTCACGGACCTCGTTCATAGCCTGATGCTTCATTTTGTTTATGCTCTTTCTTTCACATTCAAGAATAATCATACCGACACGGATACCTTCAAGTGCATCTGCGAGTGCGGGTATGAGCAGCTTTGCCGCAGTGATAACAAGCTCTGTAAGTGCCTGAACAGTTTTACGAAGACTAATAATCAGACTGTTGTCTTTACGGATAAGAATGTTGATTTTCATTCTCTCTGTAACTTTGCCTTTCTTCTTCATCTTCTTGCTTGAAATACCCTCGTGAATGGTTGGTTGCAGAAGTATTCCCCTTGCCGCAAAGCTACGGTGGTCAATAGGCTCAATGTTCTTTTCTTCTAAATCTCGGTTTACAATATCTGCCCACAGCTTTCTCCATTCACATAACTGCTCATCACTGTTCCAACGCTCGGTTATTGGATTCTGTCTTCCGTACTTTGTGCTTTTGGGGTATTTATTTACTCTCTCATAACCGTCAGCCTGAGACGGTGGCAGATATACTTTCTTCCCGTCAACATAATACTGATACTGCTTTTCCCAACCCTCATTTTTGGCACATAAAAATTCAGAGGCGGTAAAGCCTTGCTCCTTACCGTCTCTGATACATAGATATTCTTTTTCGGTTTTTCTTTGCCAAGTACCGTCAGGGTTTAACGGTCTGACAGTTGCCATAATGTGTGCGTGAGGATTGCCTTCACCCGTATCGTGAATACAGACATCAACACACATGCCGTCATCTGCAAGAGCCTTTGCAAACCCTTCTGCCTCTGCGACCTGCCTTTCACGGCTGACTTCAACGGGCAGAGCAACAATGAACTCTCTTGCTAAACGACTGTCCCTTGTTTTCTCCGTTTTCTCAACTGCGTTCCATAGCTTGCTTCTGTCGCACCATTCAGGCGGAGCGTGTGACGGGAGAAAGATTTTCTCATAGACAAGACCGCCTTTGCGGGTGTAATCGTGTTTTACGCCGTCATACTCGTTAGTGATTTCACTGCAGCTCATATATGCACTTGCGGCTACAGCAGAGCGACCAACACCACGGGTTATGACTTTTGCTTCAAGGTGATAAATTGCTGGTATCACCGTCCTTTCTTAAGTTTTATTGTTATCCTCAATATGTTGAATTTCAATGCTGATTGGTATATAATGTTATATAGTCGTTATTAAGGATGTGAAGATATGTTTGATAGATTAAAAAACAAGAAACTGTACTCATATTTTGATTATGTCAATGAGCCTTGGGGTAGATTGTTTTACCTGTGTACTTGGAAACAGTTGCCCGAACTTAAAGGTAAGAAGATTTTAGATTTCGGTAGCGGCTTCGGTATTACGGCAGAACACCTATCAAAAGATAATGAGGTTATTGCTGTTGAGCCATCAGAAGATATGATAAAAATTGGCGATAAAACTAAACATAGTTTTAAACAGATAATCGGTGGTCTTGAAGATTTACAACAGTTTGCAGACGGAACTTTCGACTGTATAATCTGTCACAATGTTTTTGAATATGTTGACGACAGAAACATAATTCTCACCGAATTTTCTCGCATATTAAAAACTGATGGTTTTATTTCAATTATCAAACATAATAAAGCCGGAAGAATAATGCAAAAAGCTGTTTTTGATTATGATATTGAAGCAGTGAAAACTTTGCTTAACGGCGGTGTTAATACTTCCAAAAATTTCGGTGAAATAAAAACATATGAAGATACCGACCTTTTAGTCGGCAATCTTGCAATTGATAAATGCTACGGTATTTGTGCTTTATACGGTTTGCAGAATAATGAAATAAAATATAAAGACGGTTGGCAGGAAACAATGCTTGAAATTGAAACTGCCGTTTCCGAGAAAGAAGAATTCAGAAATATCGCCTTCTTTCATCATTTAATATTAAGAAAGCACGGATAATTATATGGAACAAATACGTTTTCTTGCGAAACAATTTCGAGACGCTATTGAACAAGCTAAGGAAAATGGAGAAACAGATCCACTTGGATTTTTTGAAAAATTTCCAAGAGGTTGTTGCGGTGATACAAGTGATTTATTAGGTCATTTTCTTTTAGAAAAAGGTATAGAAACAGATTATATATGCGGTAAGTGTCCTGCAAAAAATCATTGGGAAAATCCTCAATCACATGCGTGGTTGCTTTTAGATAATGAAACTGTTATTGATATTACTGGCGATCAGTTTAAAGATGATGACCACTTTTTAAGATATAATCATTCAGTTTACTTTGGTCCTATAGATGATTTTCATAATTTGTTTATGACGGAAGGATTTAATAAAAGAAAAAGTGTATTTCTCAATCAATTGAATCTCATGGAACCTCATATATTTTTCGATATATATTACAAAATTAAAAAGTATTTATAGCACCCTCGGAGAGCGCACTGCACCGCCTTTACGGTGGTGAGTAAGTGCGCCCTTAAGGGACATATATAAGCCTTTAGTTCAGCTTTTTGAGCAGATACTCCTCAATATCAGTAAAGTTCATCGTCTTGATTTCAGGTAAAAGCTTCTCTAAAATTGCACCCTCTACAATAAGTCTGTGGTTTCGCTCCGTGCGTTCCTTTTTACGGTTGCGGTTTTCAGCCTGCTCAAGTCTGTGCTTGGCTTGTATCAGCTTTTTCTCATTATCGGTCATTAAATATCACCTCCAATCTGTTGGCACCGAAAGCGGTGCCGTTTTTTATTGTGTTTTCCTCTGTGGCTCCGAAATCTGAATGTTTTGGCACCGTTAAAACATATCAAGAAACGCCAATGCCTCTGCATCATTTTTCTGCTTTTCCTCCTCGGTCAATTCCATTTTAAAACTATCCGAAGAAGGAGAATGAGCTGATGCGGTAACTGAAATACCGCACAGCTCCTCTTTCAGAATCTCACGGAACTTTTCAAGCAGTTCATCGTCTGCCGTTTGTTTCTCTGCATAAGCAATAGCCGATTTTATCGCATCAATGATAAACTGATTTCTTGACTTGTATTTTTCTTTATCAAGGCTGTTCAGATAATCAATGATTGCCGTGTGTTCTGTGTCGCTTAAATTAAAGCGGACATTTATACGGTACTCACTCATATCCTGCCACTTTTCATCATAGTTTCGGCAAGGTACTCGTAACCCTTTGCCGCCGCACAAATGTCATCAACAAAACGCACACGGTCTGCATTGTACTTGTAGAAATTCTTTACAAGGCAACCGCCACCGCCGGTAATATACAGAAGCATAGTGTTTTCGTCATAGCCGTGGTCACGGAGTCTGTGAAAGATTTCAGCTACATATTTCTGTACCTCTGCCTTGATGATTTTCATATCTGCCTGAACGATGTTTGCCGTACCTTTACACAGCACCTCATCAATAATGTGCTCGTTTATTTCCCTCTGTGTTTTTCTGAGGAAGGCTTCACGGATATCAACAGTACAGAAATGAGTGCCAAACTTTTCCGTGTACATTCTTTCTGACTGAGGTCTGCCGTCTATGACATACAGAACATTCATAGTACCGTTGCCAATGTCAGCTACAAGATTTACACCGTCCATTTTGGTTGCAAACTGCGAAACCGCTGCATACCCCTGAGGATAGATGCTTGCACCCGCAATTTTGATTTTGTACTCGGTATGCTGCCAAGTGAAAGTTACTTCTTCGTTCTTTGTCAGATATGCTTTGAAGCTTTCTTTCTGACCTGCTGTCCAAGTGAGGGGCAGACCTGCCGCAATGTGAACAGTGGCTTCTGTCAGGTCTTCAGCACTTAACTCCTTTGCAATAGCCACAAGTGTGAGGGCATAATAGTCCTCGTCTTTGATTTTGTCGGGAAGAAACTCCTTGTGTCCTTCACCGATAAGATAATACTTGCCACCGTAAACAAGCATATCCTTTGTAAAAAGTGGCTCTGAATCGTAAGCCGTAATACCTGTTCTGAAACAGTGGTTTGCTGTTTTGATATTGCCGTAACCATGGTCAACACCGATGATGATTACATCATTAATTTTTTTCATTTTAGATTTCCTCCATAAGATTAAAATTTTGTTTGATAATAAATTTGGGCATAAAAAAATGCACCCTCATGGGTGCGGTAGAAAAAGGGGCTGTCGCGAATGTTGAAGATAAACACTCCTTTCTTAAAATTATTTTTATATAAAGTTAGTAGTGGGTTAAAATCGCCCACTACTAGAATTACCTGATGCGAAGATTCCAATGGGCACTTATTGCCCATTGGAAAAAGCAAAGGAAATTATAAGTTGCTAAAGGGTCACAACGACCCTTTTACCAAAAATGTGACGCAGTATTCGTATACCGGAATTTAGGCTTTAGGTATAAAAAAACACCTGCTACTTTTGAGGTAACAGGTGTATGTAAACGGATTGAAATTTATGGTGTTGATATGTTATAATTATTTATAATTTTATTGTTTAGGAGTGTGTCAATGGGAGAATTTGATTTCACATATAAATTACCTGAAAATTTTGACAGACGAGTTAGTCAATTTTTAGAGCAATTTGGTAATACAAATGTAGCAAAAGCTTTTCAGCGTTGCAAGTATGAATATGAGGATATTGGATTAGCTTTTTATGTTGGTATAAGAGGTCATTGGAATAAAAGGGCTCTTGATTTTACTTTTGAAGGTGCCAAAGAGGATATTACTTTATTACAGTCTTCAAGTGACATATTTGAAGGTGCAATAGCAAGAGCACTAAAGCCATCAGAATCTGGATTTCTTGTACATAATGTTTTTTATTTTGATTCAGGAGCTTCAACTAAAGCAACGATAATTCCAACTTCTAACACCGAAAGATTAAATTCTGATATTGAAGCTGCCGAAAATGTTCTTAATGATTTGGTACAGATTGGTGAACGAATTTGCTTAAATCCTTCATTTAATTCCACAAGTTCTGAAAATAGTATTAATGATTCTTTTAGGGATATGCTTTTGATGAAGGGTTATGATGAAACAAAAGACCAAACACGTCATGGTATTTCATCAACTGGAAAAGATGCTGCTGAAGTTGATATTCTGTTAACAAAAGAAGGAAAGGAAATAGCAATATTTGAAGGTCTAAAATTGGATAGCGTAAACACTTCGTATATTGATGTCCATATAAAGAAAGCAGTTGATAATTATAATGCATTAGGTACTGCAACATTTATTGTAGCATATGTTTGTTCTGCTGATTTTGAATCATTTTGGAATAGGTATTATCTTCACATTGAAAAGTATGTTTTCCCGTTTCAAACACGTAGTCCTTTTCGCATTTTAGCTCACCCTAATGCTGCAACCAGAATCGCAACAATAATTCTCTCAAGAGATGGTTATGATTTTCCGGTATATTTTATTGCTTTTAAAATAACTTAATAATATTGATTATTACTGCTCTCCTCGTGAGGGCAGTTTTTCTTTGTCTTTTGCCTCCCTCTACTATACTTAATACGGAATAAGTACAATTTCTAACGGAATAACGCAACAACAGTAAAATGATAAACGCAACAATACTATAAAGCTTTATATATAAACCTATTCCGGTACTTCACTATTTTAACAAACTTATTTTGCAACAAAAATTTATCGCAATTTTTTATAAAATCAATAGTTTTTCGTCAAGATGTCCGTTTTTTCGTACTTATCTTGCTATATAATAGCAAACGAGCAATACTTGTATTGACAAACAAACATTTGTTCTTGTATAATATAAACGATTCAACTTTTATGTAGGTGGTGAAACAATGCTTTTTAGTGCAGATTACAGAGACGGTATAGTTACGGTTGACAAGAAGCATTATGCAGGCTTTTATGCTATGAGTCTGCTGAATCAGTATTATAAAAATGACAATGCTGCCCGTATTGCAGTTTTTCGTGAATATCTGTGGCACGTCAGAGAAACTCTTGCTATCGGTTATCTGAATGATACCGACTTTATTAAAGCCGGGGAAGAAATACAGATGATGTTGAAAACACTGCCTAACATCAAGCCGTTCAATACTTGCGACATTAGTGCAGAAAATGAAAGAATATCTTGTCTTTTCACAAAGTCGAATGCTGATTTGATTACTGAATATTTCCACCGAAAAGCAAAGGTGCAGATCATTGATACGGCTCAGACTGTTTTGGATATTCTACCGCCCGAATATGATAAAGTCTTTTTTACTATGGCAGAAGACTTACTGAAAGCAGTAAATGAAACCATAAACTTTTATGATAAGCTCCCCGAAGATATGGAGAAGTCACATAGAAGTCTATTAAAGTTTGTTTTCCGTCTTGATGAAGCTGAACACTTTGATGAAGCACATCTGTTGCCGATAGCTATGGATATATTCAGAAAAACAGATTGTAATGTCAGAACAGAGTATGTTTCCGTTACCAAGAAAAAGGAAATGGCAGTTACAAAACGGCTGATATTTGAAGATTATTACTCTTTTATTGTTACGGATTTCTTTGAGGGATTACATTACGGACACTACCCCAAACAATGCGGTATATGTAACAGATATTTTCTTATGACCTCTGCCCGAAAACAGAAATACTGTAACGGCTTTGCACCGTATATGCTCCGAGGCAAGAGAACAACCTGCCGTAAATATGCAGCATCAATCAAACGCAAGGAACGTGAGCAGGATAATCCCGTTGTGGCTGTATATGAAAAAAGAGCCTCTGCAATCCGAACAGAGAAAAGCAGAGGCACTATAACGGCAGAGTTTGCCAAGATGGCTACATTCATAGCGAAAAACAATATGTTGCGTGCACAGGAAAATCACGAATATTTTACTACACAGTACACAAAGGATATGACCCGTAAAAAGCTGTATTATGACACTAAAAATATGTTGAGATAAAAAAGGACGGTGAGTGCCGTGAAGGATTGGGAAAAAGAACTATATATTTACAAGCTGAAGCCGGCACCGCCGAAGATGCATTTACAGGAATGTATTGAGTTTTATCTGAAAGAAAAGGACGATAAATATATATCCTGGTTCTTGCATTATTACGAACCTATACTCAATAAAAGTGTAATGGGCTTTGTTCAGGAATATGCAATGCCCGGTCACTTTGCAGATTTGAAGTCTGCTTGTGTGTTTGCTCTGCTTAAAGCCTTGCAGAATTATGATGTAACCAAGAATAAGTCCTTTGAAAACTACTATACAGAGTTTTATGTTAAGCGGGCAGTACACGAATATGTGCGTACTATGAGAACAGGCTACACCATACCCACAGAGGATGAGGATGCAAGGCTTCGCAAAATTATGGCACTGTACCGAGAAAACGATTACAGAAATGACGATGAAACTATCGGTAAAATTGCTGCAGAACTTAATCTGAAACCGAAAAAGGTTACAGAGATAATTGCCGCCGGTCTTCGCAATATGAACTATACAGAGTTTTACAAAAACCTTGCCGACGATGAAAGCGAAGTCAGAGAGGAAGAATATATTGCAGATTCATCATCCGAACCTCTGACAATGCTCCTTAATGCTATGAGAAAAGAAGCAGTACATGAGGTTTTTGACAAGCTTTATTACGATGAGCAGTATATGGTTGCAAATAGGTTGGGCTTCTGTATGGACTGCTTTTCAGATTACTATATGGATAAATCTGTCACCGACAAGGACGGAAATCCACGCAAGGTTAAATTCAAGAAAATGACTTACCTTGACCTTGCAAATACCTTTGGAAAATCCTCACCCGATACAGCATATCAGACCGTCCACCGAGCCTATGCAAAAATGCGTGAGTGGCTGAAGGATACGGAGTATTTTAAGGGTGAATAAAAAGAAAAATCCCCGTTAGGAAAGCAGGCTTTCTGCAATCTTAACGGGGAATTGTTTGTGGTACTTTCAATTAAATCTTTTCTTTTATCTTTTTCATCTCTTTTTTTAATCGAGCAAAATTCAGGTCTTCCCAAAGAGGTATGGTATGTCCGCCTTTAAGCCTCATTGATGCTTCAAGCATTGCACCGTAATAGGCGACCCTGAAATCTGCAAATTCAGAAAGAGGGCATTTTCTCTTATAGGTTTCGTATAAACCGTAAGCATCGCCCCACATATTGCGAAATTGGAAAAGGTCATATTCTCTGTCTGCCCAAATACTGCCACAGGGGTCTATAAAAGCAGTGAGCTTAAATGTTTTAGGATCAGCCATTATATTCATAATATTTAGATCACCGTGTATGAGTACGGGAACAGTATTTTCTTTAGGTAGGCTGTTAAAAATTCTCGTTGCATCAAAAAGAAGCTGCATTTTCTTTTTATCGAATTTCTCGTTATCACTTAATTTTTTTAGTGCTTTAAGCCACGGCTCCTGTCTTTCAGTTTTATAATAATCATACCAGCTATTATAGATCGGATTTGACAAAGAACCAAACTTATCGTTTGTAACACTGTGCAATTCAAGTATACCTGAAATAACCTCATCAGCAAATCGTTGCTTTTGTCTTTTACTTTTTAATAGATAGACGGGATTTAATACATTCTGCCCCTCAACAAAGCTCATAGCTAAAATTGCAGTATCATCATCTTCATATGTAAAAAGAACTGTGGGCATTTTAACGCTTGTGTTCTTTGCTAAGAAATCAAGCTGATGGGCTTCTTCAGTATGCATTTTCTGAAGCTTGTAACCTTTGACAGCAATGTTTTCACCATCAGACAGAAAAACTTTATAAACCCTACCGTAACTACCACCGCCGATAAACTTAATTTTAATGGCTTCTTTATTAAGCTTTTCATAAATAATACGAGGTAAGATTGATTGCAGATGTTTGTCACTGTTATCAAGAATTTTCATTACCTATACTCCTTACTTTATTCAATTGCATTCAGATGTTTTGGGCGCAATAACTCTCCAAAATGCTGTTTATAATTTCCTCATTCTCCCCAAAAACATCATCGCAATTTTCTAATATTTCTTTATTTGCTTCAATGTTTTTATCTTGCTCCAATTCGATATATGCCTTGAACGCTACTTGAATATTATCTGTGAGAACACCGGGAAGGATAGTGCATGAAGCTTCAATATCCTTACGAACATCACCATTGTTTTCGGTATTGAGAAAATATTGATGATGACCGCCGTTGTTGACTTTGCTCTGATAAGTCATAAGCTCATTATATGGCGATTCAATTTCACCCTCTGCCTATAAATCCCACATTCTGTTCCTTTTTTCATCGGTTTCGAATAAAACTATGTCATCTATATCTTTGTTTTTCTTTCGTCTGAATAAATCAAAAAACATATTTGTTATTCCTCCCATTCAACAATAGGTTCATTTTCAGAGCACACAAGCCAAAAATCCATAATATAAACTTTGTTATTATAAGTTAGATTAAAACTGTACGTTTCGGCATCAGCTCCGTTATTTCCTCTTTGGTTTTTGGTTGTCCGATTTTTTTCACTTCCATAGTTACTTTTCCTTAAAATAAAATTTGTCTTATATAGGTAAAGTGTTGTAAAACGGAAAAAGTAACATCATTTTTCAAAAAAGTATCGAACTTTGTCGAAATGTACAATTAAGAAAACCTTAAGTTTATGCACTATAACAAAAAATCATACCCACCGAAAATACTTTTAGTTTTGAGTATTATATCTAAATTGCTTCTGTTAATCACAATCACTACTCCTTGGTCAGCAATATTTCATTGAATAAAAAACCAAATGTATATTGTTATACTGTTTTTCATCAATTATGTTCAAACTTTTTAAAAAATCCGATTCCAAGAACTGCAGCAAACAAGCTTGCAAGGGTGTAGGATAGCCAGATACCCTCAATTTCCCCAAATTTAGGTAGAATCAAAATCAATGGTATTGCAAAAATTAGTGTTGCAGAAAACATCACGAATGCACTTCCTTTTTTGCCTGCTGACTGATAAAATGCACCCGTAATCATAGGAACAGATGCGAATAAAAGAGAAAAGGATATTATTCTTATTCCCTTTGATGCAAGGATGATTATTTCTTTGGTGTCCGTAAAAATCCCTATAAGTAATTCAGGCACAGATTGCACTAATATTATCGCTAAAAGGGAATATATAATACTCAGCTTTATGCAAAAAATGACGGAGTGCTTTACTCTGTCATATTTTTTTGCTCCGAGATTGTAGCCTGCAACTGGCACAAGCGCTGAGGAAAATGCAGTCAGAGGTGCAAGACCGAAGGTGATAATTTTGCTAACATATGCAAAAGCTGTTACGCCCATTTCTCCACTTACTTTTGCAAGAACATTGTTGAAAATAGCTGACATTACAGACAATGAACCTGACTGAATAAGCGACGGGAGACCTATACCGATAATCTCTATTGCAGTTTTTTTGTCAGGGTGTACACCCTTGAATTTCTGTGCTGTGAATCGCGTAAAAAACAGCATACTCATTAGGAACGATGTAAACTGACAAATTATCGTTGCAAGTGCAGAGCCTTTTACACCCATATCAAGCACTAAAATGAAAACAGCGTCAAGAATTATATTGATTGAAATGGGTATTATCCATATGAGCATTCCGTAAAGCATTTTACCCTCTGCCCGTATAATTGATGAAAATCCTGTTGAAAATACATTGCCTAAAAGAATTATTGTAAAATATTCTTTTGCATATATTTCAAGTTCACCCGTACAGCCGAGAGCCTTCAGTAACGGATTCATAAAAGCAAAGCCGAGAAGAGTTGTGATAATAGCCGTTACATAAAAAATCAGCATTGCGTTGAAGGTCACATTTCCCGCTTCACCGTTTTCACCTTCGCCGAGCTTTCTTGATACTATGGCAGATGCACCGCTTCCGACGGTGGTTGCAATTGCACCCTGTAAAATCGTAAAGGGCAGTATAAGAGAAACGCCGCCCATTGCGTTGTCACCCACAGCATGGCTGATAAACAGCGTGTCGGTAAGTGTATATACAGAGTTGAAAACAAGACCTGCAAGTACCGTTGTTGAAAAGCTTAAAATCAGCTTTGGAATTTTCTGCGTACCAAGCTTTGCATTTTCGCCGTTCATTTGTTAAACACCCTGAAAGCGGAGTTGTATAAGAATGCACAAGCCACAATGTTTCTCCACCAACCAAAATGATGGGGAGTGTAGCGGTAATATTTTTCCGTTTCCATAATAAGAGCCATAAGTGCTTGTCCCATTGCATAGCGGAGCTTTATTCCATCGTCAACCGTTATTTTCTTTTCAGCAACTGAGTTGTAGTATTCAAGAGTTCTTGTTTTCTTCTCCATAGGATGCATCAAATCAAAATGAACAAAATCGAGAATTTTATCGCCCCACAATCCTCTTTCAAGGTCAACAATCCAATATTTGCTCTTTGGATTCTCTTTGTCATACATTATGTTGCCGGGGTGCAAGTCGAAGTTGACCATAACGCATTCAACATCAGTGAAAACATCTCTATATTTTCCAAGAACTTTCAGCAGCTTTTCGCCGTTTTTGCATTTACGGTTCTTTTTTGCACAATCTGAAATAAGGCTAGTTATAATGTGTTTTAATGCATCATACCATGTGCTGAACTTTTCTCCTGCGGCATAGCCGAATTCGTTGTGATATATCTTGTGCATCTGAGCCGCAACATCAAGTATTGCATTTTCACTTTCTTGTTTTTCTGCATCGATAAGTTTGCAGTGACTTAATGCATTGCCGTTAATTTTCTCCATTATAAACCAATCTGTTCCTATTGTATCTCTTGAAAAATCGCTGTAAATTATTGCAGGGGCGTTGATTTCTGTTTTTGCAATTTGTTCATACCAATAAAGCTCCGCATTCATCATGTTTTTTTCGTAGGTAAGCACTTCACAGTCAGGTGCAGGTGCAATTTTTATTGCATAATCTTTGCTATCGGCAGTGACGGAATAAACAGCATTGTATTCGCCGTCACCTAAAGGTGCAATGTTGTCTATGTCTTTAAAGCCTGCTTTGTTGAAAAGTTTTTTAATTTGTTCATTTGTAACAGGGTATTTAGTTTTGCTTATCATATCGTTCACTCCTTTGGCACTAATTTTAATGTACGTAATTAAAATTAATTGTAATAGTCAGTTTTTTGTTGCTATATGTAGCTGATATATCTCCGTTCATTCTTTCTGCAAGTGTACGGGCGATAGAAAGCCCAAGACCTGTTGATGTTCTTGCATTTTCAACAGTATAAAACCGATTGAACAGTTTTTGACCTGCGTTTCATCTTTGGGAATCACATTTTCTTCTGTAACATAATTATACTCATCTTCAATTTCAGAATGAGCAAAGCTCACACAACCCATAGTAAAGAGCATAGTAACACACAAAACAAGCGACAATACTTTATAAAAAACTTTTTCATAGCATAAAATCCTTTCTACAAAAATTATTTTATCTTGCCCAATATAAGCGAATAAGGCTCAGGCTTACCGATTTCATTCGTACTCATTTTATCGAGTGCAAGTGTCATTTTAAGGAATGTTTCAATCTGCTCACACATAAGGTCAAGGCTGAACTTTTCCATCTGATGAGTTTCGTTTGTTGCCGTCAGATAATCGGGTGCAGTTACAAGCGAAATATCAGGAATACCCACATTTCTCGGTGGCTGACCTTCGCCAAAATGAAGGAAATTATGTCCCTTTACTGTTACTGTTCTGACCATTGTTCTGTCTTCAAGAGCATCATAATAAACCTTGTCCATAGCTTTGTTTGCAGTATATACAAGTTCAACATCAATGGGATTGGAGCATTGATATTTTTCGTCTTTGTCTTTCCATTCTGTACAGCCTAAATGCTCAACACCAAGGCTCGCAACAGCCTTGATATGCCCTTTTTTCCCATCCCACATATCACGGTGATTTTTAAGCCACTTTGACGTTGCCTGAATATCGTGCTCCTTAAAATCAGGAAGCCTGAAATGCCCAGTTGCAAAAACAAAAATAAGTGTTCTGTCAAGTTCTGCATCCTTTAAGTGTCGCATCATTTCAAGCATTGCAATAGGACCGTTTTCCTCAACGCAGTTTATGCCGTCGGTATGAGTGTTAATGATAATGGCTTCTTTTTTGTTTTTGCCCTCAAGAACGGTATAAAAAGATTCCGTTTTAGCGTTTTTCTCTTTTTCGGCAGTAAGCACAAGGTTGACTTTCTTCCGTTCCTTTGCAGCCTTTTTGAGCTTTTCACCTGATTCCTCACCAACCCAAAGGGCAGGAATACCCTGATAATCCATAATAAAGGGAAGATACTGTCCCTTTACCATTTCATCGCTCATACCTTCCCATATGCAGATAACCGCCTTAACGCCCATTGCTTTTGCAACGGAGATGAGGGGTATTTTAACAAAGGAGTCAGCAACAGGACCTTTGTAGTTTTTTGGCAAAGACAAGCCTTTAGGATATGAATTTCTCTGATTAAAAGCAAACCCAGTGGGCACTTTTTCAAGGTCTTTAACCTTTACAAGTGCAATCTTTCCTTTTGCAGGAAGATAGTTGATATGCTTACCAAAAATCTCTACTATTTCCTCGGTAATACCGTTTTCATCAGTTTCTCCCGAATAAGGCCACGCAGAGGTGACTTCAATCTCTTCATCGCCGTTTGGATTTATGATTTTAATAGATGAATGCTTTTCTTCCCAACGGTCAAATGAATAAAGGTCACTGTATGTCTTAAAGCCCATTTTGTGAATTTCATCTTTAAGATAATCCACAAATTTCTGCTGACCCTCAGAACCGGTAAGGCGAAGTCCAAAGCTGTTCATTGTTTCCATTCCGCTTTGAATTCTTTCTCTTGATATCTCAAATGTCATATTAACCCATCCTTTCACAATAACTGTTATAACGACTATATCTATAAACAGTTATTTATACAAGAAGGTATGACGAACTGCGGATTTTTCCTGTCGAAACGCTGACTCATTCAGTTGTTAAATAAAATAAATTATGCTATACTGATAATGGTGATTTATGATGAAAATACTCATTTGTGATGATGAACAGCAGTATGTTGATGAGCTGAAAATACATATCGAAAAATATATGCAGAGTCGGTTTGCAAACTTTGAAATCGACACAACAAATAACCCACAAACCATTGTTGACAGCAATGAAATATATCAGCTTGCATTTCTTGATATACAAATGGATGAATTGAATGGCATATCTCTTGCAAAAACCCTTAAAGAACGTAACAGCAAGATTGTTATATTTTTTGTTACATCATATAACGATTATCAGGACGAGGCAATGGATTTGAGGGCATTCAGATTTTTTGAAAAGCCTTTAAATGCGGACAGGCTATATTCCGGGCTTGAAAAAGCAATGGAATATATTGATGAAAGCTATGTTGATTTTTATGTATGGACTGATAATGAGCACAAGCAAATATTAGTTGACGATGTGATTTATGTTGAACGTGGCAACCGTCAGGTAACACTTGTTACTACACAAGGGAATTTCACCACAAGAGAATCTTTTGACGAATGGTGTGCGATTTTAAAAAATTCATTCTTCTATAGAGTTCACAAATCCTTTATTGTAAATCTACATTATGTGACGGGATATAAGTATTCAGAACTTTTCGTTCAGAACAATGTAAGAATACCTATTGCTTCAAGAAGACAAACGGATTTTCATAAGTTTTGGTTTGCGTATCTAAGG
>JAFWYB010000030.1 GCA_017517865.1 Clostridia bacterium | reverse complement strand
CAGATTTTTTAGCTTCTGTTATCTTGCGAATCTTTATGTCAAGATTTTCGGAAATGTTGAGCAATTCACCAAAAGTCAGATTCTTTTCTGCTGTTCTGATGCAGGTTTTATTACGGTTTTCTTCAGCTGTCTTTTCAAACAAGCTGTAAAGAGTTGAATTTTCAGGAATGTCGTAGCTGTGTGAAGTATCGTTGAAGTCATAAAGAAGCTTTTTCTTTTCATCAGCTGAAAGCATTTCAAGCTCACTGATTTTTTTCTTGGGATTATCAAGTATATGAGTAAGAAGGCAATTGAAATGATTATGAAAATCAACAATGTCTTTTTCTGCAAATTTTTCAGTCTGATAATCATAGTGGATTTTAAATGTTCCTTCGTTATCCCTATCTTCAATATGAATTTGTAAACTTTCAATTTGCATACCATTGTGAAGCCATACGCTCTCACTAAAATCACCCATAATAGAGCTATTTTGATAATTAAATATAACATCAAATGGTTTTTGGATGATTAAATCTTTACTACGAAAGGTTTCTAAAGCAACTTGATAATTGTATTTCTGGTGACGCAATGTTGTCAAGAACTCAGCTTCAATATTTTTTAAATTAACCAGAATATCAGTATTTGGGTTTAACTTCACAAAAATCGGAACATAGTTAACAAAGGAACCTATTGTGTTCTTCTCTTTTTCACCGCTTCTGTTTAAAACAGTAGTACCTATGCAAAATTCATCGGCATTAAATTTAATATTACTGAAACAAACAGAAAAAGCAGAAAAAAGTAAAGAAAAAACAGTTGTTTCATTTTTGAGAGCAAACGACCTTATTTCATTTGTAATTTCTTTGCTTAAAACAATAGTTTTTCTTTTGGCTTCAAAGCTCTTACTTACAACATCCGAAATATATATTGGATTGTTGAATCTTTTAAATTTATCTTCAAAAAAATCAGCATCGCGTTTAAAGCGATTCGATTCAAGATATGTTTTTTCCTTTGCAATCTGCTCAGACAAAGAAAACGTACTCGGAATCTGCCCGGAAACCAATTGATTAAATTGTGAACCTAGAAGAGCAATAGCCCACGCATCGCCTACCAAATGGTTTATTTTTGGAATTATACCGTACCTGTCCGGTAGTATGACAAGAAGAATTTCACAAAGACAATCATTCGGCAAAGGTGTCTTAGCATAATCACAAGCGAAGTCATAAAATTCGTCATAATCAGGAAAATACTTAACAGGTATATCACGCTTTTTATATGCAAGAATCCTTTGACAAATGCCACAATCTGTCTCATAAAGTTGAATTCTTAACCCGTCATTAAGTGCAAATAACATATTGACTTTTTCTTTTAAAAAATCGATATCCTTCTGACCGTTTAACAACATACTACCGCAGACATTGGCAACAGATCCTCCTGCAAAAGATATCATACTGTAAATTTGTCTTTGAGCTTTTGTTAATTTCATAGTTATTACCTTTTTATATTATTTTTGAGATTGAATTAAAGTAATGACATCGTTTACAGTAATTAACGAGCGCAATTTTTTATCAGGAATTTCAACATCAAACTCATCTTCTACTTTACAAACAAGTTCTATCAAATCGTAAGAATTAATTTTCAGATCAGCTATAAGTCTCGAGTCGATGTTTATTTCAATACTTTTGTCATCCATTACAGATAAGGCAATTTCTTTTAACTTTTCAAGCATATTAAAACCTCATTTAATGATTTCTTTTTATTTTTTTTGTTGTTGTTTTTTCAAAGTCATTTTCTCGGAAAATGATTTTAGATATTTGCTTGTAATAAGGAATATTTTTGTTTATACGATCAATATCATTACGAATCTTACTTTCCGTTTCCGAATTAACGGAAGGACTGTATATTTCCGCAACGATTATATCTTCTTCATTATAAACCAACACTTCCTCTATTTCGGGTATATTATTGTGCAGCATCAGCTCCAACTCCTCCGGTGAAACATTTTCACCATTGGAAAGAACAATAAGATTATTTTTCCTGCCGTTAATGAACAAGAAACCGTTTTCTATGCATCCAATATCACCCGTTTTGTACCATTCTCCGTCAAAAGCTTTCTTTGTTGCTTGTTCGTCCTTATAGTATCCTAAAAAGACTATATCCCCTTTGACCTGGATTTCACCATCAAGAATTCTGACTTTTACACCAGGAAGAACGGTGCCTACACTATAAGGATTATAATGTTTATCACGCACAAATGAAACAATGGGTGAACATTCCGAAGTACCGTAGCCGTTTGAAACAGCAATTCCAAAATCAATTAAGTTAGCTACAGTTTTTCCGTTTATCGGTGCGCCACCTACTGCAATTAATTCTAGATTCCCGCCAAAAGCATTAATGATTTTTGAAAAGAACTTTCTTCTCAAGTCTATACCTATGCTTCTAAGTAATTTGCTTGCAATAAGAAGTTTGTTTATTGTATTTTCTTTATTACTTTTTTTTATGTTTTCACATATTTTTTTTCTGAAGATTTCCAGCATCAAGGGAACAACAGCTATATATTTTGGTTTGCAATACATTATGTCATGCATCAACATTCTAAGATTCTTGTTAATAAAAACCGATGTACCGCATAACATAGGCAGGGATATTGCTATTATTATTGCGTATGTATGGTGAAGTGGCAAGACCAATATAGATGTATCTGGAATATTAGAATTCATTCTGCTATATAAGGCATCTGATATCAAATTTTTATGACTAAGCATTACTCCCTTTGGATCTGAAGTAGTTCCCGATGTATAAACAATTGCGCACATTGCATTGTTATTAATTTCTACATTTTCAAAGAAATTAAGTGCACAGTTATCTGTATTTTTGTTTTCGTCTATAATATTTTGGAAGGATTTCATATTTATAAGATCAAGACCTTCGTTTAAAACAGCTTCCTCTGCATAATCTTCCGAGTAAACAATAATACTTGAATCACTACGTCTTACTATTAATGAAAGATCTGAAACGGACATTTCTTTATCTAAAGGAACGACTACATTGTTTGAGTTAACAATAGCAAAATAAAAAACCAGCCATTCGTAACTGTTTTCGCCCAAAAGAGCAATGTGTCTTCTTTCGTACCCTCTTTTTATAAGATAATTACAAACAGCTGTTACATCTTCAAAGAAATCTCTATAGCTCTTTACTATTTCTTTATCCTTTTCTAAATAGTGAAATGCAGTTTTTTCTCCAAAGGTATATGCGCAATAAGAAATTAAATCCTGCAAATTTTTCAAGTTAGGAACACAGTAATACGGATATTCTGCATTCTTCATTTTCATAATACACCTCTTTAAATTTAAGTATCTTTTATATTTTATCATAAAATACTTTTGTTTTCAATAGTAGATTTTGTAAAATATGACTTTAAAGAAACTAGAATTTTTAATCCTTTCATCGATTAATCCTGCGTAGTAGGTGTCGCCGACAGAGCTATCGGCCAAAGAATAATAGCTCGTGTTGTTTTGAATAATTTAAATTCAAATAAAGATGTGTAAAAAATTAAAATTTTAGAACAATGCAAAAAAAAATGCTGCCTGAGTATTCTTTACCACACGAAATAAAATTTCGCGATGAATTGCCTGTCACCAATTTAGGTAAAGTGAATTTCAAAGCTCTTACAGAAGAATTCAGTAATAAGTGAGGTAGAAAATATGATTAAGCATATTGAAAAAATTTTCACAGAAGTAACAGGCAATACGGATATTGTTATTACAGAAAAAACCAATATAAGCAAAGAATTGAATATGTCTTCACTTGCAATAATTCAGCTTGTTTGTGCTATCGAAGATGAATTTGATATTGAAATTCCCAACTCTGCAATTAAGAAGTTTAAAACAGTTAACGATGTGGTTAAATTTATTGAGAAAAATACATAATAACAAATATAGGAAAACAATCCCACAAAAAAAGAGACCTTATACGACAAAGTAAGGATGTTTCAGACATATAGAGTGTGCTCAAAAACTTATCTGACAGCTTTGATGAACTGATTTCTTGGGCAGAACTTTATGATGAAGCGAGCTTTGAAAAGAAGAAAATGATTGTGAACTGCTTGATTAAACGGGTGGAAGTTTACCGAGGGTATAAGCTGAAAGTTGAGTTTAACATAGACTTTCAGCAGTTTATAGTTGGAATTGATTAGGTGGCGTAATGATAGAAAAACCGAGCAGAGTTTTTAAGCTCTGCTCGGTTTTTCTTTTAAGGATTTTCACAAACATATACATAATGTTCGTCAAAATCTTCATATTCTTTATCTTCACCATTTTCCTTTGCACCAAGGACATTATCTACATAATCTTCTACCAACCATAGATATTCTCTGCCCTCATCATCCTCAAACAGCTGAACCTTGTCATCCTGCATAGATTGATCCCATTTTGAAAGACCATCTGTTCTTGAGTCCTCCCAAATTGTAGCTCCGAGCATTGTAGTAGGATATGCATATTCTGGCAATTCTTCAATTCTTACATATACATCGTTTTCATAAGTTATTGTTGAATAATCAGAAGCAACTAAATATGGCTTTTCAGATGCTACAAAAAGCACAGAAAAAACAAAACAATCCAATATAAACCAAAGCAATAAAACTGCAAGCAGAGAAAAACATCCACCTAAACATCCGATTTTTTTACCGCTGTTTCTCTTTTCTGTATTTGCCTTATGAACATCAACCTTTAAAATGTTTTTCTTTAAAATGGAAGGCTTACATAAATGTTTAAAGTATGCACCTCTCAAAGGATAGGCAAGGAACATTGTAATAAAATCAATCCCAAAATCAGATTGAAGACCTAACTTTTTATACTTTTTGATAATTTCTTTGCTGTTCTTACCCCTTGCTTCCAATAGTTCGACTGTTGTGTCATTTCCGCAAATAACTTTTGGATACATAATTTGAAAATCCTGCATCATCCAAGTTTTATCGCCCAAATCAAATCCATCATGTTCAATGGTAACTAAGGAATCGGGTTGTATGTTTGAAATCTTATATGTACAGTCTACTTGCAAAATAAGATTCATCAATTCTGAAGTTGCCTTTTTAACAAATTTAAGCATTAGCTTTTCTTTCAATTTAGAGGCACTGTTGTCCAATTCGCCAAAAGCCTCATCACTTAAGAATTCACCCGTAATTTTAACTATAATTGAATCTTTATCATCGTTTATTTCAACCCATTTGCTTTCGTCGGCCCTTATTGAATATAACTGTCCGTCAACATCAATCTGCATTACATAATAAAAATTGTTAGCAATACAAATTCTTTTTATTCCGTCTTTACTTGCTGAGAAAATATCCTCAACAGTTGTATCCAAAGCAACCGCAAGTTTTTCAAAGGTTTCAATTCTAGGAAAAGCCTGTCCGTTTTCCCATTTAGATATTGATTTATCCGAAACATCCAACTGATTAGCAAGATCGGCTTGAGTAAGATTTTTTTCTTCACGAAGCTTGCAAATGTAATTTCCAAACTTATACATATTCATGTGTATCACCTCTGCACTTATTGTACTTGTTTCTTAGTGTTTTTGCAACAAAATGCAGGTAGAATTAAATTAGAAATATAAAAACAACTATATTTTGAGGTTTAATGTTAAGAATCCGAGGCTAAAAACCTCGAATTTTTATAAATATGAAAATTAAAACAAAAAATTAATTACTCAGTATGCTGTTGGTGGAGACGGAGAGGATCGAACTCTTGACCTCTTGAATGCCATTCAAGCGCTCTCCCGATACACCTAAAAACGCACCCTGTTTCGAGCAGTTTATGGTTAGTTTGGATAAGGTGGCGTAAACAGAGAAGGCTCCCCGTAGTTTGTGGCTACGGGAAGTTTAATTATTATTTAATCTTCATATAATTTGTAAATTCTTACCTTATCATAAGGGTTATATACATACGCCCAAAAACTACCTGCTCCAACAGTCAAAATATAACCGTCTCGAATTTCTTTCGGATTCCCCTTGAAATTTTGTTTTGCAATTATTTCAAAATCACTATTAACAAAAAACAGCGTTGAATTCTCATTTGTTAATATAAAAATGTCATCATTATAATAATCAAAGGGATATAAGTCTTGTGCAACCTTAAAACTTTTAGAAGCAAATTTCTTTGGAGCATTTTTTTTAAAGTATACTCGTGAAGAATTGTATGTAAAGCTGTCATTTCTTTCAACAGTTTGCTTAACAAACTTTACTTGTGAAAATTCATCCTCTGAAACAGATAAAAGTTTTCCGTTTGCAAATTCAACCCATTGATAAAATCTTTCCTGCTCCAATTCATCGTAATCCTTATCAAATCCAAAAAGATAAATATGAGGTTTATAAAAACCTTTTAAATTACCGGCGGAAAAAGGGGCATGAAAGAGTTTACCGTTAGTTTCAAACACAAGTTCTTTTTTTATTTGTGCATTTTTCCCGGCGAGCTGTTTTTCAGATTCAATATACATTTGATAAAGGTTATCACCCTTTTCAACAGAAATTTGAGAATTTTTTAAACCTACACCTAAAAATTCTTCAAGTAAAGCTATCTGTTTGTCGAAATCCTTACAAGCTAATATTGAAGACAATCTTCTTTTATTTCCTTCCCGATACCCCACCAAGGAAGGCAATTTGAAAATACCCTTATTTCCTCCCAAGTCATCATTGCAATACTTTACAACGGTTTTACCATCCAGAAAAAAACACATATCAAACACTTCGTCTGAATTGCAATAAAAATACAATACGGGTTTATTAAGCTTTTTCGACAGCTTCCGAGCCTCATAGTAATCAACATCAGTTATACAAGTCAACCAGTTGTCACTAACACTTGCAAATCCGTTAACAGAAATGCTTTCTTCAGTATAAATGTGAACACAGTCAAATTTTCTCATATTTACACCACCTTTATTTTATTATACCACATACATTTGTAACATTTCAATAAATTCACAAACAACCTCATACAAACAAAAACACCCACTCTAAAAGCGGGCAAAAATCACGGCAAATCCGTGCATATCATCAATTCCGCAGAAATTGAATATCACCAACGGTGATAACCGTTGTATATCATCATTGCGAAAGCGATTATGCAACCTGCGGTTGATGATATACACACTTCGTGTGATGATATACCATTGCTTTCGCAATGGATAAAAAAATCTCGTTCCGACGAGTCGTACTCTTAAGGACACTAACTTAATAGTACGAGTATTGCGATGAGTCAAAGAGTAGAGAGAAGAGTTTAATGCTTTTCTCTCTTTCTTTTTATATCCAGATTCACACATTCGACTAACCTCCTGTTATAAGGTAGAATAAAGCTACCAAATAACAGGAGGTCATTTTTATGAACAGAAAAACAAAAATCAAATTTACAGATTTCGAGTGTAATTTGCTTATCAATGGCATGAATGAGTTTCGTAATATGCTCTTAGCTGATGATTTACCCACAGAGGATGTAGATGAATTATTGTTGAAAATCATTGATAAGAGTGAAAAATAAGGAGGTTGTCATTATGTCAAACAAAATTCAATATCGCCGTGTGGGTGATTATTTAATTCCTAACCTAATCTTACCACCCGAAGAAACCGCCATAACACTTGGCAAATGGGGAATGATGCACAAATCATATCTCGAAAAGAATAAGAAGGTGGTTTTCAATACACTACTTATGCAAGGTAAGCTTTATCAGCACTGTGCTGAGATAGAAACTCAGGCACAAGATATGTTTGATTCTCTTGTGGAACAGATGAAAGCAACTGAGAGTGTTACCGAACAACTGAAAGAAGAAAGTCAGTTGGAGTGGGTATGCCGTATGAGTAACATTGAATCAAGAGTGAAGGAAATTATCTGCAAAGAATTGATTTACACATAAGTGTTAATCTAACAAACAACTCCGAGTAGATTTAAGTCTGCTCGGAGTTGTTTTCTATTCAAAAGAAACCATAACAACAAGCAGCGCTATGTTTAGAATAATAATGCTGTATTTTGCAAAAAGCTGAAGAATTAAGGTAGATGATATTTTGTCTTTGTTTTCTTTTGCAGTTTTGTATATTAGCATTTGAATATAAAATTCCCTGCAACTATAAGATATTTGTTCAAAAAGGTTAGAGTATTTTTTTCGCAAAAAACTTGTTGTAATATTTTCTACTATAATGTTATACACAATAAAAATCACTGCATGTGCAAAGACTATCCAAAAAGTGACATCATTAGTGAAAAGATAATTACTTGCAACAGTACCTATTAGAAATATGCACTGTAAAACAATCATTATTTTATTAGAAAATATAATTCTGCGCATTTGTTTACTTTTGTTCTTAGAAAAGTTATCTGTTTTCATTAGATTGTACCTATTTATTTACCGCATCAACCATTACCGTCACAACAAAAACTTTTTCTCTATTATCATAATCAAACGAAATATCGCCGTTATATTTTTTGAGGGTGTTTCTGACACTTTTTAATCCGAAGCCGTGAAGCTGTTTGTTGGCTTTGGTAGTTGAAGGTAAAGTTTTATCGTTCAGTATAGGGTTTGTATCGCAGGAGTTGGAAACGATTATTACAGAAAAATCATTTCTGTAATCAGTTTCAAATGTTACTGTCTTTTGTGTGGAAGTTTTCGCTGCTTCAAGAGCATTATCCAACAGATTTCCAAGGATTGTTACCATATCATAAGGCTCAATCATTGACAGATTATTGTTTTTTATATCAAACTCAAAATTCAATCCGTTGATATTACACTCCGTTACATATTTATCCACAATTACATCAAGCGTATGGTTTCCGCTGTGGCAGACCTTGCTGTATTGGGCAAGATTTTCACTCATTTGAGAAATATGCATTTCTATTTCGGGATTGGTATTGAGATTTTTTATTGCGGATAAGTGATTCTTTGTATCATGAGCATAGGCTCGCAAGTTACTGTTCTGCTGTTCAAGAATATTGTAATATGCAAGGTCGGTTTTGATTTTTTCTGCTTCGGTTTGAGCCTTATATGAATCAACAAGCTTCTTTTCTGTATTAGCGTAAAAAATATAAGTTAGCAAAATAGATATAAATACGCCTATGCTTGCTGCAATAATTAGAAAACTATCAGTATCGGACATACT
>JAFWYB010000029.1 GCA_017517865.1 Clostridia bacterium | reverse complement strand
GGCAATATAATCATCAAGAATCGCATCAAAACGATTTTCATCGTCCCATTGTGCATTAGCGGCAAGAATGTACAACACTCGGTTTCTTACCAATGACTTTGGATGGTTAAGTAGTAAAGCAAACTCATCAAAGTATTCATATCATTCATCGGTATCTTGACTTTCGGAGATAATTTTATCAGCAATGGCACAAGCGTATTTATCATCTTTTGCTGTCAACTTTGCAACTATTTCCTGCACGGTAACTCACCTCCAATTTCTTATTGTCGAGTAAATTATATCACACATACTATCAATTTGCAATGCTAACGGTTTCGTCAGTGCGTTTGCCCGAAGGCAACTTCATTCGTTTATGTCCGCAAAATGAAGTACGGCTTAACAGCCGTAATGAAGTCAGCGTCATAAACGAATGAAGTTATGTCCTGCGGACATAAATGAAAAATCGACAAGTCGAAACTTGTCGATTTTTGGCAGGGATGGCAGGATTCGAACCTACGAATGCAACAGTCAAAGTGTTGTGTCTTACCGCTTGACGACATCCCTATAAAAAAATAAATGGGGTGGATAATCGGATTCGAACCGACGACCTCCAGGGCCACAACCTGGCGCTCTAACCAACTGAGCTATATCCACCGCATACTGGCGCGCTTGAAGGGGCTCGAACCCCTGACCTACTGCTTAGAAGGCAGTTGCTCTATCCAACTGAGCTACAAGCGCATATATAATATTTTGGAGCGGGTGATGGGAATCGAACCCACGCGACCAGCTTGGAAGGCTGGGATTCTACCATTGAACTACACCCGCATCAATTTGCAACGTTGATTATTATATACAATCAACGTTGCATTGTCAAGCCTTTTTTCAGAATTTAAGAGATATTTTTTTAAAATATTTATTACAGTGAAGTGAGTACGATTTTACCTTCCTTTATCTCGGCGGCTATCGCACAAATATCGTTATCAATATTATCAATGATAATATTCGCAATACCGTCTTCAATATCTCTGCGTATAAGATTTCTCAGATCGCGGGCACCGCGCTGTCCCCCATGTGATTTTTCAGCAAGATATAAAGGCACATCATCACTCCACGTGAAGGTTATATCCTTCTCTGCAATAGCCTGTGCAAGCTCGTTGAGAAGAAGAACGGCAATTTTATTAAAATCATCAACGGTAAGATAGTTGAATACGGCAATCTCATCAACTCTGCCAAGAAATTCCGGTCTGAGAAAATCCGAAAGGGCTTTCATAACTTTTTCACGGGTCGCATCATTCTTTTCCTTACCGAAGCCGATTGCGCTTCCCTTTCTTTCACTGCCAGCGTTAGAGGTCATAACGATAACGCAGTTTTCAAAGTTTACGGTTCTACCCTGAGCATCTGTTATTCTGCCTTCGTCAAGAATCTGAAGTAGAATATTCATTACATCAGGATGAGCTTTTTCAATTTCATCAAACAAAATAACTGAATAAGGTTTTCTTCTTACCTTTTCAGTAAGCTGACCGGCTTCGTCGTAGCCGACATAGCCCGGAGGGGATCCGATTATCCTTGAAACGGAATGCTTTTCCATAAATTCGGACATATCGAGCCTGATAAGTGTTTCCGGAGTACTGAAAAGCTCATTAGCAATCTGTTTTACAAGCTCAGTTTTACCGACACCTGTAGGACCGACAAAGATGAAAGATGCAGGTCTTCTTCTGGGGCTGATCTGAACGCGACTTCTCTTTATCGCCGCTGAAATAACTTTGATTGCATCATCCTGACCTATAACCTTGCTTTTCAATGTTTCCTCAAGTGTAACAAGCTTTTTTAAATCACTTTCAATCACCTTACTTGAGGGTACACCGGTCCAAAGCTCAATAACCTTTGCAATATCCTGCTCTGTTACAGCGTTATCGTTTGCCGCAGGAGTAAGATTTTGTATATCGTTTTCACAAAGAACAATATCACTCTTGATTTTTGCAATAGCCTCATAGTCGATACTTTCCGTCTCTTCCATAAGCTCTTCTTCGTCTGCCTTGAGCTCGGTTAGTCTTCTTTCGCTGATTTCAAGATCGCTTATAGCTTTATTTCTGAGGTTGGCACAGGTGCACGCTTCATCAAGAAGGTCAATAGCCTTGTCAGGGAGAAAACGGTCTGTGATATAGCGCTCAGAAAGAACAACAGCTTTTTTTACAAGGCCGTCACTGATTCTTACACGGTGATAGTTTTCATAATACTTCTTAATACCTAACAGAATTGAAGTAGCATCTTCAATTGACGGTTCATCTACCTTGATAGGCTGAAAACGTCTTTCGAGAGCGGCGTCCTTTTCAATATGCTTGCGGTATTCTGTATAGGTTGTAGCACCGACAACCTGTATTTCACCACGGGAAAGTGCCGGTTTGAGAATGTTAGCGGCATTCATTGAACCCTCAGCATCACCGGTTCCGACAAGATTATGAATTTCGTCGATGAAGAGTATAATGTTACCGTTATCTTTAACCTCATCAACAAGGTTCTTTATTCTGCTTTCAAACTGACCTCGGAACTGTGTGCCGGCAACCAGAGCTGTAAGATCAAGAAGATGAATTTCCTTGTCTGAAAGCTTGGCAGGCACTTCTCCGGCTACAATTTTCTGTGCAAGAGCCTCGGCGATTGCAGTTTTACCGACACCGGGCTCACCTATAAGGCAGGGATTATTCTTAGAACGTCTGCAAAGAATCTGAACAGCACGCGATATTTCTTTATCTCTGCCGATTATATTGTCAATTTTACCCTCCCTTGCCTTACGTGTAAGGTCGGTACAGTAAAGAGACAAAAACTTTCGCTTCTTCTCTTTAGCCTTTCGGTCTTTTCTACCCTTCTTTGATTCTTCCTTTACCGAAGAGTGAGAACCTGCATCATCAGAGCTGTCCTTAACAGTGAGACCCTTCTGAAGATCACCGAAAAGGCCTTGCATAAAGGGCATAGTCGGTGAACCGCCGCTTTCAAAACCGCCCTCTTCGTCAGAATTCGGGAACATATTACTGAACTGTTCACTGATTGAGTCAACATCTTCTTCCGTAATGCCCATCTGTTCCATCATCTGCTTGATGGGTCCGATGTTCATTTCCATAGCGCAATTGATGCAAAGTCCCTCGGGCACGGTTTTACCGTCAACAATCTTTGATATAAATATAACAGCAGGACGCTTTTTGCATCTTGAGCAAATCATTTTATTCATGGGATACTCCTTGGAAAATTACTTATTATACCGTTTATTTGCCGGCTTTCTCAGCCTTCTTTTCGGCAAAATGCTCCTTAAACTGTCTGAAGGTTTCAGGCATATAGCTGAAAAATGCGCACATTGTCATAATGGCACAGAGAATTACAAGCACACCTGTAATCCAGTCGGGAAGCTGGAAGCCGCCGAAAAGATCGTTGAAAGCACCTACTTCAGGACCGACTGCGATAATTATTGTCATATTAACATAGAAAACAACAGTGGCAAGCTTGCCCCAGATTTCAGCAGCACCGGGCTTAATGTTCATAAGAAGCATTGTAAGTCCGCCAATAATCATAACAGCCTCTTTAACGAGGAATACCACAAACACCCAACCGCAGGCATTGATTATTTTGTTATCGGCACCTAAGAAGTCAATAAGAAGCATTGCGGCAATAGTAATCTGTGTAAGCTTATCTGCAACGGGGTCAAGAATTTTTCCGAGCTCACTTACCTGGTTAAATTTACGTGCAATCTTACCGTCGAAAAGGTCGCTTAAGCCTGAAAGCGCAAGTATGACTACGGCGATAACCTTCTGGTCATTATAGAACAATACCGCAAAAACGGGAATAAGCGCAATTCTGATAACCGAAAGAAGGTTGGGGATTGTAAGACAGCCTTTAAATAAACTCTTAATCATTTTAACATCTCCTGATTCTTATAAAGTAAAGTTACCGATAAAATCGGTGAATATATTCATCAAAGCAGAACCGCTTACTGCATCAATAAAGCTCTGATTGTCTGACACAGAAGCAATAACGCTTATCAAGCCGGAAATTACGGTTGCGAATACGATGGATTTAGCAAAACCGAGCACGCCGCCGAGAATAGAGTTGAACTTTCTTATAACCGGTAATTTTTTAACTATACCGTTAAGAAGACGAACGACAATTCTTGCCGCAATCAATAAGACGATTGCGAGAATTACAAAAATTACAAACTGCATAATTGCAACACCGACAGGCTCAATAATATTATCCATAACGCTGTTTATTATGTTCTCACCGGTAAGTCCGGCATCAGACAGCTTCTGTGAAATATCCTCCTGCGTAAAGCCTATAATCTGAAGAAGACCTCTCAGTCCCTCAGGTATAGACTCGAGAGATTCCTTAGCCTGAGTAACATAGTCGCTTGACTCTATGCCCGCAAGCGCTGAATTAAGATAAGCTTCTGCACCTTTTCTTATTAAGCTGTCAAAAGCAGACTGAGCTAATAACGGCGATATACTCTTTGCAAATGAAAAAGCGAAAACATAAGCTATAAGATCAAACAGCGTTTTGAAAAAACCGCTTTTAACTGAAATCATAACAACAACCGCCATTACGGCAATAAGAATTACATCAATATAATTCAAAAAATTACCTCCTTTTATTGAATTATGAAATCTCATATTTTAAATATGATTTTATATTATAACACGTAATTCGCAAATAAACAATACATTGGCATTAAAAAGCTTTGATAAGTCGGCCGGATGCGAAATACCAAACTGCACCTTTAACAGCAACAAGGCCTTTGCCGATAACATCACATTCATAAGCTTCACCACTGCCGTTCACATCGAACCGCGTTATCCCCTCCTCAGTAAGGCAGAAAACAGCATTGCCGTCACATAAAATATCAATAACGCCTGAATCCACTGTTGTTCTGAAAACAAGAGAATTGTTCTTATCATAAAGAGCTGCCTCTTTTCCTCCGTCAGATGTAGGCACATCGGTAACCACGGCGAACATTCCGTCATCATTATGCGCGGTTTTAAGCGTTTTTCCCGAATATTCTGCCTCAACGGCACTTCCGTCGTCAGTACGCAGGTCAAGTATTACCCTTTTATCCAGACAGTTTATTATCGCGCTGCTGCTGTCTCTGAATGAAACATCAAGGCAGGCAGAGCCACTGATTTTATATGCTTTTTCAGCACTTTTTGAGTGTATATCAAGATAATATACATATGTATAAATCTCATCGTTATATGACCCGAGTGCTCCGCAGAGAATGTCATTACCGTCACTGCTGATATCAAGAGTTACCGCATATTCCTCTGCACAGGACCAGATGTATTTTGTGTTACCTTTTTTATCAAGCAAATATACCCTGCAGGCAGAGTCGCTGCTCTTGGTAGATATGGCGCAGTTTCCCTTTTTATCGGTAACTGCAGTGATAATGTGTCTGTTATCTTCGGTCGAACCTTGTCTGACAACGCCGTAGGCATCAAAAATTATGTATTTTGAAGAGCCTCTGTCGAATACTATTCCGTATTTATCGTTAACGTACATCTGCGGTTCAACAAAGGTAAAGGCTTCGGTAAAAAGTACTCTGCCCTTATAAGAAACACATGTCAGCATCTTTTTTGTGAGAACAAAAATTTTTGAAGACATATTTTTGCAGGATACAATATCGTTATTAGCGAAATTAACAGAATAATCATCGGTTGCGGTTACGGCGGAATCAATCACGTTGTGTCTGTAAAATATCAGGTAATCAATGCTCTCTGCCCCGCCAAACAACATAACCGCAAAAACTAACGCTATAACAAGCACTGTAGATATAACTGCAGTTAACAGCTTTTTATTTTTACCTTGCTGTTTATCTTTATCGTTCAGATGCTCGGTTTTATTTTTAAAATTCATTATAATACCTCTTTCGGATCATAATACACCTTATTCAGATGAAGTCCGTCAGCCTTTGCGGTTACACCGCTTCTGTTTCTGTCCCGTGAAGCAATAATTTCAGGAACAGAATCCTCGGGAATTTTGCCGGACTGTATATCAAGTAAGGTTCCGACTATAATTCTGACCATATTATAAAGAAAGCCGTCACCGCTGACCGTTACTGTCACAAGTTCGCCGTCACGTTTTACGTTACAGCTGTAAATTGTTCTAACCTTGTTTTCAACGTCGGTACCGCTGGAACAAAATGCCGAAAAATCGTGTGTACCGACAAAGTATGCTGCCTGTCTGTCAAGCATTTTTTCATCAAGCTTATATGGATATTGCAAAACTGTATCTTTAATAAAAGGATTTTTACATTCGCTGTTCCATATTCTGTAAATATATTCCTTGCCCACGCAGTCAAAGCGGCTGTGAAACCCGTCGGGTACAACCGAACATCCGTAAACACCTATATCATCACCGAGAACAGCGTTAAGCCCTCTCATAAGTTTTTGGCAATCTATATCTTTATTTATTCTGGCATTGCAACAGAACATATTCGCATGAACACCGCTGTCCGTACGGCTGCAACCGTGAAGCTTGACATTTTCGCCGGTAATTTTTTTAATTGCCCTCATCATCTGCGCCTGCACAGTATCAGCGTTTTCCTGAAGCTGCCAGCCATGGTAGTCAGTCCCCTTGAATCGGATTGTAAATTTAATATTTCTTTCCATAATTTAAATAACGGCTCCGAATAAATTATTTAAAAGAATTACGCCTGCGATTGATGTAATAAAAATAATAATACATACAAAGTCGCGTATTCTCATTTTCATCTGCTTCATTCTTGTTCGTGTATCAGCACCTGTATAGCAACGACAGCTCATTGCATATGCGAGGTCTGATGCACGTCTGAAGGATGAAACAAAAAGAGGGATAATAATCGGTATAACAGCTTTGATTCTCTGAAGAAGTCTGCCGCTTTCAAAATCTGCACCGCGGGATTTCTGCGCATTTGTAATTTTCTCAATTTCTTCTATCAGAGTCGGAATGAATCTAAGAGCAAGAGTCATCATCATAGCCCACGACTGCACTGGCACCTTGAAAAGCTTAAGCGGAGACAAAAGCTTTTCAATTGCATCCGTCAGCATTGTAGGTACGGTAGTATAGGTCAGAATTGAGCTCGCAATTATAAGAAGAACTATTCTTGCCGCAAGAAAAATTGCTGTAAATATTCCTTCAGAAGTCAGAGTAATGCCCTTGAAAGAAAAAACAACATTCTCTCCGCCGGTATAAAACATATTAAGCACAGCCGTGAAAAGAACAATAGGTATTATCGGCTTAAGGCTTTTAATATACATTTTAACGGGAACAGATGACAGAAGGACAGATAATATCACCATAACCAACGTAAGTGCAAGTGAGATAAAGTTTTTACACAAGAAGATAAGAGCAATGAACAAAACCGTAAGAATAATCTTGGCTCTTGCGTCAAGCTTATGAATAAAAGATTCTGCCTTGTAATACTGACCGATAGTAATGTCAGAAATCATAAGCATCCTCCTTTCAGAAGCTTAAGAATTTCATCCTTTGCTTTTTCGAGGGTATATATGTCAGTTCTGACATCAAACCCTTTTTCTTTAAGTCTGAGGAATAATCCTGTAATCTGTGGAATATTCAGCCCCATCTCCTTAAGCTCTTCTGCATGGCTGAAAACCTCGTCAACAGTACCGTAATAAGCAAGTCTGGAATTGTTCATTACGAGCACCTTAGTAGCAAGCTTTGATATATCCTCCATACTGTGAGATACAATAATAACTGTTGATTCTGTAGTTTCACGATAATCCTTTATAAGATTAAGCACAGTTTCTCTGCCTTTGGGATCTAGGCCGGCACAAGGCTCATCAAGTATAAGTACATCCGGCTTCATAGCCATTACACCGGCAATAGCGACACGTCTTTTTTCTCCACCGGATAAATCGAAAGGCGATTTTTCAAGATAACTCTCATCAAGACCGACAAAGCTGATTGCCTCTCTTACTCTCAAATCAACCTCGCTGTCAGAAAGCTTCATATTTTTGGGCCCGAAGGCAACATCCTTGTATACGGTTTCTTCAAAAAGCTGATACTCGGGGTACTGAAAGCAGATACCGACTCTGAAACGAACATTTCTGAGCTTGCTCTTATCAGCCCAGATATCTGAGCCATCAAGAAGAACCGTACCGCTTGTACCCTTTAAAAGGCCGTTGAAATGCTGAATAAGGGTACTTTTTCCAGAGCCTGTGTGACCGATAACGCCCACAAGCTCACCTTTTTCAATTTTAAGGCAAATATCTCTTATGGCATCAACCTGTGAGGTAGTGCCTTTTGAATATATATGAGATAAATTTATGGTTTCAAGTACAAAGTTGCTCAATTTTCAGCCTCCGTCAGACGTGTTATTTCATTAACAAGCTCGTTCATATCCAGTATATCGGTTCTTAAATCAATTCCGCTTTCAATAAGCATTGCGGTCAGTTCCGTCGCTTCGGGCACATCAAGACCAATGCTTTTGAGTTTATCGATCTGCATAAAAACCTGCCTCGGGGTTCCGTCAAGAACAACTCTACCGTCATCCATAACAACAACACGGTCTGCTCTGACAGCTTCGTCCATATAATGTGTTATGAATATAACAGTAATTCCGAATTCTTCGTTAAGCTTCTTAACGGTGTTCATAACCTCGCGTCTGCCTCTCGGGTCAAGCATAGCGGTAGGCTCATCGAGCACAATGCATTCAGGCTTCATGGCAATGATACCTGCAATTGCAACGCGCTGTTTCTGACCACCGGACAGTCTGTGGGGCTCAGAATGACGAAAATCGTACATTTCGACCTGCTTAAGAGCTTCGTCAACGCGTCTGCGGATTTCAGACGGCTCAACACCGAGGTTTTCAGGTCCGAAGGCAACGTCATCCTCTACGACCGTTGCAACAATCTGGTTGTCGGGGTTCTGAAAAACCATACCTACCTTACGGCGTATATCGTAAAGTCTGCTTTCGTCACTTGTATCAATAGAATCAACATAAACCTTGCCGCTCTGAGGGACCTCAATTGCATTGCAAAGCTTGGCAAAGGTAGATTTGCCGCAGCCGTTATGACCAAGCACGCAAACAAAATCACCTTTGTTTATAGTTAGTGATAAATTCTCTATAACAGTTTCATTATCAGCATCGGTGTCATATTCATCAATGTATGAGAATGAAACATTGTCAAATTCAATATATTTTTCCATTAGAACCTCTGATTATTTTTCCCACAGAGCAGATGCTCCGCAAGGAAGAATCATACCGCTTTCGCTGACCGGAAGACCGATTTCAGATGAAGAAACTCTTCCGCCGAATTTTTTTCTTATAACAGATCCGAGAATATACTCCATAACCGAGGCGGAAAGACCTGTTGTATATGAGTTAATAAGCATCATAATAGAATCTTCATAAAGAAGCTCACTGCAAAGCTCAACAAAATTATAGACCTCATCCTCAAGCTTCCAAACCTCACCGCCCGGTCCTCTGCCGTATGAAGGAGGATCCATTATAATGATATCATATTTATTACCTCTGCGTATTTCGCGCTGAACAAACTTTATGCAGTCATCAACTATCCAACGTACATTTCTGTCTGATACACCTGATGAAACGGCATTTTCCTTAGCCCAGGCTACCATACCTTTAGAAGCATCAACGTGAACAACCTGAGCATTTTCTGCAAGAGGTGCAATTGTGGCACCGCCCGTATATGCAAAAAGGTTAAGCACCTTAACCGGCCGACCGGCTTTTTTTATAAGCTCTCTCGTATAATCCCAGTTGACGGCTTGCTCGGGGAAAAGCCCTGTATGCTTAAAGCCCATAGTTTTTATGTTAAAGGTTAAATCTTTATAGTTTATGCTCCAGAAATCAGGCATCCTGCTTCTGATCTCCCAGGCACCGCCGCCTGACTTTGAGCGGTGATAATAGGCATTAGCCTTTTTCCAAAGAGGATTTCTTTTCTCTGTTTTCCATATAACCTGCGGGTCGGGTCTTACAAGAATTATATCGCCCCACCGTTCAAGTCTTTCACCACAGGAGCAGTCAATCAGCTCATAATCCTTCCAATCCTTAGAATATCTCATAAACAATTTTTTCCTTTCTCAGAAAAGCTTCTGCTGACCTTTCATCGGTATTCCGAGATGCTCGTATGCAGCAGGTGTCGCAACTCGACCTCTCGGTGTTCTTCCGAGCATTCCGATCTGCATAAGGTATGGCTCGTAAACATCTTCAATAGTTACTGCTTCTTCACCTATTGCCGCAGCTATCGTTTCAAGACCGACGGGACCTCCGCCGTAGCTGTTAATCATGGTTGTGAGGAGTAGTCTGTCGATGGAATCAAGACCTATATGGTCAATTTCCATTTTTTGTAGCGCATAGTCAGCAATTTCCTCACTTATAACGCCCTCTCCTATTACTTCAGCAAAATCTCTTGCTCTTTTAAGCAGTCGGTTTGCTATACGCGGCGTACCTCTTGACCGTGATGCTATTTCAAGTGCACCGTATTTATCAATATCGATGCCGAGAATACCGGCACTTCTGGTAACAATCATCGCAAGTTGTTCAGGGGTATAAAGCTCAAGGCGGAGTATAACACCGAAGCGGTCGCGAAGAGGCGCCGAAAGCTGACCCGCTCTCGTAGTTGCACCGACAAGTGTAAATTTCGGCAGATCAAGTCTTATCGATCTTGCAGAAGGGCCTTTACCGATAATGATATCCAGAGCATTATCCTCCATAGCCGGATAGAGAACCTCCTCAACGCTTCTGTTAAGGCGATGAATTTCATCAATGAAAAGCACGTCACCTTCATTAAGATTTGTGAGAAGAGCAGCAAGATCACCCTGCTTTTCAATTGCAGGACCTGATGTAACTCTGAAATTAACATTCATTTCATTTGCAATAATTCCCGCAAGAGTTGTTTTACCGAGTCCGGGAGGGCCGTAAAGTAAAACGTGGTCGAGAGATTCCCCTCTTGCCTTTGCGGCACTGATATAAACCTCAAGATTTTCTTTTGCCTTATCCTGGCCGATGTAGTCTGTCAGAACCTTAGGGCGCAGAGATGTTTCAATATCACAATCAGCTCCTGTTAAGCCGGGTGCAACTATTCTTTCTTCGTATTCCATATTTTCACCTTATTACTGTTTTGATAATAACTTTAATGCCTGCCTTATAATATCCTCAACGCTGAGGTTCGGGTCAATACCGCTGACGGCAACCGATGCCTCAGACTGACTGTAACCGAGCATTGTCAAAGCAGCAACCGCTTCACTTGTATTCGGCATTTCATTTACTGCACTGACCTTAGCAATACTATCCGCACTTTCAGCAGGAGCAACATCACCGATTTTATCCTTAAGGTCAAGAATTATTCTCTGTGCAATTTTAGTACCGATTCCCGGTGCGGATTTTATAAGCTTAACATCGTTTGATGATATGGCAACGGCAAGCCTGTCAACACTGATTTCAGAAAGCACGGCAAGTGCCGCCTTAGGTCCGACACCGTTGACAGTAATAAGCATTTTAAACCATCTGAGCTCATTTTCGGTTGAAAACCCGAAAAGATCAAGTGCATCCTCACGCACATTAAGATGCGTATAAAGTGTTACACTTTTTTCGCCCGATATATCAAACAGTGTGGCATTTGACGTATTACAGTAAAAGCCTACACCGCCGCATTCAATAACAGCAAAATTAGTTCCTTTTTTAATAAGATTACCCGTAAGAGAATAAAACACTTTCAGATCCCCTTTCTGATCCGCATATTAGACACCGATGAAAGTGAGCCGCTTGAGTGGGCGTGACATATAGACATCGCAAGCGCATCGGCTGTATCGTCAGGCTTCGGTATCTTTTCAAGATTCAGTATCCGTCTTGTCATTTCCTGTACCTGTTTTTTTTCGGCTCTGCCATAGCCAACCACACTCTGCTTAACCTGAAGCGGTGTATATTCAAAAACACGCACATTCTTTTTCTGTGCAGCAAGCATAATCACACCGCGAGCCTGACTGACATCAATAACCGTTTTAGCGTTATTGTTATAAAAAAGCTTTTCAAGACTCATCGCTTCAGGCTTGTACCTGTCAATTATATCGCTCAGTTCATCGTAAATCTTTTCAAGTCTGAGGTTAAACGGTGTTTTCGCATCGGTAAGAATTGCACCGTAATCAATTACAGAAAAGTGGTTATTTCTGTAATCTATAATTCCGTAACCAACAATTGCATACCCGGGGTCGATGCCCAATATAATCATGACATACTACCTCACTTTAATAATTAAGTTATTATACCACAAATGAAATGAATGAGCAAGAGAAAAAATACAATATTTCTGTAATTAACAAAGAAAACAGATGTTGCAGTCGTACATCTGTTTTCTTTGTTATGTAATTAATTGTTATTTTTATTTAAACGTTTATTTAATCTTTGTAGTTTATTTACGGTTTTCTGCCGCAATCACGCTTAGCACACAGGTTATTCAATGTCATAAAGGAATCCTCTTGAAGATTATAATATGCATTTAAGTAAAAAGTAAGAAAAAAATTTCAGAACTGCTAAAACTACAGCAGTTCTGAATGAATATTTATCGCTTTCTGAATATCAAAAACTTTGAAAATATATAGTTCAATATTACAACAATTACGGCAAGAATTACCTTCGCAATAAGCTCACCGGTAATATTAAAGCCGAAAACAGAAAGACCGTACACGCTCATACCGGCAATATCTACAAGCAGGAATAGTCCTACCTCTTCTACAGCAAAAGATAAAACTCTTGCCGAGAAAAACGAAGGAATTTCTCTTAACAACACCTTAACGCTCCAGCTTTTACTTTCAAATACCCATATTTTATTTGTTATATAAGCAAATATCACAGAAGCTATCCATGCAACAACATTAGAAACAAGGTAATGTTCATTACCAAGCAATAAGCTGAACAGATGAAATGTTATTAAATTTACCAATGTTGTAAAAACACCGAAAACAAAATAAATTATAAGCTCTCGGTATTTTGAAAATAATACTTTAATCGTTTTCATAAGTAAGAATCTCTTTTACAATATAAATTGGTCGCTGCTTAACCTGAGCGTGAATTTTACCGATATAAACTCCTAATACGCCTACAGAGATACAGATAAATGATCCTATAAGCAACATGATACCAAACATATAAAAGGCAAATGGTGCGATATAAGATGTAAAAATATCTACAACAGCTGCAAATATAAGAAGAATAACAGAAATCAAGCCCATTAAAGCTCCACAGTAAAGCGGCAGCTTTAAAAGTGAATCCGAATAAGCTACTATTCCGTCAAATGCATATCCGAGAAGCTTTTTAAAGCCCCATTTTGTTTCACCGCTTACGCGCTCTCTTACCTCGTAAGGAATTGAAACAGTGTTATAGCCCACCCATGAAAATATACCCTTTGAGAAGCGATGATATTCAGGCAGAGAGACAATTGTATCAACAACACATCTTCTCATTGTTCTGAAATCACTTGCATCTGTTACAAAATCGATGTGTGAAGCCTTGCTGATAAGCTTATAAAAGCATTTCTTAAGAAAAGAAATTGCTTTTCCTTCCTTGCGCTCCGCCTGAAAAGCGGCAACCATATCACAATCGGCATCAGAATCTAAAATCTCAGCCATTTTAACTACGAAAGACGGATTCTGCTGAAGGTCGGCATCAATTACGGAAACGTATTCACCTGCACTGTTTGCAAGTCCCGCATACATAGCGGCCTCCTTGCCGAAGTTACGTGAAAAGGTGATGATTTTGATTCTAACATCCTTATTATCTTCACGGAGCTTCTTTAAATTTTTACCCGTAGAATCGCTGCTGCCGTCGTTGACGAAAACAATTTCATAGCTGTCTGTATAGCATCCGATTACACTTTTAGCTTCATTAAGAAAGTTTTCAACATTCCCCTCTTCGTTGTAACAAGGCACAACCAAAGAAAGCTTTATACTCATAATTTTTCCTCCTTAAGAAGTTATTACCGCACCGCTTTCAGTCATAACTTATTTCTTATCTCTCTCACGGATAACAAACCTTGTAGGTGTTCCTTCAAGTCCGAAAACCTCACGGATCTGATTATCAAGATAGCGCTGATAGCTGTAATGGAACAGCTCCTTATCGTTAACAAAGCAGACAAACGTCGGCGGTCTCGTTGACGCCTGGGTCATATAGTAAATCTTAAGTCGCTTACCCTTGTCTGTCGGTGGCTGAACTCTTGTTGTTGCGGCAGCAAGTACATCGTTAAGCTTACCTGTTGAGATGCGCATTGAGTTCTGCTCATCGACAAACCTTATAAGCTCAAAAAGCCTGTCAAGTCTCTGACCTGTTTTTGCAGATATAAATATTATGGGAGCATAAGACATAAATGAAAAATCATTCATAAGCTTTTTCCGGTAATTATCCATCGTTTTACCGTCTTTTTCGAGCGCATCCCATTTATTTACTGCAATTATGCAAGCCTTGCCCATTTCATGCGCAATACCGGCAACCTTGCTATCCTGCTCGGTAAAGCCTTCAACGGCATCAATCATTATAACGCACACCGAAGCGCGTTCAACCGCCATTTTTGCACGGATAACGGAATATTTTTCAATCTGATCCTCAACCTTGCTTTTTCTGCGAAGTCCGGCAGTATCAATAAACATAAAGTCGCCGTGTTCATTTGAAATAAAAGTATCTGTAGCGTCTCTTGTTGTACCTGCAATATTTGAAACTATGGCTCTTTCTTCCCCTGAAATAGCATTTATTAAAGAGGATTTGCCTACGTTAGGCTTACCTATAACTGCAACCTTAACAGTTTCATCCTCCTCAGGTGAATAATCATCATCGGGAAGATATTCAAGCACTGCATCAAGAAGATCACCCGTGCCGTGACCGTGTACGGAGGAAATTGCAATCGGATCTCCGAGGCCGAGATTATAAAATTCATAATATTCCAAGGGCATTTCACCCACTGAATCACACTTATTAACACAAAGTATTATGGGCTTACCGCTCTTCTGAAGCATAGCGGCTACATCAGCATCGGTGGCAACAACGCCTGTTCTGATATCCGTAACAAGTACGATAACGTCGGCAGAGTCGATTGCAAGCTGTGCCTGACGGCGCATCTGCTTTAAAATAATATCGTCGCTCTGAGGCTCAATACCGCCTGTATCAATGAGAAGAAAATGTCTGTTAAGCCACTCACAGTCACCGTAAATTCTGTCTCGGGTAACACCGGGAGTATCGTCTACAATTGATAAACGCTGACCGATAAGCTTATTAAAAAGGGTGCTTTTACCAACATTCGGTCTGCCAACTATTGCAACAATAGGTCTCGCCATATTATCGCCTCCTTATAAATCACCTAAAATTTTCTGTATCAGGAATAATCCGCAATCTTCGGTGGTGCGCACCTTGGTTTTAAGTTCTTGTGAAACATCATCGACTGAGATATTATCTAAAAACAAATCGGCCTCTTTTCTGAGCATTACCTCAGGTATAAGCAATTCCTCACCGATGGGCTTACCTTTAAGCTGACTGATAAGATCACCACCTGTAATCAGACCTGCGACCGTAACGGAATGTCCGTAGAAATCATTTTTTATTTCGTATACATTCACCTTTAATCCGGGATATATTTCACAGAGCTTATCTGAAATCTTTTTGATAAGCGGATAAGCCGCAACGCCCGTTGCAAGTCCAACCTCTCTCATAATCACTCTTTCTTTATCAAGAGTATCAATTACGTCAAGCGCTTCATCTTCAAGATTACGCCAGAGACCCACACCGTTTTCTATCTGCGGGTAGCCCTCATAATAGTCTGCATCGGGTATATCTCTTTCGGCTTTTATGTAAAACTCATCTGCTGCATAGGCAAGTCTTACATTATGCTTTTTTTTGAAGCTTTCACCGAAGCTGTTAATTATATCAATAACATCAGATGCGGTTTCTTTAGTATATGCGGGCATATCAAAAAGACCTTCACGGTATTTTGTTAAGCCTACCGGTACAGCGGCAATGCTCTTAACGGCAGGATAATACCCGGAGAGCTCATTCAAGCTGTATTCAAGCTCTTTTCCGTCGTTTATACCGGGACAAAGTACAAGCTGTGTATTGATTTCAACACCCGCATCAGCAAGTCTTTTTATATAATCCAGACAGTCACCTGCATTTTTATTTTTCATCATCATAACACGGAGTTCTTTATTCATCGTGTGAACTGAAATATTAACGGGCGAAATGTGCATTTTAATTATTCGGTCAATATCTGTGTCGGTAAGATTTGTCATAGTAATGTAATTTCCGAAAAGAAATGAAAGCCTTGAGTCATCATCCTTAAAGTAAATGCTTTCACGCATACCTTCGGGATTCTGGTCAATAAAGCAGAATATACATTTATTCTTGCATCTTTGCTGCTTATCCATAAGAAATGAGCCAAATCCGAGCCCTAAATCGTCTTCCGGCTTTTTTGTGAGCTTAATAAAGCGTATCTTTCCGTTATGTTCTATTTCTAATGTCAGCTTTTCATCTTTAATATAAAATTCGTAATCAAGAAAATCACGAATCATATTACCGTTAATGCTTATAAGCTTATCCTGCGCTTTAACACCCTTGAAATACAAAGCAGAAAACCTTTTTACAGACTTAATTTCTACCGCCACATTCTCACCTCACAATCAATAAAAAAGGTGAAGAAAGCCTCAGCTTCTCCACCTCTCAAGTTCCAAAGGCTTAGTCTTCGTCCTTAACAACAACCTGCTTGCCCTTGTAATAGCCACACTCAGCACAAACCTTGTGGGGTACAGTGTATGCACCGCACTGCTTGCATCTTACAAGTGTAGGAGCGTCAAGCTTCCACACGTTTGAACGTCTCTTATCTCTTCTTGCCTTTGATACTCTTCTCTTTGGTACTGCCATCTTCCAGCACCTCCTTATTATAATAATTAAATAGTTAACTGAATCATTCGTCCAACAGACCAAGTAAGGCTTCAAGACGCGGGTCTATCTCCTTCTTGCATCCGCAAGGACCTTCGTTTAAATTTGCCCCGCATCTGAAACAAACACCCTTGCAATCTTCCTTGCAAAGGAATCTGACAGGTAAAGCGAGAAAAATGTCTTCTAAGGTCAGCTGTTCAATATCCAGCTTCATATCCTCAACAAGAATATACTCGTCTGTTTCCTCGTTATTGAGGCTTGAAACAAGCTCATGCTCCATAGGAATCACAAAGTCGAGCTTTGTGTCCTCAGCACACCTGTCGCAGACGGTTTCAAGTGAGAACGTAATGTCGGCAGAAACAGTAACAATCCCCGATGTGTTTTTGATTTCACCCTTTAATTCAACAGGTGTTGTGAATGGAAACACACCGTTGATTTCTTCGTCAGAAAAATCAAATTTATAATTAAGCTTTATACTGTTAATACCCTGATTAAATAAGCTGTCTAATTCTATAAACATAACTCACCTCATATTAACGAATAACATTATATAGATGTCTTAATGATTTGTCAATAATAAAACTGAAATTAGTTAAATTTTTTCTTTTTTTGACCGAAAAGTCACTTATTTCTTAGTTGTAACGGTAAAAATATCTGAATAATAGCCGTATGTGAGAACTCCGTCTTCCTTCTTAAGAGATCTGACCTTGTAATAATACTTTTTGCCGTTGCTGAGAGACGTTATGTCAAGCTCAGTTCCTTTAACAGATTTTACAAGAATATACCTCTTCGTCGATGTATCATAACGGTACACTCTGTAATTGGTTGCATTCGGCACCTCATCCCAACTGAGTGTAAAGGAATTCTTACCGATATCCTCCGCTTTCAGATTAACCGGTGCTGATGGCTTCAGTTTCACGGTAAAGGGTTCTGACTCATTACCCTGTAAAAATACGGCACCGTCCTTTACGATTGCCGGCACAACTTTGAAGTAAAAGGTTTCGCCTGATGAAAGTCCGGTTAACTTAACGGAAGCCTTCGTAAGAGCTTTTACACGCTTAAAACCGCTGTCGGAATTTACGGAGCGGTATAGATAATATCTGTTGACCGAGTCAGACGAGCTGTTCCACTTCAGCGTTACAGATGTATCTGAAATCGATGATGCTGTAATTCCCGTTACCGTTTCAGGCTTGGTATAGATGCTGTAAGTAACCAATGAGCCCTTTTGCGTACCGAAGGTAGTTCTTATATAGGCTCTTACTCTGACATATTGCTTTGTTGCATCCTTCAGATCTGTAAGAGTATATGTGTTACCTTTAACAGTATCTTTAAGAACATATTTTCCGTTTTCACGCAGATATACATTGTAACAGTCGGCATTATTTACCTTGTCCCACGTCAGAACGATCTCGTCATCGGAAGCTTCACCCTTGAGATTTGTTACCTTTCCCGGTGTTGTGGCAACAGAAAATTTATCGGTAAAGGGACTTTCCTTCATAATGTTTCCGACTTTATAGGTAGCGGTAAGACAGTAAACAGTCTTAGTGGATGCAGGAAGTGAGGTGAACTCAAAATAAGGCACCACAGTACTTACGACCTCAGATTTCTCAGAGCCGTCAAGACGGTAAATTGTATAAAACATTGCGTTATCAATAGCGTCCCAATATATTTTATAGGAATCGGCAGTAATATCAGATACACCGACATTTTCAGGCGCACCAACATCCGTTGTAACGGAAACAATATCGGATGACAGACTTTCAGATGTCAGCCCTCTTTCCGATGCAACGGAAACCGCATAGACACTGTATTCCGTGCAGGGAGCGGCTTTATTGAAGGTATATGATAAATCAGAGCCCCCGTATATAAGCTCAACACCTTTGCTGTCAGCAACATAGAGCTTATAGCTGTCAGCGCTGTCAGCTTTATTCCAGCTGACAGTGAAGCCTGTATCAGTGACACCGTCAACAGACAGTCCGGCCGGCGGTTCGGGAAGTGTCAGTGTCCAGGTAAGAGGTGAATAATCTGAATATACCCGCTTTGAATCAACTGTTCTGTATGACTTTATTCTATAAGCGCAGGCATAGCCAGCATCAAGATCGTTGACGGTTATACTGTTTTCCCTGAAATCACCAAAGATAACATATTTTGAAAGTTCGGGTCTGTATCTGTAAACTCTGAAGCCGTCAACATCCTCACAATTCCACGAAAGAACATAGCCGTTTGTGTTAACATCAGTGACGGTTATATCTGACGGCGCAGAAGGCACAGAAGATTTTTTTGTAGAAGCCTCAACTGCCTTGACGGGTCCGTTGTCATAGCAGTATTTTTTAACGTTCCTCACATAAACAGTATAATTATTGTTATTTTCAAGGTTTTTGAAGGTATATTTATTACCGGTAATATCTCCGCCTTTAATAAATGTACCGTTTTTGTCTTTCAGATAAAAGCCGTAGCGCTCAACATCTGCATTTTTATTTAAAGTAACGGTAATTGATGTTTCGTCTGAACTGACGGTAACATCAGATACTGTGTATGAGGAAATATCATCTGTAACGATATATTTTATTCTGTCATATAAACCTCGGGAATTGTATACGGTAACACAAACCTCTCCGGCAGAAAGAAACTCTACGGTGTCGTTATCAATAACCTTACATATTGCAGGATTGTCGCTCATTACATAACATCGGCTGTCATCATCCGTAAATATACCGAGATCATAAAGGCCCATGCCGACTTTTGTGACTGTTTCAGTATCAACATAATCTGCCAGAACATATCCAGTGTATGACGCAGAATTATAGTCAAATTTAACCTTATACCATACGGGATAGGCAAGAATGTTACCGTAGTAGGTCGCATCGGTAAAATGCTTGCTTACAATCTTGAGCTCAGTACCCGCTGTAAGCAGTACATTTGAACCGCCCGATGTCTGAAGCCTTGCATAAGAGGTTGAAGGTCCTTTTCTTACGTTGATACCGTTGGTGTTAATTACACCGTACTGCAGCTTTGAATCAACGGTATACAGAACACCGTCAGTGTCAGCTTCGGGCATATTCTCATAAACAGGAATAGAAAACAAAAACTGATTGTCGAGCAGCCCCATACCCGAATATGAGGCATAAGATGTGTAGCCCTGAGAAAGAGCACCCGTAAGGTTCGTCATATACTGATGTGTATGCACCTTGTGATAAGAATCGGGGTTGACGTTGAATCTCTGAAGATAGCCCGTGAACTGGCCGACAGCAATATATGACGATGCAAGAAACTCAGCACCGCCCATAATAGATTTTTCAGGGGTATTCCAAGGCCTTGAATAGGTTTTCTGGCTCCCGTCCGTTCCGCCGTTTGCCCAGGCGAGACCGCGCGTTATGGCGTTAACACCGTCAGTTGCACCGATATTGTAAAAGTTATATATGCCGGGATAAGACGGGTGATTGCCCGACACGCTGAAGCTTCCGTCAGAGCCCACCTCATTAAGAATTTTTGAAGCAAGGTAACAAGGGTTTATATTATAGGTCTTACCCGCCTGATAAATAACCTCAGCATAGGTCTTTTCTGTTTTAACGGTATTTCCCGCTGAATCAAGATATGAAATCTTAGCCTTATGCATAAAGGAATTTTTCAAAACGAGGTCAACGGCATCAACGGTAAATATTTCGCTGAAGCTGAGCCTTTCAAATTGAAAAATACCGTTTTCATTCAAAAAATTCCTCGGATCAAGAAAGTATTCGACCGCAAGCCTGCTTGCCTGCACAAAACCGCCGTCTTTATATAAATAAGTGTCAGAATCAGGAAGGTAATCGTCAGCATCATGACTCTTAAGAATATCGGAAGACGCAGAATGCTGAACAAGTGAACTGTTTCCGTACTGAGCATCAACCGACTCCTTCCAGTCAAGGCCGGTTTCAAAGGGCTCAAACACCCATTCGGGATGATCTTCGTGAAGCTTTTCAAGATACGGGCGGTAGCTTTCCGGAAACTCGGACAGTGCTTTGTCAAAATCATAAGCTGCAGAGGACGTAACTGACAAGCCGAAAAACAAAACACAGATAACAAACAGGATTTTTCCGATTTTATAAATACCCCGTCTGTATTTATTCATAGTTACACATCCTTAAAATTAAAATAACTCATCAGCAGAAAAACGAAGATTTGTTAAGAGCTTCAAGAACACTCTGTTTTTCATTGGCGGTGCATGCCATTTCTTCGCGGCAGATGCTGTCAGAATCAAAGCTGAAATTTAACGATGATCTGAGAATAGCACTTACATGATCATCTGTCTGATCGATGACTTCTGCAGTCACATCCTCTTCCTCAAATATTTCTTTTGCGGTTTCTTCAATATAAACTTCGGGGTTTTCAAAAACGTCAGTCACAGTTTGCTCTTTTTTATTTTCAGCGGCTTTAATTTTTAACATAAAATCGCTGAGATTGCGACAGAGCTCATCTGCAACCATTTTAAGCTGAGATGTAGCCTCGTTAATGTTTGCAAGAGGGTCAACGGGAGCCGACGGCTCGGGCTGAACATTTACCGATGCCTCTTCGGCAACAGTCTGTTCGTTCATAAGAGCCTCAAGCTCATTGATTTTTGCGTTGAGTGTATCAATAGTTGATTCAACTGCAGTTTTATAATCAAAGAAATCGTTTCTCATTTTCTCGATATATGAAATTACATCCTTTTTATTGAAGCCGCCTATTTTTGCTTTACGAAAGTTAAAATTACAATCCATCAATTTCACAACCTTTGCACAAAATTATACACGATAATTTTAACATAAAACATCAACTGAATGCAACCATATTGTAAAAAATATATTTACGTGTATAATATTACAGAGAAAGGATGTGTTTTGTTTGAATTTGCTTGACGGTAATGCTGATTATGTTATCAATAAATTATATGAGCACGGCTTTGAAGCATATTTTGTCGGCGGTTGTGTACGTGATGCACTTATGAATAAAAGCAGTGCGGACATTGACATAACAACCAATGCTCTGCCTTCAGAAATCAAGACTGTATTTTCAGAGCACAAGCTTATCGAAACAGGCATCAGACACGGAACGGTTACCGTAATTGTTAACGGTGAACCTATAGAAATTACAACGTATCGAATCGACCGCGGCTATTCAGACGGACGTCACCCCGATGAAGTGATGTTTACCCGCGACATTGTAAGCGACCTTTCAAGACGGGATTTTACGGTAAACAGCATAGCTTATAATTCAACCAACGGTTTCATAGACCCGTTTTGCGGCAGTGCGGATATAGAAAACAGAATAATACGCTGTGTAGGTGTTCCCAAAAAACGTTTTGAAGAGGATGCTCTCAGAATATTAAGAGCTCTACGGTTTGCGGGTGTTTTAGGTTTTGAAATTGAAAAAGAAACCTCTAAGGCTATACACGAATGTAAGCACCTGCTGAAAAACGTTTCAGCTGAAAGGATTTATTCGGAACTAAGCAAGACCCTTTGCGGGAAAAATATCAGAAAGATTCTCATTGAATATGCCGACGTGCTTGCCGTACCGATTCCGGAAATGGGGAGAATGATTGGCTTTGAGCAAAAAAATTATCACCATAAATTCGACCTTTTAAACCACACCGCTGAGGTTGTAGCTAACGTTCCGCCCGAAAAGCACCTCAGATTTGCGGCACTTCTTCACGATATTGCAAAACCGATTTGCCAAAGCTTTGACAATGAAAACGTTGCGCATTATTATAAGCACCCGTCAATCGGAGCAGATATTGCCGAAGAGATTATGGAAAGACTGAAAGCTGACAGTTCAACGCGCGAAAAGGTTGTAAAGCTTATAAAATGGCACGATACTCCTATTGAAGAAAATGACCGTATCATCAAAAGAAAGCTTCGTTCCGTGGGTGAAAATCTTCTTTTTGACCTATATGAACTGCAACGAGCCGATACACTGGGACTTGCTGATGAGTATCATTCAAGACTGCCTCATTTTGAAAGACTGAAGGAAATGACTGTTGAGATTTTAAAGCAAGAACAATGCATTTCTCTCGGAAACCTTAACGTAAACGGTAATGATATAGCTTCTGTGGGACTTTACGGTCGTCAGATAGGAAACGCTTTGAATTTTGCACTTGAATCGGTAATCGACGGTGTTGCGGAAAACGAAAAGGAAACGCTTATAAGGCTTATAACAGAAAATGCAGACAGCTTTTGACACTGTCTGCATTATTATTTATTCAACGATATATACTTTTACGCCGTGAGCGGGAATTTCAGCAACAATTTTATCTGCTTTTTCAATAAATCTATCTTCCCATACATCTGAAACGGCATATTCCTTCTTTGAAGGAAGGTTGATATAACCGAGGTTACTTAAACTATTAAGAGCAAGCTCTGCAGATGCCGCCTTTGATTTCTTATTGAGAATACAAACTGCCGCCCTTGAGCCTTCAAGAGGCTTAACGAGTATGTCAACAAGACCGGTTTTGATTCTTCTGCACTGTACACCGAGTGAATCCTGATTTATTGCAATCATTTTCTTATTCGTAAGAATCTGATACACCTTATTTTCTGTATCTACACTGCCGTCGTCCTTGATGAACTTTCTTACATCGTTGCCAAGAATGAGCGGAGCATTCATCATACACCAGAGACTGAAGTGACTCTTGTTTTCCTCGTGAGTAAGGTTACCGTTACCGACCTCAAGCATATCGGGGTCATTCCACGCACCCGGAGCTGAATACTTTGCGAGTCTTACGGTAAACTCATAAATAAGCATAACGGATTTCCAGTCAGCACGGATGTCACCGGTTGTTCTCCAGAGATTACCTGCCTCAGCACCCCATTTCCAAGGCTGATTAAAGCCCCATTCGCATATCGAATAAACGATAGGTTTTTCTTGAGTACCGTTCTTTTCGGCATAAAGCTTTGTAGCACGCTTAAGCTCTCTGCCCATAAGCTTATACTGAATTGCAGCACTGTCCATTCTTGAGCCGACGGGATTAAGAAGCTCAATGGTATTTGTACCTTTCTCAAGGCGTATCATAGTCTGAAGCTTACCTTCGGGCGTCCAATTCTTTCTGCTTGCACAGTAAATATGATATTCTTCACTGCCGTTGACCTTAGCCATAAGGAACTTTTCATCACGCGAATCTTTTCTGATGTCGATGTGAAGAATATACTCCCCTGCTTCGGGTATGTCAACGTCAACCGAAATACTTCCGCTGTTCGAATCAAGGCCGTCAATGTAGCATTTATCGTCAATTACATCATCAGGAACAATCCTTGCCATTTTCTTTAAAGTCATCTGCTTTGCATTGAAGCGGGCAAAGGCAACACCCTCACCTTCCCTTGCAATTGAAACTGCAATAATCCTCGGAGCGAGATTCGGTATGGCTTTATTGTGACAGAAATCATACTTAAAGTATTCAATGCCCCAGGACGCAAAGGTCTCGGCGTCAATTCTTTCATGAAGAAGACTTGCAGGATAATCCTCGCAGGTATGAGTACCGTTTGAGGAATAAATACCGAGCTTGATGCCGCGCTCGTTAACATACTCGGCAAGAGACTTTATACCGCCCGGGAAATATACTTTGTCGCACTGTAATCTGCCGTCGGCATCTCTTGTTGATGCCTGCCAGCAGTCGTCGATATTTACATATCTGTAACCTGCATCGGCAAGACCGCTCTCAGCCATAGCGTCTGCGATTTCTTTTATAAGCTCTTCGCTGATTTTATGTCTGAAAAGGTTCCAGCTTGACCAACCCATAGGAGGCGTGAGTGCAACACCGTTGTTGTACGTTCTTTCGGCACACTGAGTAAGCCTTGCCTTGTTCACTGCCTTTTTTATGCTGCAGACAGGGCAATACGTTTTCTCGCTGATTTTCTTTGCCATAACGGCACCGCCCGTTGCAGTAAGTGCTGCTGCAGCAGAAATTACCGTTTTTTTAATATGCTTATTCATAGCTTTTCTCCTTTATATTAAACCAAAATTTTTCATAACAAAAATAAAACCGAACATAGTTAACATTGAAAACAGACTTGTCCAGACAACGAGCTGACCCGCCAACTGCTCATTACCGCCGATTTCGCCGGTCATTACAGCGCTTGAAACCGCAACCGGTGTGGAAAACAGCGAAATCAGCGCAGGATATTCAACGGCAGAAGCCCTTATTACGCCACTGCAATCACTGAGTAATACAGCGGGACCTATACCGACCAGAGGAGCTATAACAAGCCGCATTAGCACACCTGAGGCAATTTCTCTGCGAAGTGAGCCTATCGCCTTAAAGTCAAATCTCGCTCCGAGTACGACAAGAGCAACGGGTGAAGCAACCTTTGCCAGCTTTGAAAGAGCCTCGTGCGCAAAGGGCAGATTATTTTCAAGCGTAAACACAGGTACGCCGACCTCATTTACGGGAATAAGGCTTCTGACTGCAACAGTCATAATTCCGAGCATTACGCCTAAAATCAGAGGATTTGTAAGTGTTGTTTTTATAGTATGCCTGACGCTGCGGTTTTTGTTTTCGGGACTGTAATGAGACAGTATTATAACAGCAAGTGTATTAAAAAGCGGTATTGAAACCGCAGAAAGTATACTTGCAAAGGCCACCGCCTCAGCACCGCCGAGGCTTTCGGCAAGAGGTATGCCGATAATTGCATAATTCGAGCGGAATGAGCACTGAGTAAGCACACCTATATTTTCTCTTTTCTTGAAGAAAAGCTTTGTTACACCGTAACCGCAAAGGCAGATAATGAGAATCGCACAAATACAGTAGCCGATTACAGGCCAATTCACCTGCCCCAAAGATTCAATTTCATAGATATTATAATAGAGAAGCACGGGCAAAAAAACCTTGAAAACCATTTTGTTGAGCTTTTTAAAGAAAGCATCATCGGCAAAATGAAGGCATCTGAGCAGATAGCCGACAAGCACAAGAAGCAGTATCGGCATTACCGCCTCAAAGGAAAAACTGAATATTTCAGCCACACAATCACACCTAATGTTTATTCTGTAATTATTTTAGCACATAAAGGATAGGTTTACAAGATAATGAATAAATATTTATAAAATGAATGGGTCTTGTAAACCTCGGTTTATAAGACCCATTAAAATTACAATAATATTACTAAATTTTTATCCGTTGTTTTTCTTAGATTTAAGATAATTGATAATCCATACAACTGCATTAAAATCCCATATAATTGCACAAATAATATGTACTAAAAATGATTTTGAATTTGTATCTCCATATATAAATTCTTCTAACCAAATTAAATTCCAAATAACGGCACAAATTATGAATATAATCATTGTTATCATTGATTTTTTATTATCTTTCATTGTGTACACCCTCATATTTTTTATTTTTGTTGTGATAAATTCTGTGGATATTTTTCTTCCTTTTCTCCTTTCTTAATGCTACACTAATTTACCCCACAAATAAGAACCTCTCACGCTTTGCGTTCGAGAACCATGTTGCTTGCGCAATAAAAAAGTGCGCCAACCGAAGCTGACACACATAAAACGCAACTCCGATTGTCGCCAAACAAATCTTAATCACAAAAGGTAAATCCTGTTGAGAATCAAGTGGAATTGCGTTTTTAACGAATCCAATTTTGATTCTCAAAAAAGACAAAAGGGTATAATACCCCCTTATAAAAATAAAGGAATACCTTTCTTTGTTATTAAGATTTGTTTGGCATAATTAGTTTAGCACTTTTATGTAAAAAAATCAATAGTTTTATTTTTTATTATTCGGGTGCGGGTGTCCTGCAATAAAATCAAGGCGAAGCCTTGTATATCATCAATTCCATAGGAATTGCATATCATCAAAACGCAGTTTTGTATATCATCAAGCCGACAGTTATACACACCTACGGTGTGATGAGATACAACACGGCAACGCCGTGTTGATGATATACACCCTGACGGGTGATGATATACCAAGCCTGTCGGCTTGGATAAAAAAATACCATTCGTTTTCACGAATGGTATTTTTTGGTGAGGATGAGTGGGCTCGAACCACCGACCCCTTGCATGTCAAGCAAGTACTCTGACCAACTGAGCTACACCCTCAAGTGCTTATGTATAATAACAGATTTGTCTTTAGTTGTCAAGTGAAAAACGTAGAAAAAAGGACCGTCCGAAAGGACGGTCTTAAATTTTATGCCTTTGCTTCGCAGTACATACAACGGTAAACTCTGTTTTCTCGGTCTGTGAGAGTGAAAATCTGTTCAAGCTCCTGCTCACAGGAAGTGATACAACGGGGGTTCTTGCACTTAAGTACACCGTGAAGCTTTTCAGGAAGATCAACGCTTCTCTTTTCAACAAGAACACTGTCACGGATAACGTCAATTGTGATACCCGGATCAATGTAGCCGAGAGCTTCAAGATTGATTTCGATATTGCTGTCAATCTTGATGATATCCTTCTTGCCCATCTTTTTGCTGTTTACATTCTTGATAATAGCAATACTGCATTCAAGCTTATCAAAGCCGAGAAGGTTATATATTCTCATAGCATTTCCGGCTGTGATGTGATCAATAACAATACCGTCTTTAATTGAATCTATATTCATTTTCCTTCTCCTTTCAGTCTGCTTTTAAGCCGAGAAGCTTCATAATAAGAGCCATACGTACAAACTTGCCGTTCAGAGCCTGCTCAAAATAACAAGCTCTGGGATCATCGTCAACGTCAACGGAAATCTCATTAACTCTGGGCAGAGGATGAAGTATTGCAAGGTCGTTTTTAGCGTTCTTGACGAGCTTTTCTCTTGTAAGAATATAGCTGTCACGAAGACGTATATACTCTTCTTCACTGAGAAAACGTTCCTTCTGCACCCTTGTCATATAAAGTACGTCAAGTTCAGGAAGCACACTCTCAAGATCTGTTGTCTGTATGTACTCAATACCGTTCTTCTGAAGAACATCCTTCTTTACGTATGAGGGAAGCTTAAGCTCGTCGGGTGAGATAAGCACAATTTTTATATTTTCATATCTTGAAAGTGCCTGAATAAGTGAGTGTACGGTTCTGCCGAACTTAAGGTCACCGCAGAAGCCGATGGTAAAACCGCTGAGCTTACCCTTTTTTCTTCTGATTGTAAGAAGGTCAGTGAGAGTCTGTGTGGGGTGATTATGTCCGCCGTCACCTGCATTGATTACGGGAATCTTTGAATGCATTGACGCAACAAGAGGTGCACCTTCCTTGGGATGACGCATAGCGATGATGTCTGCATAGCAGTTGACCATTTTGGTTGTATCTGCTACGCTTTCGCCCTTCGTAGCAGATGATGAGCCTGCATCTGAGAAGCCGAGAACGTGACCGCCAAGCTCATACATAGCAGCCTCAAAGCTGAGTCTTGTTCTGGTTGAAGGCTCAAAGAAAAGAGTCGCAAGCTTTTTGCCGCGGCAAACCTCGCTGTATTTTACGGGATTTGCAATAATATCGTCAGCAACATTTAAAAGACCGTCAATTTCTTCAACTGAAAGATCAAGAATATTGATAAGACTTCTCATCAGTTTGCGCCTCCGATCCAGCTTTCGTCGGACGGATTATCTCTGAATTTAAGAAGACGTGCGATGTCCTCCTGCTTGATATAGCCTTCTTCGGCAGCAACCTCTGCAACAGCATCAAGGTTTGAAAGTGAATAGTTAACTACCTCAGCAGCTGCAAGTCTGTCAAGACCCTTCTTCATGCCGTAGGTAAAAATTGACGCAATACCGAGAACCTCTGCACCGGCTTCACGGAGCACCTCAACAACCTCGATAACGCTTCCGCCTGTTGAGATAAGATCTTCGATAACAACAACCTTCTGGCCCTTTTCAAGCTTGCCCTCAATCTGGTTGCCTCTGCCGTGATCCTTGTGTCCTGAACGAACATAACCCATAGGTAAGCCGAGTATATGACCGACAATTGCAGCGTGTGCAATGCCTGCGGTTGAAGTGCCCATAACAACCTCACAGTCAGGGAAATACTTAAGAATTGTTTTTGCAAGACCTGTTTCAACATCATTTCTTACACTTGGAGAAGTAAGAGTGAGTCTGTTATCACAATAAATGGGGCTCTTAATTCCGCTGGCCCATGTAAAGGGCTGCTCAGGGCGAAGGAAAACAGCACCGATTGAAAGTAAGTCTTTAGCAATAAGCTTTTTCATAGTTAATCTATCCTTTCTTTTTTTAAATACAATATTATCAGCCTACGAATTCGGCAAGACATCTTTCGTAAGCGGCAACGGGGTCCGCAGCAGCTGTGATAGGTCTGCCTACAACAATATAATCCGAACCGATTCTGTTAGCCTCAGCGGGAGTCATAACACGCTTCTGGTCACCGATGTCACCGTCTGCAAAACGAACGCCCGGTGTAATTGTCAAGAATTTTTTGCCGCAGGTGTCGTGAACCTTCTGAGCCTCAAGGGGTGAGCAAACAACACCGTCAAGACCGGCATCTGCTGCGTTCTTGGCGTAATGCATTACAACCTTGTCGATAGGCTCTTTTATGAGAAGGTCATTTTCCATGCTTTCCTGGTCTGTGGAAGTAAGCTGTGTTACAGCGATAAGAAGAGGTCTTGTTCCGTCAGGTCTTGTAAGACCTTCAAGAGCTGCCTCCATCATTCTTTTTGTTCCGCCTGCGTGAAGATTTGTGATGTCAACGTCAAGATTTGAAAGTACGGACATTGACTTCTTTACGGTGTTGGGTATATCGTGAAGCTTAAGATCAAGGAATATTTTGTGGCCTCTTGCTTTGATTTCTTTTACGATTGAAGGGCCTTCAGCATAGAAAAGCTCCATACCGATTTTAACAAAAGGCTTTTTACCCTGAAACTTATCAAGGAAATTCATAACCTCCTGCTTACTGCTGAAATCACATGCGATAATTACGTCTTTTCCCATTAGTGAGCACCTCCGATAATTTCTGAAAGATTTGATATGTTATATTTTTCCATTGTCGCCGGAAGATCGTTGATGATATCACGGCAGGCAAAAGGATTTACAAGATTTGCGGCACCAACCTCAACTGCGGTTGCACCTGCGAGCATCATTTCAATAACGTCTTTTGCACTTGAAACACCGCCCATACCGATTACGGGTACCTTTACCTTATCATAAACCTGATAAACTGCTCTGAGTGCCACAGGCATAATTGCAGGTCCGGAAAAACCACCCATCTTATTTGCAATTACAGGCTTTCTTGTTTTGAGGTCAATTCTCATGCCGAGAAGTGTGTTTATAAGACTGATTGCATCCGCACCGGCTTCCTCGCAGGCAACGGCAATTTCGGTTATATCAGTAACATTAGGGGTAAGCTTAGCTATAACCGGCTTGGAAACTACCTTTCTAACTGCTGAAATTACATCTGCGGCATTTTTAGCATCCGTGCCGAAGTTAACGCCGCCGGCATGTACATTCGGACAGCTGATATTAATTTCAAACCAGCCTATCAGGTCAACTTTATCAAGCAAAGTACAGCACTCTATGTATTCATCAACAGTGAAGCCGCCTACATTCGCCATAACCTTTTTACCGAAAACCTTTTTAAGCTCAGGTAATTCGTGCTCAATTACGCCATGAACGCCGGGATTCTGAAGACCGACAGAGTTTATCATACCGCTTGTGCACTCAGCAATTCTCGGTGTAGGGTTACCGAAACGAGACTCAAGAGTCGTACCCTTGAAAGAGAAGGTACCGAGGCAGTTTATATCGTAAAGCTCAGCAAATTCATAGCCGAAGCCGAAGGTTCCGCTGGCAGGGATGACAGGATTATCAAGCTCGATGCCGCATAAATCAACTTTAGTGTTTACCATATTATCTCCTCTCTCTGAAGGACCGGACCGTCCTTACATATTCTCTTGTTTCCGTATTTAGTCTTACAGCTGCAGCCCATACAAGCACCGAAGCCACAGCCCATTCTTTCCTCAAAGCTGTATTCGCCGCCGCCTTGAGCTGTTTTTTCAATCGCCCTGAACATTGGCATGGGTCCGCAGGTATAGAAATATGTGTAATCAAGATTCTTCATAGCATCGGTAACAAAGCCTTTTATTCCGACAGAACCGTCAACAGTTGTAATTATTGTTTCGGCACCTGCTGCCAAAAAATCCTCTTTGCAGAAAATCTCATCAGCCTTATTGAAGCCGAGAATTACAGTCGGCTTTTTACCTTCAGCTACAAGCCTTTTGCAAAGGCCGTAAAGAGGAGGAATACCGACACCGCCGCCGATAAGCAGAGGTTTATCTCCGCTTTTTGCTACATCGAAACCGTTACCGAGACCCACAAGAACATCAGCCTTCGAGCCATCTTTCCACTCCGACATTTTTTCTGTACCCTCACCGACAACCTTGTAAATAATTGTCACAGTGGTGTCGTCCCAATCAAAAACAGAAATCGGTCTTCTGAGATAACAGCCTTCAACTGTAAGATTTACAAACTGCCCCGGTGCAGTAAGCGCTGAGGTATCGCCCTCAAGAACCATACGGTAAACCGTTTCTGTAAGCTTTTCATTTTTTATTACCTTATATATTCCCTGAGTCATCTTACAATTCCTTTCATTAAAAAATCTTTTTTCCACCGACAAAGGTGTGAATTATCTTTCCTTTGACTTTTTTTCCGGCAAAGGGAGTTGCTCTGCCCATTGAGTAAAACTCATCGGGATTGATTTCATATTCAGCACTGAGGTCAACGACTGTGAAATCAGCACTTTCGCCTACATCAGTACCTCCGGCAATTCCGAAACGCTTTCTCGGATTGATTGCAAGAAGTTCAACAAGCTTTTCCATGGAAATCACACCCTTGAGAACAAGCTCAGTATAAAGAACGGGAAAAGCCGTTTCAATACCGACAATGCCCATAGCACTTCCGGCAAGGCCCTTGCCTTTTTCTTCGGCGCTGTGAGGTGCGTGGTCAGTGGCAATCATATCGATTGTTCCATCCTTTATACCCTCTATAAGAGCAAGTCTGTCCTCCTCAGAGCGAAGAGGAGGATTCATCTTAAAGCGTCCGTCCTCCAGGAGGTCCTTATCTGAAAGAACAAGGTAATGCGGACCGGTTTCGCAGGTTATATCTACCCCTTCCGCCTTTGCCTTTCTTATAATATCAACACTTTCTTTGGTAGATATATGACAAACATGATATGAGCATCCCGTCTTTTTGGCAAGCTCTATATCTCTGGAAATCTGTGCCCATTCGCTTTCGGAACAGATACCCTTATGTCCGTGTTTTTTCGCATATTCACCGTCGTGTATATAACCGCCTCTGAGCAGCTCGTTAACCTCGCAGTGTGCAACAATCATTTTTCCGAGAGCCTTGGCTCTGAGCATAGCTTCTTCCATCATTTCATCACTCTGCACACCCCTGCCGTCATCTGAAAAGGCTATTACATTTTCAGCCATAGCCTCCATATCGGAAAGCTCTTCGCCTTTCTGACCGACAGTTATTGAACCGTAGGGATAAACGTTAATGCAAGCATCCCTTTCGATAATATCAAGCTGTTTTTTAAGATTCTCTGCGCTATCCGGTACAGGATTAAGATTCGGCATACTGCAGACAGCAGTGTATCCCCCGTGTGCAGATGCAAGCGTACCGCTTTTTATTGTTTCTTTATAAGAAAAACCCGGCTCACGCAGATGAACATGAACATCTGCAAAACCGGGTAAAATATAATATTCGGAAAAATCAACAACTGCTGAATTAACGTTTTCAGAAACAATAATTCCGTTGTGCACTGATAACGGAAGAGAAGAAAAAGCACCGTTCTGATAAATTGCCTTTGCTTTGAATAATCCGTTCATGCTTTACCTCCTGATTTCATAAAAAAAGAACCTGCAAAAAGCAAGGTCCGTCACAAAATATATGACGAAAAGCCTCGGCAGCCTTGCCGTTCATTTCTTTCCGTATTCATTTCAAGTAATTTTAGCATACAGGAAAATAATTGTCAATGGAAAAAAGTAAAATTATCAAATAATATTTGTTAAAATTTATTGATAACTCGATTGTTTTATTTTATAATAAGTTATATGAAGTGCAAAGGAGATTTAATAATGAAAACGACCGTCAGAGCTTATGCCAAAATTAACCTTATGCTCGATATACTTTCAAGACTCGACAACGGATATCACGATTTGTTTATGATTATGCAGTCCGTCGGACTTTACGACGAGGTAACCGTTGAAAAGACAGAGTCGGAAAGCATCACAATAAGCTGTAACAAAGACGACATTCCCTGCGATGAAAAAAACATAGCTCACAAAGCAGCAACGTTTTTTTTTGAAGAAACAGATATAAAAAACTGCGGAATTCATATCCACATTGATAAGAGAATACCGCATGCAGCCGGTCTTGCAGGCGGCAGTGCCGACGGAGCGGCGGTTATTGTGGCATTGAATAAGCTTTTTAACACTGAGCTTTCCGAAAAAGATATTATCAGAATCGGTGCAAAGGTCGGTGCTGATGTGCCTTTCTGTGCACTAGGCGGCACAATGCTTGCCCAGTATACCGGCACCGTACTGTCACACCTCCCCGACCTTAGTGAGAAGTACATCATTATTGTTAAACCCGACCAGGATGTTTCAACAGGTAAGGCTTATGCAGCATTTGATTCAGCCGAAAGAGTAAGACATCTTGATAATAAAGGTATGCTGATGGCTGTTTTAAACAATGACTGGAAAATAATCAGCGAAAAGGTCGATAATGTTTTTGAGCAGTTTATTGAAGTAACTGACAGAACCGTAATAAAGGGCATAATGAGAAAATACGGTTGTCTTTGCACCTGCATGAGCGGAAGCGGACCAAGTATTTTCGGTGTATTTGACAATATTGAAAATGCTGAAAGCTGTCTTAATGAGTTAAAGAAAGATTTCTGTGGCTCATTCCTTTGCACAACGGTTAAGCAAGGCTGTGAATTTATCTGAGTAAAAAATATCAGGTCTGTTACAAACAAGTAACAGACCCTTTTTTATAAGCTGTTTATCATTGAAAGAAGCTCAACATAATAACCCTTTACATCGTTTACCTTTGTAAGTCCGCCCTGAAGTGACATATGGTCACCGTCATAAGTCGGCATAATATTCCACACGCCGGGCAATACATTTTCAGCATCATATTCCTTTGAGGGTGAAGATGTGGGTGCCATAGCTGATATTGTGTTGACAAGTCCGTCATTCATCTGCCAGGATTCATCTACAACATATCCGTCCTCGGTTTCGCCTGTAAATATACCCATCACTTTAGAAGAGCTGATAAACAGGGGCTCCATTTTCTTTTCAACGGGAGACCATGTTCCATCTTCGTTCTGAACGGTTGCATTGCAAGGAATTGAAAAATAGTATGTATTGTCATACATCTTAATTTTCCTGTTCAACTCAAAAGCATTGTCTATATACATATCGTATGAAGCGTAGTCCCAAGCAGCCTTGGTATCTTCTTCGGGATTTCCGTTTGCTAACCTTATCATAGATGTAAGCTTTGTCTGAATATCAGTTACAAAATCAGAAACAAAATTACCTTCCTTCGGCACATCGTTTTCGTCGACCATATAGGCTGTTGTGCCGTTATGAGGCGCAGCAAGAGTTACCAAACTGTAAATGTAATCACCTTTTCCGCCCTTGAAGAAATCGGAAAGCTCACTTTCATCGGTGGCATGAATTTCTTCTTCGCTGCCGTTTTCCATAATATGTGCGAACAGTCTTACGGTTGCTCCGCCGAAGGAATGACCGAGAAGGTTTATTTTGTCTTCTTCACTCCAACCATCAATAAGGGCTCTGCCTGTATAGTCAGTACCGAATCTTTCGTGTCCGCACTCTTCACTGTGAGCCTTGCCGTAGTCAACAACAGTACCCGTAAGCTGTGCATAGAGCTCACATGCTCTGTCCCAGGCACTTGATGTGGGAGATACTGAAGCCGCATAACAATCAAAACCCTTGTCATTAAGATATTCCATAAGGTCGCCGCCGAACATGCCCCAATACGGCATTACCTTATTTACGGCATCATAGCTGCCCCAGCCCGAAAGACCGTGAACGAAAACATACTTATAATTAGTTTTCCATTCACTGCTGTCAGCCTTTAGACAGTCACCGCTGTAGCCGAAAAGCATTGCAAAACTGATCAGAAAGCTGACAAATCTGTAAAAGATGTTATAAAGTATTGCTGTCATAATTCCACCTCATTTAAATTTATAAATAATTCTATCACAAAAAATTATTCTATTCAAGAAAAACTAAGCAATAAATAATTTTTTATATATTATTATCTCTCATCTTCAAGAACCGCGTGAGCGCATTTCATACCGTCAACAGCCGCAGAAACGATACCGCCCGCATAGCCCGCACCTTCACCGCAGGGATAAAGACCTCTTATATTGGTCTGATATATATCGTCGCGAAGAATTCTTACGGGTGATGAGCTTCTTGTTTCGGGGGCGGTCAGAACTGCATCGGCAAGTGCAAAACCTTTGAGCTTTCTGTCCATTTGCACTATTGCATCTGCCATGGTGTCTGTAACCTTTTTCGGTAACACCTGACGGATATCTGTCGGTGTAACACCGGTAGGACAGGTCGGATCAACAAAAGACAGCTTTGTTGATTTTCTGTTATCGAGAAAATCACCTACAAGCTGACACGGTGCAGAAAAATCACCGCCGCCGAGAATAAAGGCTTTCTGCTCCATCTGTCTCTGAAGCTCAAAGCCCGAAAGCACGTGTTCACTCGGGAAATCCTCGGGGTAAACATTGACAAGCAACGCCGAGTTAGAATTCCTGCCGTCGCGGGCCCACTCACTCATACCGTTTACAACAACTCCGCCGTTCTCACTCGTTGCCGCAACAACAGTACCGCCGGGACACATACAAAAAGTATACGCACCCCTTTCGTGCACTCCGTGGCATGCAAGCTTATAGTCTGCGGCACCGAGAGCCTTATGTCCTGCAAAGGCACCGTACTGAGCCTTATCTATAAGCTCCCTCGGGTGTTCAATTCGCGCACCGACAGAAAACGGCTTCTGAATCATCTGTATACCCTTACCGTACAGCATCTTAACGGTGTCTCTTGCCGAATGACCGATAGCAATAATAACCGTATCTGTTTCAAAATCGTAGCTCTTTCCGCCAAGCTCATAGGTCATACCCTGAATATATCCGTTATATACAATCAGATCGGTAAGCTTTGCTTCAAAAAGAACCTCGCCGCCAAGCTCAATAATCTCCTCGCGCATATTTTTTACTACGCCAGCAAGTTTATCGGTACCGATATGAGGTTTACCTGAATAAAGTATTTCCTCAGGTGCACCGTGACTGTGAAACTCAATAAAAACCTGCCTGCAAAGCGGGCTTTTGATTCCGGTAGTAAGCTTACCGTCAGAAAATGTACCGGCACCACCCTCGCCGAACTGCACATTTGAGGTTTCATCAAGTATTCTGTGGGTAAAAAATCTGTTTACATCAGCAGTGCGCCTTTCAACGTCTCTTCCGCGCTCAATAACAAGAGGCTTCAATCCCGCCCTTGCAAGAATAAGAGCCGCAAATATGCCGGCAGGGCCAAAGCCGACAACCACTGGTCTGTATGAGGATTTTCTCTTATTTTCAGGTTGGCTGTAGCTGTAGGGCTCAACAATCTGAAGCTTTTTAGAGTTTAATCTTTTAATAAGCTTTTCCTCGTCACACTCAATTTCAACATCAACAGTATAAGAAAAGAAAACATTATCTTTTTTTCTGCTGTCAACACTCTGACGTATTATAGTAAGGGTTCTGATCTGCTCTTTTTTTATTTTCAAAGCCTTTCTGCAGGATTCAAACAAATCCTCCCTGTCAGAATCAAGGCTTTGCTTGATTTCACTTATTCTTATCATATCTTAAACCTTTCAGGTATTATTTAACCAAGCTTTCTCCACACAGTCTTCCGCTGGACCAAGCCCACATAAGGTTATATCCGCCGCAAAGTCCGTCAACATCAAGAAGCTCACCAATACAAAACAAGCCCGGCAGAAGCTTTGATTCCATTGTCTGTGGGTTAAAATATTCAGTATCGGCACCACCGGCTGTAACCTGAGCATCATCAAAGCCGCGTACGGAATCTATTCTGAAGCAATAATGCTTTGCCTTTTCAACAATTTGCTTAATATCATCAGAGCTGAGAAGCGAACATTTTTCCGATATGCTCAGACCAACCGATTTTACTATTACCTCACCGAGTTTTTTTGGCATAAAGCCTTCAAGAAGACTTTCACATTTAAGCTCAGGGTTGTGATTTATGATTTTATATATACATTCTGCGGCTGATTTACAGCTCATATCGGGTATAAAATCTGCCTCAACGGTGAATTCGGCACCAGGAACTCTCGTAACATAGGCTGAAAGCTGCATAACGGCAATACCGGATATACCGTACTTAGCGAATAGAATTTCACCCTTTTCTTCGGCAATTAGTCTGCCGCAGGATTTCAAAGTAAGATCTGCCTTGTGTCTGATTCCCTGAAGCTGTTTAACATCAGATGTATCAACAGTGTTAAGCTTTGAAAGCGACGGATAAATTTTTGTAGTTTTATGCCCCAATCGGTTTAAAATATCATATCCGTTAAAGCCTTTAACCAAAGCCTTACCGCCACATGCAAGCACGATTTTATCAAAGTACTCATTACCGTTCACGATAAAGCCGTCAGAGGTTTTCTTTATATCTTCAACAGTAAAATCTGTAGATATCTGAATACCGAGATAACAACACTCATTTCGAAGGCAGTCAAGCACAGACGAAGCCTGGTTGCTTAACGGGTAAACCCTGCCCTCTTCATCACACCTGGTATAAAGACCCATAGAGGCAAAGAACTCGAGATTACTTTCATAATCAAACTTTTTGATTGCAAATCTATGAAAGCCGTTATTTGAAAAATACAAAGGACTTCTGTCAGCGTTGAGCATATTACATCTGCCGTTTCCTGTAGCGAGAAGCTTTTTGCCTACCCTATCCTTCGACTCAAGAATACGTACGGAAACATTTTTATTAAGCTTCTTAGCCCTTCTTGCTGCTTCTATCGCGCAGGCAAGCCCGGCTGCACCGCCTCCGATTATACCTATTTTCATAAACTCACCGCCTTCCGCCATGCTATTTTATCACAACACATTGAATATGACAATAGTTTAATTTAAAAACGGACCTCTGAAATCAGAAGTCCGTTTAATTTTAGGGATCTCTGTCTTCAATATCCCATCTGGGAGGCTCTTTCTCACCGGAAAGAATCTTGAAGAGATTATCAAAATAATCGACAATCTTTTTAAAGAATGATGCAAGCGCATTTTTAAGCGAAGAAAGGAAATCATCCTTTATTGAATCAACGTTAGTGCTGAAAATTGATCCAATCTTGGTTGCGAGGCTGTTAACATCACCCTTGAAGACTGCATCGAGAACACATTTGAGTACATCTTTTTCTTCGTTGGTAATATCAAGATTATTAACCTTTGATTTCATATTTTCAACAACGGCATTGTTGTTTTTGTAATTAATATTGATTACTGAATAAACGATGAAATAAAGGAAAAGCTCAGTCACACCTTCAGCCTTGGCAAATCTCGCAGCAGGCATCTGCACGAACTGAAGCTTGTCCGTAGCTTCAGGGTTGTTGCCATTGAAAATAATATTGAAAAGCTCGTGAAGATTATCCAACTCAGAAAGCTCAATTTCACCTGCAGCAAGTCTATTTGAGAAAAGAGCTACTACAGCGTCCTTAAGATAGAAATTATAGCTCTTGGAAAATGCCTGAAGAATATCAAGAAAAGCGTTCACGGGGCCGTCATAGATAATTTTTTCAATCACAGCCTTAACAAGCTTTCTGCCGAGGATGTAGCCGTTAGAATATTCGCTTTCAAGAACATTATCACTTAAAAGGCCAAGGGTTTCCATCAGCGGTCTTATATCAAAACGGCCCTGATCGCACCAGTTGTTGTCAAGAAGAACTCCGAATCCGGACTGTCTGACAATCTGGGTATAGAATTCGTCCTCACTGATCTGTTCATAGCCGTCAAAGTTAATTACGACATCCTCAAAATCGGGATAGAAAAGATTACCGAGGAAATTTGCTATGCTTGTTGCATAATAAGAAGCATAAGACATCCCGTGTCTGCTCATCTGCATAGAATAAAGGTTAAAGCCGCCCACCTTTTCCTTAAGAATTCTCATTATGTAGTTGTTAACATTAGCAATTGCAAGAGCAAGATCTCCCTTATCTATCGGCAGGGAACTCCAATTGATGGGTGAAGTTCCCGTGTAAAACTCATCAATGCTCATGCCATACACTTCACCGCTGATCATTCCGTTTTCAATCATATCGATAATATCTTCCTGTCCATCAGCTGAATAATCAAAGCCAACATCACTGCCTATAAGAGCATTCTGAAAGTTTTCCATATTAGTCATATCACCGATGATATCTTCAATCTTTGAGCCGTCAGCGGCAAAAGCCGAAAAAACACCGGTAAAGCAGGAAAACATCATAATAACTGCAACAAAAATGCTTAATATTTTTTTCATTTACAACACTCCTCATTCAAAATAATAGCATTCGTCTTCTATATTTTAACATTATTTCATAATAAAGTCAATAAATTTTATATTTACTTTTAATTAACCTCATCCCGCCGTTTTATTATAGTCTTTACGACAAAAATATAAGTCCCTCAACTTTATGAAGGACTTATATGCACCTTATGTAACAGGTCCGTTCAATCCGAAGCTTACAGATAAGGCTTTATCAATTTTAAACATATCATCTTTATCGAGATTTCCCATCTTTTCCTTAAGTCTTTTCTTATCTAATGTTCTCACCTGCTCAAGAAGAACAACAGAATCCTTAGACAAGCCACAGTCATGCGCGTTTACCTTAATATGCGTCGGCAGACTTGTTTTGAACTGTTTGCTTGTTATTGCCGCAGCAATTACCGTAGGGCTGTATTTATTACCGATATCGTTCTGAACAATAAGAACAGGCCTCACTCCGCCTTGCTCAGATCCTATTACGGGACTTAAGTCAGCATAATATATTTCTCCTCGTTTGATTGACATAATTCTCCTCCCCGAATATTTGTTTCAGTAATAGTTTTAACCCAGAGAATAGTGTTTAAACAAAAAACATAAATAAACAGAAATAAAATGAACGCACATCAGATAATGATGTGCGTCCTTTACGTTTATCTGTAGGAAAACCTGACATTAAGGCCTTGCCCTGTTATTTCACTCAATAAGGATTTATCTGCATCAATAATACAGACATAGCTTTCATCTTCAGAAACAAGTGTTTTTTCACATATACCATTCTTCGCCACAGTAAGAGAAGTATTATTTAAGCTGAGAAGAACATCATAAAGCTTTATAAAAGGTGAATATTCATCAGCATAAACATTGTTTACGCTTACTTGGTTGAAAACAACTGATACGTTTTCCGGTCCTACGGTAAAAATAAAGCCGGAAAGCTCTGTGGGACTGTCAATCTCAGCTTTCATCGTTTTATCCGCGTAAAAATTAATTTTGCCCACATATTCACATTCAGACGTTACAAGAGAAAAATCTGCTTCAAGCACATCAAGCAGATACTCTTTTTCAGAAGAAGAGCAGCCGAAAAGTGAAAACAGCATAAGAAAAAGGATAATGAGCGCAATAAATCTTTTCATAATGCCTCCGACGGGACATCATTATTCAAAGCAACTGAGTGTATTTCTGAGTTCATCAATCAAATCCGTCGTAAGCATACCTCTTGCCGAATATTTTTCAGCCACGGCATCAGCCGTCATACCGTGTACGTATACCGCGGCTATTGCTGCCTTTCGGTAATCTGAAAACTGCGCCGCGAAGCCACCCATAAGACCGGCAAGCGCATCACCGCTGCCGCCCTTGGAAAGTCCGTTGTTACCGGTAGCATTGATATAAACTGCATCGTAATCAGAGCAGGCAACAACAGTATTAGCGGTTTTCAGAACAGTAACTACACCGTGCTTTTCGGAAAAAGCTTTAGCGTATGCTGCTGTATCGGTCAGAATCACAGAGACATCCTCAGCAGTAAGCCGCGACATTTCTTTCAGATGAGGAGTGATGATAAGCTTTTTATTTGTCCCGTGTAAAATGTTTATGTCGGTTGCAATCGAATTTATACCATCGGCATCAATAATAACGGGTACATCAGTGTTATTTATCACCCATCTGACGATTTCTGCGGTATCTTCATTAACACACATTCCGCAACCTATAACAACAGCATTGAACTTAAGAATATTCTTTTCAAGCGTGTTAACTGCATTTCGCGACAAGGTACCTTCTTCAGTTTCTTCAAGAGGCATAAGAAGCGCCTCGGTAAGCATTGAAGACACAGGAATATATGCACTTTCAGGAAACGCCACTGTAACAAGTCCTGCGCCGCTCCTCAGTGCGGCTTTTGCACAAAGCACGGCAGCACCGGGCATTTTTTTACTGCCGCAGATACACAGAACATGTCCAAAATCACCTTTATTAGAAACAGAAGGCCTCTCAGGAAACAATGCCTTTATATCATCCCTGTCACAGGTATAAAGCGACTCTGAAAGCATGCTGTAGCTTTCATCGGGCAACCCAATATTTGCTACGATAATTTCACCGCAGCATTCACAGCCCGGCTTTAAAATATGCGCAGGCTTAAGTGCAGATACAGCAACAGTGTAATCTGCTGAAAAGCAGCCTTTTGCACAACAGCCGCTGTCACAATAAACACCGCTGGGAATATCGACTGCAAACTTAATACCTTTAGCATTACTCATTTCAGTAAGAAGCATCCGGATATCGTCGTTGAGGTTGCCGTAAAAGCTGAAGCCGAAAACGGCATCAACTATAATATCAGCATTTCTGACAGTCTGTATAGCCTTGCTTTTGTCGGCATCGTACCAGATTGTCGGTATAGAGAGATCGAGAAGATACTTATACATATATGTAGCTTCCGCACTTGTAGGATAGCCCATAGCAAGAAGCACGCATACGTTATAGCCGTTCTCAAAAAACTTTCGCGCAATTACAAACCCGTCACCGCCGTTATTGCCCTTACCGCAAACAACAATAATCTTCTTACCGTTGTTTTTGTTTTTATCAAGCACGGTTCTGATATTACGGGCACATGCTGCACCTGCATTTTCCATCATACGCTGATAGGTCATACCGAATTTTGTTGAATATTGCTCAACGAGCTTCATTTCTTCACATTTTAAAATGCGCACGGCAATTCCTCCATAAATTTATTTATTTTATTATATCAGATAAAGCTAAAAAACACAATATTACAAGTCTCCGATTTTATGATATACACCTTGAGCACGGTTTATAACCTTTTGCGACAATTTCTTCATAGCTCATAGGTATTTTAGATTTAGAAAGATATGTACATCCGTCTCTGTGATACTTGGTTCCCGATTTGGTAACATAGTATTCAGCAGAAACACGTTCATCAGCAGAAGGAGTGTTCTGTACCGATTCAGTTTCGTTGAATTTCTCAGTTTTACCGATAATATTTATATCTTCATTTTCATAATCTTTGCTTTCATCAGCCGACACATCTTCAGATAATAAAGCCGTGCTCTCTTCCGCAGCATAAGCAGTTTCAACTTCAGATGTTGTTTCAGAATTCATATAAATTATGACGGGCGGTTGCTCCGCAAGCATCGTAAGCTTTCTTTCAATTCTCACGGCATACATAATAAGGCTGAACAGAAAAGCAGCTACAATAAAAATGCTTATCGTTTTTCTCACTCTGAGCCTTCGATCAAGCCTTTCAAGACGTTTTTCGGTGTCTTCATATTCCGCAAGCTCATCCTCGAGCATAATTTCATCCGCTTTCACATTATCACCGCTTTTCGACAAAATATGACAATATAATACAACATACAAAACCAAAAAACAATAGTTCCCCCGAAAATATAACCAATTCAAATATACTTTGATATTAAAAAACCTTCCAGAATTTACTTGTTCAAAATTCTTTTTAATTATAGACAAACCAAAAATTATGTGTTAAAATAAAACTTATTGTTATATATACTTACCTTTTATTATATATAATCATTTTACCTCTTTTGAACGGAGAATAATAATGTACAAAATTTGTAAAAAGAAGCAGCTTAATCAATCTGTTATTGAAATGCATATTGATGCACCACCGGTAGCAAAAAAAGCAGAGCCGGGGCAGTTTATTATACTGAGAGTTGACGAAAACAGCGAAAGAATTCCTCTGACTGTTGCAGGAACCGATAAAGACAAGGGTACGGTAAAAATTATTTTTCAGGTGGTAGGAGCAACAACAATCGCGCTCAGCAACAAAAACGAAGGTGAATATATTCAGGACTTTGTCGGACCTCTCGGTACAGCCACAAAGCTTGATGGTCTTAAAAAAGTATGTATCATAGGCGGAGGCGTCGGCTGTGCAATTGCTATGCCTGTTGCTGAAGCTCTTCACAATGCCGGAGCAGAGGTAACAAGCATTATCGGCTTCAGAAGCAAGGAGCTTCTCATTCTTGAAAATGAGTTCAGAGCAATTTCTGACAAACTTTACATTATGACTGATGACGGCTCTTACGCAAGAAAAGGAAACGTTACAATACCCCTTAAGGAAATTCTTGAAGACGGCGAGAGTTTTGATATGATTATAACAATCGGTCCGCTTATAATGATGAAATTTGTTACAGAAACCGCAAGGCCTTACGGGGCTCCGGTAACTGTGTCTATGAATCCTATTATGATTGACGGCACAGGAATGTGCGGAGGCTGCAGACTATCGCTTAATATTGACGGAAAAAAGGTAACAAAATTTGCTTGCGTTGACGGACCTGATTTCAACGGCTATCAGGTAGATTTTGACGAAGCGATGTCAAGAAGCAGAATGTATAACGATTTTGAGCATCACGCCTATGAATCGGCCTGCAACCTCTATAAAAAGGAGATTAACTGAAATGGCAAAAGCTAATATGGCACTTATGCGTAATGAAATGCCCACGCAAGAGCCAACGGTACGCGCTCACAATTTTGATGAGGTTTCTCTCGGCTACAGCGAAGAAACGGCAATTGATGAGGCTTTACGCTGTCTTAATTGCAAAAATATGCCTTGTGTTAGTGCATGTCCGGTTAAAATAAATATTCCCGCATTTATAAATGAAATCAAAAACGGCGAATTTGAAAAAGCCTATCGGATAATAACACAGTCATCGTCACTCCCTGCAGTCTGCGGCAGAGTGTGCCCCCAGGAAAGGCAGTGCGAATCAAAATGTGTTCGCTCAGTCAAGGGTGAATCTGTCGGCATCGGTAGGCTCGAGCGTTTTGTTGCTGACTATCACAACACCTTCTGTACGAATGCTCCTGCTCCCCCACCGTCAAACGGCCACAGAGTTGCCGTAATCGGCTCCGGTCCCTCAGGTCTTACCTGCGCAGGCGATCTTGCCAAAAAGGGGTACAGCGTAACCGTATATGAAGCTCTGCATGTTGCAGGCGGTGTACTTGTTTACGGCATACCCGAGTTCAGACTTCCGAAAGCTATTGTTGCAAAAGAGGTTGATACGCTAAAACAACTGGGAGTTAAAATTGAAACCAACACGGTAATCGGCAAAACCTATACAGTTGATGAGCTTTTCGATATGGGCTTTGAAGCGGTGTTCATCGGTTCGGGAGCCGGACTACCGAACTTTATGGGCATACCCGGTGAAAGTCTCAAGGGCGTTTATTCGGCTAATGAATTTCTCACCCGCAGCAACCTTATGAAGGCTTACATTGAAAACCCCACAACACCCATTATGAAATTCGGTAAGGTTGCAGTTGTCGGCGGCGGTAACGTTGCAATGGATGCGGCAAGAACGGCACTGAGACTCGGTGCAGAAAATGTATATATAATATACCGACGCTCAATGGAGGAGCTACCCGCAAGACGCGAGGAGGTTGAGCACGCCGTTGAGGAAGGCATTGAATTTTCACTGCTGTGTGCACCAACCGAAATCATCGGATACAACAACCCCGATGATCCGAGAGACCCGAAAAACGGTTTTGTAAAGTCAATGAGGCTTATTAAAATGGAGCTGGGAGAACCCGATGCAAAGGGTCGCAGACGTCCCGTTGAAATTGTGGGAAGCGACTGCGAAATTGACATAGATACAGTGATTATTGCAATCGGCACCTCACCTAATCCGCTGATAAAGTCTACAACCGACGGTCTTGAGGTTAACCAAAAGGGCGGAATTATTATAACCGAAGACGGCCTTACTTCACGCAGTAACGTTTATGCAGGCGGTGATGCCGTAACGGGTGCTGCTACGGTTATATCGGCAATGGGTGCCGGAAAAACCGCAGCAAGTGCGATTGATAAAGCTCTGAGCAAAAATTAACAGTAAAACAACAGCTACAAGTCTGTCAAAAGCAGATTTGCAGCTGTTTTGTTTATTGTATGTATCAATCAAATAATTTTCAACTTCGTCAATGTTATTCAAAAGCTAATTACAGCGATGATATACCATTGTTTTCGCAATGGGTAAAAAAATCGACAAGTTCCGACTTGTCGATTTTTGTGTTTACAGCTTAAAATGGCAACAACTCTTCTTATAATGAAATATCGCTGTGCGATATGAAATAATCCTGACGGATTATGAAATTTTCTGCTAACGCAGAAGGTGAAATAAAATTCGCCCTTAACATTTGCGAAACAAATATTTCATATGCAACAGCATATTTCATAGCATTGCTATTTCACTCGCCGTAAGGCGAATTTCATTGAAAAAAGCACTTCCGAAGAAGTGCTTTTTTCTGGCCCGCCCAGAGGGATTCGAACCCCCGTTCTTCAGAATCGGAATCTGCTGCGTTATCCAACTGCGCCATGAGCGGTTATAAATTCAGGCGACGGAAACTCCGCCGCCCACTTTTTCAGTTATTCGGCAAGTGCTCTTTCAAGCCAGATCTTGCCGATGTCCATCGCTGCATAAAGTCCTTTCTTTTCAGTCTTCTGAGCAATTCTGTCGTGCGGTCTTACATTTGGGTCAGTGTTTATAAGCTGAACAGAAACTCTGTCTGCAACCTCAAGACCGTTAAGCTCCTTAGTAGAAAGAATCTGAAATACGATAACAAACTTATCACTCATATTTCCGTAATAAAGCATATTTCCCTTTCTCACAAGAGGCTTGTCTTTGTATGTTAAAAATTCATTTTTCTTCTTGGCAGCCATTTTATTCCTCCGTTAATTCATAAGATAATTTTTCACAAGCTCCTGCAAAAGCTCATCGCGGTCAATCTTTCTTATCAGACTGCGTGCATTATTGTGAGTTGTGATATAGGTCGGGTCCTCAGAAAGAATGTAACCTACAATCTGATTAATAGGATTATATCCCTTTTCAACAAGAGCCTGATATACTCTTGAAAGAATAACCTTCATTTCATCTGCAGAGCCTGATTCAAGCTTAAACTGTATGGTCTTATCTGTCATAATGTGACCCTCCTGCTAATTTTATATAAATCGATTTATATTATATATTATTTTTCACTATAAAACAATGGTATTTTAAATATTTTTATAAAGTTTTTATTACATTTTTCTTATTTTTATTATAAAAAGCGACAATTCACGCCTGTTTCTTAAGATTATCTTAAAATAAATCCAATGCTATTGAATTATAACCAAAATCGGTTATATTAAAAACAAAGGAAGTGGTTGAATGCTGAAAAATAAAAAGGTATTGATTGCAGGATTGCTTACATTTATAACATTAGCGGTAGCTGTAGCCGGCATAAACATATATATTATAGCCTCACAGCATAAAAAAATAATATCAAGAGATGAAGCCTCGCGGCTAACAGATGTTGATTACGTTGTTGTTCTCGGTTGCGGAATCCGCGGTGACAAACCGACACATATGCTGGAAGACAGACTTCTTGAAGGTATTGCAGTAGCAGATCTTAACAAGGACTGCAAGCTTTTACTTACAGGTGACAACAGCGGAGTAAGCTATAACGAGGTAGCAGTTATGAAAAATTTCTGCTTGGAAAAAGGCTTTGACGAAAGCAGAATTGTAACTGACGATTTTGGCTTTTCTACCGGCGAAAGCATTGAAAATGTTAATAATAAATTTGAAGGCAATAAAATTATAATCATCACCCAGGTGTATCATACGTTCAGAGCGTTGTTTATTGCAGAAAGCCTGGATATGGATGCCTATGCAGTACCATCAAGTCCGAGGAAATATTCAACGTGGCTATATAACAACACAAGAGAACCGCTTGCGAGAGTCAAGGATTTCATAAAATATTTCTGATTTATATGCGTACTGTTTATTCTGTGTAGTTTCGTCTCATAATTACTTTGAGGTGAGTATATATGATAAACGGCTTCATCAGAGCAATAATAATCTACATTTTCATAATCGCCGCAATAAGACTTATGGGTAAAAGGCAGATAGGTGAATTACAGCCCTCGGAGTTGGTTATCACGATTATACTGTCCGAAGTTGCCTCAATGCCTCTTGAAGATACATCAACGCCGTTAATACCCTCAGTTATAACAGTTTTTCTTCTCGCAAGTCTTGAGGTTTTGTCTTCAGACATAAGTGTAAAATCACCGTCAGTAAGAAAAATAATACAGGGTAATCCCCTGCTTGTTATAAAAAACGGAAGGGTGTTGCAAAAGAACATCAAATCTGTAAGATACAGCATTGACGACCTGACAGCAGCGCTCAGACTGAAGGATATTTTTGATATAAGAGCCGTTGACTTTGCTTACATTGAAACCAACGGAGGTCTTAGTGTCAAGCTGAAAAAGGACTACTCACCTCCTACAAAAAGTGATGAAAGCAGTCAGGACGGTGCAATACCGATGCTGATTATAGGTGACGGAAAAATAATTGACAGAGAGTTCAACAACTGCAATATGTCAAAAGAAAAGCTTCTCAGTCATCTGAAAAAGCAAAACATCAGTGTCAGAGAGGTGTTTATGATGACGGCAGACAGTACAGGCGATTACAATATAATCAGAAAGCAGGATAAATGCTGATGAAGAGAGTATATATATCACTGATTATATTAGTTTCCATAGTCGTTTTAAGTATATTTTCATATTGCTGCTTAAGCAGAGAGCTTGATTTTATAAAAGAAGAGCTCATTGACTGCATAGAGCTTACAGACGACACAACAGTATACAGTGCAAAAATTAAAGCAGATGAAATTTACGAGCGTTGGCAGATAAATTCAAAAAAACTTGAACTTGTTATTCCGGAGGATGTCTGTAACGAATTAAGTCTGGTGCTTGAAGATATAAAGCTATGCTTTGCAGACGGAAAACGCGAAGAAGCAAAGCAGAAAATCAAAAAAGCGATATATACCGTTGATACTATAACTGACAGAGAAAAATTATCATTAGAAGCAATATTATAAACAAACGGTCGGAAAAAGATTCTCCGACCGTCTTTAATTTATTCTTCAAGCGCTTTTCTGATTGCTTCAAGTCCCTCGTCAATTTCTTCGTATGAAATTGTCAGAGGAGGTAAAAGACGAAGCTTTGTTTTAGCAGTAAGGGTAAGCGCACCGTAAGAAATAGTCTTCTTTACAATATCAGTTGCAACAATACCGTCGGAAAGTCTTACACCGAGCATAAGACCCATACCGTCAACGCCGACTACACCCGGCATTTTAAGGAGCTTCTTTGTGATATATTTGCCTTTTGCTTTAACTTCATTAAGAAAATCTTCGTCAAGTCTTTCAAGAATATGGGCAGCACCGGCCGTTGCAACAGGATTGCCGCCAAAAGTTGTTGCGTGGTCACCGGGCGCAAAGGTGTCCTCTGTTTTTTCACCGAAAAGAACACAGCCGAGAGGAAGTCCGCCGCCAATACCTTTTGCCGTTGTTACAATATCCGGTGTAATATCATAATTCTGATAAGCAAAAAGCTTTCCGGTTCTGCCTACACCGGTCTGAACCTCATCGATAATAAGAATGATATCCTTTTCCTTGCAAAGAGCCTCTACCTTTTTTACGAAAGCCTTGTCAAGCGGCATAACACCGCCCTCACCCTGGATAAGCTCCATCATAACAGCACAGGTGCTGTCATCAACCATAGAGTAAAGAGCATCATAGTCGTTGGCAGGTGCAAACTCAAATCCCTCGGTAAAAGGGAAAAAGTATTTATGAAATACATCCTGACCCGTAGCGGCAAGTGTGGTAACGGTTCTGCCGTGGAATGAGTTTATAAGCGTAATAACCTTATTTCTGTTTTCGCCGTACTTTGTGAAGCTGTACTTTCTGGCGCATTTAATGGCTCCCTCGTTACTTTCAGCACCGCTGTTTGAAAAGAATACCTTTTTCATACCTGATTTCTTACAAAGAAGCTCAGCCGCCTTAGCACAAGGCTCAGTATAATAAAGATTGGATATATGCTGAAGCTTATTAAGCTGGGCAGTAACGGCAGACACCCATCCCTCATCACAGAAGCCGAGAGAGTTTACTCCGATACCGCTTGAAAAGTCAATATACCTTTTACCGTCAAAATCATAACACACAGCACCCTTACCCTCTTTGATTGCGACGGAAAACCTTCCGTATGTGTGAGCTACATTTTCACGATCAAGACCTTCTATTTTTTCAAATCCGCTCATTTAAGACACCTCACTTTGACATAAGAGTACCGATACCTTCGTCGGAAAACATTTCTATCAGTATTGAATGAGGAATACGGCCGTCTATCATAACAGCCTTGTTAACACCGTCACGGACAGCTTTTTCAAGGCTCCTTACCTTGGGTATCATACCGCCGGATATTATTTTCCTCTCAATAAGCTCTTCAATTTCATCAACGTGAATTTCTGAAATAAGAGAATCTGTATCGTTAACATCTCTGAGTAAGCCGGGAATATCCGTAAGGGTTATAATGTTTTCTGCATTAAGTGCAGATGCAATTTCTGCCGCGGCGGTATCCGCGTTAATATTGTATACCTGACCCTCTGTATCAATGCCTACAGTTGCAATAACGGGAATATAATTTTCTTCAAGCACTTTTTTAATAGGCTTCGGGTCAATGCCGATAATTTCTCCTACATATCCGTAATCGAAGCCGTCATCGAGCTTTTCAGCCTTGATCATAGCACCATCAATGCCGCAAAGGCCAACAGCCTTGCCGCCGCAAACCTCAATAAGAGATACAAGATCCTTATTTGTCTTGCCTGAAAGCACCATCTGAACAATTTCAGCAGTATCCTTATCGGTATATCTGAGGCCGTTAACAAACCTGGATTCAATACCTAATTTATTCAGCATACCGCTGATTTCCGGTCCGCCGCCGTGGACAAGTACTATTTTAATACCAACAAGCGAAAGAAGAATAATATCACTCATAACAGCCTTCTTAAGCTCAGGGTTAATCATAGCATTACCGCCGTATTTCACAACAACGGTTTTTCCGTAATATTTCTGTATGTACGGAAGAGCCGCGGTGAGAACACGCGCTTTCATTTCATCGCTTATGTTTTTATCTGCCATTTTGCACCTCTTATGTACGGTAATCTCCGTTTATTTTTACATAATCATATGTGAGATCACAGCCCCATGCTGTCGCCTCATAGTCTCCCTGATTCATTTCAATAAGAAGGTTTATTTCATCCTCAAGAAGAATTTCTTTAGCTTTATCTTCGCTGAACTCAATGCCGAAGCCCTTTTCGCAGACCTTTACGGTACCCATGCGCGAAGAAAGATAAACATCAATACAGTCAACATAAAAATCACCCGGTGTATAGCCGATTGCGCAGAGAATTCTGCCCCAGTTAGCATCAGAACCGAACATTGCGGTTTTTACCAGTGAGGAACAGATGATGCTCTTGGCTATATCCTTTGCTGTTTTTTCTGCAGGTGCACCCGTTACCTTACATTCAAGAAGACGCTGAGCACCCTCGCCGTCGCCGGCAATAAGCCTTGAAAGCTTTACGGAAAGCGCAAACAATGCAACTCTGAAATTTTCGTAATCTGCATTTTCTTCTGTAATTACAGTGTTTTCAGCCTTTCCGTTAGCCATTATACAAACCATATCATTTGTAGATGTGTCACCGTCAACGGAAATCATATTAAAAGTATCCTTGACAACAGAAGACAGAGCCTTCTGAAGCATAGCACTGCTTATTGCACAGTCAGTTGTAATAAAGCAAAGCATTGTAGCCATATTAGGATGAATCATACCTGAACCCTTGCAGCAGGCACCGATTGTTACTGTCTTACCTGAGAGTTCAATTTCAACAGCAACCTCTTTTGAAATTGTATCAGTTGTCATAATAGCTTCAGCCGCATCGGTGCCGCCATCGGGATTCATCTGCGAAGCAAGCTTATCAGCACTTTCTGCAATGGGAGTAACATCAAGAGTCATACCGATAACGCCGGTAGATGCAACAATAATGTCGGTCTTATCAACACCCAGTGCTTTTGCGGCTATGTCACACATCATTTCAGCCTTTTCAACACCGTCAGCATTACAGGTATTAGCATTACCGCTGTTTACAATCACAGCCTGAGCGAAGCCGTCGCTGATATTCTCTCTTGTTACGGTTATAGGTGCACCGTAAACCTTGTTCTGAGTATATACAGCCGCCGCATTACATCTGACATCGCTTTTAATCATCGCGAGGTCCTTTTTAGTCTGATTTTTTCTTATACCGCAGTGAATACCTGATGCTGTAAAGCCTTTTGCAGCAGTAACGCCGCCGTTTATATATGTCATATCTATTCCTCCTTATAACGCCGTAGCTTCATCAAAGCCCATAGCGATATTCATATTCTGTATTGCGGCCGATGAAGCACCCTTACCCAAATTGTCAAATACCGCAGTGACGGTTACTCGTTCATCGTTTCCGCATATAAAAATTCTGAGGTTGTTGGTTCCCTCAAGTCCGGTGGCAGGCAAAAAACCGTCCTCAGGGCCGCTGTGAACAGAAATAAACTTGCTGTTCTGATAATACCTTATATAATATTCTTTAAGCTCATACAGACTGAGCTTTCTGTTAAGCAGACCGGTATAAACAGGAACAGAAACAGCCATACCGCAGTAAAAATCACTCACTATCGGATTAAAAACAGGCTCAAAAGCAAGACCTGTAATTTTTTTCATCTCAGGAAGATGCTTATGCTTCTGTGTCAGTCCGTACTGGCGGGGTGATTTATAAAATGAAGCTCTGTTTTCGTCCTCATACTCGCCTATCATTTTATTACCGCCACCGCTATATCCGGTAATACTGTGTGCGGTTACAGGATAGTTTTTCGGCATAATTCCACCTGCAACAAGAGGATACACTATTGAAATAAAACCGGTAGCATGGCAACCGGGATTGGCTATGCGCTTTGACTTTGAAATTGCCTCTTTGTGGTCAGATGAAAGTTCAGAAAAGCCGTAGGTCCACTCGTCATTTACTCTGTGAGCTGTGCTGGCATCAATTATAACTGTATCAGGGTTTGTGACAAGCGTCACAGCCTCAACAGCCGCCGCATCAGGCAGACAAAGAAAAACAACATCAGCCTCATTCATGAGCTTACTGCGCTCCGCCTCATCCTTTCGCTTGCTTTCTTCAATCTCAATAAGCTCAACATAAGGGTGAGCCGAAAGCTTATTTTTTAACTGCAGACCGGTTGTACCTGCCTGACCATCAATAAACACCTTAATCATAATAAACCTCGTTTATGCACAATTCTTAGATTATTATACATTATATTTAATGTTTGTCAATAGTTTTATGCATTATTATGTATATTTTAAACATTAAAATGCATAATTTATATTTGTTCGGAATTTACAATCTTAAAAACAACGAACTTAGAGATTATACAACAAAAAACACCGCTGTTCAAGTCTTTTCAGACAAGTTCAGCGGTATTTTATTTGTATTTTTAACCTATAAGAGAAGAAAAGAACTCACTTACAGCATTTATAAAGGTTTTAATTCTCAAAGCAAAAATATTTTCTTCACAATGCCAGTTAAAAAGCTTATTCTCATCACCAATACATACACGGTCAACAGCACACCTTGTTGACTTCATCCCTAAATCAGCCTCAACCTCACTATAGCAGGAAGCTGCTGATTCAAAAATGTTATAGACCTTTCCGTCATAAATACAGCAGTTCTGAATAAGAGGAGGTGCTATATATCTGGATTTTTCATTAATAACCATTTTCCCTGTTGCATAGTCGCTGACAGAGAAAAGATAAACCTGCGAAACATTCTTTCTGCCGTATGATGTATTGACAGCAAGGCAGGTTTCACCGTCGATTTCTGTAAAACAAGCTCCGTTTGCCTTGGCAGGGATTTCAAGTGAATATTTCTCAGTAAGCTCATAATCTTTGCTGTTTACAGTAAAAGCATTGAGTTCGCCGTTGTTTTTTTCATTGAAAACACCAACCCAGAGATAACCGTCGTGGTATGTAACAAATGAAGCAGTACAGCCACAGTCAACAGTAAAATCATATTTGACTTTAACAGAAAGGGATTTTGTATTCAGTACCCTTTCTACCTGAGTTAGCTTAATAACGCTTACCTGCTTATCAGCGCTCTTTGCAACAAAAATAACCTTACCATCCGTTGCAAGACCACCAACATGATTAGCATCAGGGAGAACCATATTCTTTATGTACTCCCCACTTTCTCGGTCAATTATATAAATAACAGAGTTATGTGTTTTATGATCTGCTTCTCTTTCAAGCTTTTCTGAGTTAGTACCGTAATCCTTATTTTCCTCAAGCTCTGTTTTGTACTTTTTTATGTTACAATAAGCTGAAATAAAGATATAATCCTCGGTAACACATATACCCTGAGGAGTCATAGCACTGCATGAATCGCCGGCAACATCTGTGTTTACAAGACCGGGTACGGGGCAATATTTCTCAGAAATAATGGCAAAATCGTTATAAAAAGCTCTTGCGGAACGGAACTTATTTTCATAACGGTAATCAGCTGTTGTTTTTCCGTCTGATGCTGAAACCGACCATGCAAAGACGGAAAAGAGCATCAACATAGCTAAAAAAACAGAAAGGGATTTTTTCATAACAGTATCCTCCTTTTTTATATAATACGAATATACCACTAAACAGAAATTTAGTCAACAAAAAATCCTCCCATACAGGGAGGATTTTTAAAGCTTGATTATTTAACCATTGATGCGATTTCAGCTGCGAAATCGTCAACCTTCTTTTCGATGCCTTCGCCCTTTGCGAAACGAACAAAGCTCTTGAGCTTGATATCTGCACCGATAGCCTTAGCAACTGAATTGATGTAGCCGTTTACATCGCCTTCGAAAAGGTCTGAACGAACAAAGGTCTGCTCAAGAAGACAAATTTCCTTAACCTGCTTTGCAAGACGACCCTGAACAAGACCGGTAAAGATCTTGTTTTCAACAATTTCAGCCTTATGTGAAATTGCAATTTCTGCAAGTGTAGCCATAGCTTCCTTTGAAATGAAGTTGGGGAAATTCTTCTTCTGCTTCTGATCAAGACCCTTGAAGATTTCTGAATCCTCATCGCTCCACTTCTTTGAAGAAATTGCCTCTTCTGTAAGGCTGTTGAGAATGGGAACGGGAAGTGATTCGGGCTTGTTGAGAGCGCTGTCGATTGTGATTGACTTCATCTTAGCAAACTCTTCCTCTGAAATATCAGCCTTAGAGAGATATTCGGGGCTCATAGCTGCGATCTGCATAGCAACATTCTTGCTCATTGCAATAAATTCATCGTTAGCAGCTGTTGCATCGTCAACATCAAATGCAGCAAGAACACCAACTGAACCGCCTGCATGAATATATGATGTTGTATGACCCTCGATGAGAGCAAAACGGCGAACCTTCATATTTTCACGAAGAGCAAGGAAAACTTCCTGAACCTCCTCATCAACAGTCATTTCAGAACCTACAACCTTTGTTGCAAGAAGAGCTTCAAGGTCTGCAGGCTTTGCAGCAACAACGGTCTTAACAACCTTTGCAGCAAGCTCTACAAAGGGAGCGCCCTTAGCAACGAAGTCTGTTTCGCAGTTGATTTCAACAAGTGCGCCTGCATTTGCATCGTTATAAGCTGCAACAACGCCTTCAGCAGCAACACGGCTTGCCTTCTTAGCAGCAGAAGCAAGACCCTTTTCTCTGAGAATATCTATAGCCTTGTCGATATCACCGTCTGTTTCAACAAGAGCCTTCTTACAATCCATCATACCAACGCCTGTTTTCTCACGAAGAGCCTGTACGTCTTTAGCTGTAAATGCCATAATAAATTCCTCCTAAAAATAAGTATTATTTTAAAGAAACCCCGTCAATGAAATATAACGGGGTTTAAAATCAAAATTATTCAGCAGCTTCTTCAGTTGCTTCTGCAACGGGAGCGTTTGATTCGCCCTGTCTGCCTTCGATAACTGCATCAGCCATAGCACCTGCAATAAGTCTTACAGCTCTGATAGCGTCATCGTTACCGGGGATTACGTAATCAACTTCGTCAGGATCGCAGTTTGTATCTACGATTGCAACGATGGGGATACCGAGCTTGTGAGCTTCAGCAACAGCAATTCTTTCTTTTCTGGGGTCAACGATAAAGAGTGCAGCGGGCTGCTTCTTCATTTCTGTGATACCGCCCATAAACTTCTCAAGCTTTTCAATTTCGAGGTTGAGCTTGATAACTTCCTTTTTGGGAAGAAGGTTGAATGTGCCGTCCTGCTCCATTGCCTTGAGCTGAGCAAGTCTCTTGATTCTCTTCTGGATTGTCTGATAGTTTGTGAGCATACCGCCGAGCCAACGAGCGTTAACATAAGGCATACCGCAACGGATTGCTTCCTCACGAACTGAATCCATAGCCTGCTTCTTTGTACCTACGAAAAGTACTTCGCCGCCGTTTTCAGAAACTTCCTTAACGAAAGCATAAGCTTCTTCAAGCTTCTTAACTGTTTTCTGAAGGTCGATGATGTAAATTCCGTTTCTTTCTGCGAAAATGTATCTGTCCATTTTCGGGTTCCATCTTCTTGTCTGGTGGCCGAAATGCACACCTGCTTCAAGAAGCTGTTTCATTGATACTACTGACATTGTAATGTCCTCCTTTTGTTTTTTTAACCTCCGCAGGTTCTGTAAGTATGCACACCTCTTATGAGGCGAAACGGGCATACTGATCCCCGTGCGTGCGTTATCTCGAAGAGTATATCACAACAAAACGCTAAATGCAAGAGATTTTTTCAAATTTTTAATCTTTTTTTATCTTTTTAAATAGCATCTGCTGTTTTTTTAAAACAGATGTTTTTCTCTGTGCCTCTTCCTCTCTATCCGTAATGTAAGACTTACCGTCAAAAATCAGTACAGCACCTTCGCAGGTGCCCTGCGGTAACTCGTCAATACTGATTTCAATATGAGAAAGATCCTCCTTCTCAAGAACGGCTATGCCCTCTTCAATTCTGTCAACAATAAGCCTCACTTCTTCTCATACCTCCTGTAGCCGTCGGCATCGCATTCAAAAACGATATCACCGTCAAGGTCTGTTCTGTAAGCCGTAAGCTTATTATTGTTTATATAGTCAAGTGCCTCTTTGTGAGGATGACCGTAGGAATTGTTTCTGCCGCAGCTGATTACGGCAACATCTGCGTCAACAGCCTTGAGAAAGGCGGTATGAATTGACGTGCTGCTGCCGTGGTGGCCCATAGCAAGCACATCCGCCTTATAATCGGCATAAGGATAAGCCTCGTATACAGAAGAAAGCTCCTGCCTTTCGGCATCTGCAAGAAGCATAAAGTCTGTTCCGTTAACGCTGAGCTTTACAATCGCTGACATATTGTTAAGGTCGTCTGTCTGCTCACAGGGGCCGAAAAACTCAAAGGTAACTCCGTCGCAAAGAGTATATTTGTCTCCGAATTCGGAATAGACCGAATTAACCTCTTTCTCAACAAGAGCGTCGATCATCCTTTCGTATACTCTTGTATCAGGGATATTGCGCTCGGTTAGCTCGGGCATTAAAAAGGTACCGATTGAAAAGCTGTTTATTACATCCGCCATACCACCTATATGGTCTGAGTGGGGATGTGATGCAATAACGTAATCAAGCTTATCAACTCCGCAGGAATTGATATAGCGTATTAGTGTGCTGCTGTAATCCTTTTCTCCCGTATCAATAAGAATAGTTTTATCGCCACAGGTAACCAATGTCGCTGAGCCCTGCCCGATATCAATAAAATGCACATATGCACTTCCCTCCGGCAAGGTATATCCGCCTTTTTCAGGGATAATGCCCTCCGAATTTGTTGCGAAAACAGCAAGTATTATAACAACAATAAGAGATATAAGCAGAGACTTCTTATCTTTTTTTCTTCTTGCCATATTGGTTTCCCGCCTTCCTTCTGTCTGACTTAATGTTCTTGCGGTATGCGGACCCGTCATCACTAACGAGGCACTTTTCGCCCTTACCTATAAGATCGTATCTGCCCGCCTTTTTGAGTGCTTTTATAATCATCTGCTTATTAGCAGGGTTATAATACTGCAAAAGAGCACGCTGCATTGCCTTTTCCTCGGGAGTTTTTGCAACATAAACCTCTTTCATCGTATATGGGTCGAGACCGGTATAAAACATACAGGTTGAAACCGTTCCGGGAGTCGGATAAAAATCCTGCACCTGTTCGGGACGGATATTTCTCTTTTTAAGGAAGCAAGCAAGCTCTATAGCTTCCTCAAGTCTTGAACCGGGATGAGAAGACATAAGGTACGGTACAAGATACTGTTCTTTGCCGACGCTTTTGCTGAGTTCAAAATATCGCTTAGAGAAATTTATGTAGGAATCAATATACGGCTTTCCCATTTTCTCAAGCACCATTGCCGAGCAGTGCTCGGGAGCAACCTTGAGCTGACCGCTGACATGATGCCTTATAAGCTCCTTGAAGAAGGTTTCGTCGCTATCTTTAAGCATATAGTCATATCTGATACCCGAGCGTATAAACACCTTTTTTACGCCCTTTATGTTCCTCATTCCGCGCAGAATATCAACATATTCGGTGTGATCGGAAACAAGATTAGGACAAACCTTCGGTGCAAGACATTTTTTACCCTTGCACAGACCGAGGCTCTTCTGCTTTTCACAGGAGGGCTGTCTGAAATTGGCAGTGGGACCGCCCACATCGTGAATATAGCCCTTGAAGTCGGGCATTTTCGTAAGAAGCTCGGCTTCATTTAAAAGAGATTGCTTGCTTCTTGAGGTTATATATCTGCCCTGATGAAGTGCAATTGAGCAGAAATTACAGCCTCCGAAGCAGCCTCTGTTATGCGTTATTGAAAACTTGACCTCTTCAATGCCCGGCACTCCCCCGAGAGCCTCGTAAGAGGGATGGTAATTTCTCGTATAAGGAAGTGCATAGATTGCATCAAGCTCTTCAGTTGTCAGAGGAGGCATAGGAGGATTCTGAACAAGCATTTTGTTGCCGTGTCGCTGCTTGATAAGCCTGCCTCTTATATGGTCCTGCTCATCCTGCTGAATGCGGCAGGCAACGGCATATTCCTTTTTGCTGGCAACAACATTCTCATAAGAAGGGCACTCTGCACCCGTCAGTGGTGTATCTTTTACATCGCAAACGTAACAGGTACCACGAATATCGGTAATATCCGAAATGCTTTCGCCGTTTCTGAGCCTTTCTGCTATTTCCACCGTCTGTTTTTCACCCATACCGTAGGAAATAAGGTCAGCCTGCGAGTCAAATATGATTGAACGGCGGACTTTATCATCCCAATAGTCGTAATGAGCAAAGCGTCTGAGTGAAGCCTCAAGACCGCCTATAATAATGGGAACATCACCATAGGCCTCTCTTATTCTGTTACAGTAAACTATAACCGCTCTGTCGGGTCTGGCGCCCGCCTTTCCGCCCGGTGTATAAGCATCATCGCTTCTTTTCTTTTTTGAAGCAGTATAGTGAGCAACCATAGAGTCAATATTACCCGATGAAACAAAGAAGCCGAGCCTGGGTCTGCCGTACTCGGTAAAGTCACTGCAATCCTTCCAGTCGGGCTGTGAAATAATACCGACAGTAAAGCCGTTATATTCGAGCACGCGGGAAATTATGGCGGGACCGAAGGACGGGTGGTCAACGTAGGCATCGCCTATTACATAAACAAAATCGACCTCATCCCAGCCTCTTTCAAGGGCTTCCTTTCTGTTAACGGGTAAAAAGCTCATACTAAACTCCTTTTAATCGGAAAAAATATCGTAATCGTCACTTGAAGATGCAGCATCTTCACCGGAAGCGCGGCTTTCAAGAAACTGTGCTCTTGTAACAAGTACGCGTCTCGGCTTATTGCCCTCGGCAGGAGAAATATAGCCGAGCTGCTCAAGCTGATCCATAATTCTTGCCGCTCTCGCATAACCTACAGAAAGCTTACGCTGAAGAACCGTTGTGGAAGCACTGTCCATACCTGTAATTATGTTCATCGCCTCTTCAATAAGCACGTCGTACTGATTGTCCTCAGAGGGCTCTGCACCACCCGATTTCTTCTTATTTTCAACAACAGCATTCTTTTCAATTTCTTCCATTATGCCGTCGTCATACTCAGCCTTTTCCTGATCCTTGATGAAGGTAACAATTCTTTCAATCTCTGCATCGGAAAGATATGCACCCTGAATTCTGACAGGCTTGGACATGCCAACGGGGTTAAAGAGCATATCGCCGTTACCGAGAAGCTTTTCGGCACCGATAGCATCAAGAATAGTTCTTGAGTCAACCTGAGATGAAACCGAAAGAGAAATTCTTGAAGGTATATTAGCCTTGATAATACCCGTGATAACATCAACAGAGGGTCTCTGAGTTGCAACAACAAGATGCATACCGGCGGCTCTGGCCTTCTGCGCAAGTCGGCAGATTGAATCCTCAACCTCTTTTGGTGAAACCATCATAAGATCGTTAAGCTCGTCAATGAAAATAACAATCTGCGGCATATACTGTAAATTAAGCTCCGGATGCTCCTCGGCATACTTGTTATATGAGCCTATATCACGCACCGCACAGCTTGAGAAGGTTTTGTAACGGGCATCCATCTCGCCAACAGCCCAGGCGAGTGAGCCCGCTGCCTTTCTTGCATCCGAAATAACCGGTACAAGAAGATGAGGTATGCCGTTATATACCGTAAACTCAACCTGCTTAGGGTCAATCATAAGAAGCTTGACCTGAGACGGTGTAGCATTATAGAGAATACTTGCAATCATAACATTGAGACAAACGGATTTACCCGAGCCGGTGGTACCCGCAATAAGAAGATGGGGCATCTTTGAAAGGTCAGCACAGGTTATGTTACCAGTAATATCTTTACCGAGAGCCACGTTGAGAAGCTTATTTTTGCTTCTGTTTGAGGTGTATTCCTCGGAAGCAATCATTTCGCGCATTGTAACCGTTGCACGGGATTTATTGGGAACCTCTATACCGACTGCTGACTTATTCGGAATAGGAGCCTCAATACGTACACCTGAGGAAGCAAGACCGAGAGCAATATCATCAGCAAGATTGGTGATTTTACTGATTTTGACACCCGGCGCAGGTGAAAGCTCGTATCTTGTAACAGAGGGACCTCTTGAAACACCGATAAGCTTCGTTTCAACGCCGAAGGACTGAAGAACATCAACAAGCTTTCTTGCAGTAACACGCATCTCATCGGCAGAATCGCCCTCTATACCGAACTTTGCTTCATTAAGACAATCAATGGGAGGAAGCTTGTATTCCTTCTTAGGCTTAATCTCGTCCTTGTAATTTTCAACGTCCTGCTTGTTTTTGGCACGTTTTGCATCAGCTGTATCGGCCGCATCCTTAACAATTTTTTTGTCCTTAACCGAAAGCTCCTTGTTTACCTCTGCAGAGTCATAAACAGCAGTAAGCTCACCGTCAAAATCATCGTCAATAATTTCAATATAATCCTCAGGCAATTTCGAGTCAGCAACAATCTCTTCTCCTCCGAAGGGATTTTCCGCAAAGGGCCTTGCCTCATTGGCGGAAATAAGACTTTCCTCAGAAAACTTTCTGTCAAAGGCCTGCTTTTTTTCTGCAGATACGGCGTTTCTGTCGGGAAAGGTGAAAACATTATCCTCGGGTCTGTAGGGAGCAAACTTTCTGTTATAGCCCTCTCCTGCCGAAATACCCATATCATTTTCTACCTCAGTTTTATTGAAATCAAAGGCATCATCAGACGACTGTACGTCATCAATTTCATCCTCCGCAGAATAAGCGGCTTCGGCCTTTTCTCTTTCAGCGAGTCTTTCGAGTCTTGCTCTCTTCTTTTCGTCAAGAATAATTCTTGTATGCTCACTTGTTTTGTCAAGGGTGCTTTTGCCGGTGTTAATAAATTTAGATACAAAATCCGCAACAGAATCAACACTTATGCTGAAGCAATAAAGCACGCTTATGAGAAGACAGAGAGTTACAACGATAAACGCTCCGACTCTGCCGAAAGCAATCAACGGAAATCCGCCGAAAACGGCACCGAGAATACCTGAACCGAGAGTAATGCCGTCAAAGCCCATATTCCATCCTACACTTACGGCATCGGTAAAATTAGCCGTCCAGTCTGCCATACCGGCATCGCCTGCACTGTAGGTGCAAAGATGAATAAAGGCTGATACCGTTAAAACTATTGAAGCAAATGAAAGATTTGTTTTTAGAAAGCTTCTTTTAAGACTGTTGAGAGCAAGCTTAACACCGATTATAATTAAAAACGCCGCAAAAAGATATACGGTAACGCCAAAGAAGGCAAAGAAAACACCTCTGATGCTCGACCATATATTTGAGCCACGGATAACCGAAAACAGAGCGAGAAGAATACCTGTGCAAAGATAAGATAGCATAATTACATTTCTGTGCCTTTCAACTGCACTGATATTTTTGCGGGAATTCTTACCCGCTGTTTTAGTTTTGGTGTTACTCTTCTTTTTAGTATTCGACTTGCTTTTTGAAGAAGTTGATTTTTTTCCTGCCATAATTAAACTCCGTTCAGATATTATAAATAATCAGGTTCCCGAAAACATTCTGACAAAGGTGTCAGACATAACGGCAACACCCATAATTAACGAGTAAACGCTGAAAAAGATAAAAAGATTCTCCGCTTTAATTTTACGGATTATTGAAACTGTAAGATAAGAACAGCCTGCGGCAGCAGCCGCACCGACAAGAAGAACAAATATGTTGAACTCAGTGCCGGAAACAACAGCCAGTATAATTCTGATTAAGCTAACAACAAATACGGGCGGTGCCGAGTAAAAATATACCTCTCTTAAAATGACGGAGGGACTGACATCGCAAAGAAGCAGATTAACCGATGCAAGTGACATTTTTGATACACCGGGAATTATGTAGGCGGGTAAGGAATAAATATACATTCTTACCGAGCTTCTGAAAGGCACGGTTTTTCTTTTTCTTCCGCCGCCTCTTTTTATATACCATAACGAAAGAGCCAGTAACAAGCCGCTTAATATGAATGCGGCACCGGCAAGGATCGGGTTCAGAAAGCTGTCGGCGGAAAGAAAGCTGTTGAAAAAATCAGAAAGCAGCTTGCCCGTTTCAGGCACAGGGATAAATATAAGACAGCTGATAATAATTGAAAACAGTGTGTTTCTGAGTCTGAGTCTGTAATTTTTTCTTCCCGAGGTTGAAACGGAAAAGGTTTTTCTGTAAACGTCCTTGAGGCTTATGAATATTACAGCTGAAAAAGCCAGCATAAACGCAGAGTAATATAAGGACAGTTCATCGGTTTCACTTGAAAAAGAAAGAAAAGCATTGGCTCCGAAAAAATGACCCGACGATGATGTGGGTAACGGAGCTGTCAGCCCGGTCACCACTGCAAGAATAACAGCTTTTATATATTCTGTCAAAAGGAACACCTCTAAATTAATATTTGCATAATTACACAACCTATAGTATATCACACTCTTTTTAACATAGCAAGTATACAACAGAAAAAACTCCCGTGAAAATAAAATCACGGGAGTAATAAAAAACGATTATTCCTCTGCAGGGGTGTCTTCCTCTAATCCGCTTACCTCGGAGACTTTATCAGACTCTTCACAGATATCATCAGAATGAATTTCTTCACCCTTCATAAGTTTTTCGAATTCCTTACCGTCAATCTTTTCTTTCTCGAAAAGATATTCGGCAACAACATCAAGCTTATCTCTGTGTGTAACAATAATCTCCTTACACTTGTCGTAGCAATAGGTAATAATCTTTTTGATTTCTTCGTCAATCTGAGCTGCAACTGCTTCAGAATAATTGCGAACATTGTTGTAATCTCTGCCGAGGAAAACCTCATGGTCACCAGTACCGAACATAATGGGTCCGAGAGTATCACTCATACCGTATTTGGTAACCATATCACGGGCAATTTTTGTAGCACGCTCAATATCGTTTGATGCACCTGTGTTGATGTCATCAAAAACAACCGTTTCCGCAAGACGGCCGGCAAGAAGCACAACTATATCGTCAAGCATATATTTCTTAGAAAGATAGCTCTTATCTTCACCGGGAAGGTGCATTGTATAGCCGCCCGCCATACCCGTAGGAATAACGGAAATCTGATGAACGGGATCCTGAGTAGGAAGATAATATGTTACCACAGCGTGACCTGCTTCATGGTAAGCAGTAAGACGCTTTTCATCATCGTTTATTTTCTTTGACTTCTTTTCCGTACCGACAACACACTTTATTGTCGCTTCCTCGATTTCAGCCATTGTAACAGCCTTCTTCTTTTTACGAGCTGCCGCAAGAGCTGCCTCGTTAAGAAGATTTTCAAGGTCGGCGCCCGTAAAGCCGGCTGTTGATTTAGCAATAACAGCAAGGTCAACATCGGGCGAAAGAGGCTTATTCTTGGCATGAACCTTCAGAATCTCCTCTCTGCCTTTCACGTCAGGATAACCAACCGTAAGCTGACGGTCAAATCTGCCCGGTCTTAAAAGTGCAGGATCAAGAATGTCAGGTCTGTTGGTAGCGGCAAGAATAATTACACCCTCGTTGTCACCAAAGCCGTCCATTTCAATAAGCAGCTGATTAAGAGTCTGTTCTCTTTCATCGTGTCCGCCACCCATACCGGCACCTCTGTGACGACCAACCGCATCAATTTCGTCAATAAAAAGAATTGAAGGGGAATGCTTTTTTGCTTGCTCAAAAAGGTCCCTTACTCTTGATGCACCGACACCAACATACATCTCAACAAAATCAGAGCCGGATATTGAGAAGAAGGGAACATCAGCTTCGCCCGCAACTGCTCTTGCAAGCAAGGTTTTACCCGTACCCGGAGGGCCGACGAGAAGAACACCCTTGGGGATTCTTGCACCGAGTGCACTGAAGGTATCGGGTGAACGGAGAAATTCAACAATTTCCTCAAGCTCAGCCTTTTCCTCGTCTGCACCGGCAACATCCTTGAAGGTCTTCTTTTTCTTAGAATCCTTACCAAGCTTAATTCTCGCCTTACCGAAGGAAAGCGTACGGTTATTTTCATTCATTATGTTCTGACCCATTTTACGGTAAATATAGAACATAAAGCCGGCAAGCAATACTGAAACAATAATCATAGGCCAGATGCCTGTCCAGAAGCCGCCTGAGCCCTTTTTATAGTCATATTTTATCGGATTTTCCTTGTTTTCAATGTTATATTCCGTTACATAGTTATGAATGTCATTAAGGAAAATTTCAACATTCGGAACATTGTATTTCTGTTCCTTATCGTTACCGTTAACCTTATATTTCAGTGCACCGCTGGAAAGGTCAAGAGTAAATTCAGTTATCTCATTCTGACGGAAGGACTGAACGATTTCATAATATTGGGGTTTTTCTTCCTTAACCTTATCACCCATTGAAAACGCCATACCGAAAACAAGCATAGCAGGAATAATAAGATAAAGCAGATTGCCCCATTTCGGCGCCGCTTTATTTGTATTATTCAATATTGAATCACTCCTTTAATTACTGTAAACTTCAGGCTTAAGAACGCCGATATAAGGAAGGTTTCTGTATTTTTCATCATAATCGAGTCCGTAGCCGACAACAAAAGCGTCAGGCACAACAGCACCTGTATAATTAAGCTTAAGAGAAACACCCTCAGCGCGTCTTTCAGGCTTATCGAGCAATGAACAGCAGGCAACACTTTTCGGACCTCTGGCAGAAAGCAGATGTGTAAGCTTTTCAAGTGTTCTTCCGCTGTCAAAGATATCCTCAACAATAATTATATCATAGGCGGATATGTCATAGTTGAGATCACGCGAAATGCTGACAACGCCGGACGTTTCAGTTCCGCAGCCATAGCTTTTAGCATCCATAAAATCTATTTTACACGGAAGCCTTATCTCTCTCATAAGGTCAGCCATAAAGCAGACAGAGCCCTTGAGCACGCAAACAAGAAGAAGATTTTTACCTTCATAATCCTTTGTAATCTGCTCACCTATACGCTTAACTATTTCTTTTATATCGTCCTGCGAAAAAAGAATCTCTTTAATATCGTTATTCATATATTATCCTTCCTTTTTTACTGTTAAAAATTCCTTCGTGGCTTCACTGACTGCGTAATAAGAATTAACGCCTATACCTTCAACCCAGACCACGTTATTTCCGTCGTGAATAACTGCGACTCTGTTCCTGTCTTCTGCAGGTATTTTCATCTCATTAAACAGCTTTTTAAGACTCTTTGTAATCTTCCTTTTTTTAGAAGTAAAACTGTCCCCCGGCTGTCTTGATGAAATATACAAGCCACACTTTATAAGTCCCGCATCAAAAGTATCGTCACCTTCGGCATACGCCCTGCTTAAGCAAAACCTGCCGTACGGGGTTTGAGCAACTCCACCAAGAAAGATACTCTTCCATTCTTCAGCAGCTTTAATACCGTGTGAAACAAAGATTTTATTGTTTTCAGAAACTATATAGATATCTTTGGCAATCTCAGCCTTTGAAGTTTTGCCCGAAACAATATCCTCAAGCAAAAGAACATGCTTCTTATCAACATCTTTAATCATATAACTGCTTAGAATTCTGTGAAAAACACGCTTTCTTAAAGCTATATGTGCTTCCTTAAGAACAGGTACAGAAAATGCGCCGTCACAGAAAGCATTATTATACAGCTCTTCTGCGGCACAATCAAGGTAATCGCTGTCCTCACTGAGTGAATCCATACAACGGCTTATACTTTTTTCAAAAGCACTGTTTATATGGCCGATATCGGGAATGAGCTTATGTCTGATATGATTTCTCATATAGTCACAGGTAAGATTCGTGCTGTCCGTAACATAATCAAGCTTGTTTTCTGAGCAATAAAGCTCTATCTCATTTCTTGTGCAACAGATAAGCGGCCTGATGATGTTCGGCTTTCTGAAGGGCGGTATACCGCACAGGCCCTTGATAGCGGTGCCTCTGGCAAGGTTGAAGAGCATTGTTTCAATGCTGTCTGACAGACTGTGAGCAACAGCAACCGCATCGCAATTTAACGCTGCGAAGCACTCATAACGGACTTTTCTTCCGCATTCCTCTTCGCCTATACCCAGTCTTTTTGCCTCAGCTCTAACATCGACACTGAAAACCTTCAGTTCAACACCAAGATCATTACACAGTTTACGCACAAAATTTTCATCGCGGAGCGCCTCTTCTCCCCTGATATTATGATTTACGTGAACGGCTTTTACAATAATACCATATTTATCCTTTAATGTAGTTAAAATATTCAGAAGACATACAGAATCTGCTCCGCCCGAAACACCAACCGCGACGCTCCTGACATTGTCAAGCAGACCATACCTTTCAACAGTGGAAATAACCTTACATATCATTTCTTATAGTCTCCAGGTTCGTAAAGAGTGTGTAGTCACCGTTCCATGCAACCTTGACGGTTGTTGTGGGTCCGTGTCTGTTCTTTGAAATAATGAATTCGGCCTCGTTTATCGGTGACCTTTCGGCAGGCTCTCCCGGCTCATCCTTTTCGCCGGCATAGTATTCATCTCTGTAAAGCATTATTACTATATCTGCGTCCTGCTCAATTGAGCCTGATTCACGAAGGTCAGAAAGCTGAGGCTTATGAGATTTGCCCCTGCCTTCAGTAGATCTTGCGAGCTGAGCAAGAACAACAACGGGAATATTAAGATCCTTAGCCATAAGCTTAAGGTTACGCGTTATTTCAGAAACCTCCTGAACACGGCTTTCTGAGCGGGTACCGCTTTTCATAAGCTGAAGATAGTCAACGAAAACGGCATCTACGTCACGCAGGCGGCGTATTCTTGACTTCATCTCGGAAACTGTCATATTTGAGGTGTCGTCAAAATACAATTCACAGTTACTAAGAATTGCTGTGGCAGTTGCAAGCTTTGCCCATTCGTCACTGGTAATATTACCGGTACGCATTTTCGTGCTTTCAACCCTTGCCTCTGTGGAAAGGACTCTCTGTGCCAGCTGCTCCTTTGTCATTTCAAGCGAGAAGAAAAGCACCTTCTTTTTACCTATCATAGCAGTGTTTCTTGCAAGGTTAAGAGCAAGACTCGTTTTACCCATAGCGGGACGAGCACCGATGATTACAAGGTCGGAGCGGTTGAGACCGGTTATTGCCTTGTCAAGATCAACAAAGCCCGTGGGGAAGCCCTTATACTTATCCTTATCGGGTGAGCTGAGCTTCTGAAGCTTATCGTAAACCTCGTTAACTATAATATCACCGATTTTTGACGGACCCTTTGATACTCTGCCCTGTCGTATATCATAAATCTTCTGCTCTGCAGATTCAAGCAGTAAATCGGCAGATTCGGTTGAAGAGGAAGCGTCATCAATAATGGTTTTTGAAACATTTATAAGAGACCTTATGTAATATTTCTCTCTGATTATTTTAGAATACGCTTCAACATTTTCTGTTGAGGGAACGAGATCAGCAAGCTGGAAAAGATATTTCTTACCGTTTGCCTCATCGTATATTTTTTCTGTTTTGAGCTTTTCAAGCACAATGAGAGGATCGATTCTGTTACCTAAAGCGTCAAGCTCCTGCATAATGGTAAAAATCGCCTTATGCTGAGGAAGGTAAAAATATTCAGGTTTAACGAGAATCAACACCTGAGTTATGCAAGAGGGGTCAATGAGTACGGAGCCGAGAACAGCCTGTTCTGCTTCCAGAGAATAAGGCATATTTACATCGTCGAGAGAAACGAAATTTCCTGTGCTCATTATAATTCACCTCCGATAAAAATCCGTTTTGTTAAACTTATTCGCCTACTCTTACAAAAAGCTTTGCGCTGATACCCTGATAAAGCTTGATTTCAAACTGATAGGTACCGAACTGCTTGATGTCTTCAACTGCAATCTTTCTTTTATCTGTTTCAATACCGAACTGAGATTTAACCTTTTCGGCAATTTCCTTTGAAGTAACTGAGCCGAAAAGCTTACCGTTAGCGCCGGCCTTAGCGGTAATAACAATAGTTTTGCCTTCAAGCTCCGCTGCAGCCTTCTTTGCAGCTGCAATTTCTGTTTCGATCTTATACTTTGCGGACTGCTCGCGGTTTTTAAGCTCCGTAAGACTCTGGGCGTTTGCTTCAACCGCAAGCCCCTTCGGGAAAAGGAAATTTCTTGCATAACCGTCCGAGGTGTTTACAAGCTCACCTTTTTTACCCAAGCCCTTAACGTCCTGTTTTAAAACAACTTTCATATTTTTATCCTCCGTTATAAGTTAGTTATATATTTATCAATAGCCTTTTCAAGCTTTTCAACAGCCTGCGACATAGTTATATCCTTAAGCTGACAGGCAGACATAGTCTGATGTCCTCCGCCTCCGAGCTCTTCCATAATTAGCTGCACATTCATTTCGCCGTAGCTTCTTGCAGATATGTTTACTCCGTTACCGATGGGATAAAGCACAAACGAAGCCTTAACACCTTCAATATTAAGCATTTCATCGCAAGCCTGAGACGTAACAAGTCTGATATTTTCCATATTGCCGGGGGTAATGGAAATTGCACATTCTCTGTAGGTTCTTGCCGAGTCAATTATTGAATTGCGCTGTCGGAATATTTCCATATCGTTGGAAAACAGCTTTTTACTGTCAACAGTATTTGCACCTCTTGAACGCAGATATGCAGCCGCCTCAAAGGTTCTGACGCCCGCTCTGAGCACAAAATTACGCGTATCAAGCATTATACCCGCAAAAAGAGCTGAAGCGGTAAAGGAGTCAAGAATGGGTGTTTTACCGATATACTGAGCAATTTCTGTAACCATCTCTGCCGCCGAGGAAGAATTCGGCATATGATAAAACAGCACCGTATTTTCGATAAAGCTTACAGATTTTCTGTGATGATCAATTACCATCACTTTTTTCACCTTATCAACGAGCTCGGGAGCCTCTGTAAAATCCTGCTTGTGGGTGTCAACAACAACAAGCAGTGTATTTTCCTTAACATAGTGTGATGCATGGTCAGGTGAAATGATAATCTTGTCACCCTTAGCCTCTGCAAATCTCTCAACAAGCGGTCCGGCAAGTGTAGATTCCTTGTTAAGGACAATGTGTGCGGTCTTACCCAGATGCTCAGCGACAGCATACATACCTACGGCGCTACCGAAAGCGTCAAAATCTGAAAATCTGTGACCCATTATGAGCACATTGTCACTGTACCCTATTATTTCAGATATACTCTTTGCAATAAGCCTTGTTCTTACCTTGTTTTTCTTTTCAAAGCCGGCAGACACACCGCCATAGAATTTATACTGAGCAATGTGCTTTATAGCAACCTGATCACCGCCGCGACTCTGCGCCATGTCAAGAGCCTGCTTAGCCGAATTGTTGGAATCAATAAGACTTTCTTCCTTACCGACACCTATGGAAAGAGTAACCTCAACACTCTTTCCGTCAAATGTAAATTCTCTTATTCTATCAAGAACGGTAAACTTATCGTTAATCATTTTCTGAAGCGCTCTTTCTTCAACAAAAAAGAGCATTCTTGCATTAGAAAACTTTCTGCATAATCCTCCGTATGAGGTCACCCAGTCATCAATAATACCTTCTATCCGGCTGAAAATAGCTGCACACTCGCTTTCCTTGAAATTCTGATAAATCTCATCTGCATTATCAATAACAGCAAGCATAACAGACGGTCTGGTATCATAATATTCCTTTTCAATCGTGCGAAGCTTTGTTTCATCAAAGAAATAAAGAAGATAAATAGTTTCGTCAGTAAGATCAATGTCGTTTGAATAGATTGAAAAATACATATTATCGACCTTGATTTTAAAGCCTCTGCCCTGCATCAGCCTATCAAGACTGTCACGCTTGATAAGTTGCTTGAGATTAAGCTTTTTTGTGGAAGAATTAATATCAAACAGGGCCTTGAAGCTGCCGTTAAACCACACGATTGCACCGTCACCGTCTATAACAACGCAAGGTACAACAAGCTTTTCAAAGGCTTTTCCGTTAGTAAAATCAAGTTCATTTGAAACAACGCTGATTTTATGAAGAAGCTTTTCTCTGACTTTTTTATAATATACGAATTTACCCACGGCAAAGGCTGCAGTCAGAGCAAAAGCCACTGCCCCGACAATCTTATCTGTTAAAGCAAAAACAATAACGGACAAAACAACTGCCAGAGCTATATATATCAGGGATATATCGTATATCTTCCAAAGCTTTTTCATAAATTAAATCTCCATCAAAACGGGAAGTATCATAGGACTTCTTTTCGTTCTTTCATACATCAGACGGGAAACATCGTCACGAATTCTGCTTTTAATGGTGCCCCAATCATAAATATTTCTGTCATAACAGCGCATTATAGCTTCATAAGCTGTGCTTTGGGCATCAAGAATAAGATCTCCCGATTCCTTGACAAAAACAAAACCTCTTGAAACAACATCAGGACCCGAAAGAATTTCACCCGTTGAACTGTCGAGAGTTGCTACAACAATAATTATACCGTCCTCGGCAAGATGCTTTCTGTCACGCAGAACGACAGATCCGACATCACCTACACCTGAGCCGTCAACAAATATTTGTCCGGCAGGCACAGTACCCGCCTTTTTGATATAATCTTCACAGATCTCAACAAGGGTTCCGTTGTCAGCTATCAGTGTATTCTTAGAATCAATTCCCATTGAATGAGCCAATGCCGCATGCTTGAGAAGATGCTTCTGCTCACCGTGTACGGGTATGAAATATTTAGGCTTTATAACGCCTAACATAAGCTTAAGCTCCTCGCGGCAGGCGTGACCCGAAACGTGCACATCGTACATCTTTTCATATACAACCTCTGCGCCGAGCTTCATAAGCTCATTTATTACCCTGCCGACTGTTTTTTCATTGCCGGGAATAGGAGTTGCCGATATGATAACATAATCGTTAGGGCCGATTGCAACCTTGCGGTGGTCAGAAAAGGCCATACGTGTAAGGGCTGACATAGGCTCACCCTGGCTGCCCGTAGTAATAAGAACAATCTGTTCTTCAGGGTATTTGTTTATCATATCAAGCTTGATAAGTATACCATCAGGTACATTCAGATATCCGAGTTCAGAGGCAACAGCAACAACATTTTCAAGGCTTCTGCCGGAAAGGGCAACCTTTCTGCCGAGGCTCTGTGCAACATTGATGATCTGCTGAACTCTGTGAATGTTTGAAGCAAAGGTAGCAACAATAATCCTTCTGTTTCCTGCTCTTCTGAACAGAAGGTCAAAGGAAGCACCTACTTTGCTTTCGCTTTCGGTATATCCGGGTCTTTCAGCATTGGTTGAATCAGCCATCATACACAGTACGCCCTCTTTACCCAGCTCGGCGAAGCGGGCTATATCAATCATACCGCCGTCAATGGGTGTGCTGTCTATTTTAAAGTCGCCCGTATGAACAACAGTGCCGCCCTCACATTTTATAGCAAATCCGACTGCATCGGGAATTGAGTGATTGACGTGTATGAACTCTACTGTGAACTCACCGAGCTTTACACTTTCCCCCGCGTTGACAACATTAAGCTTTGCGCCTGAGAGAAGCCCGTGCTCTTTGAGCTTTCCTTCAATAAGACCGTTTGTAAGCCTTGTACTGTAAACGGGTATATTTATATCTCTGAGCATATATGCCAATGCACCGATATGATCCTCATGGCCGTGAGTAATACATATACCCTTTATTTTATCTGAATTTTTCTGAAGATATGTGAAATCGGGAATTATCAGATCGATACCCGGCGTATCTTCATCGGGGAAAGCAAGACCGCAGTCAACAAGAATAATATCTTCCTTATACTGAAACATTGTTATGTTTTTGCCGACCTCATTGAGGCCGCCGAGAAATGCAATTTTTATCGGTAATGCAGGCGCTGTCTGTTTCTTTGTTTTCTTGGTCTTTCTGTTTTTTTTCTCTGCCGGCACCTTGTTGTTCTTTTGCTCTACAGGCTGATTTTTTTTATCAACACGCTTTTTTCCTCCGGATTTTTTTGCCGTATTGCGATTCTTTATTTCATCCTGAACCTTTGACTCAAGTGTTTTTTTGCTGTTCTGAGCCTTCTGTGAAGGCTGATTTTTATTTGAATTTGTTTTATTTTTCCTTTTTTGCGAATTTGAACCCTTTACCTTGTTCTGAATATTTTCGCTCATTTTAAGGCAATACCTCCTTTTTTCAGATAATTCAAATATATCAACTTAAACGATAATTACCCATAATAATAGTATTATAGCATATAATACTATTTTTTAACACCTATGTCAAGAAAATATGAGATAATAATAAATCGGACCTTATAAAAAGGCCCGATTTAAATTATTTATATATCGGTTTCTCATAAAGCTCTCCGCGCAGATCGTTAACGTGAGAAGGCATATCTTGTGTATCCGCAAAAAGATATTTGCCAAGGTCCATTCTTTTAAGATTATGACCCGATTTTCTCGATGAAATGGGAAGAAGCTCCATATATCTGTCACCGTACCAATGACGAAGGTATTCATCATATTTTGCAGGTGCACTGAAGGTCATATCCTCATAGGGAACCTCTGTCATTTCATCAAACCAGGATAACGGAAAGGCTCCCTTGCCAACGTTCTGACCCACACCGTCTATAAGATATTTGCTTCTCTTATTCCAGTTGAACATTCTGAGCACGCCCTCAAAGCACCAGTGATATACTCTGAAGGGTATAAGACGCATTATCGGAAGAAAAATCTTTGTTGCCGTGTAGTGAATACCCTTTCTGGGCACGTTCACCCAACGGACATTTATAATTCTGTTCATCATCTTTATAAGCTTTACGTGAAGCTTCTGAAGAATTCTGATGTTTGAGGTCTTATCGTAAACAAGCACATCAACGAAAATTCCGTTTTCAATATCACGGAAGCGGTTTGAAAATTTTGTGCTGAAATATGTTTCTTTAAGTCTGATCTTTTCGAAAATATAGTGGGAATTAGCTTCCTGCTTATAGGACTGATATCTCATTTTATCGGAAAGCTCTTTAGGACAGACTTTTTTGAATTTATTGTAATCCTCTCTGAGCATACCGATGTCAATATCATCATCCCAGGGAATAAATCCCTTATGACGAACCGCGCCGAGAAGCGAGCCACCGACAAGGAAATATCTTATTCCGTTAGCCTTGCAGATACGGTCTATTTCCTTAATAATATCCATCTCTATTTTCTTGATTCTGTCAAGCTTGCCCTGATAAATGCTGATATAGAAATTGGCTATATAATCATCGTCGGTTTCGGCAAGAGCGGTGCGGTAAAAAGCCTCCTGAAGAGGTGTTACAACAGTCCAACCGAGATTTTTAATTTTAAGATTACTCAGACATTCATATCTGTTTTCGCTGTCAGTTTCTGCATCGTTCTCAAACTTGATTTCAGGCTTTCTGTAAGCAAAGCTCTTATAAAGATTGTTTTTAAGGTCATGAAGAGTAAAACGGTAGTTGGCGGCATTGTATATGTTACCGGTAATACCCTTTGCGGCAACTGCGTGAACAGCTGTAGCTGCCTGTCTGATATAACAGGCCGTATAGTATGTGAAAATATCACTTCTGCGGAATGTAATTGAATTATTATTGATAAACTCTCTTATAATTCCGTCAAAATCAAGCTTACAGGTGTTTTTTACGAGGGGACCGAAAATATTATCAAGACGCACAATCTGCATAAGCTGCTCTTCGGAGTCAAAATAGCTTCTGCAGATATCCTCAAGCTCCATAAGAAGCCTACCCTGAGTGAACTTGCCGTCATAAAGGCAGACAGCCTCAACCTCTCTTTCAGAGCATGCGGCAATCCCCTGCGGAAACGGCTCTCTGAAATTAAAGATTGGTACGAGAACGAACTGACAACTGTTATCTTTAGCAAAAGCGAGACACTTTTTAAGGCTTTCTTTACGGGCTGCCACAGTTTCTTTGTCGGAATATCTGTCAAGCTGAAGATTGACAATATAATAAATCAGTCTGTTTTTATTTTCACTAACCGTAGCTGAATATTCATCAAAGGTATTAAAAAGTGTAAACTGACCTTTTTCCTCAAACTCAACCGCAATTTCACCGTAAAGCACAGAGTTGTTCCACTCACCTTCGGCAATAACGTTTACACAGCCGCCGTTTTCACCGCAGCACACTGACATATAGTAGCCGGCAAGATACGCGCCGAGGGTGTGCTCATCGCAGACAATATTAACCTCACTTTCGATAAAGCGCTTGGGACGAAGCTTTTTCTTCGCAAGCTCAGCACCGATACATTTTATTTCGTCAAGAAAATACTGGTTCATACTTAGATTCTCCCCGTATAATAAATCAATTTATTATACTATTCCTGTTGAAATTTGTCAACGCTGAATGAATATAATCATATTGACAAAAATGACTGATTTTGTATAATTGAATCATAAAATCAAAGGTGGTGCAGCTATGATATACGCAGTAATAGCAGCAGGCGGAATAGGTTCAAGAATGAATGCCGAGAAGCCAAAGCAATATATAAAGGTAGGCAACAAACCGATAATAGCACACACTGTGCAGAAATTTGCCGACTGTGACAAATTCAGAAAAATCATCATACTCTGCCCCGAGGAATGGTGCTCTTACACAGACGAATTACTCAGAGAATACTGCAACGACGAAAGAATTACCGTAATTGCAGGCGGAAGCGACAGAAACGAAACGGTTATGAATTCCATTAAGTATATTGAGAACACAGACGGAATTGACAGTTCGACCGTAATTGTTACACACGATGCCGTAAGGCCCTTTGTTACTGCTGAAATAATAAACAACCATATTGCAGACTCGGAAAAATATGATGCAATCGGTACGGTTATACCGGCAACCGATACAATAATTGAAAGCCTTGACGGAGCTACCGTTACGGCAACACCCGACAGAAGCAAGCTTTATCAGTGCCAGACCCCTCAGACCTTCAACGCATTGAAATTAAAAGAGCTTTATGAAAATCTTTCAGCCGACAAAAAGGCTGTGCTCACAGATACCTGCAGTATTTTCACTGTCAGCGGTAAAGAAGTTCGACTTGTAAGAGGTGATGTGCAGAATATTAAAATTACTTATCCTTACGATTTAAAGGTTGCTGAGGTTATATTAAAACAATAAACGCCGCTTTTCAGCGGCGTTTATTGTTTTAATCATATATGCAGTTTTCTGCGCCCCATACAGGCATAAAGCCTGAATATATCACTTTGCCGTGTGTGTCCTCATATTTGTTGGTAAATACCCATTTGCCGTCTTCGAATATTACATCATAATAAACAGTAATAGTATCCCCATCAAAATCGCCGGTTAAAGTGTAAATATAATACTCATCATTAACCTTTGAAATATCGTCATTATATTCACTGCAAGGCTCCCATAAACCGGCATCACCAACAGCAACATACAATTTTCCGTTACGGTCGATATAACCTGAGCATCTACGCTCTGTATATTCTTTATCAAAATATTTACTGTAAAGCGCTCTTAAGTCAGCTACTGATTTAATATCATCATCAACGACCGCATAAGCTTTTATAGTATATCCGTTATCGTCATATGTTATATAATCATTTCTGTCAACATAATGAACCTTATCTGCATCATCAGGACCAATTCCGTCTTCATCATCAGTAAAGCAATATCTGAAGCCTAACCATTTAAGTTCAACCTTGCTGGCATTTATGAGCATCTCTCTTACATAATCGTCTGTAAGCTCAGCGGATTCATCTGATTCGGAATTATTACTGTTTTCTTCGTAATCTGCAAAGTTAACAGCAAGATATACACCGACAGAAGAGCCGCGTGCAACCTTTTTACAGCTGTTCTTAGCGCTGATAACAAACTGATCAACTGAATTACCGGGAATCTTTGTAATATTGCTTCTGTCAAGCTTAAGACCTGCTTTATTAAGTTCTCTTTCTGCCTCTGATAAGGACATATTCTCTAAATCGGGTATATTAACACCCGAAGAGGTAACATTACATAAATCTCTTGCTTTTTCTGGAGTGATATCACTCACCTTGAACTTCCCGTCAACATAAATAATTATATTTTTAATGTAATACCAGGTATCAAGAGCAAAATAAGTTGAATCATCAATTTTCTCAAGCACCAATGTTCTTTCAGAGAACATAAAACCGTCAATGTCATCCATAATCAGATAAAACTTTCCGTTTCTGATGACATATTCTCCGCTGTGAATATTTGTTATAAGAGAAATTGTAGCATAATCTTTTATGAATTTCCTGTAATCTGCGTCTGTTTCAATTCCTTTTACAGCCACAGCATCACAATCAAAATCACCGTAAGGATGCGGAACACTTATCTTATCACTTTCGTCAAGCATATTATTTTCTGAAAAATACAGCTGTAAGGGCACACAGGTTTTATTGAGTATATCTACAGCTTCCTGCTTGGTAAGCTCCGGAATTGTTTCACCGTCTTTTGCTCCCCTGCCGTAAAAATCCGGCTCCTCAACAGCAACAACTACACCTACATAATCACCGCTCTTATATTTTTTATAGCTTTTCTGAAATGCTGTAACATAGCTTTCCGCTCCGTCAGTGCCCCAATAAGCCTTAACATAAACGATATTGTCGCGATTAAGCTTCAGCCCAACATTTTTAAGCTCTCTTTCGACACTGTCAAGCGTTGAACCAAAACCAAGCTCAATATCAGGCAGATAAATTGATGCTCCATTATCATCATAAGGTGCATAAGCTTCTTTTGCAGATATTGTCGTAGCTTTGAAGGTACCGTCTATATATTTAAAAATTACACCTTCAACAATTCCCTCTTCTGACTTGACATAATAGGTTTCATCGTCAATTTTCTCGATGAACATACTTGCAGCAGAATAAGGATACCAGCCCATACCGAAATTATCACTGAAATAAATCTTTGAATTCTTTTCCACATAGAAATATGACTGGTCAAGGCTCTTTTCTATAAATTCTCTGGTGCCGTATTTTTCAAAATAGCTGAAGAAATCGTCCTTGGTTTCTATTCCGTCAACAGCGTAGCATCTGTAATCTCCGTCTGAAGCGTACTCAATAAAATCGGGATGAATAATATAATCGTTTTTGTTGATCATATTTCTTTTCTCGAAATACTGATAAGGGAAATCAGTTGCGTTATTGAGTATTTCTTCGGCCATATCAACCGTAAGCTCAGGGATATCAGATGCAGCAGGAGCTTTATTTTTCATCGGAATACCGCTAAAGTTTGTAACTATAAAGTAAAACGCAAGAGAACAAACCGCACAGATTGCTGAAACAACAAGCAGAATCTTTTCAAGCTTATATGACGGCTTTCTGAGAGGTACTGTCTTTACAGGCTCAGCTTCAACAGGATAAGGGAAATTTTCTTCAAGGGGCATTTCTTCAGAAAGTGAAATCTCACTCTGAGAGGATATATCTGCAAAATTATCTATAACCTCTTCATCATCATTTTCAAAGCAGAAGCCGCACACAGCACAAAAACGCGCTCCGTCCTCTATTTTGCTTCCGCAGTTTTCACAAAAAGCTTTTCTCATTTTACTGCCTCCTCTCCCATAACAGCTATAAGACAGCTGTCGGTAAGACCTGACTCAGAAGTAACCTTTACAAGAACAACACCCGGTTTAACGGCTGTTAGCTCACCCGTTTCACTATTTATCCTTGCAACAGAGGTGTCATTGCAGCTCCATACAAGACTGCCGTCGTTTGTATCGGCATTTACCGTAAATCTGTCACCGGGATAAAGGGTTTTAATGCCGGGAAGATCTATCCACGACTGTGAGGAGTAACCCTCAAGAGTAAGATCGTTATATTTTATCTGTATCTGCAGCCATACGGGGTTTTCTTCGTCACCTACGGTATTTACAGTGTTCATAACAGTTACTACCGAGCCCTTAAGCTGACGGACAAAGCTTTCACTGTCAGCAGGATTTATAAGAATCTTCGGATAGTCAACAGAGGGACCCTTTCTGAAATTAAGGTGAGTTGTTTCGGGTACGTTGACAACACCCTGCTTTGATGTACTGCAATTTGAAATGTAAAGATATTTTTCAGCATTATTCTCACTGTTATCTGTTACGTGAGTGCTCATTCCGGTTGACTGAGTAAGAGATTTATAACCGGTAAGCTCATAGGGGTCAGCGATAACAAAGGCATCCTTGAGATAATTATTGAATGCGGCGAAAAAGCTTTCATTTTCAGATTCAACCTTATCAAAGGAAACTTCAGTATCAGCACTTTCAGATGCAATAGGCTCGTAGTTTGCATTAAACCTGAAAACTGAATAATGGTATGAAGCAGTATAGTTGTTTTTGGAGTTACCCATAACCTGACTGTATTCAAGCAGATGCTTCAAACCGTCTTTTTCAATTATGTAGGTAGCGTGAACGTCAAAGAGATTTTCGTAAATGAAATGTGCCTTACCGCCTATAAATGCAAGCACGCGGACAAACACCTTGTCGTTCTTATCAAAATAAACGAAGATTACTTCTTCACCGTCAGCATCACAGACATCGGCACAATAGTAATATATATCTGTATATCCTAACTCAGTAAGATATGAAGAATAGCTGTCGCAAAGATTATCAAATGCATCAGGCTGATATGCGTAGTCGTCATATACGGCATAAGGTCTGCACACAATATAAACCGCAGACTTGTCACCGCCGTAGGTAACGTTAAGCACGCCGTTTCTGACGCTTATTTCCTTAGCAGTTTTTTCACTGTCGTTTTCTGAATAATAGCTGCGGAAGGTAACACTGCCGTTATAGAAGTCACCGTAAATTATAACTCTCTGATTTACATTGTCCGGCATTGCCACATTGTCTTCGTAAAACTGAACGTCCTGCTCTCTGCCGATAGCCGTAAACGTAGCCTTGACGGGTACGAGAATTTCAAGATAGTATTCAGCTTCTCCGTCGCCGTCAAAATCACCGCTTACATAATTATATACAAGGCCCTCAATATTAAGTGAACCGAGATAATCAATATAATTGTTAATCAGCTCATCCGGGTCTGATGCAGTTATTATGCAGGTCTGCTTCTTAAGACTGTCGAGGTCTTTGACTCCGACCTCGTCAAGAACAACAGATACGAGAGAATCATTGAAGGTGGACTTGATCTGTTCAAAGTCTGATTCATCAATTGTATTTATACCCTGTGCCTGAGTGCGTACAGGTTCATTTAAACTGCTTATACCAAGATATATAAATATACCTGAGCACACAAACAGAACACACGACAGCAAAATCATAACAGCTGATTTTGCCTTATTTTTCGGCATAACAGCCATACTGTTATCTTTCATATTTTTCTCCTTTCCCTTTGAGAGGTTTTCCGATTCTTTCTGAAAAAACACAGCATACGGCGTTAAAACTGTATGCTGTCCGTTTTATTAAAGACCTGTCTTTTCTCTTATATAGTTTCTTGCAAGAACAGCATACTCATAGGGGTTTGCTTTCGCAGGGTCCTGCTCAGCTTCAACAACAACCCAACCTTCATAGCCTGCTTCGTCAAGCACATCAAATACGGGAGTGAAATCGAAATCGCCGTCGCCGGGTACTGTAAATGAACCTGCACGTACTGAGTCAAGGAATGAATAGCCCTTTGCTTTTGCATCTTCAATAACATTCTTACGTATGCTCTTAAGATGCACGTGCTTTGTTCTGTGAACATACTTTTTAAGCACGCCGATTACATCTTCACCGCTGAATGAAAGGTGACCTGTATCGAAAAGAAGATAAACGAGGTCGGGGTCAGTAAGCTCCATAAGCTTATCAATTTCTTCTGCAGTCTGAACACCTGTACCCATGTGATGATGAACAGTAAAGTACATACCCTTTTCTTTTGCAAGTCTGCCCATTTCGTTGAAGCCTTTTGCAATAAGAGCCCACTGCTCATCGGTGTAAACGGGCTTTTCACCAAAGATGCTTACATCCTTGCCCTGAATGCTGTTGCCCTGCTCAGAAGCACCGATAACCTTTGCTCCGAGAGCGTGAAGAAAATCTCTGTGCTTTATAAAGGCTTCAATTGTTGCATCATAACCCTCAGAAAGAAGAAGTGAGGAGAACCATGCATTACAGATTCTCATACCTCTTACATCAAGCTTATGCTTGAGTGTTTCAACATCCTTGGGGTATTTATTACCGATTTCACTGCCGGTAAAGCCTGCAAGAGCCATTTCACTCACGCACTGCTCAAAGGTGTTTTCTGCACCGAGGTCGGGAAGATCGTCATTTGTCCATGCGATAGGTGCGCATGCAAGATATACTTTTTCTTTGTTAAGCATTTTTGTTTCTCCTTTAAATTTTAATATAAGCGTGCTTTTGCGATATTCGCTTTCATATCCTCATAGCATTCCTGAACTCTTTCACTTTCGGAAACCTCAGCAACACCGACTCTCCACCAGGAATCATAACCGTCTGTCATACTCTTATGGCCGACCTTCATATCAAAGAGAGTTGATACTGTCTGCTTTTTGCTGTCTTCAATAGCAGCATAAAGCTCTTCCTCAGTGGTGATGCGATAAGCCTTACAGCCGTAGCCCTCGGCAATCTTAGCGTAATCAGTCACAATAACCTCACCGTCAAGAAGTCCGCTTTCGTCGTTTCTTCTTGTGAAGCGTGTACCGAAGGTGTCGGTTCCCTGATTATTCTGAAGGTTTTCAATACAACCCCAGCCGCTGTTGTCAAAGAGCATGATATTGATTTTCTTATTTTCCTGAACGGCAGTATAAAGCTCACTGTGAAGCATAAGGAAGCTGCCGTCACCAACCATTGAATACACCTCACGGTCGCCTACTGCAAGCTTTGCACCGAGTGCACCGCAGATTTCATAACCCATACAAGAGAAGCCGTATTCAACGTGGTATGTATCGGGTGCCTTCGACTTCCAGATTCTCTGAAGGCATCCGGGAAGTGAGCCTGAGGAACCGATAATAACGGAATCATCGGCAACAGTTTCGTTGATGATACCGAGAGCTCTCTTCTGAGAAAGAACACCGTCGAGCTTTTCGTTATAGCAACGTTCAATTTCTTTGTCGAAATCAGCCTTTGCAAGAGCATATTCGTCCTGCCACTGTGACTTATAATTCAGCTTAGCGGTAATAGCGTCACAAGCAGCCTTCGCATCAGCAATAACTGCAGTTGAATCCATTTTGAAAGCATCGAAAGAGCAGACATTGATAGAAAGCATCTTTACATCAGGATTCTGGAAGCCCCACTTTGAGCAGGTTGTAAAGTCGGTAAGTCTTGTACCTATCGCAATTACAAGGTCAGCCTGCTTGGCAACGGCATTTGCAGCGGCTCCGCCGGTAACACCGCAGCCTCCCATATTAAGGGGATGCGCGAAGGGAATCTGACCCTTTCCCGCCTGGGTTTCTCCGATGGGAATATTAAGCTTTTCAGCCATAGCAAGCACGGACTTGTCGCTATCGGAATAAGTAACACCGCCGCCGACAATAATCATAGGCTTCTTGCTGTTTTTAATCAATTCGCACGCTGCTTCAATTTCTCTTTCAGAGGGTAAGCGTCTGTCAACATACCATACTCTTTTTTCAAGGAAATAGTCGGGATAATCAAAGGCCTCAGCCTCAACATCCTGAGGCATAGCAATACATACCGCACCTGTATCAGCGGGGTCTGTGAGAACACGCATAGCATTGATACAAGCAGTCATAAGCTGCTCGGGACGGCTGATTCTGTCCCAATATTTACAAACGGGCTTGAACGCATCGTTAGCGGTAATAGCACAGCTGTCGTACTGCTCAATCTGCTGAAGAACGGGGTCAGGCTGACGGCAGGCAAAGGTATCGCCCGGGAGTACAAGAAGAGGAATTCTGTTTGCAGTAGCAGTACCGCAGGCAGTTACCATATTAAGTGCACCGGGACCGATTGATGATGTGCAGGCAATAATCTTACGTCTGTGCATCTGCTTTGCATAAGCAATAGCGGCGTGAGCCATACCCTGCTCGTTGTGACCCTGATAATATCTGAGGCTGTGTCCGCCCTGCTCAAGTGCCTGACCGATACCTACAACACAGCCGTGACCGAAAATACCGAAGATGCCGTCAACAAACTTGGTTTCTTTTCCGTCAAAGCAGATGTACTGATTGTCAAGGAATTTAACAAGAGCCTGGGCCATTGTAAGTTTCATAGTAATCAATCCTTTCGGGGTTGTTTAATTCTTATAAAAACACTTCAAGGAGTACCGCAAAAGGTACTCCTGAAATTTATCAGCCGATTTCTGAAATTTTAACTGCTCTGCCCTCTGCAACAGATTTCTTGGCTGCAAGAGCAACAAGAATTGAATTCAGACCGTCAAGGCCTGTTGTGGGTGTGGGCTTATCGTTAAGAACAGCGTCAACAAACTGAATCATTTCATCGCGGAATGACTGCATATATCTTTCAAGGAAGAAGTAGAGAGGCTTATCTGTTGAAACGCCCTCTGCATTCATAACAGTTACATTGGTGGGTGTATCATTAGCTGCCATAGCTGCACCGAGTGAGCCGAACACTTCGATTCTCTGGTCGTAGCCGTATGCTGCACGGCGGCTGTTATCGATAACGCCGAGAGCACCGTTTTCAAACTTAAGGTTTATTATAGCTGTATCAACATCACCTGCTTCACCGATTGCCGGGTCAACAAGACAGGTAGCGTTTACGTATACCTCAGTTACGTCACTGCCTGCAAGGAAGCGTGCCATATCAAAATCGTGAATTGTCATATCAAGGAACATACCGCCTGAAACTGCAGCATACTCTGCTGAGGGAGGCTCGGGGTCACGTGATGTGATCTTGATAAGTTCAAGGTTACCTACCTTACCGTCGTTGATAAGTGAACGAACATGAGCAAAGTTATGGTCAAAACGTCTGTTGAAGCCAACCTGAAGCTTAACGCCTGCCTTTTCAACCGCAGCGATAACTGCCTTTACCTTTTCGGGAGTAAGGTCAACGGGCTTTTCACAGAATACATGCTTGCCGGCCTGAGCTGCTTCAATTGAAATATCAGCGTGAGTATCTGTTGACGAACAGACAAGAACAGCATCGATCTCATCGTCAGCGAGCATTTCCTTATAGTCGTTGTATATTTTGGGGATACCGTATTTTTCTGCAAGTCCGGGAAGGGCGTCCTTGAAAACGTCTGTGATACCGAGAACTCTGGCAGTAGGTACGTTATATGTGATTGATTCCATATGTACCTTGCCGATACGGCCTGCACCAATAATACCGATGTTTAACTGTTTCATAATTTTCTGCCTCCGTAAATTTAAAAATAAGCTGAGCTAAATTTAGCCCTAATCGAATGTATTATAACACAAAGAACTGCCATATTCAAGAAGAAAATGGCAGTTCAATATAAGAAATATATAATTATTTTTTAACGGGAATTATGTAAAATTCAAACTCAAGCTCTTTCTTGAAATCTATACAGTATTTCTTCAGAGTATTCTGTCCGCAGCTGTTAGAGCCTGTACCTCTCATAAAGCCGTCAAGGCTTACGCTTGTGAGCTTACCTCTCTTGATATCTTCGATATGCTTTGCCTGACGGATCTGCTTTTCGGGATAATCGTGAACACTGAAGGAGAAATAATCTTTACAGTTGAAGAATTTAAGTCCTCTGCCGTCATTATCCGTAACAGTAAGCCAACGGGTTCTGCCGTGATTACCGCTGTCCTGAGGCTTAATGTAGTCAACACACATATCCGCAACGGTTGACTTATATTTTCCGACAATACTTTGTGCACGGAAGTCATTGAGATTTTCGAGCTCACCAAGACCGTAATACTCAACATTCGAAAGAGACACATCAAGAAGAAGATTTACGCCGAATCTCGGAAGGTTATATTTAGTAAGGTCAAAGGTCTTCTTTTCAACCTCAGCCTTAACTTTAACAGAACCGTCCTTATAGAAGGTATACTTACATTCATACCCGAAAATTTTCTTGTCTTCAGCACAGAGCCAACCCTCGCTCACAAGCTTGACCGTTCCGTTATCCTTAGCCTTGCAGGAAACAATTTTACCGTTATATATAAGCTTATGAAGATTCTGCTTCTTCCAGGTTTTAACAATGTTCCTGTCGTTGTCAAGATATGCTCTGTAAAGCTGTGGCTTTAAGCCGTCGTCGTTGTAGAGCATTTCCTTGCCACCGATAATATAACTGATAAGCTTACCATCACCCTTTGAGAATACTGCACTGCCATTTTCAAACACAACTGTGATTTTACCGTTTCTGTCTGTAAATGTAACAGCTTTTCCGTCGGGCTCGCAGAATTCCTTAACAACCTCATTAAGAGCAATTTGCTCCTTCGCTATTTCAATGCCTTCTTTATTCTTATAAATGAAATTGATATGTACATCTTTATTGACATCCAGCATTTTATGTGCTATAACAACGTTTTTTGATGTCCAAGGCTCTATTTCAAGAGCAACCTTGCCACTTTCAACACATTCGGCATCTTCAAGAAGCTCATAGGTGATATCGTATTCACCTGAAGATGTAAAGCTGTTTGTGTTTCTGAAGCTGTATACGTTATCGCTGATATGCTTTGCAACTATCGGACGGTAAACGGCTTTCATTTCATAAGCTCCGGTATGCGGGGTTCTGTCGGGGTAGAAAAGGCCGTCAACACAGAAGTTGCCGTCGTGGAACTTTTCTCCGTGGTCTCCGCCGTAGGTATATTTATACTTTGCATTCGGGTCATATACACTGTGGTCAGCCCACTCCCAGATACAGCCGCCGGTCAGATTATCATGAGCGTAAATGCTTTCCCAATATTCCTCAAGTGAGCCCGGTCCCACGCCCATGGCATGACAGTATTCGCAAAGGAAGTAGGGTTTACCCTTATATCTGGGCAGGAACTTATGCTGACCGATTTTTTCAACAATTTCACTGTGCTGATACATTTCCGAAATTACGTCGTAAGCGGTTCTCGGTGTTCTGATAACAGCCTCATAATGAACGGGTATATCCGTAACCGTTTTAAGCCATTCGTAGCAGGCGTCCTGATTCTTCCATCCGCCTGATTCGTTACCGAGACTCCACATAGTAACCGACGGGTGGTTTTTGTCTCTGCCGTAAAGACGCCTTACCCTGTCAAAAAATCTCGGAAGCCATTCCTTGCCGTTGCTGATGATGTTGGGCTTACCTGTAAATCTGAGACTTTCATTGAACTGTGTGCCGTGAGTTTCAATATCAGCCTCATCAATAACATAAAGTCCGTATTCATCGCACATTCTTATGAACATAGGATCCGGAGGATAATGAGAAGTTCTTACGGCATTTACATTGAACTCCTTCATAAGAAGAATGTCTCTGAGTAAATCCTCGCCGGACATAACATATCCCGTTGACTGATGCGTATCGTGATGGTTGACGCCCTTGAACTTGATAAGCTTGCCGTTAAAGAGGAATAATTCACCTTTTATTTCAATCGATCTGAAGCCAACGGCTTCTCTGACACACTGAATACACTCTTCTCCGTCAAGAATTGAAAGGTAAAGCTCATAAAGCTCCGGCTTTTCTGCGTTCCATTCAACAACATCAAGTGAGGCGAAATCAAAGCTTACCTTTGAAGAAAGCTCCTTCTTGCAGCTGACAATCTCATCGCCCTTATAAAGCAGCCTCACGCTAAGCTCCTTGCCGCTAAAGCCGTCACCGTTAACATCTGCAGAAACGGTCATTGAATAGCCCGCCTGCTCCTTCTTTGTCTTGACCTCAAAATCAAAAATGTATTGCTCCGGGTTTTCGGTAATATATACATCACGGAAAATACCGTTTTCTCTGAACATATCCTGGCATTCAAGATAGGTACCGTTACACCACTTGGATACAATTGCCATAAGCTCGTTTTCACCTTTATGAACATACTCCTTCAGAGCAAATTCGGCGCTGTTATGGCTTCCCTCACTGTAGCCGACAAACTTTCCGTTTATGTAAAGAGTAAGGCTTGAGCATACGCCGAGGAAGGTTATAATCGGGTTCACAGCCTTATCTGAAATATTGAACTTCTTGACATAAACACCTGCCGACATCTCATCGGGAACGTCAGGAAGAGTTATAGGAAACTGATACCGTGTATTGAGATAGTATGGCTGCTCATAGCCTGTTCTCTGCCACGTTGACGGAACCTTTACAGAATCCATAGGTGTCTTATCACTGTCAAAATTTGAAGGCAGACGCGAAATCTTACTGTAGTATTTAAAACTCCAATCACCGGAAAGCACAGTAACAAAATCACTGCAGTATCTTTCAGTGAGAACGGTTTTTCCTTCAAAATCAGCTTGAGTTTTATACGGTATAAAATAACTTCTTTCTCTTATCTTGTTCTTTTCATAAACAGAGAAATCATTAACGTAAAGCTTCTTGATCTGATACTTCATATTACTCTCCTTTTCTGTCAGCCGAGCTCGGGTGTATCGGTGAACTCAATTACAGCCTCGCCCTTAATGCCATCTGACTCAAATACAATAATTTCATTCATTCCTTTTTTCAGAAGCGATGCAGGTATGTATAATGTCCTCTGAGGACCTATTTCCCAATATCTGCCTATATTATAACCGTTGACGGTGACGAAACCCTTTGTGAAGCTGTCAAGCTTAAGGAAGGTATCGTACACTTCTTCAATCTCAAAGTTACCTTTATAGAAAACTGACTTTTCCTGCACAAGCTCATTAGTGTATGCTATCTTCGACAGATTATCCATCGGAAGAGTATAGACATCCCAGCCGAAGTGAACCTTATCGCCTAAAAGACATCTGCCGGCAATACCTTTTTTACGCATCATCTTGCTGCCGAAATTAGCTCTGCCCATATTTTCGCACAGCACCGTAAGAATGTCTCCGGCCTTAGCATTGATTACGGTTTCAAGTCTGTCGTTGATATAGAGAATGTCAACAAGCTCCTTGTTTATATAAATCTGCGCTCTGTCACCAAGACTTTCAAAGGAAAGCTTAGTATCACTGTAATCTCTGCCGAGAACGGTGCGATACGCAATATAGCCGTAACCCTGACCGTATTTTTCCATATTCTTGGGCACATCACTGCGCACCGGAACAGAAAGCACGTCAAGATTTGAAAACAGACCGCTCTTTTCGGTAAGCTCAACCTTGCCGTATGCAGCTTTTTTTCTGTCAGCAGGAACCTCGGGAAGCTCTTCTGCTATATGTCGGGATATAACTTCTCTTATCGCCATATACTTGGGTGTTACATCGCCGCACTCTGAAAGAAGTGCGTCGTAGTCATAGCTCGTTACATCGGGAGCAAATTTTTCATAATGGTTCGCACCGCTCATAAAGCCGAAATTTGTGCCGCCGATGAACATATACATATTAACGCTTCCCTTGGTGAGCATATCGTCAACAGCCACGGCATAGTTCTCTGCCGATGTTGTGTGGTGCTTTTCATCTCCCCATGCATCAAACCATCCGTTCCACATTTCCATACACATTTTCGGCTGATCGGGAAAAAGCTCATCGTGCGCTCTGAAATTTTCTTCAACTCTGCTTCCGAAATTAAGAGTTGAAAAGCAGCCTTCAACAGAGCCGTCAAGAAGATTTTCTCTGCTTGTGCCGTCAGATGTGAAAAGAGGTACGTTTATTCCTTTTTCGCGATAACTCTCGTAAAGATATCTGAGGTATACCTTGTCATCACCGTAGTAACCGTATTCATTTTCGCACTGAAGCATTATAATAGGTCCGCCGTTTGTGCAAAGCAAGGGTCTTATCTGCTCGAAAAGCTTATCAAGATATCTGTCAAAATATTTAATATAAGCCTTGTTTGAACATCGTATTTCCATCTCATCGTCAGTCTGTATCCACCAGGGAAGTCCGCCGAATTCCCACTCAGCACAGATATACGGACCGGGTCTTACTATAACCATCAGATCTTCCTTCTGAGCTGCTCTGACAAACGCAGCAATATCAAGGTTTCCTCTGAAATCAAACTCGCCCTGCTTCTTTTCGTGCATATTCCACGCACAGTAGGTTTCAACACAGTTAAGACCCATAGCCTTCATCTTTTTGAAAATATCGGTCCAGGTATCCGGCATATTTCTGAAATAATGCACTGCACCCGATATAAGCTTGACGGGCTTACCGTCCTTGATAAACTGATCCTTCACAACTTGAAATGTCACACGTCCACCGACTTTCACGTTTATTTCTTTAATTAAAATTATATTAGCAGAAACAGCATTCAATGTCAATGAAAAAGGTATAAATAAACCCCGCCGGTTGAGCGGGGTTCAAGCAATTCAGGATATAAGCTTTTCTATACTTTCTTCAAAAATATCAAAGAATCGTTCAACTATTCTTTTGTCCTCTTCGTTACCTCTTACACACATAGAAAGAGTTATAACGTTTCTCATCGACGTTGCGGAAAGAAGCACGTACGGCTTATATTTGACAGCGCCCGTCATAAATCCGTCAACCGGCTCATAACCGTTAAGAGAGAGTGCTTTATGGTCGAGAATACCTATGTTGCTCATCGCAAGAAGCGGATTTGAATAGCCTATTTTTATAATCTCTTCGCTTGCGGAATGCGGAAGTATTTTATAAGCAAACCTGAGCAACGGCAGGCCGTAAAGTCCCATAAATTTATCCTTTTTGAAAAGATTCGAGCTGTTTACAACATACTGAAGAGTTTCAAAAATATTTCTGCCGCGTCTCGGTATATTACACTGCATAAAGGCTGTGTGATTGGTTACACCCTGACCCTCATCATCCTTCATATGGCGTCTGAGGTCAATTGCGCAGGAAATCGTTACGCTTTCGTTCTCACCGTAGTCTGCAAGTTCATAAAGCGAATAGAAATAAGCCGTAACGAGCATATCGTTTACCGTAGCGCCGTGAGCCTTACCAACAGACTTCAGCTTAAGGAAGGTTTCCTGCGAAATCTTTCTTCTTGCAATAAAAGAGCGGTCATCGGCTCTGCTTTCGGTAAGCGGAAAACTGTGTGTATCCTTAGCACATACGTTGCGGTAAAGATTTCTTGCCATTTTTTCCTGGGTTTTAGAAAAATTACCGTAAACCGACTCATATGATCTCGTACCCTCTCTGAGCGCTATAGGACTGATGCCCCTCTGAGCGTAATCACTGTATGCCTTGCAGAAGCTTCTGATAAAATATTTGAAATCGCCTCCGTCCATACACATATGGTTTTCAACCATACAAAGTGCAGTTTTACCCTCGTAATAGAAAACTCCCACCTTCATCTGCAGATCACTTTCGGGCGGTATGTACTGTGTAAGGAACTCATCAATATCTTTTTCAACGTTGTCCGTATGCTTCACCGTAATAACATCTTCAATTTTATAGGGCATAACCTCCCAATATGGGCTGACCTTATTATCGACAAACCTTGAGTGAAGCACGGGCGCCTTCTCAAAGAAGCATATCAGAACTGTTTTCAATGTTTCAAGGTCAATTTCAAAATCATAATGAAGCTCAAGATGCACCATTCTGTCGTTGAAATCGCGGAAAAGGTAGTGCATTTTATCCCAAAGCTCAGCGTTTAATCGTCTTCCCATATTTCATCCTCATCTTTCTTCCCGGACGATGCAATAATCCTTAGGGCTACTATAAGAAAATCAACAAAAACCGAAGCCACAACAATAAGCCAGCCCGGATGCCACGAAAGAAGGCCGGTGATTCCGAGAATGACGTAAACAAGTGAGGCAATGGCGGGAATTGCAACGAGAAGTGCAAAAATTGCAAATTTTTTCTTTTTGGCAAAAGCCGCAACACAAGCTGTCGCAAGACCGGCAATAACAGCGCCGAGAATACCCACTACTATAATAAGCCAGGTTTTATTCCATGCACCGGTAACAAAGCTGACACCGAGGAAAGCTCCCACAAGAATCAGAATATATCCGATAATACCGAGTGCTGCGAGTGTTCCCTTATTCTGAGCTTTTTTCTTTTTATTTTTATTCTTGAGCCTCACATAATACTCTTTTTCTATATTGCTGAATTCATCGATAATAAGCTCGTTTATAACCTTATTGTCGCTAAGTCCGCTTTTTACAAGCTCATTTGCTCTTTCGGTCATACGAGCGATAACCTCTTGCTTATAAAGATAAGCAGATTTCGTGTTAGGGAGCTTTTTGAGTGCCTTTTCTGCATAGTCAGTAAAAGTCATTGTTTTTTCCTCCGTTTCTTCGAATAAAATCCATCTGTATATAAATTATATATTCTTTCACTAAAATTATATTAAATTTTCCAAATGGTAATATAAACATTCCTTTAATATTTTTTGTGAATTTAATGAATATTATAAACTCAAAAGAAACAAAACGACACAGAATTTAATCCGTGTCGCTTTATGTTTATACCACCCCGTGAGACAGCATAGTATCGGCAACCTTGATAAAACCTGCTATGTTTGCTCCTGCAACAAGATTTCCTTTCATTCCGTACTCCTCTGCCGCCTCAGAGGATGAACGGTAAATATTTACCATAATATCCTTAAGCATAGCATCAACCTTATCGAAATCCCAGGAATACCGCATAGAGTTCTGTGTCATTTCAAGAGCCGAGGTTGCAACACCCCCTGCATTAGCAGCCTTTGCAGGTCCGAAAAGAATTCCGTTAGAAAGGAAACATTCAACCGCCTCAGGGGTAGACGGCATATTAGCCCCCTCTGCAACGGCAATACAGCCGTTTTTAATAAGAAGCTCTGCGGATTTCTTATCCAGCTCGTTCTGTGTTGCACACGGAAGTGCTATATCACATCTAATTTCCCATATCCTGCTGCAATCAGCCACATATTCCGCCTCGGGGTGAATATCTCTGTATTCGTAAATTCTGCCACGACGCTGTTCTTTTATTTTTTTAATAAGCTCAAGATCAATACCGCTTTTATGATAAATATAACCGTCAGAATCAGACATGGCGACGACCGTTGCTCCTAACTGCGACGCTTTTTCCGCAGCATAAATCGCGACGTTACCGGACCCGGAAATTACAACGGTTTTACCGTTGAAGTCTGTACCTTTTTCTTTAAGCATCTCTTCGGTAAAATAACACAGTCCGTAGCCCGTTGCTTCAGTACGCACAAGAGAACCCCCGTAATTGAGCCCCTTGCCCGTGAGGACACCGGTAAAGCCGTTTCTTATACGCTTATACTGGCCGAACATAAAACCTATTTCTCTTGCGCCGACACCTATATCTCCTGCTGGAATGTCGGTATTAGAGCCTATATGCTTTGAAAGCTCCGTCATAAAGCTCTGACAAAAGCGCATTACCTCACCATCAGATTTACCCTTCGGGTCAAAATCACTGCCGCCCTTAGCGCCGCCTATGGGAAGCCCCGTAAGTGAATTTTTAAAAATCTGCTCAAAGCCGAGAAATTTTACTATGCCCTCATAAACGGAAGGATGAAAACGAAGACCGCCCTTATAGGGGCCGATGGCACTGCTGAACTGTACTCTGAAGCCGCGGTTAACCCTCACAAAGCCTGCATCGTCGACCCACGGCACACGGAATTTTATTATTCTTTCCGGCTCTACCATTCGCTCAACAACGCCCTTTTCAATATATTCCGGGTGCTTTTCAAGCACGGGTTCTATTGATTCAAGCACCTCGCGTACCGCCTGATGAAATTCGGTTTCTCCTCTGTTTCGTTCTGTAAGTCTTTGCATAAGCTCGTTTAGATACGGCAATCTGAAGCACATAATTTTCTTCCTTTCAGCATATAATACATTTTCATTATGTGCCTTTTCGGGTATAATATTCTTGTGTAATAAATAATCTGCCGCAGTAATTACGGCAGATTCCATTTTTACGTATAAAGCTTTACTGCTTATGCTTATAGCTTTTGCAGAAATGAGGTACAGCCATTGAGTCAGGTCCTGTCTTTTCGTGTGTAACCTCAATTTTGTCAAGTCTGCACTTATCACAGCCAACGTGATATTCACACTCGTTAACTGAACACTTTACGCCTGTGTTTTCCATAAATATCACCTCCCGAACAGTGAGAAGCTCACCGTGTATTCATAGTATTGCTCATTACACCGATCAATATTCAGAAAAAAGGCAAAAAAAATCGGGAGCAAGCTGCTCCCGAAAATTATTTTGTAAAACGTGCGATTATATCGTTAATAAAATCATAAACTTTCATTACCGTTTCAAAAACAATTGATACAAGTGTTTTTACTCCGAATTTCTCAAGAATACCCACTGTTTCAGAGCCGATAACATCTTCCATACCATTGTCATATTCATCTGCAACATAGGGGTTCTCACCGTCATATTCTGCAGCCTCACCGTTCATAAGAACAAAATCAAAGGTACGCTGACCGACAGGTGTAAGATTACCGATAAGATAAGAAATGCTGATTTCAAAATTGCTCAAGCTCACCTCATCGAATTCACCCTTGAACTCAACAGACCTGCTTTCACCCGGCTTAAGAATCATCGGAGAAAGGCTGAAGGAAATATCATCGTTACCTTTTACATTGATTGCAGTTATCATCACACTGCTTTCGGCACAGATGTTTTTTATTACAAGTGCACTGTCCTCAGAGGAAGCGTAACCCTCAACACTGCTGTCAAACTGAGCATGAACGGCATGAGCAGGGTTTGTTGTAGCGTGAAACTGCGGAAATTCCGGGAAGGAATGTATGTCATAGCTTTCATCGTTAAGAAGAAGTGTATAAAGAAGGTCACGGGTATATTCATCCTTATAGGTCATACCGTGATGATAATCCTGAACATACCAGGTATGCTCGGGAAGATAGCCCGTTGACGCATCGACGGTCATTGTAGGTGAAAGCTGATTGTAGCCGTTATCGACAGCCTGAGTATAGCCGTCAGCAAAACGTTCACCCAAGGGAGCACAAACAGCTCCCGTTGCAGCAGTTGTAGGTATAATAGCATCAGACGAAACAGTCATACCGGTTACAATCTGAATATCGTAGCCCGCCATTATATATATGTTAGTGCCGGCCTGCTGAGCTCTTCTGAAGCCTTCGGCATAGTTATATTCACCGTTGGAAGACATAATTTCATAGTGCATAAAGTCACTCTTTTCAATAAGGCCTGCATTGATTTCTTCATCAAGAAGCTCAGCCTTGAGCGCATCATAATGCTCAACGGGAATAAAGTCCCAAAGGCTGCCCCAACAACCGATAGTTTCAAAGCAATAAGGTACAAGAGCACTTGCAAGCTCATCAAGGAAGCCTAAAAGACCCGCTTCAACAAGATACTGTAAATCCTCTTCAAGCATCATAGCGTGCTGAATGAAAACAAGAAGACCGACATCGCCGAAGCTGAAGCCCTCATGATTGTAATTGAATGCATCGTATGCAATACCCGCACCGCCAAGAGCCGGAAATGTAAGCACGGCATTATTTACCTTGCCCTCGTCACCGTAAAGAGTAAGATATGTACCCGTAACCTGGCCGCCGTGTGAAACAGCAAAAATATTTACCTTTTCACTGCCAGTATATTCGAGAACGGCATCAATATAGTCCTTAAGACATTCTGCGGCATCAACTGCACCGAGTCTGAAATCATAATTGAAGGCAAATGCATTTTCGGCACCGACCTCCTGACAGACATGAGCCATAATCTCACCCTCCTGCTGATAGGAGCCGTCAGGATAGGTTTCCATAAGATATTTAAAATTCGTTTTTTCGGGCTCGGTAAGAGTAACAAATACATCCTCATTATAGCTGCTGCCGTCGGGATTTGATTTTAAATCAACAAAAATTCTGTTGAAGCCTTCACCGAGTCTCTTTGCAATAGGGTCAACATCGCCGGCAAGAAGGTAGGTAGCAAAATCAGATACGATACCGCCGAGATTTCCCGAGGAGGCTCCGCCTACAAGGTTCGCTGCAGCGCCCCAACTCCAGACGGTGACAATTTCACCTGTTTCTTCATCGATTTTTGAAAGCTCACCCGACATAAATCCGGGTACAACAATAACCGGGTATTTTGTCTTTTGTGAAATTTCATATGCTGCTGATATACCCGTTGAACACAATGACATAAGCATAACAAGAGCAAGCAATAAAGATAAAAGCTTTTTCATAATTATCTCCTTTTCTTTAACGGACCTTTGTCCGGATTCACCATTACATATTAACACATATAAACAGAATTTACAATATTTTATATATAAAAAACTGTCACAGTAATTCGCTGTGACAGTAATTTATTTTATTTATCTTTTTTTATTATCTCGGGCTTACCGCTGTTTTTATTTACGTTGGCCGTCTTTTCAGGAGAGGATTTGATGTTTTCAGCTTCCTCAACATCGTCAGCCTCGTCTTCATCATCGTCATCGTCACTGTCTTTACTGCGCATTTTAGGAAGTGCCACACAAACAATAATAGCCAGAATGGCTGCGACAGCGATTCCTGCGGGAACAAGATAATCGCCGTCGTTGTCGCCTGTCTTGGGATTGACGTAGGTTTCATAGTAAGCCTCGTCAACGGCAAATACGCTTACAAGAGCCGCACATGTACCGAGAGCCATAAGCACAGCCATTATAATGCATATAACCTTAATCATCTTTTTTGACATCATAGCCGTTAACCTCCGAAAATAATGACTTGTTTATTTTACAATATCCGCCACCTTATGTCAAGGCACATTTTAAGGAAAGTTTTGAATCAACTTACTTTAACCTATTGAAATTATTTGTCAGTAAGTATATAATAAACTGTAAATATATAAGAAAGAGGTTGCAAATATGAAGAAGTCAACAAAAATAATCAGCGGAACACTTATCGCTGCCGCAGCAGCCAATGCTGTTCACGCCGCCGTTTACAAGCCCAAAAAGGCAGATATCGCTCCCCTTCCCGAAGAGGAATTCAATGTGCAGAGATACCGTGAAAACCTGAGCAAGGCCATTCAGTTCAAGACTATATCAAACAGAGTAACAGAAAAGGTTGACTGGAACGAATTTGAACGTTTCCACAAATTCCTTGAGGATGCATACCCTCTTATACACAGCAGACTTGAAAAAGAAGTCATCCCTCCCGCAAACCTTCTCTATCGTTGGAAGGGTACTAAGCCCGAGCTTAAGCCCATTGCACTTCTTGCTCACCAGGATGTTGTTCCCGTAACAAGTGGAACCGAAAAGGACTGGGTTCACGGAGCCTTTGAAGGTGTTGACGACGGAGAATACATCTGGGGCCGCGGCACAATTGATATGAAAAATCACCTTATTGCAGTTATGGAATCTGTTGAAGCTCTCCTTGCAGACGGATTTGAACCCGAAAGAGATGTATATCTTCTTTTCGGTGACAATGAAGAAGTTGTTGCAAATGATGTAAACGGCGCCCACGACCTTATGATGACTCTCAAAAGCAGAGGAATTGAGCTTGACAGCGTTATCGACGAGGGCGGTGCAATTATTCCCGTAAACGTGCCGGGTGTACTAAACAACAAATATCTTATAGGCATCGGCATTGCTGAAAAAGGCTATTCAGACATTGAAATAGTTGTAAACGGCAAGGGCGGCCATTCTTCACAGCCTCCCAAGCACAATGCCCTCGGTGAGCTTGCAAGAGCAATTCAGGCCCTCGAGGATCATCAGTTCAAATCGTCCTTCAATCAGCTTATGAAGGATCTTATGGATGCAATCGGCAGAGAGTGTACATATCCCGTACGTCTTATCACCTGCAACATTCCCCTTCTCAGACCTCTGATTCTTCAGCTTGCCAAGCAGATCCCCTTCGGTGCCTGCTTCGTAAGAACAACAACCGCAGTTACCATGGCTCAAGGCAGCCCCGCAGCTAACGTACTGCCCCAGCGTGCATCTGCCACGGTAAACTTCAGAGCTATGCCCGGCACAACCAAGCAGGACCTTGTTGACCACATCAGAAAGGTCTGCAAGAATGACAATCTTGAGATCAATGTTCTCAACTCAAAAGAGGCTTCGAAGTTCTCCTCCACAGATTCAAGAACCTTTAAAATCATCGGTGACATCTGCAAAAACCTTGAGCCTAACTCAATCATTGCTCCCTATCTCGTTATGGGAGGCACCGATGCTTATAACTATGAGCCTATCTGTGAGAATATTTACCGTTACGCTCCCTTCAGAGTAAGCATTGAGCTTCTCAGAGGTGCTCACGGAACAAATGAGAAAATTCCCGTTGCCTGCCTTGAGGATGCACTTAAGTTCTTCAAGAACTATATCAGACGTGCAAGTGCCGAGGAGTAATTTAAGTAGTCAGTAGGCAGTAGCCAGTAGTCAGGGAACGCCTTGCGGCGTTTTGAGTATAATTTAATTTCAGATATGTCGAACCGCCGGAGAGAAATCTCCGGCGGTTGTTTTATAATATTTACATCAATTCACACACAAGCTCGCTATACTCTGTGGGGTTCTCAATTGACTTACCTGCAATTAAGCATGACTGTGCATAGAGAATCTTTGCATATTTAGCGGTCTTTTCTTTATCTGTTTCATAAAGTGCCTTGATTTTATCCGCAACGGGATGATCCTTATTGATTTCAAGCACAACCGTTGCCTTTACTCCCCCGTTGGCACCCGGCATTGCAGAAAGCACCTTTTCCATACCAAGACTCATCATTCCCTCGCTGGTAAGACAAACGGGGTGGTTTTTAAGCTTATTTGTAAAGCGCACCTCGCTTACGGCATCACCGAGACTTTCCTTAAGGAAGCTGAGAAGTTCCTTAGCCTCTTCGTTTTCGGCTCTGAGAGCTTCTTTTTCCTCCTCGGTGTCGAGGTCAAGATTTGCCGCACAGATATTTGTAAAGGTCTTGCCCTTGTATTCACGGAGCATCTGTAATGCAAATTCGTCAACGTCGTCAGTACAGTAAAGAATCTCGTAGCCTTTTGCTTTTACGCTGTCTGTTTGCGGAAGAAGGTCGATTTTATCAATGGTTTCACCTGTTGCAAAATAAATCGTATTCTGACTTTCGGGCATACGGTCAACATACTCGGAAAGTGAAACAAGCTTCTTTTCGTTTGAGGAAACGAACATAATAAGGTCCTGCAGTGTTTCCTTGTTTCTGCCATAGTCACTGTAGATACCAAACTTTAACTGTACACCGAAGGCATTGTAGAATTCTTCGTACTTTTCACGGTCAGTACGGAGCATTTTTTCAAGCTCAGATTTTATTTTCTTCTCTATGTTCTTTGCAATAACCTTCAGAAGATGGTCCTGCTGAAGAGTTTCTCTTGAAATATTAAGTGTAAGATCAGCCGAGTCAACAAGACCCTTGACAAATGAGAAGTAATCAGGAAGAAGCTCCTTGCATTTTTCCATTATAACAACACCGTTTGTATAAAGTGCAAGACCCTTTTCGAAATCCTTTGAGTAGTAATCAAAGGGTGCGTGAGCAGGAATAAAAAGAAGGGCATCGTAGGAAATCTGTCCCTCGGTTTTTGAGTGGATAGTCTTTAAGGGTGCTTCATAATCGTAAAATTTTGACTGATAGAAGCTGTTATAGTCCTCGTCGGTAATCTCACTCTTGCTCTTTCTCCAGAGAGGTACCATTGAATTAAGCTGAGTCGCTTCAGTTATGGTTTCGTATTCATCCTCTGTGCCCTCTTTAAGCTCGGTTCTTTCCATATCGAGCATAATGGGATAGCGTATGTAATCGGAATATTTTGAAACGATATTCTGAATTGTATACTGGCCGAGGTACTTGTCGTAATCCTCTTCCTCGGTGCTTTCCTTGATGTGAAGGGTTATAACCGTACCTGCTTCTTCCTTTTCTGCAGGTGAAACTGTGTAGCCGTCAACGCCCTCAGATTCCCATCTGAAAGCCTCATCGCTGCCCTGTGCCTTTGAAAGCACCGTAACCTTGTCGCTGACCATAAATGCGGAATAGAAGCCTACACCGAACTGACCGATAATCTCAACCTCACTGCCCTTTTCAACACCGCTCTTAAAATCAAGAGATCCGCTTTTGGCAATTGTACCAAGGTTAGATTCAAGCTCCTTTTCACTCATACCGCAGCCGTTATCGCTGATTGTGAGAAGTCTGTTTTCTTTATCTATTTCGATTTTTATTTTGTAATCCTCTCTGTCAAGTCCGGTTTCTCCCTCATTCATTGCGTTATAATAACGCTTGTCGAGAGCATCGCTTGCATTGGAGATGAGCTCGCGAAGAAATATATCTTTATGGGTATAAATGGAATTTATCATCATATCCATAAGCTTTTTAGACTCTGCTTTAAACTGTTTCTTTGCCATTGTTTTCGCTCCTGTATAGTTATTTTAGCACTCTCGCATATAGAGTGCTAATTCATATTATATACTGTTGTCAGGATTTGTCAAGAGGTGCCTGAAAAAAAGAATGCCGCGGTGCTTCACTTTCTACGAAGCGCCGTGGCATTTTCAGAGTTTTAATAGTGTGCCATACCGCAGTCACACACAGGGTCAAGATTAAGTAAGCTGCAGAAAAAGAGAATTACCTTCCACACGAAACCGAGAAAACCCGTTGAATGGCAAAGATGGTCACATTCAACAGCTCTGTCATAACCGCAGACAGTACATACAGAGCCTTCATAGCTATGACCTTCTGCAGGCACAAATTCATCACGGTAGCTACCGTCACAGTGAAGGCAGGTAAACACCGTATAACCCTCCTCAGTGCAGGTGGGCTCTGTCTTTTCGGTAGTGTATACGTGTCTGATTTCCTTTTCCGTGCCGTCTGTGTTCACCTCATATCCGTTAATCCGCACACCGTTATAGGTTTCAACCACATAAAGCTTAACATCATTCAGACTTTTGTTTGTCCTCACTACGCTGTAAAACTCTTTGCCCTTGCTTATACTTATACCGTTAAAGGTCTTTGATTCCAGAACAGCAGACGTAATATAATTATACTTTTCAACAGAATAGGACGCTATACTGTTCTTCCTGCCGACAATACTTACATCAAAATCCAAATCGCCGTTGATGTATATAATCATACTGCCGGAATCTGCTTTGACCATAATATCACCGAGGAAGCCCGGTTCGTACTTGGCTTCTCCGTTTTTAACGGTTACCATTTTACTGCCGTTACCGTCAGTAATCACTACATCTGCTGCACCCTGTATTCTGACCGCCCAGCCGTTTTCTATTTCAAAAACATTATCGTCCTCTGAAGAGCTGTCAAGCTCTGAAAGCTCGGGCTGATTATCAAAATACTCAAGATACAGACCCATATCATGGTTATAAAGAGGAATAATCTTACCTTCATATTCCTTTGAAAACCAGTAGGTTCTGCCGAATTTACCCCATATCTCACCTGAGCCGTTTAAAATACCCTCTAAATTATCGGGAAGAAACGGCACCGGATCTTCGCTGTTACATAAATTGAAAATGTTATTATATGAGCCGAAAGTGGTTTTACGTGCCACATTCGGAATTGCGAAATTGTAATTAAAAACATCGGCAGCCTTGATACCGTTATTCATAAGCTTAACAGATAACAGCTGTGCAATAGCACCTCCGCGGCTATGACCTGTAAGCACATACTTGACCTTCCCGGTAATATTCTTTTCGTTCATTATCTTTTTTATATTAGCATAAAGATAATCTGCGGCATTTGAAAAGCCGGAATGGTTACCGTCTTCGGTTACGGTTATTGAATAATTTCCAATCCAGTCTGAGCTGAAAAGATTGCCCTCAGTACCTCTGACAACAACAAGACAAACCGTTTCACTGCCGTAATCTGATTTTTTAAAGCCGATTGCATGACAGCACTTATAGGGCTCAAGCTCACCGTTATAATCGTAATAAACATAATCGTCAGCACCGAAGCCGAGAGAAGCAAATGCGTTTTTAATGTCAGCTTCTTCATAAACCGCCTTTGACATAGCAGCGGTCATATTTGCGAGTTCGGGACTGTATGAGGTTGAATTTGTTTTGGCTGTAAAATAATCGAAGTTTTTGTCAAAGCTTCTTCCGTATATATTATATTTGTCAGACCTTGCTCGGGCAAGCATATTGCTTTGCGTCGGCACGGACGTAAAGCACAGTAAAATAACAAGCAGTATACAGCAAAAACCTTTAACCGTTTTTTTCATTTTACCAATCTCCCTGAATATACATATATGAAACAGATGCAATTAACTTGTTTATATTCAGTTTATCATAATTTCATTAAAAAATCAACTATAAGAAGCAAAAAGGATGCAAGAAGCATCCTTTTTTATTGTTATTTTATCTCAGGCAGACTTGCCGCTGCGACAGACTGACCAACACGGCGTGAATTTTCATCGGGAATATGGAGCTTGATTTTTTTGGCAAGCTCGGGGAATTCCTTATCAAGAACCTCCTGTGCTCTTTCAAGAAGAATTACACCGCCCTCACCCGAGGTAACTCTGCCCATAATAAGCACGTGCTTGATATCGTAGAACTCGGTGTAATATGCGATTGCATAACCGAAATAAGCACCGATTGTATCGTAAACAGCAGCAGCTCTTTCGTCGCCCTCTGCCATAAGCTTCTGAACAACCTTAAGCTTCTCTGCAGGTGAAAGGCTCTCGTCAAGCTCAATGCCTGCCCATGGAGCACACTTGATTACGCCATCCTGAGAGAAATACTTAACGCCGCAGCCGTAGTCGCCTGACCACTCATCAACCATTGCTTCCTCGCAAAAGTCAACAGGTACGAAAGCAAGCTCGTTGAGCCAGCCGGTAATATTGCCCTGAGGGTCAACATAGCCGCCTGCTTCACTGGTTCCCATAGCAACACCGAGTACGGAATTGTCATTAAGGTCCATAGCACCTGCAAGAGCAGTTACGTCACCGTCGTTCGCAACCTCAACGGGGATGTTCTCGCCGATTTCCTTTGCAACGTCAAGGTACATATTCTTTACCTTCTTGTCAAACTCTTCCTCGGGCACCTTGAGGAAAAGAGAGGCAACCATAATTCTGTTGTCGATATATACACCCGCAGAGGAAATACCTATTGCATCAACTCTCGGCATCTTTGAAGCCGCAGTTTTCATAGCGTCAAGTATACCCTGATAGTGATAGTCGGGGTCGGAATTTGTCTTGGGGAACCATACAACCTCTTCGGAATATACGCTTTCACCGTCAATAACGGCACTTACCTTACGGTCACTTCCGCCTGCATCGAAACCGATACGGCAACCGTCAAGATGTCTTCCGATAGGTGCGGCAGCCGACTTATCAGCAGGAGCATCCTCAAGTGCGCAGGTAATTACTTCAAATTTTTCCTCATACACACGTTCCATAAAGCGTACGTCAAAATCGCGGAGCCCGCCGTAGCTGAAAGCTTCTTTAATCTTTGCACCCACAGCTTCACTGCCTGCGATATAAACCTTATAGCCGCCTGCAACCCAAAGAAGTGATTTTACTATTCTTTCAACAAATCTGAAGTTTTCTTCATCATAGCCTGTGCCGTCAGCGAAAATGCGGGTCTTGTATGTAGTTGTGTAGCCCTTATTTCTCTCGACGGCGATAACTATATCCTGACCATTTTCTTTTGTTGCTTCGCGCATTTCACGGCAAACGAGTGCCAAAGGCTGAAATTTCGGGTCGAGTTTTGCGTTAACTTTAAGCTTCATATCTTACTTTGCCTCCGATAATTGTTTTTTCTACATTAAATTCACTGTCTGTGATAATAATATCTGCATCCTTGCCTACCTCAAGTGAGCCCTTTGTCTTTTCAAGGCCTAAGGTTGTTGCAGGGTTGAGAGATGCACAGTTTACACATTCATAAAGAGGAATGTCTGAGTTTGTATAAACATTCCATACACCCTTATTGAGCTTAAGCACACTGCCTGCAACGGTACCGTCTTCAAGGCGGCAAACAATGCCTTTATATATAATCTTCTGACCGCCGAGAGTGTACTCACCTTCGGGAAGTCCGCCTGCAGGAAGACAGTCGGTGATAAAGCAGAGCTTTCTGCCCTTGAGCTTCCACAGCATATTATAAAGAGCAGTATCAACGTGGAAGGTATCTACAATAAGTTCACAGCTAATGTCTGCATTAAGTGCAGCTGTAACTACACCCGGAGCACGGTGAGCATGGGGTGTCATTGCATTGTAAAGATGAGTGACGTGGCTGACACCTGCATTTACGCTTGCCATTGCAGTTTCATAATCAGCAGAGGTGTGACCCATTGAAACAACAACGTCTGTATCTCTTTTAATTTCACGTATAGCGGCAAAGTCGTTTTCGTCGCACTCGGGAGCAAGTGTTATTGATTTTATAATATCAGCATATTCCTTGACAAACTTTGCATCAGGCTTAAGGATATATTTCGCATCCTGAGCACCTTTTTTGCTTTCGCTGATAAAGGGGCCTTCAGCGTGACAGCCGAGAATTGCACTGCCCTGCCAGGTCTTGCTTTCTTCCTTAAGACTGCGGCATACCTCAAGTGCTTTTCTTATAACGCTCATATCCTCGGTCATTGTGGTGGGAAGATAGCCAGTAACACCGTTTGCAAGCAGACCCGAAGAAATAACTCTTATGCTTTCCTCTTCGCCGTCGCAGACATCCTTGCCGAGATAGCCGTGAATGTGCATATCGATAAGACCGGGAGCAACATAGCCTCCCTTTGCATCGATGATTTCAGCGTTTTCAGGTATGTTTGCCATAGGGACAACACCCTCAATAACATCTGAATAAAGCAAAGCGCAGTTTTCGACAATTCTGTCTTTAAGAATGATTTTTCCGCCGATGATTGCTTTCATTTTATCACTTCCGTTTGTGTTCAAATTATGTCAGTTTAATTATAGCAAGCCGGGAGGCAAAATGTCAAGGGTAGAGGAAAGAAAAAAGGAACGGAGATTGCCGTTCCTTTTTGGGATTATGAACCTTTCAGAGTTTGTAAGGGTTTGCGGTTTGAGCAGAACTACGTTTTATAAATATGTGGGGCTTTTGGAAGGGTAAAAGAAAATGGAACGGTTGTAAGCCGTTCCATTTTTCTTATTTGTTGTAATCCGCAGAAATCAAAGTGATGATATAGGTATCAGCTGACTGGTAGCCCACAGCATCTTTAATGTAGTGATATTTAACGGAAATACTGTCGCTCAAATTGATGGTAGTATCATAGTTTGCGTTTGCTTCCTGGAACTTATTTCCGACATCAAGGCTCGCATCAAAGACCTTGATTGCATCCCGCATAAAATTTTCATATTTATCAAGGGAAGCTTTTCCGTCCTTAAACTCAAAGGTGAATATGAATCCAGTTTCATCGTGGTCATTAACCTTGATGCTCAAACCAGAAAAATCATCTACAACAAAATATGCGATAGTATGATTTTTTCTGAACTCAATATCCGTAATAGGTGTCGCAGAAATTGCGTTGAATTCATCGACAAATCTTCTAATAGTCTTTTCCTGCTGAGCCCACGGACTATTATTTTCTGTTATGTCTTGCGAGGTGTCTTCAGTTCCAATATTGGTGGACTGCTCCGTCTGGATTGTGGTGCCAGAAACATCGGTTTGAGGAGTATCGGTTTCACTATTTCCAAACATACCTATAGCGAAGAACATAACCCATGCAATAGCGATAATGCCGTACTTAACCGCAGGTTTCATATCTTTTTTTCTCAGCAGTAATATAGTGAGGGGCAACGGAAAAATACAAATCCAACCAAGAACCCACAACCAAGTCTTATTATTTGACCCATTATTGTTAGCATTGGGATTCCAAGTATACCCACAGTTTTGACAAACACCAACAGTTCTGTATGCCGACTGACTTACAGACTTACCCTGTCTGCCAGAGTCAATATAATTTTTGCGAGAACGAGACTGTGTAGTAGTTGCTACTCTCTCCCTCTTAAAATTGATTTTTGAATTGCCACACTTAGGACATTTGCCAATATTGTTGTCTGTTTCGGCATGTTCCTGCGGAACAGAACAATTATAGTAGTTATTTGTTATATTTACAGTAGATTTTTCTTGTGGCATTTCGCTACCACAATATTCACAGAACTTACCCTGTGCCTCTGCTCCACAATTTTGACACTTCATATACAAAGCCCCCTACCAATTTCTTATTTTATCTAACAAAATAATTTCTATTTCTCCATCATTGTATCACATAACAATATGAAAATCAACATAATCCGCCCTCATACTTTCATCTTTTGATTTTCTATGCTATAATCATTCCAACACATACAGGAAGGTGATATTATGGCAGTCGGACAGGGAAGGTCACCTCACTGAATAATTTTTCAGAGTGTCCACGAAATACAATTTTTGAACGCATAATTAGACCGCATCCCTTCATTGAATTTTGTAAAAAAGGATGCACTCTGATAAAGTTATAAAAAACAAAGAAAAACCCCTTGAAACCTTAAGCTTCAAGGGGTTGGAGCTGATAACAGAAAAGAATTCAAGTTTTCTCTTGATTTGTTTTGGCAGTATTGAAAAATGCTATCAATATACGCTTAAGTTCTAAACAGTCATTAAGTAATGATTCGCTCATTTTGTCATCAATATATTCAGACATATGAAGTAATTTTATACAACATATGCTGATTTTATGTCAAAATTATTCATTATTCATCAGCGAAGCGACTTCATTATTCATTATTCATTCGAAAATCCGTCCTTACAGAAATGAATAATGAATGATGAATAATTAATAATGAATAATACAAACAAAAATCCGTCCACTTACGTGAACGGATTTTCGTTTGGAGCTGATAACCGGATTTGAACCGGTGACCTCATCCTTACCAAGGATGCACTCTACCGACTGAGCTATATCAGCATCTGTTTTTAACAGCTTGTTGATTATACAACAATTATTTGCCGTTGTCAACAGTAAAAATGAATTTTTTATATTTTTTATTCCCTTTCTAACGGGTATTCCATTACATCATATTTGCCCGTTACGGGATTTCGGCTTTCATAGTCGCAGTAAATAGCTTTATTCTCTGTGTAAAGCACTGCAACCGTGCGGTCAACTCCGTTTTTAACGGGGTCAGTCTCTCTTATGCAGTTTCTGATTTTTTTCATATTGGGGTCAACCACCTTGAGCCTTTCGGGAATTACTCCCGAGTTGTTGGTAGAAATACGGTCATAAATCATAGCGTCACGAAGCCTTTCGGCGCTGACAAGCTCAAGGGAGGAAAAATAATCATATACGGTGTTTGTATATTCATCAAGTGGCATACTCCCCTTTTTTTCAGTTTTCAGAAGATAATCACCGAGACCGTAAAACAGCTCAAAGGGTTCAATACCGCTTTCAGAAAGCACACAGTCAAGAGTACGGCTGAATCTGCCGCTGTTATAGAGGCGATCAAGCTCGTTTTCGGCGAGTTGCAACTTTCTGAGCTCCTCTTTGGTTATCCACGGCGTTTCGGTAACCTGATAGGGCGGCTCACTGCTGTATTCGCAGGGAAAAGCCGCTCTGTTTTCAGCCATAGGCGTACCGTGCAGAATTTTAAGAAAGCCGAGCTGAAGCATGTTTGCTTTAAGCCTATAAGCTCTGTTGAAGCCCTCTACAAAGCTTTCATACCCCTCCTCGGGGAGACCCGCGATAAGGTCAATATGAATATGGCAGTTGCCGAAGCTGACAAGCCTTTCAATATTGGCGGTAACCTTATTGATATCTGTTTTGCGGTTTATCGCCTTGAGCGTTGCTTCATTAAAGGACTGTATGCCTATCTCAAACTGAACAGCTCCCTGCGGAAGAGCCGAAATAACCTCAAAAAGCTCACCGTCAAGCAGATCGGCGGCTATTTCAAAGTGAAAGCAGGTACCCTCGGGAATTGCTTTGCCGTACAGCTCACTTATAAAGGTAAGTATTTCTTTCGCTCTTGATTTATTGCAGTTAAAGGTACGGTCAACAAATTTTACTGTTTTCGCACCCGCTTTTGCAAGGCTGAGCATCTCTTTCTTTACACGGTCAATATCAATATATCTCACCTTGCCGAGTCTGCCCGAAAGACAGAAGGCACAGCCGAAAGGACAGCCGCGGCTGCTTTCAATATATGCAATTCTGCCGTTGAGAGTGCTGAAATATTCCTCACAGTAGGGAGAAACGCCTTCATCGGTATAAGCTGCTCTTAGGTCAATATGAAGTCCGTCGGCAGTACGGTAAGAAACAGAGGGAATATCAACATCCCTACCCGAATAAATACAGTTAAGAAGCTCAGGCACCGCAACCTCTCCCTCACCCGTTAGTAGGTAGTCAACAAAAGATTTACCTTCAAGAAGCTCCGCAGGGCGGTAAGAGACCTCGGGTCCGCCTAAAATTATAATTACATCTGAACGATTGCTTTTGATTCTTTCAGAAAGTCTGAGTATAGTTTTAATATTCCATATATAGCAGGAAAAAGCCACCGCATCGGGAGAACGGGAAAGAATACGTTCAAGCAGGGTATCCTCATTTTCATTAACGGTACCCTCTGTAACGTTAAGGATGATACCGTCACTGCATCTCGTTTTTGCCGAGGTATATATACACCAAGGCGCAAGCGAGGAATGTATGTATTTTGAATTTATACTGCACAGCACAACTTTAAAATCTCGCACGGTATCACCCCTTTTCTTTTTATAAATTATATACCAAATATATTTTTTGTAAAGAACTTTTATAAAATGAGTCTGTCTGTTTTTTGTTATTAGCTATTGACTTGATATACTTTTTATGGTAATATATTCGACACGGCAGTGAAAGCTGTAAGCAAAGCATGCGGATGTGGCGGAATTGGCAGACGCGCTGGATTCAGGTTCCAGTGAAAGCAATTTCTTGTGGGTTCAAGTCCCGTCATCCGCACCATAGTGAGTATTCATAACACAAGTGAATACTCACTATTCTTTTTTTCATTTCCTCACAGTTTAATTTAATATGATTTGTTATGTATCGAGCAGGTTTTAAGCCTGCTCTTTTTTTGCTTTTTTTATGCCGTCAAATACTCAACGGCTACACCTTGCCTTGCTTCAAGGATGATGTTTTCCTCTTTAATAGGATTGTCAATTACTCCCACAAAGCGATAATGAATGATGATTTTCTGCGTTTTGTTTTTGCCCTTACCCTCAATAGAATGAACTTCTATCTTTTCTATCAGTTCATTTAAGAGTGCAGGTGTCAGAGTTTCCATTTGCATAAACTTATGGACCGCCATTGTGAATTGCTCTTTGCTTGTACGAAGACTTTCAATTTCAGATAACTCATCCCTGTACTGCCTGATTTTTACTTTAAGATCATCACGTTCTATTTCATATTTCTGAGATAACTGCATAAAGCTTTCTTCATTGACAATTCCGTTAATGTGCTTCTCAAATAGCTTCTCGTACATAATGGCAACCTCTTTTGTTCTTGCTGTTGCCTTATCAATACCGCTTTCAAGAAACCTTTGCTGATTGAGTATGTTTTTGTTTGTCTTCGCTTCAAGAATATCTGCAAAGGCTTCTTCATCTTCGGCGAGAAAGTTTGCCAAGTTTCTCAACTCAAGCATCACTATCTGCTCCATAGAATCTGCCCTGACATAGTGTGTACCCTCGCAGGTTCCTCTTCTTCCTTTGTAGTTTGAACACATAAAATACTTGATGTCAGTATTAGGATGATTGACATTGAACCATAAAGGACTGCCACAATCTGCACAGTATAGCAATCCGCAAAACATATTCTTTTCAGCGTGCTTGGGGTTAGGTGCTCTACGTTTTGCTTTAGCTTTCATCTTCTGTACTGTTTCAAATGTATCTCTGTCAATGATAGGCTCATGTACGCCCTTAAACACCTTCCAATTCTCTTCAGGATTAAGAATCCTTTTCTTGTTCTTAAAGCTCTTAGAATAGGTCTTAAAGTTAATAACATCACCGCAGTACTCTTGCTGTTCAAGTATTTTGCCTACAGTAGTCTTACACCACTTGTACGGGTCAGGCTGTGTTTTCTTTCCGCCACGGTCAAGACCTTTGCTCTGCCAATATGCCATTGGTATCATCACCTTGTTTTCCTGAAGTATTCGTGCGATGGTTTCATTACCTTTACCTTCAATGCACATCATAAAGATACTCTTGACTACCTCTGCCGCTTCGGTATCAATTATCCATTTCTTTTTGTTCTCAGGACTTTTCATGTAACCGTAAGGCGGTTGAGATAAGGGCTCACCCATGTTGCCTCTTATGCGGTGTGATGAGCGTACCTTTCTTGAAATATCTCTTGCATACATTTCATTCATTATGTTCTTGAATGGGGCGATTTCATTCTCACCGTCATTACTGTCAACCATATCGTTGACGGCGATGAAGCGTATGTTATGTTCAGGAAAGAAGTTGTCTGTGTAATGACCGACGGAAACATAATCTCTGCCGAGACGGGACAAGTCTTTTACCATTACTGTTGTTACATATCCCATTTCAATATCTTCAAGCATTGCCTGAAAACCGGGACGATTAAAATTTGTTCCAGTATAACCGTCATCAACATAGAACTTTGTATTGGTGAGTTTTAACTCTTTTGCTTTTTGTGAGAGCAATCTTTTCTGATTTGCGATTGAGTTACTCTCGCTATCTGTTCCGTCATCACGGGACAGACGACAATAGATTGCTGTTATGCCTAAATTATCCGACTGCATTTATCCTCCATTCTCCGGCATTTGTATTCACACATTCTGCAATCATTGTATCATTACTTTCCGCAACTGACAAATGTGCGAAATCACTTCCGATAAATTTTTCTAATCTTTCCTTCATTGTTATCTTTGTTTCTTCAAAGCGGGATGAAACAATGTACCTTACTCCGTTTATCACATACTCGTTACATTCGGCACGAATGTCATTGAGAATACATAACAAACAAATTTTAAAATACTTAAATATTTTCATTCTCTTACCTCGCATCTCTTTGCCGCATCAGGTACCGATGATAATGCTCGACGGCTTTGATTACAAACTCTTGCTTTTGTTTTTCGGTGAACCTTGATTTAAAATATCTCTCTATACTTTCTGTCGGTATCTTCAAAAAATCTTTTTGATTTGCTTTTGCTTCGGACATGATTTCAAAAATTCTTTCATCGGTCAGCCTGAATTCTTGCGAAAGCTTTTTCAATCGCACTGATTGAGAATATGACGGCGTGACTTCTTCGTTTTCATAGAAGCAGTAAACCTGTTCTTGTTCGTAACCTGCAAGGTAAGATAGCTCAACTGCAGGTGTCAGAGATATTCTTCCTTCATCAACAAGCTTTAAGATTTCGGGAATGAGATAAGTTAACCGAATGTATCGCCTGACAGTTTCTCTGCTCTCGTTGTTTTCTTTTCCGATCATTTCATCTGTACGGAACTTCGTCACAGGCTGTGTCGAAGTTAAATCCGTCCTTGCTCCTTGATTTTTAAGTGCATCCATTTTCATTTTGTAAGCGTGAGCTTTCTCGCTGGGTAATACCTCATCTCTCTGCAAGTTAAGGTCAACGAGTATAACCGTTGCTTCATCTCTTGTAAGCTCCTTAACAATGCAAGGGATAGTTTCAATACCAAGTCTTCGGCAAGCCTCAGTTCTTCTATGGCCGCTGATGATTTCATACTGTCCATCGTCAAGTGTTCTAACAATTATTGGTGTAAGTACTCCTAAGTTTGCAATGCTTTCGATTAACAAATCAAAAGCTGTGTCCTCTCTGAAAATGAAAGGATTGTTTTCAAATGGTTTTAAATTTTTAATTTTGATTTCTGTTAATGTTGTCATAATAGACCTCCTAATTTTTTAAAATAGATTTTGATTTTTTGTTTTCAAGGAAGGATGTAAGAATTCAAAAAGACTCGCAAAAGTTTTTTAAATTCAATTCCTTGAAAAATTTTTCTGACGATTTTTTATCGTGAGCTCGTCTGCTTCTCACAAAATTTTTCTCGGGGTTTTAGGGGTAGCTCCCTAACAAGCGGAATTTGGATATGCAAATCCATTGCTTGTTGATACTAATGCCACGGCATTAAGTAGAAACAAGTGAATTTGACCGTACAAATCCATTGCTTGTTAATACTGATGCCACGCATTAAGTAGTAACAAAGCAAGGTTGCTGAGTACTCATATCCATTGCTTGCTCATACTGATGCCACATAAAACCGCATTCTTTGTGTTCTGATAAGTGTAGTAGGTTGGGTTTGTTGTTCTGAACTTTTTCTGACTCCTTTCAAAAATGTTTTGAGCTTTTTGTTTTGAAGCGAAAACAATTTCTCACCTATTAGGACTGGGAGAGACCAAATGGACACCCATAATCGGAATTGTTTTCAAAATATTTACAACCCGCCGCATAAAAAATTGCAAAACAAAAAAGCCGCTACATACTTCGGGCAACAGAAACAAGCGTGGAAGAAAAATTCTTTCCGCGCCGGTATTCTGTTTTAAACCCAAAATATGTAACGGCTTTGAATTAAATCAAAGCAAAAGAAAAAGAAAAAGGGTTAACTCTGTCTCCGCATCTCGCTGAAAGGGACAGCTACCTTTTGTCACAGCGAGCCTAACTTTTAACGTCTGTGTTGACGGAGTCATTGTACATCAACAAGAAATTTTTGTCAATGCGGATTTTGTCGAAGAGTTTAAAAAATTTTTTCATGGTCAATAATATTTGGTTTGGGCTTTGAAAAAAATATTTTTCTCTCCATATATATAACGACATCAGAACGCAAAAATGTTCCTGAGTTTTGAAATAAGTTGAAAAATATTTCTTGCTTTGCACCTGCCGCCAAGAAGAAAAAGTTTTTTCTTCTGAGTGTTATTGAATTATTACATTCTTCCTTGAAGAATTTTTTTGATAACCTTAACGGTTATACTGCGAGGGTATCACCCTCGTAATTCCCACAGAGCACAGAATGTTTTTGTTGTCAAGAGAAGAAGTGAAGCGGCTCTTGATAACGGAAACAGGCTGTGGTATAAAAAGGTTAATCACTAATACCGTGACAAAAACTCACTCAACGTGATATTGAAATTCAGTTTATTATGTGCAACAATATATTCAGAAAGAGGCGTCACTTTCAATTCATAAAACGAGGTATTTGTTATGAGATTAAATATAGGTGAAACAATTAAAATGTTAAGAAAAGAAAGAGAGATTACGCAAGAAGAATTTGCAGAAGTGCTTGGTGTTTCTTGTCAGTCTGTATCCCGTTGGGAAAATGATTTATGTTATCCCGACATTGAGCTTATACCAACCATCGCAGAATTTTTTGGTATATCAACCGACAGACTTATGGGAGTGGATGAAACAAAAGAAAAAGAAATGGTTAACAGTTACCTTGAAGCTTTTCAGAATGAAATCAGTAAAGGGAACATTGACGAGTGTATCACTATTGCCCGTAGGGGTGTTAAAGAGTTTCCCAACAACTATACTCTGCTTAATAAACTTATGTACGCTCTTTTTGTTTCAGGGGATAATGACGGTAACATACCTGAATGGAAAGAGAACATGGAAAAGTACGATGATGAAATTACCGCTTTGGGCGAAAGAATAATGAAGTACTGTACCGACCAAAATATCAGACTTGAAGCAACGGCTCGACTTGCTTTCAATCATTGTTGTCAAGGCAGAAAAGAAATCGGTAAAAAGATTTATGCTACCTTGCCACCGATGAAGCTCTGCCGTGAAAATCAAATCTGGTGGTCATTAGAAAATGAAGAGAAGCTACCTTTCCTGCAAAATGCAATTATGGAAAGCTACAGAAACCTAAGCAGCTTTATTTGGCTTTTGGCTGACGCTGATATTCTTCCTGTTGAAACGGAGCTTTTAGTTTTAAAGAAGGATTTTGAAATAGAAGAGATTATGCTCGACGGTAATCGTCCTAAAAACAGTTGGGGTGATGTGTGGATTGAATATGATATAGCGAGCAAATATGCAGTGCTAAAGGATTATGAAAATATGTATAAGCATCTGCGCTTGGCCGTCAAAAGAGCAAAGGACTGTGACAGCCGCCCAGAGGAAGAAACATACAGTGCGCTCTTGGTAGGTGAAATCACTAAAAGAAGAGTTGATTTTGACACTGCTGACAGCCGACCTCTTTGTGAAATTCTTCGCGACAAATGGTTGCATGACAAAGAGTTTGACTGTGTTCGTGATGAAGCAGAGTTTAAAGAGATTATAAAAAGTTTAAGTTGAACATATAAATCAAAAATCCCGTTAGAAAGCAGAACTCTGCACTCCTGACGGGATAATTTTTATATTAAAGCTCACACATTCGACATTGTAAAAATATTACATTATACTTTAATTGAGATGAGACATTGTTTTCGCAGAATGTACCCATTTGCGAAT
>JAFWYB010000028.1 GCA_017517865.1 Clostridia bacterium | reverse complement strand
CGTTGTTGTATTGGATATCACAAAGGAAGAAGCGGATATTATCCTCGTTGACAGCAATCTGCACCGTGAGCACATTCTACACTCGGAAAAAGCCTTTGCCTACAAGATGAAAATGGATGCCCTTAAAAAGCAAGGTAAACGTACGGATTTAACTTCGGACCAAGTCGGACCGAAGTTATCTGCAAAGGAAATCTCGAATGAAGATAGTGCATCTCAAGTGAAAAGATATATCCGCCTTACGAAACTTATCCCTAAACTTCTTAATATGGTAGATGAGAATAAAATCTCTTTCTCTGTGGGCGTTGAACTTTCGTATCTCACAAAAACAGAGCAAACTGATTTGTTTAGATTTATTGAGAAAGAGCTTTGTACACCTTCACTTTCACAAGCACAGAAGCTGAAAAAGTTATCTCAGGACGGAAAGCTTAATGCAGAGGAAATATCTTCCATTATGAAACAGCCCAAAGCTAATCAAGTGCTGACAGTTAAAATCCCCGATGATAAAATCAGTAAATATCTCAAGCCAACAGCTACGATAAAGGAGAAAGAAGATTTCCTTGCAAAGGCTGTTGAGTATTACGGTAAGCATCTTATGAGGCAGAAAGACAGAGGTGCGAGATAATGACAGAAAAGATTGTATCCTTTTGGGAGTATGTGAAACTCAGAAGCTTATCTGTGCTGAGCGGTACTCGTGCAGAATGCGTATTAGGTAAAATAGAAAAACCTGAAACCGAAGAATATGAAATCAACGGTGTCAGATATATTGTTACCCAAAAATTCAGCAAAACAGAAAACAAAACAATGAAAGAAAAAATATCAGCTTTTATCGGAAGCGATTTTGCACATTTGACAAATGCCGATGATATAAATACACTTAATACAGAATATGTAAATTCGACTGCCGGAGAAGGGAGGATAAATGCAGTCAGATAATTTTGGCATAACAGCCATCTATTGCCGTTTGTCCCGTGATGACGGCACAGACAGCGAAAGTAACTCAATAGGTAATCAGAAAAAGTTGCTGTCACAAAAAGCAAAAGAATTGAAACTCACCAACACAAAGTATTATGTTGATGACGGTTATACGGGTACGAATTTTAACAGACCCGGTTTTCAGGCGATGCTTGAAGATATTGAAATGGGATATGTAACAACCGTAATGGTAAAAGACTTATCCCGTCTCGGCAGAGATTATGTTTCAGTTGGCCACTATACGGACAACTTCTTTCCTGAGCACAACATCAGGTTCATAGCTGTCAATGATTTGGTTGACAGTAATGACGGCGATAATGAAATTGCACCATTCAAAAATATTATGAATGAGATGTATGCAAGGGATATTTCAAGGAAAGTCAGGAGTTCTCACCACATAAGAGGAAATCTCGGTGAACCGTTATCTCAACCGCCTTACGGGTATATGAAAGACCCGCAGAACAAAAAGAAGTGGATTATTGATACCGAGGCAGCAGAAGTTGTCAAGAGTATCTTTGCAATGTGTATCGAGGGTAAAGGCAATGAAACTATTGCCCGTATCTTACAGGAAAACAAAGTGATGATACCGATGGCATATTGGCAGAGTAAAGGTCTTAACAAGGGCGGTAAGAAAACTCAGCCTGACCCGTATAAATGGTGTAAGACAACAGTACAGAAAATTCTTGCACAGCAAGAATACTGTGGTGATGTTATCAATTTCAAAACTTACTCAAAGAATTTCAAGAACAAGAAAAGACTTCAGAATCCCGAAGAAAACTGGAAGATATTCAAAAATGTTCACGAACCGATAATTGACAGAAACACCTTTGAAACTGTTCAGAAGATGAAAGCAAAAGGCAAACGCAGAGCACCAAATCCCGAACATGCCGAAAAGAATATGTTTTGCGGTTTGTTATACTGTGCCGATTGCGGAAGTCCGTTATGGTTCAATGTCAATCATCCTAATACTGACATCAAGTATTTTATGTGTTCTAACTACAAGGGTCGCAGAGGCACTTGTGAGGGCACGCATTATGTCAGAGCCGATTCTTTGGAGCAGATTGTGATGCTTGAACTGAGAAGTCTTGCAAGTTTTCTCATTGAGGATGAAGATGCTTTCGCCGATATTCTTGAAGCAAAGACCAACAAAAGTATCCTCAATCAGCAGAAGTTTCTTGAAAGCAGTATTGATAAAGCAACAGCAAGAACAAAGGAAGTTGCCGTAATGTATGAAAAACTCTTTGAGAAGCACATCAACGGAATTGTCAACGAAGAAAGCTTTATGCAGCTCTCACAGAAATACGAAACTGAGCGTGACGAGCTGAAACTAAAAATCAGGCAATACCAAGAAGAGCTTTCAGAAATCGAAAACCTTCGTACCAGCAAAGAGCAGTTTACTTTTGCGGTCCGTAAGTTTATGCAGATGGAAACACTAACACCTGCACTCTTGAATGAGCTGATCGAGAAAATTGAGGTTCATTCTATTGAGGGCAAAGGTAAGAACAAAACACAGAGGATTGTTATTCACTACCGTTTTATCGGGGTTATTGAAAATCCTGTTAAAGTGGAGAATATAGTCCTTGAAGCAAGACAAGGCGTAGCCGTAGAATATCTCACGGCATAACAAAAAAGAGCAGGCTAAAACCTGCTCGATACATAACCATTTAAACTTAGAGGAAATATAAAAAAGAAAAGTGAGTATTCACTTGTGTTATGAATACTCACTCTGGTCCGAGTGACAGGACTTGAACCTGCGGCCTCTTGACCCCCAGTCAAGCGCGCTACCAAGCTGCGCCACACCCGGATGTCTGTTTTCAGACGACTTTGATATTATATCTGCATTAGCCTTAAAAGTCAATACCTTTTTATAAAAAAATGTAAAAATTTTATATTATTTATCTGAAACTCTGTTTAATCTGAAATTATCTCCAAGCAAGAGCAAAAAGCACATCACCATAACACTTATACAAATGGGCAACGAAAACACATTCTCAACTTTCTCAGGCACAGTGCCCATTGAGAAGGTCTCTGCAGCAACGGGAAACAGTTCAAGCAGAAACATAGATATCAGTACGGAAAGACCGCCGTTAAGCACGCGGGCACATATAAAATATTTCACCTTCAGTCTCAGCTTTAAAACAGATGACATAACCTGCATATGAGCACAGATTCCGCCGAAACCGATTATTCCCGCTAAAAGCGGTACGGGAAAGCTTGCAGACAGCACCTTGCAACCGTTAGTCATTTCAAGCGTTGCATATAAAAAAGCTTTTGTTCCGTCGGTAAGCGGCAAAATTGCAACAAGCTCAATAAAACAAGAAAAAAGTATAACCCAGGCACAAACCGTAAGCATACTTCTGCAGCTTTGCACAACTGATTGCTGTAATGCTGTATGAAGCTCCGCTTTTACCTTTGCTGTGTCGGCGTTAACGGTTATATTAAAGCAATCTTCACAGACACGTGCAGAAAAAAAGCCTATTAAAAGTGAAGATAAAACTACAGATGTGTATAAGATAACTCCGATTTTTTCAGAGCCGAGCATATAATGCCCCACAGCAGAAATAACAAATGCCGGGCCGGGATTCATACAGAAAAACAGCATTCGCCGACCTTGTAAAGCCGTTATATAGCCCTTTGAATATAAATCAGATGTCATTTTTGGACCTATTGGTAAACCGCCGGTCATCGAAAATGCAATTACTGCTGCGCATATTCCGGGAAGCCTGAAAACTTTTTGAGTAAGCGGGCCCACGGTCCTTTCAAGTCTGTTAATTATTCCCGAATTTATTATAAATGTGCTCAGAAACATAAACGGAAACATAGACGGAATGAGCGTTTCAATACACAGATCAATTCCATTTGTGACTCCCCTGCCTGCATCTTCAGGAAAGCGTAAAAGCATAAAACCCGCTGTAAAAATAAAGCACAGTGTAAAAAAATAAGTAAAAACGGCTACACTCTGCTTCAGATAGTATTCTTTTTGTCTTTGCATAATCTCACTCCCCTGATAAATTATATTCGTTGCCTGCCGTGCATATTATTTTATAACTGTTAAAATGAAAAAAACATAGAAAGCTGTGATTCATTTGACAAAAAAGGCAAATAATAAAGCCAGGGCACCTCTATCTTCTGCAATTCTCGAAATACCCGACATAAGCATAATTTCAAACAGAGAGGCAAATATATTCGGCACAAAGGGAATAATTGAATACTGTCCCGATCTGATAAAACTGAACTGCGGCCACCTGATTCTTACTATAAAGGGCTCCGGGCTTACTATGGTTGCCCTTTCAATAGAAGAGGTTAACATCAAAGGGCTTATTACAAGCTTAGATTTCTGCAGCTGTTAGGGTGGGTATATGAATCTTCTTGATATATTACGCTGTATTCGGGGCTACGTACACTTTACCGCTGAGGGAGGCTTTCCCGAGCGCTTTATAAATCTGTGTGCGTCAAGAGGTATACATCTGTGGTCACTTACACCGCATATAAAAAAGCTTGAAGGCTGTGTTTCGGCTAAAGATTTTTTCAGACTCAGAGCAGTTGCAAGAAAAAGCGGAGTCAGGCTTACCGTGAACAAAAAATGTGGTCTTCCTTTTTTTATGAAAAGGCACAGAAACAGAGCTTTTCTTTTTGCAGGTGTATTTATCTATATATTTACAGTGATTGCTATGAATCAGTTTGTGTGGTTTATAGATGTTGAGGGCACGGACACAGTAAGTCATGCACGGATAATAAGCACTCTCGAGCAGTACGGACTTAAAAAAGGGGTATACTCAAAGGCTGTAGACACAGATTTACTCAACAGAGAGGGTGTAAACAGCTTTAACGGCAGGCTTATGTGGATGTCTGTTAATATTAAAGGCAGTAAAGCAGTAATTGAGGTACGTGACTATGTAGACGAGCACGAGGATGCAACATATAAGGAGCCCTGCAACATTGTAGCCGATTTTGACGCAACTGTTCTGAGCGTTGAGGCTTTCAACGGTGTGCGCATAGTCCGCGCGGGAAACGCGGTAAAAAAGGGTGACCTGTTAATAAGCGGTGTTGTTGAAAACACAGACTTTTCTGCCTCTTACCTTGAGGCAAGAGGCAGAATAACCGCTCTGCACACCGTAAGCAGACAGAAAGCTTATTCTGCGGCGGACAGTAGCTTCAAGAGACTTTCTGACAGCAAAAAAACACACGGTGTAAATTTTCTGTGGCTGACTTTTCCGAAGTCGGATAAATACTTCAGCTACAATGAATTTCTTGAAATCAAAAACACGGTGCTGCCCTTCGGGATAACCGCAGCTACAAAAAAAGAATATACAGACAACGAGGTCTGTGATTATGCAATACTGACTGCCATCGACAGCTATACGGCTGAATTTTATCGGGACTTTGCAAACACAAACATACTTTCAAGCGATACGAAGATATCGCTGAAGGGCACAGAATGCATTATTACCTCGGAAATGAACTGTATTGATTTCATCGGAATTAAAAGTCCTATATACATTGATAAAGAATAATATATAAAAATCTATATTTTTTCTTCAAAAGTATTCACTTTTTTAAAAAAATGTGCTAAAATTTATCGTAAATAACGTGTTTTTATGTGTAATATTCTTAAAGAAAAGAATGAGGTGCTGTACTTTTGGCAGAACAGATTATAAATATTGACCGTATGGAGCAAGCCGTCAGCCTTTTCGGCTCTTTTGACGAAAACGTAAGGCTCATTGAAAAAGAATTCAGCGTAAATATAATAGTCAGAGGCAGCGAAATGAAGGTCTGTGGTGATGACGAACAGGTTGACAAGGCAAAAAGAACCATCGGTCATCTTCTGCACATAATAAACAGAGGCGAGAATCTTTCGGAGCATAATCTTCGCTATGTAATAGGTCTTGTTAAGGACGGTAACGACGATAAGCTAAGCTCCATCGGCACAGATTGCATCTGCATAAGCGCAAAGGGTAAGCCTATAAAGGCGAAAACTCTCGGACAGAAAAAATATATTGAAGCTATAAAAGAAAACACCGTTGTTATCGGTGTCGGACCGGCAGGTACAGGTAAAACCTATCTTGCCGTAGCTATGGCTGTAAGCGCCTTCCGTGCCAAGGAAATCAGCCGTATAATTCTCACCCGCCCCGCAGTTGAAGCAGGCGAAAAGCTGGGCTTTCTTCCGGGTGACCTTCAACAGAAGGTTGACCCTTATCTGAGACCCCTTTACGATGCTCTTTTCGATATGCTCGGACCGGAAAATTTTCAGAAGTATCAGGAACGCGGATGTATAGAGGTTGCCCCTCTCGCTTATATGAGAGGACGTACTCTTGATGACAGCTTCATTATCCTTGACGAGGCTCAGAACACTACCCCGGAGCAGATGAAGATGTTTCTTACCAGACTCGGTTTCGGCTCAAAAATAGTTGTTACCGGTGACATTACACAGATAGACCTGCCCGACGGGAAAAAATCCGGACTGGTTGAAGTAATAAAAATTCTTAAAAACCTCGATGATATCCGCACTGTCAGGTTTTCTGAAAAGGACGTTGTCCGCCATAAGCTTGTGCAGGATATTATCAAAGCCTATGAAAAATATGAGGAGGCAAAGAAGAAAAAATGAAGGACAGAATAAAGGTAATTATCACCAACAGTCAGAACACCGTAAAAATTCCTACAGGTATAAGAATGCTCATAAGACGTTGCTGTAATGCGGTGCTTGTTAACGAAGGCTTCAAGGGCTCTGCCGAAATAAGCGTTGTAATTGTTGACGATGAGGCTATTCACGCACTTAATTTACAGCACAGAGGCATTGACCGTTCAACTGATGTACTATCCTTCCCGCTCGGTGTTGACGGCGTTTACGACCTTAATAACGACACAGGAGCACAGATGCTCGGTGATATTGTGATTTCAATTGAAACCGCTATCAAGCAGGCAGACCTTTACGGTCACTCACTCGACAGAGAGGTTGCATTCCTTACAGTGCATTCGATGCTTCATCTTCTCGGCTACGACCACGAGCCCGGCGGTATGGAGCTTGTTAAAATGAGAGAAAAGGAAGAAGCCGTTCTGACACAGCTCGGCCTCGTAAGAAACGGCAGTTATTATACGGTAGAGGAATAAAATGGAAAATATAAAAAATCTTCTGATGAGCTTCGTCTATGCATTCAGAGGTATAGGATATATGATTCGCACCGAAAGAAATATGCGAATACATATCACCTGCCTCATTTATATGTTTTCTATACTTATATTCAGTGACTGGTTCGTTATAAGCAAAACCGAGTACGTTTTACTGCTTCTTACCTCCGCACTTGTTCTTGCTGCAGAAACCTTCAATACCGCAATCGAAAATTCAGTTAACCTTTACGGAGAAAAAAGAACGGAAAACGGAAAAATAGCCAAGGACGCAGCTGCAGGTGCAGTGCTCATATGTGCAATAATTTCTGTTATTGTAGGAATTATAATTATGTTCCAGCCGCAGGCGTTCATTAAAATGGCGCAGTATTTTATCGCTAACCCGATTATGATACTCGTTGTAATTATCAGTCTTGCCGTGGCAACTGTGTTTATCTTTTACGGCTTTGATTTCAGAAGAAGGAAATGATTTATGTCTGAGATATTCAAAAGAACCGAAATGCTTTTAGGCTCCGAGGCTTTAAATAAGCTCGGAGCTTCTGCTGTTGCGGTTTTCGGTGCAGGCGGTGTAGGCGGCGGTGCAGTTGAGGCTCTTGTAAGAGGCGGCATAGGCAGAATAGATATTATAGATAACGATAAGGTCAGTGTAAGCAATATAAACCGCCAGCTGATAGCAACCAGCAACACTGTGGGTATGCTTAAAACAGAGGCGGCGAAAAACAGAATTCTTGAAATAAATCCCGATTGTAGGGTTAACACCTTTAACACCTTTATATTACCCGACAGCATTGACGGCTTTGACTTTACACCCTACGATTACGTTATAGATGCAATCGACACTGTATCGGGAAAAATTGCAATTATTGAAAAATGTAATGAGCTCGGCATTCCGGTTATTTCATCAATGGGTACAGGCAACAAGCTCGACCCTACGCAGTTTGAAATAACAGATATTTATAAAACAAGCGTATGTCCCCTTGCCCGTGTGATGAGACTTGAAATGAAAAAGCGGGGAATTAAAAGGCTCAAGGTGCTTTACTCAAAGGAAGAGCCGCTTAAACCGGCTATCACTGAAACGACAGACAGAGGCAAGGCCGTTCCCGGAAGTGTTTCTTTTGTTCCTCCGGTTGCGGGAATGATAATTGCAGGCGAGGTAATAAAGGATCTGATAAAAAAATGAGCGCTGTGATTTGAACAGAAGCTGACAATAGAAAAGAGCCTTTTACGGCAGAATAAAAGAGAACTGCTCCGAATTGTACTGTTTGTACAATTCGGAGCAGTTTAAATTTAGCTGATTTATGTTTATGCAGCCTCTAAAGGCACCTTTTTACCTCTCAGATACTGAATCGTATCATTTAAGGTTAAAGCCATATCTCTCGGCTTATAGCCGAGCTCGGCCGTTGCTTTATCGTGAGAAAAATGCCCGTTACTTGAAAGAGTATATAAAGCGTACCTTGTATAAAGCGGCCTTGTTTTTGTTTTCTCGGCAATCCATTCAAACATCGGAACAAACGCACCTGCCAACGAAAGAGGAAGGCAGACCTTTTTCTTTCCGCCTGAAATTCTTCGCATACAATCAAGCAGTTCCTTTACGGTAAAGTAACGGTTTGATAAAATATAACAATTTCCCCTCTTACCCTTTTCTGCTGCTGCAATGCATCCTTTTGCAACGTCGCGGACATCCACAAAATCATAACCGCCGATGACACCGGCAGGAAGCCTGCCCGATACATACATATCTATAAGCTGTACCATATGGTTATTGCCTGAGTCATAGGGACCGATAATCCCGGAAGGATGAACAACCACCGTATCCAAACCTTTTTCTGATGCCTCAAGCACCTTTTTCGTTGCTTCAGCCTTCGTTGAAGCGTAAGCCCCAACAACCAACTCCTTGGAAAAAGAATTGACCTCTTCAATGGTTGTATTATCGGTTTTTTCGGGAATCGCATGAACAGAGCTTACGTATACAAGTCTTTTTACCCCGCTTTCAATGCTTTTGGTAATGATGTTCTCTGTTCCCCCTACATTGACCTTCTGCAGCTCCGGCGTAACCTTTTCTGCAATGCTGATTATTCCCGCTGCATGAATTACAACAGTCTCTCTGCCTTCAAGTCCGGAAAAAATCTCTGTCAGCGAGGATAAATCTGTTATATCGCCCTTAAAATAAGTTACATTTCCGTCGCTTTCGGCATTTTCTGAAGGCAGAATCAAGCCTCGTATGTCACAGTTTTCCTTGCGCAAATATCTGATAATTGTACTCGCGAGATGTCCTGCCGCTCCCGTTATAATATATAGTTTCTTCATATAAATACCTCCTTATTCCAAATCACTAAACTTATTATAATAAGAAGATATTTTTAGACTCAGTTTTTTTGTTAATGAGATATTAATTTCAGTTAATTAAAAGTGAAACCTTGAAGCTTGTCCCAACTCCGACCTCGCTTTCAACAGATATTCTTCCGTTTACTATTTCAAGCACTTTTTTCACAATAGCCAGTCCGAGTCCGTTGCCCTCTGAGGAATGTGATGTATCACACTGATAGAATTTATCAAAGATTCTTTTCTGCGCCTGCTCACTTATTCCGCAACCGTTGTCACTGATAACAATCTCAACAGCATTGCCCGTTTTTTTCGAAGATATCTGTATGCTTCCACCCTCCGGAGTATATTTTATAGCGTTTGAAATAAGATTTTTCCACACAAGTTCAAGTAAAGACTCATCATAGTCAATAATTAAATCCTCTGCCTCAATAATAAAATCAATATTTTTTGCTTGCCAAAGCTCAACAAAATCAAGGGCACACCTTCTGAGCTGTTCACCCAACTGATATGGAGAGGAGTTATGAAAAATCTGCTGATTTTCAAGCTTGTTCAGCTTAAGTATGTTGCTTATCATAGAAGTAAGGTTATTTGTTACCGAAATAATAATATCAACATATCGGTTATAGGTTTCCTCATCAATATCCGGCTCTTTTAAAGCCTGACTATAGCTCTGAATTACGGAAAGCGGTGTCTTTATTTCGTGCGAAACATTAGAAATAAAATCACTTTTCAGCATCTCGTTATTAGCAAGCTCACGCGTCATAATGTTAAAATCATCGATTAAAATGTCGAGCTCGTTCTTTTTTCTTTTTCCTTTAAACGGTTCAATTTTAACGCTGAAATCACCGGATGCAACCTTTCTTGCAGCTGATGTTACCCTTTTAAGAGGTCTGATTACCCAAAAGCGCCAAACGGCACCGATAACAAGCGCAAGCAACAAGCAGCTGCCTACGATATAATAAGAAAGTGTACCGACAAGAGCAAAGGGTTGGTTGAAATAAGATGTAACTATGTAATATTGTGCAACAACAAACAAGCACATAATAACAAACAGCACAAGGGTTACCTGCCAGGAAATCAGAGCGCCTATATTTTCTTCTCTGCCGCTCTTTTTCTTAAGCTTATTTTTCATTTCAGCACCGCCTTATATCCGAAGCCTTGAACGGTAATTATTTCAATATTTTTACACTCTGCCAATTCTCTGCGAAGTCTGGCAATATAAACGTCAACCGTGCGAAGTCCCGTGTCGTTGCTCATACCCCAATATTCATCCATAAGCTCGCTTCTTGTAAAAATCCTTTTGGGATGTGACAAAAGCTTGTAAAGAACATTAAATTCTCTGGGAGAAACAGAAAGCTCCCGACCGTTCAAATAAACAGCCATTTCATCCCTCACAAGCAAAAGCTCCCCTATTTCCAAACGGTTTTCACTTATTATCTTTGCTCTTCTCAATAAAGCACCAACTCTTAAAACCATTTCATTCATATCAACCGGTTTAACCATATAGTCGTCAGCACCGACAGAAAAGCCTTTCTGCTTAGAACCGAAATCGTCCAGCGCAGTTATAAACAGTATCGGCATCATTGGTTTTTTGCTGCGGACCTCTTCAACAAAATCATATCCGTTCAGCTTAGGCATCATTATATCAGTTATAACAAGGTCATAAATCCTGGCAGAAAGGAGTTCATAAGCCTCAAGCGGATTAAGGCATCCCGTTGAGCAGTAACCGTTTTTTGAAAGAAATGAACATATAATCTGATTAAGGTTTTTATCATCCTCAACAACCAAAATATTTATCACTCTTTTCACCTTCCTATGTTCAGATTTCTATATTTTAATTATAACTTCAGCAAATTGTTTTGTCAATAAAAGCAAATGCAACACATCTGTCTGTTTTTACAGATGTGTTGCAAAACCAATTATTTAACTTCAACTCTCCAGCCGTAGGGATCTTCTCTCTTACCCCACTGGATGCCTGTAAGCTCATCATAAAGCTTCTGCGTGAGTTCGCCGATACCGCCGTCACCGATTGTCATAACATCGTCCATATAACGAAGCTTACCGACGGGTGAAACAACAGCTGCCGTACCTGTACCCCACACTTCCTCGAGAGTGCCGTTCTTTGCAGCCTCAACAAGCTCGTCAACAGAGATTCTTCTTTCCTCAACCTCGTAGCCCCATGCCTTGCATACGTTGATAATGGAGTTACGTGTGATACCGGGAAGGATGCTGCCGTTAAGAGCGGGAGTGATAACCTTGCCGTTAATCTTGAACATAATGTTCATGGCACCGACTTCTTCGATATACTTTCTTTCAACACCGTCAAGCCAGAGAACCTGTGAATAGCCTGCATCGTGAGCTTTAACCTGTGCAATAAGAGAAGCAGCATAGTTACCGCCGGTCTTAGCAAAGCCCATACCGCCCTTTACAGCTCTTACATAGTCATCCTCAATCCAGATACCGACGGGAGCAAGACCGCTCTCATAATATGCACCTGAGGGTGAAAGAATAACGATGAAGAGATATGTCTTTGAGGGAGCAACACCGAGGAATTCATCGGTTGCAATTACAAAGGGGCGGATGTAAAGAGATGTACCTTCGTCAGCGGGTACCCAATCTCTGTCAATGTCAACAACAGCCTTAACAGCTTCAACAAACATCTCCTCGGGAATTTCGGGGATGCAGAGTCTTTCGTTTGAAGCATTAGCTCTCTTGGCGTTCATATCGGGACGGAAAAGATAAATCTTATCGTCTGCGCCTCTGTATGCCTTAAGGCCCTCAAACATTTCCTGACCGTAATGGAAAACCATTGCACTGGGTGCAAGTGAAAGGTTCTGATAGGGCTCGATTCTTGCATCGTGCCAGCCCTTGCCCTCTGTATAGTTCATTACGAACATATGGTCTGTGAAAATGTGACCGAAGCCGAGCTTTTCTCCCTTAGCGGGCTTAGCCTTGGGTGCAGTTGTTTTTGTAATCTTTATTTCCATAAATAACACCTCTTAAATATTATTCAAAATCGTAACCGGTTTTAATTGCTTTGATATTGATATCAATAAGATTTGCCTTTTTGGGAGGCACAACCTTCTGTACGGTTGCTTCAATTCCGTCGAAGGAAAGAGCGTCGCAAGCTTTCATAAGCTTACCCATAAGAATCATATTTGCGAGAGTGGCAAAGCCTTCGTCCTTAGCCATTTTTGTTGCAGGTACGTAATAAGTTGTTACGTCGTCTCTTTCAACTTTTTTGCCGATGAGTGTTGAATCAACGATGATAATACCGCCCGAAACAACGTCCTTCTCATACTTTTCAAGTGAGGGAAGATTCATCGCAACAAGAACATCGGGATTGGAAACGATGGGTGAACCAACAGGCTCGTCGCTGATTATAACGCTGCAGTTAGCTGTGCCGCCGCGCATTTCGGGACCGTAGGAGGGAAGCCATGAAACCTGCTTATCGGCAAGAAGGCCCTTATATGCAAGAAGCTTACCTGCAAAAAGTACGCCCTGACCGCCGAAGCCTGCAATAAGAATCTGTGTAGTGCTCATTATTCTGCCTCCTTTTCAGCGTCTCTGTCCTTATATACACCGAGAGGATAGTAAGGAATCATCTTTTCATCAACCCACTCGAGAGCTTTTTCGGGAGTCATACCCCAGTTTGTGGGACAGGTGGAAATAACCTCAACAAGTGAAAAGCCCTTCTTGTCAATCTGATTCTGAAAAGCCTTTTTGATTGCTTTCTTGGCGTTTCTGACATTCTTGACGTTGTTAACGGCAACTCTTTCGATATAGCCTGCACCGTCAAGCTGTGAAAGCATTTCTGAAACCTTTACTGGGAAGCCGCAGTGACTTGTGTCTCTGCCGTAGGGTGAGGTCTGTGTAACCTGACCGGGAAGTGATGTGGGAGCCATCTGACCGCCCGTCATACCGTAAATAGCATTGTTTACGAAAATAATGGTGATGTTTTCGTTTCTTGCTGCTGCATGCACTGTTTCAGCAGTACCGATTGAAGCAAGGTCACCGTCACCCTGATATGTAAAGACGATGTGATTATCCGGATCGGAACGCTTGAGACCTGTTGCAACGGCAGGAGCTCGTCCGTGAGCAGCTTCTACCATATCGCAGGCAAAATAGTTATATGCAAGTACAGAGCAGCCAACGGGGGCAACACCGATTGTTTTACCCTCAATGCCGAGCTCATCGATAACCTCAGCAACAAGGCGGTGAATAATACCGTGAGTACAGCCGGGGCAGTAATGGAAGGGTACATCGCAAAGTGACTTGGGTTTGTCAAATACTACCATTATTCGTTACCTCCTTCATTTGCTTTTCTGATTGATTCAAGCACCTGCTCGGGTGAAGGAATCATACCGCCCACTCTGTTGCAAAGAGTAATAGGCTTCTTTGACTTCGTATAAAGTCTGATATCTTCAATCATCTGACCCATTGAAAGCTCAACGGAAATAAAGCTCTTAACCTTATCGGCAGCTTCCTCAAACACCTTCTTGGGGAAGGGCCAGAGTGTGATGGGACGAATCATACCAACCTTAATGCCCTCTTCTCTTGCCTTCACGATTGCATTCTTGGCAACACGTGCGGCAATACCGAAAGCGGCAACGCAGATTTCAGCATCGTCCATCATATATTCTTCACACATAACCTCATTCTCTTCGATGGCCTTGTATCTTTCAAATCTTTCGAAGTTAAGCTTTTCAAGCTCCTCAGGAACAAGTGAAAGTGAGTTAATGATGTTTTTCTTTCTTTCGCACTTTGTGCCTGTAACAGCCCAGGACTTGTCATAAGTGCCGACAACTGCCTCTTCAAGAGAAACGGGCTCCATCATCTGACCCATTGTACCGTCAGCAAGAATCATCGAAGTCATTCTGTATTTATCGGCAAGATCAAAGCCCTTGACCGTAAGGCTTGCCATTTCCTGAACTGATGAAGGTGCAAGAACAATCATTCTGTAGTCACCGTGACCGCAACCCTTTGTTGCCTGGAAGTAGTCAGCCTGTGAGGGCTGGATACCGCCGAGACCGGGACCGCCACGCTGTACGTTGACAACGAGCGCGGGAAGATCACTGCCGGCAAGGTATGAGAGACCCTCTGCCTTAAGTGAAATTCCGGGGCTTGAGGATGATGTCATAACCCTTTTACCTGTTGATGCAACGCCGTAAACCATATTGATTGCTGCAACCTCACTTTCAGCCTGAAGGAAGCATCCGCCGATTTTAGGCATCTTCTTTGCCATATAAGCGGCAATTTCAGTCTGCGGAGTGATGGGATAACCGAAGTAATGACGGCAGCCTGCGAGAATAGCAGCCTCTGCAATAGCCTCATTACCCTTCATAAGTACTTTTTCAGCCATTTTCATTACCTCACTTTTCAACCTTGATTATGCAGTCGGGGCACATCGTTGCACAGAAAGCACAACCGATACACTTTTCAGCATCTGTCATTTCTGCAGGTGAATGACCCTTTGCATTGATTTTATCCTTTGCGATAACAAGGATTTTCTTCGGGCAGGCGATAACACAAAGTCCGCAGCCCTTACACATATCCGTATTAAACGTAACCTTTGGCATAAACATACCTCCAATTTAATAATATTTCTTTTGAAGCTCCAGCGGGAAAATGTTTTCCGACCTGTCGGCGAGCATTTCGCACACACTTTTTTCAGCGCTGACAAATTTCAAAGGCAGACCGCTCATTTTGCAGAGTCTGTCAGCTTCAGCAAATGTAGAAACAACATCTTCAGCCGTAGTAAGCTCACCGAGATTTGAGTTATTTACAATACCTGTGAACTTAAGCTTTGAAGCGTACTCGATTTCTTTAAGTACGGTGTAGGCTTCCTCAGCGGTTCTCGTAAGCGGTCTGAAAAAATTGAGCACAAAAAGCATTTCATAATTGTCTTCGGCCGCAATCGCATCAGCAAACCTACCGAGAGCAACCGCGCCGGCATCGTCGCCGCCTATATCCATAACAGCGTATGTGCTTTTATCGTGGACAACACGGTACGTTGTCTGAGGAAGCGACGGAATATCGAGATTTGTGTTTGCAAACTCAGAGCAGATAAGGTCTATCCCCTGTTCTTTAAGCTCAAGCTCACTATCTTTGGTGCGGAAATAGGGATTGACAATATCAAGGTCGGCAATAACTGTAGGATAACCCGCTTTTTTTAAACGGAAGGCGTAGTTTACGGCTATGTTGGTTTTTCCGCTGCCGTAATGGCCTGCAAAAAGAGTTATTCGCTTTTCAGCCATAAGCACACCTCCGTTTTTCCGTTCCTTTAATTATAAAACACTATTCTCTTTTTTTCAACAGAAATCCGTTTTATTTTCGCAGAAATTAGTGCTTTTATATCATTTTACTTTGTTTATTTTGACTATAATATCAAAGCTTGTTTCTCTGAATTTTTCCGCTGATTGTCTTGGGAAGCTCATCTCTGAATACAACAATTCTCGGGTATTTATAGGGAGCTGTGTTTTTCTTAACATAGTTCTGAATTTCTTTCTTAAGCTCTTCAGTCGGCTCTGTGCCCTTAGTTAGGACAACACTTGCCTTTACAACCTGACCTCTCATTTCATCGGGAGCGGCAGAAACACCGCACTCGAGAACATAAGGAAGCTCCATTATAACGTTTTCAATTTCGAAGGGACCGATACGGTAGCCTGATGACTTGATAACATCATCAATACGGCTTACATACCAATAATATCCGTCTTCATCGCACCATGCGGTATCACCTGTATGATACATTCCGTCATACCAGACTTCTGCTGTTTTCTCTTCATCGCGGAAATAGCCTTTAAAGAGACCGCAGGGAATCTTTTTATCGGTTCTTACAACAATTTCGCCGGTTTCGCCAACGGGACACGGTTTTCCGTCAGGGTCAACAATAGCAATATCATAGCCGGGAATAGGCTTACCCATAGCTCCGGGCTTGGGAGTAGTACCGATAAGATTACCGATTGTGAGAGTTGTTTCTGTCTGACCGAAGCCCTCCATAATTACAAGACCCGTAGCTTTCTGGAACTGATAGAACACCTCGGGGTTGAGTGCTTCGCCTGCAGTTGTTGCATATCTGATTGAAGAAAGATCATACTTGGAAAGATCTTCCTTGATAAGCATTCTGTACATTGTAGGAGGTGCACAGAATGTAGTGATGTTATATTTAGCAAACATAGGAAGAATCTTAGATGCATCAAAGCGGTCAAAGTCATAGGTGAACACTGCACCCTCGCTCATCCACTGACCGTAGAACTTGCCCCAGAGAGCCTTGCCCCAGCCCGTATCGGAAATAGTAAGGTGTAAATCGGTAGGCTGAACGTTGTGCCAATATTTAGCGGTAATAAAGTGGCCGAGGGCATACTTGAAGGAGTGGCAGGCAATTTTGGGATAGCCCGTTGTTCCCGATGTGAAGAACATAAGCATTGAGTCATCACCGCAGGCACTGTCCTCTTCTCTGTCAAATATGCTTCTGAAGAGCTTATATTCCTTGTCAAAGCTGTGCCAACCCTCTTTTTCACCGTTGACAATAACCTTAACCCTGAGTCCGTCGTACTTCTTGCAGGCTTCGTCAACCTGATTTGCGGTTTCACCGTCTGAAGTGCAGACAATAGCCTTAACCCCGGCAGCCTCGAAGCGGTATTCAAAATCGTGAACAACAAGCTGATTTGTTGCAGGAATAATAACCGCGCCGAGCTTATGAAGAGCAAGAGCACAGATCCAGAACTGATAATGACGTTTAAGAACAAGCATAACTCTGTCGCCCTTTTCAATACCAAGACTCTTGAAATAGTTGGCTGCACGGGCAGACTCCTTCTTGATATCCTTGAAGGTAAAGCGTCTCTCTGTCATATCGTTTGAAATGTGGAGCATAGCAAGCTTATCGGGATATTTATCCGCAATAACATCAACAACGTCATATGCAAAGTTAAACTTATCTTCATTTTTAAAGCTGATTTCCTGAAGTGAGCCGTTTTCGTCCTCGGTTGTTTCAACAAATTTTTCAACAACCAGGTTGTGCGTTGTTTTCGTAACCTTGCTTTCCCTGATATCCTGTTTTTCAACGGTATCCTCACCGGCGATAACAACCGCAAGGAAGTTGCAGTCCTCACCGTCAACGGCAATCATACCGTGGGGTGTTGAGCTTCTGTAATAAATGCTGTCGCCCGCTTCAAGTATTTCTGTGTGCTTACCTACACGTACCTTGAGCTTACCGGAAATAACATAGTCAAATTCCTGACCGTTATGTGTTACCGTAGCAATTTCTTTATTCTGAAGTTCCTGCTTGTATTCATATTTTGCAAGATACGGCTCAGCGAGCTTATTTCTGAAAAGAAGAGCAAGATGATTGATTTCTATACCTTCTTCATCATCTTTAGAAATAACCTTGCCCTGGCCCTTTCTTGTAACGGTATAGGATGAAAGATTACTGCTTCGGCCCTCAAGAAGGTCGGTTTTGCCTATGCCGAAAACTTTCGCACACTTATGAATAAAGGAGAAAGGTAAATCGTCAGCACCCGATTCGTATGAAATGTATTCCTCAACACTCAGATCAACCTTTTCTGCCATTTCTTCAGGTGTATAGCCTGCAATTTCTCGCATTTCCTTAATTCGGAAGGCCACCTCTCTGAGTTCGCTGTCGATTCTGTTCATTTCCATTGCTTTTTGCCTCCTGTCTTTACAAGATTTTAATCAAAAAAATAACTCGCCCCAAAGATAACTTTGAGACGAGCAATAAACTAAGTTTATAATACCCGCGGTACCACTCAAATTGCAGATAATATCTGCCACCTCAAGCTCTGACAAGCCCTATGCATTAACGCAGCAATCACGGAAGGTATCTACTAACCATATAGCTTTCGGACCTTCGGCTCGGAAGTGATGGGAAATGAAATCTCGTTTTATCGGCTTTACAGCACCGCCGACTCTCTGTGAAAACCTGACTTCTTCCGTCTTCGTCACGGCCTTTAATATTAAATTGAGGTTATTTTAGCACTTTAAGAAGGTAAAGTCAATAGATTTTTATAAAAAATTACACATTTTATAAAGAAAAAAGCTTTACGGCATTCTCATATAATATTTTCTTTTCTTCTTCAGATGTAAGATACATTTTTAAAAAGGATTCAAGCTCCTTTTCGTGGCTCCACATAGGGAAGTCTGTGCCGAAAAGAACCTTATCTGCACCGTAAATTCTTATAAGCTCTTTTACCTGCTCAGAGGGCAGCCAATGAAAGGTGGATGAACAGTCAACATAAAAATTTTCATATCCGTGAAGCATTTGAGCCGCCTTTTTCCAGCAGGACCAACCGCCGAAATGGGCACCAATAACCGTTAGATTTTTATACTTTTCTAACACAGGCACAACGTTTTCAGGATTTGAAAAATCGAATCTGGTATCTCCCGTATGAAGAAGAACGGGAAGCCTGCCTTCGCAAAGTGCATATATTTTTTCGCACTCGGGAGCATCAATTCTGAATTTCTGAAAATCCGGGTGAAGCTTTACGCCCTTCAGACCGAGAGAAATTATCTCTTCGACATCCTTTTCGATATCCGCGGAATCCGGATGAAGCGTACCGAGCCCCGAGAGCTTTCCCCCGCTGTTTCTCACCGTTTCAGCGATGAAACTGTTTATGGAATGAACCTGATGCGGCGTTGTTGCAACAGAAAAAACTATTCCGTGGCTGACACCGTTTTTTTCCATACTTTTTATAAGGGTAGAATATTTACCGTCAAAGGTCATTTCAATATCATAAAAAGCTCCGATGCTTTCAACTGCCTTTTCTGCAATTTTTTCGGGATAGACATGACAGTGACAGTCTATAATAGGACAATTCATTTTATCACTCTTTTCAAAGCAAAGTGCCCCGACAAGCGAAGCACTTTAAATATATTTGATTTTTAAGCGGTTTCAACCGAGTCTGCCTTCTGAAGACCGTATTTCTCAATTGCATTTTCTCTCATTTTATACTTGAGTATTTTACCTGCTGCATTCATCGGGAAGGAGTCAACAAAATCAACATATCTGGGTACCTTATGCTTAGCCATATGCTCAAGCACAAACTTCTTCATTTCAGCCTCAGTCATTGTTTCACCCTCTTTAAGAATGATACAAGCTGCAATTTCTTCACCGTACTGCTCATCAGGCACGCCTATAACCTGAACGTCGCTTACCTTGGGATGAGTGTAGATGAACTCTTCAATTTCCTTAGGATAGATATTTTCACCGCCGCGGATAATCATATCCTTTAGTCTGCCGGTGATCTTGTAATTACCGTCTTCGGTCTTACATGCGAGGTCGCCGGTGTGAAGCCAGCCGTCCGCATCAATTGCAGACGACGTTGCCTTGGGCATTTTATAATAGCCCTTCATAATGTTGTAGCCTCTTGCAACAAATTCGCCTATCTGACCTACGGGAAGATCCTCCCCTGTTTCGGGATCAACAATTTTACACTCAATTTCGGGAAGTGCACGGCCCACAGTACCTACACGGACCTCAATTGAATCGTCTGTCGAGCTCATAGTACAACCGGGTGAAGCCTCTGTCTGACCGTAAACGATGGTTATCTCCTTCATATTCATCTTTTCAACAACATCCTTCATTGTTGCAATAGGACAGGGTGAGCCTGCCATAATACCTGTTCTCATATGTGAGAAGTCGGTTTTTTCAAAATCGGGATGCTCAAGCATAGCGATAAACATTGTGGGAACACCGTGGAATGCGGTAATTTTTTCCTGATTTATGCAGGCAAGCGAAGGCTTGGGTGTAAAATAAGGAAGAGGATAAAGTGTTGCGCCGTGTGTCATTGAAGCGGTCATAGCAAGCACCATACCGAAGCAGTGGAACATAGGAACCTGAATCATCATACGGTCAGCGGTGGAAAGGTCCATTCTGTCACCGATACACTTACCGTTATTTACAACATTATAGTGAGTGAGCATAACGCCCTTCGGGAAACCGGTAGTACCTGAAGTATACTGCATATTGCATACATCGTTGGGGTCAACACCTGCAGCGATTCTGTAAACCTCTTCAACAGGTATATTTTCAGCTCTTTCAATTGCCTCCTCCCAGGTAAGACAGCCTTTTTTCCTGAAGCCGACCGTAATGACGTTTCTCAGGAAGGGAAGTCTGCGGCAGTGAAGAGGGCTGCCCGCCTTTGTGCTTTCAAGCTCGGGGCAAAGCTCACCTATGATGTCTGAATAGTGAGAATCACGGTAGCTCTCAACAAGAATAAGCGTATGTGTGTCCGACTGTTTGAGAAGGTACTCAAGCTCGTGAATTTTATAAGCTGTATTAACCGTCACAAGAACGGCACCGATTTTAGTAGCTGCCCAGAATGCAATATACCACTGAGGAATATTTGTAGCCCATACAGCAATGTGTGAGCCGGGCTTTACGCCCATAGCAAGGAAGGCTCTGCAGCATTCGTCAACATCGTCACGGAATTCTGCATAGGTTCTTGTATAATCAAGGGTTGTGTATTTGAAGGCATACTGGTCAGGAAATTCTTCAACCATTTTGTCGAGCACCTGTGAGAAGGTCTTTTCAATAAGAGCCTCCTTTTTCCATACGTATTCGCCCGTTCCTCTCTTGTTTTTGTAAAGATGGCTCTTCTTTCTTGAAGGAGCCTGGAACTTATGCATATACTGAACAAAATGAGCAAAAATAACGTCAATTTCAGTAAGGTCGGGCATCCAGTCCGGATTCCACTCAAGTGAAATAAAGCCATTATAGTTAACCGATGAAAGAGCGTTGATAACGATATCAACAGGCACCTCACCCTCACCAATAAGGCAATACTCTCTTCCGCCGTCAGATTCGGCAGAGTCCTTAAGATGAACGTGTCTTATATATGCACCGAGGTTGGTGATGGTAGTTTCGGTATCCTCCCTTTGCTCACAGAAGGTATGGTATATATCCCAGAGAGCGGCAAGGTTATCGCAGGCAAACTCCATAAGAACATTTCTGAGCTCAAGGGTATCTGCGAACATACCGACTGTTTCGATAAGAACCGTTACTCTTTTCTCTTCGGCATAATCAACAACCTGCCTGAGGCAATCGATAACATTCTGCTTTGCGTTAACCCCTGCACCTGATGCGTATACTCTTACATAGGGTACCTTTATGCTTGCGGCAAAATCAATATATTTTCTTATATATTCAGCGTTTTTCGCAGTGCTTTCCATTGATATATCCTTGCTTATGTCAACACAGGGAACTGAAATACCCTCATCGGCAAGCTTACGGATTGTCGCAGCTGAATTATACTTATGAAAAGGGCCGTCCTTTTCTGTCAGCGAGCTTTCCATAGCATTGTGAAGCTCAATACCCTTAAAGCCGATTTCAGAAGCGAGCTGAGTGAAATCCTGCCAGGAGTAATCCTTCCATCCGTTAATTGAAAAAGAAAGCTTAATCATTTTTATGCCTCCTCATATACTATTTTGTTAAGTGCATTGAGATAGGCTCTTATGCTTGCACCGATAATGTCGGTAGAAATACCCTTACCTGAGTAAAGCTTACCGTCGTTGCGAAGCTTAACAAGAGCTGAACCCATAGCCTCCTGTCCCTCGGTAACAGACTGGATCTGAAAATCGTCAAGCTCATAGTGATGACCCACAATCTGCTCTATTGCAAGAAACGCGGCGTCAATCGGGCCGTCACCGCCTGCAAGGCCGTTGACCTTTTCTCCGTTCCTGGTCATCGTGATGTTTGCTGTTGCGGGAATAATATTACCGCTGTTGATAACGTAGGATTCAAGAAAATATGTTGTAGGAACCTGAAGTGCGGCAGAAGCAACGATAGCATCAAGCTCTTTTGCACCGACGGGCTTTTTTCGGCTGATACGCTTGAATTCCTCATAAACCTTGGTGAGGTCGTCTGACGAAAGCTCATAGCCGAGATTTTTAACAGCCTTTGAAACCTCTGTAATATCATCGTGCTCGTTAAGAACAAAATCGTTATTAAGTGAGCCGAAGGCTGAATCGAAGACAGAATTCTTTGTTCTTTTAGCGTTTGCAATCCATTCAATCTGCTTGGAAATTCTGTTGAACTCGGTCATTTTAACACCGATTTCAAGACCTAATTCATCTGAATGGGCACAGACTGCCTGACAGACCGGAGCAAGAGAGGCTGCCTCTGTGCCGGGCACCGATGTAACCTTTATTTCTCTTACGCCTGCCTTGATTGCAGAAACACAGCAAGCTGCTGCCATACTCATTTTATCGCTGCACTGAATTCCGACGGGAATGCTTTCAAGTGCAGGTACATTCGCATATACGTCATCAACAAAGGTAGCAATTTCATCTGCAAGCATAGCCTCGGCTGTATCACAGAGCGTAACCGAAGTTGCGCCTGCTTCAACTGCGGCTGAAACAGCACTGTAAAGGAACTCAACATCACTTCTTGTAGCATCGTCCGCAACAAACTCAACGTCATCACAAAGCTTTTTAGCCTCAGAAACAAGCTCGGTGATCATTTCAAGCACCATAGGAGGCTTCTTCTTGCAGATATACTCCATCTGAACGGTTGAGGTAGGTACGGCAATCTGAATTCTCGGATTTTTGGCATCTTTAAGAGCAGCCGCAACTCTCTGTACGTCCTTTTCTTCAAGATTAACGGTAACTGAGAGCGTACTGTTTTTAATGCACGAAGCAATCGACTTTATAAGAAGCACGTCTGTTTTTTCTTTAACGATTGCGGGCAGCTCAATAACTGATACGTTAACCTTATCAAGCAGCTTGGCAATTTCAATTTTCTCACGGAAGGAGAGCGCATAATCGTTTTTCTTTGATGCCTGCTTTAATGTAATGTCTGCAATTGATAATCTTTCCATCTGAAAAGCTCCTTTACGGTTATTTGTAACTAAAAAAAGTCCTTGAAATTACACCAGTAATTTCAAGGACGAACATAAATCCGCGGTACCACCTTGTTTACCGCATAAGCGGTCACTTTTCGGGACTCTGACAAGTCCTTAGCCATGATAACGGGGCATCCGTGGTCACCTACACAGCACCGAGGCCTTCAGCAACCCTGCTCGGAAACGAGGCTGAAAATTCACTCTGTATCGGCTTGCACCAACCACCGACTCTCTGAAAGCAGGATGTGAAAATCCATAATTTCGTCAACGCATTTATGATATTGGAATGTATTTTAGCATAAAGACATACAAATGTCAACACTTTTATGCTTTAAATTTATATTTTATTTTGTGCCGAATATTCTGTCACCGGCATCTCCGAGTCCGGGCACGATATAGCCCCTTTCGTTAAGCCTTTCATCAAGTGCAGCGCAGTAAACATGCACATCGGGATGAGCCTTTGTAAAGGCTTCAATTCCCTCGGGTGCGGCAATAATGCAAAGGAAGCGTATTGTTCTGGGACCTCTGAGCTTTATCTGTGAAACAGCATCAATAGCAGAGCCGCCGGTTGCAAGCATAGGGTCAACAACGAAAACATCTCTTTCACCTATATCCTTAGGCAATTTACAGTAATATTCAACCGGCTTAAGCGTTTCCTCATCTCTGTAAAGACCGATATGACCGATACGGCTTGAGGGTACAAGATTTGTTATACCGTCAACCATACCGAGGCCTGCACGCAGAATAGGTACGACAGCGAGCTTTTTACCGCTGATATGCTTGCCTGTCATCTTGCAGATAGGTGTTTCGATTTCAATCTCCTCCAAGGGAAGGTCGCGTGTTGCCTCATAACACATAAGGGTTGCAATTTCCGAAACAAGCGCTCTGAAATCCTTTGAGCTGGTGCGCTTATCTCTGAGAATTGAAAGCTTATGCTGAATAAGAGGATGGTCAAAAATTGTTACGTTGTTATACATATTTTTCTTCCTTTCTGTAATGCTTTTATTCACTGAATTTTTTGCTTTCGCTGACTGCCATTTCGTCACATCTTTCATTTTCCGGATGGCCCGCATGACCCTTTATCCATTCAAAGGATACACTGTGCTTTTCGGTAAGAGAAAGAAGCTCGTCCCACAGCTCGGGGTTAAGTGCAGGCTTTCTGTCTTTCTTGCGCCAGTTGTTCGCCTTCCAGGATTTTGCCCAACCCATAGTTATACCGTTGACAACATATTGTGAATCGGTAATTATTTTAACCTCACAAGGCTCCTTAAGAGCCTTAAGGCCCTCAATTACCGCCGTAAGCTCCATACGGTTATTGGTTGTGTGAGCCTCTCCGCCGCAAAGCTCTTTTCTTATACCTTTATAATCAAGTATTGTACCCCAACCGCCTGCCCCCGGGTTACCCGAGCAGGCTCCGTCAGTATATATTGTTATGCTTTTCATTATGTATCTCCCGTTTGTTTTGTTTATTTTACCACGAAACAGTCCATCTTTCAAGGTGAAGATTAAAAATATATATTAAAACCGAGCAAAAACATAAACTTAAAGAAATCACTTGAAGATTAACTTATTTTATAGTATTATTAGTATGATTAGTCTGTAAAATGACAGAAAGAAGGTTGTATGAATGAAAAACAAAGAGGCAAGCTCTTTTTTAAAGAAGGCTTTTAACGATAATAAATATATACTTACTGCTTTTTTCGCAACAGCCACCACAATGATTATTATTTATCTTTGTAACGGTGTTATACCTTTCGGTGAGAAAACCGTTCTCAGAATGGATCTGTACCACCAGTACGGACCTCTCTTTGCTGAGCTTTATGAAAGAATTGCAAACGGTGACAGCCTTTTCTACTCCTGGACCACCGGTCTGGGCAGCTGTTTCCTCGGTAACTATTTCAACTATCTTTCAAGTCCCTTAGGCTTTCTTGTTTTCTTTTTCGGTCATAAGGGTATTACCGAAGCCATCGCTGCAATGATTCTTCTTAAGGCAGCTCTTTCAGCAGCAACCTTCACCTATTTCATAAGAGGCTCGCTCAAATCTCAAAGCTTTGTTACAAGTGCCTTCGGTGTTATGTATGCCTTCTGCGGATATATGCTGGCATATTATTGGAATGTTATGTGGCTTGATGCTATGGTGCTTCTTCCCGTTATACTTCTCGGCATTGAAAGAATAATAGAAAACGGCAAAATGAAAACCTATGTTATCGGTCTTGCCCTTTCAATGTTTTCAAATTATTATATGTCATACATGCTCTGCATTTTCTCGGTTGTATATTTCATATACTATTATTTCAAGGAATACAGCCTTTTCGCCCGCGTAAGCACAAGAAAAGCCGATAAAAAAAGAATTACAAACCTGCGTTTTCTCAGAAGCGGTGTGATTTTCGCACTCGGTTCACTTACAGCCGCCGGGCTTATGGCATGCGTACTGCTCCCCGTTTATCAGATACTCAAAGGAAGCTCAGCAACCTCAGACCTTTTCCCCACACAGTTCAGTTCGTATTTTTCATTTTATGACTTTTTCGCAAACCACTTTGCAAACCTTACAACAACCATAAGAAGCAGCGGTGACCATGTTCTTCCCAACGTTTACTGCGGTGTTCTTACTCTTATTCTTGCGCCCTTATATTTCTTTACAAAATCAATTTCAAGAAAGGAAAAGGTTGCAACTCTCTTCCTACTTTCTTTCCTGCTTTTAAGCTTTAACGTAAATTATCTCAACTTTATCTGGCACGGCTTCCATTTCCCCAACGACCTGCCTTACAGACAGTCTTTCATTTACTCCTTTGTGCTGCTTGTAATGGCTTACAAAACCTTTATCAGAGCAAAAGAGTTCAGACCCAAGCAGTTTGCAGGCGTCGGCGCGGGGCTTATAATATTTGTGATGCTCGTTCAGGAAATGACTTCAAAGAACGTCACCGCAAGCACCGTTACTCTTACAATACTTCTTCTTGTGCTTTATGTGATAATTATGTCTGTTTTTCTCGACAAGAAATTCCAGACCGCCTCTGTCGCCGCATTACTTGTTGTCTGCGTATGCAGTGAAGCGGTAATGTGCGACTCGAGCACAATAAGCATTTCCGTTAAAAAGGATTCCTTCGTTTCAGGTTATGACGAATTTCAGGAAGTAAAAGACACACTTGACAAGATTGAAAAGGATGAATTTTACCGTATGGAGCTGACAGACCTGAGAACAAGAATGGACCCCTCCTGGCTCTATTATAACGGTGCCTCAGTTTTTTCCTCTATGGCTTCGAAAAAAATGTCTCAGCTTCAGGACCGTCTCGGTATGATGAGCAACACCATAAACAGCTATACCTATAATCCTCAGACACCTGTTTACAATATGATGTTTTCAATGAAATATATTGTAAACAACACCACTCCCGACATTCTTACTTCATCGCCGAATTACAGCAGTGTTTATTCCCACGATAAGTATACGGCTTATAAAAACAACTATTACCTGCCGATTGCATATCTTGTAAATCCCCTTGTTGCAGACTGGGCAAGTGAGGAATATATATCAAAGTGGAGCTCAAACACTGCAAGCGACCCCTTTGCTTTGCAAGGTGACTATTTCAATCTTGCAACCGGAGGTATGGGAAGTCCCTTTATAAGGCTTTACCCCTCGAGTATTGACTATTCAAACATCAATCCTTTCACTGAAAGTCTCACCTATTCATCATTCTATTTTGATAAAATAGACGATAATCTCGACGGCAATGCCATATTCACACTTATTCCCGAAACAGACACCAATGTATACATCTACTTCTATGTACAGGGGGCCGCTTCAAGAAGTCTGACGGTAACATCACCCCTAGGTACTACGGCGCACAGTGTTGATCAGAGCTGTATTCTTGACCTGGGTTACCACAATGCCAATGATGTTATCACTGTTAATCTTCCGCTTGAGGCTGCAACAGGTACAATAAACTTTATTGCATATACCCTCGACGAGGAAACTCTTGATATGGGTTATGAAATGCTTAAAAATCAGCAGGTGCTTATTGAGGAATTCAGTGACACTGTTATAAAGGGCAGATATACTGCAACCGAGAATTCGCTTGTTTATACATCTATCCCCTACGATACAGGCTGGAAGGTATTCATCGACGGAGAAGCAGTGTCTGAAAGCAAAATTATTGCGCTTGGCGACTCACTTCTTGCGATATACACCGAGAAGGGCAACCACGATATCGAATTCAGATATGAGGTGCCTTATCTTTATGCGGGACTTCTCATAAGCGTTATGACAGCCTTATGTATTGCCGCTTACTACCTTATTAAAATTCTATACGGCTATTCCGGCAGAAAGCATAAGAAAAAGCCGATTAGATTTGCTCCCCTGACAAAGGATTTTACTACCGATATTTTCCTTCCCTCAGAAACACAAATAACCGAAGAGCGTGAACCGGAAAAAATTGTTGAGCTTATTGACATCAGCGGTATATCGTCAACTGAGCTGCCTAAGCGTGAAGTTATCAAGCCTCCCGCGAAGGAAATTGAAAGGGAAATAATCACTCCGCCCGAAAGCAAATAAACAATAAGGGACTGTAAATTAACAGTCCCTTATTAAAGCAATCCGATGTTATTTCATGTTCTTTTCGTATGATTCGATCATTTTCTTAACCATCTGACCGCCGACGGAACCAGCTTCACGTGAAGTAAGGTCACCGTTGTAACCGTTCTTAAGGTTTACACCTACCTCAGAAGCTGCTTCCATCTTGAACTTATCAAGAGCACTTCTTGCTTCGGGTACCATACCCTTTGAATTCTTAGCCATAACGTACACACTCCTTTTCTTGACTTTTTGCGTTTGCAAATATATTTTGTGTTCTGCAGTCAATTATATTAGTGTAAGTATTTGGAATAAGCCTTCGAAAAATAATTATATTTCTAATTTTAAGTAATACTTAATTAAAAATGTTAGCATACTTTTTATATTAAAAATTTAAAAGGGATGATCTGATGCTTCAGCTTTATAACATCAACAAACATTATGTTACCGGCTCCACCAGTCAGGCTGCTCTCAACAATCTCAACCTTTCACTCAGAGATAACGAGTTTGTTGCCATACTAGGCCCCAGCGGCTCCGGTAAGACTACACTGCTCAATATTGTCGGAGGTCTTGACCGATATGACAGCGGAGACCTTATTATCAACGGTGCTTCAACAAAGCATTACGGAGACAGGGAATGGGATTCTTACAGAAATCATACTATAGGCTTTGTTTTCCAGAGCTATAACCTTATTCCCCATCAGAGTGTGCTTTCAAACGTTGAGCTTGCACTTACTATTTCAGGTGTATCCCGAGCCGAAAGAAGAGAAAGGGCAATCAAAGCTCTTGAACAGGTAGGTCTTGCAGATCACATACACAAAAAGCCCAATCAGATGTCCGGCGGTCAGATGCAGAGAGTCGCTATTGCACGTGCACTTGTAAACAATCCTGATATACTGCTTGCCGACGAGCCTACAGGTGCTCTTGACAGCGACACAAGCATTCAGGTTATGGAGCTTCTCAAAGAGGTTGCCAAGGACCGTCTTGTTGTTATGGTTACCCATAATCCCGAGCTTGCTGAGGAATATGCCAACAGAATTGTAAGGCTTAAGGACGGCACTATTGTGGAGGATACAAATCCATACAATATTTCGCGTGATGATTTTGCAGAGGTTAAGGAGCATAATAACGGCAAAGCATCAATGTCCTTCCTTACCGCACTCTCATTGAGCTTCAACAACCTGAAAACCAAGCTTGCGCGTACTCTTCTCACCTCTTTTGCAGGCTCAATTGGCATTATAGGTATAGCAATGATTCTCGCTCTTTCCTCCGGTGTTAACTCATACATTTCAGGTCTTCAGAAGGATATGATGACAGCATATCCCATAACTATAAGCGGTCAGACTATGGACACCACCCTTATGCAGGATAGCTCAGCTGCCATGGCAATGATGGGAGAACTGACCGATTCAGAAAAGGAATACAACGGCATTTATGCAGGCTACAGCACAGTTCAGGCAACTGCTATGATGAACTCCGTAATCAAAGAAAACGATCTGACAGCCTTTAAGGAATATATAGAAAACCCGTCAAACGGCGTAAAAGAGCATGTTGGTCAGAACGGTATTGTTTACAGCTATAATATGAGCTTCGACGTGTATTCCTACGATAACGACGGAAACATCATCCGTTCCGATGCCGACTATATGCAGAATTCGGAAACTGCTTCTATGATGGCAGGCATGGGCTTTGATATGAGCACAAGTATGTCAATGTTACGTGATTTTATTTCGAGTGTTGTGGGCACAACCTCTACAGGTGCAGAGAACTTTTCAGAGCTTCTTCCCGGCAGTAACGGAGAAGCCGTAAGCGAGGTTGTAAAGAAAAGCTATAAGCTGCTTCACGGCAGGTGGCCCGAAAACCACGACGAGGTTGTTCTCGTGCTTGACTATTTCAATGCTATTGATGTATCAGCTCTTTACCAGCTTGGTATGATAACTGATGAGCAGTACCGTGACATTTCAAAAAGAATTGAAAGCGGAGAAAATGTAGCTCCCCTCAACTGGGATTATACCACACTTTGCAATCACAGCTTTTATCTTGTACCCTCAAGCAATAAATATGTTAAAAACGAGGACGGTACCTTCAACCTAATGGAGGATACAACCGAAAACAGACAAAAGCTTCTCGAAACGGCAATAAAGCTTAAAATCACCGGTGTCATAAAGCCTGACCCCGAAGCAACAAACGCGACTATCCTCACCCCCGTTGCTTACACCTCCAAGCTCACAGACTATCTTGTTTCTTATGCAGACAGCAGTGAGGTTGTAAAGGCTCAGCAGGCAACACCCGATATAAACGTGCTTACCGGCACATCCTTCGGACCTATAAGTGATGAAGAGAAAATTGCTCAGGTCAGAGATTACCTTACCAATCTTTCCGATGCGGAAAAAACCACAATGTATACCTTAATAATGATGCTCACCGCTCAGAATTCCACAGACAATGCAGACGGTGATGCTGCAGAAGATTCTGCAAATACGCAAGAGGAAAAGTCTGTCGCTGAAAAGTTCCTTGACCTTATAGGCATAAGTAAACTCTTCTCTGAAGACGGATTATTAAAGGATGTAAGCAGTTTTCTTTCATTTGCAGATATGCTTTCAGGCAAAGGTCTTGATAAGTGGCTTGAAAACGATGCAGACAACGAAACTCTGCTTTACATCTATGACGAATACCTCGGAATTTACACCTATGAATCTAACCTTTCGGATTTCGGTAAAATCAGCTATGACCACCCCAGCGCCATCAGCATTTACACCGACAGCTTTGAGGAAAAGGAAGCAGTTACAGAATGCATCAGCACATATAACGCCTCCGTCGGAGAGGATTCTCAGATTGTATACACCGACACTATTGCAATGATTACAGACTCCATAACATCAATAGTTGACGTTGTTTCTTATGTGCTTATTGCCTTTGTTGCAGTTTCGCTTGTGGTTTCATCAATTATGATAGGTATTATTACCTACATTTCAGTTCTTGAAAGAACAAAGGAAATCGGTATCCTCCGCTCAATCGGTGCATCGAAGGCAAATATATCTCAGGTATTCAATGCAGAAACCCTTATTATAGGTCTTTGCTCGGGTGCTCTCGGTATAATAATCACAGAGCTGACAATTATACCCATTAACACTCTTATCCATTCACTGACCGGCAACGTCAGTGTCAGCGCTGAGCTTCCTCTTACAAGTGCAATTATTCTGATTGCTCTGAGCGTCACTCTTACTCTTGTGGGCGGTCTTATCCCCTCAAGAAAGGCATCAAAGAAGGACCCCGTAACCGCACTCAGAAGCGAATAAAAATTTTGCTCTCCCTTTTAGCTTTTAAGGGAGAGCAGTTATTTTATTTGACAACTTCTATTTTTTCTGTGCCGCAGCTCAGCATAAGCTCTATTTCATTTCTGCCGATTATCTCGCCGCTTATAACAACGGGGATCGCAGGCGGGCAGGAAACTATAGGGCTTGCACATATTCTGCCCGCGGCATTTCTCGTAGAAATAAGCTCCTTTTCCGAAAAAAACGCTTCTCTTATGTCCATTGCTTTTGTCGGTTCAGAGGGCGCATAGGGAGTATTTTTCGAGGAAGCTGTTTCTTCTTTGCCGAGTGCCGCAATAGCCTCATACAGCCTTTGAAGGTCTTCAGAAGAATTTTCGGGAGTAATCATAAAAACGATATAGTCATCATCGTAAAATTCCGGCACAACGCCCGCTTTTCTTAGCGATAAAACGGCTTTTTTCGTTGAAAGATGAGATGCTGCATTATCAAGTACGAGCTTCAGCGGCTCTGAGTTTACGGTATAAAAGCCCATTGCATTGAGCTTTGTTTTAAGCTCTGAAATGTTCCTTACAGCTTTATCAAGCTTTTCACGGTAAGAGAACGCTATATATCTGTTGCACACATCAAGCGACTGAAGTATAAGATAAGAGGGACTTGTTGACCCCATAAGCGACATCATATTTTCCGCACTTTCGGACAAATCTGCCGCTTTATCTGAAAGGTGAAGATAAGCACCGCCCGTCAGTACGGGAAGGGTTTTATGAGCCGAATCACAGCACATATATGCACCGTTATTTATGGGGTGCAGAGATTCATTTAAAAAAGCAAGATATGCGCCGTGGGCATTATCTACGAGCAAGGGAAGAGAATATCTGTCACAGACAGCAGAAATAGCTTTTATATCCGTCATCTGACCGAGGTAGTCGGGCGAGGTAACATAAACGGCATCAAGCTCACCCTTAAGTTCTTCCAGCTTCTTTTCAAGTAAATCCGGTGCTACAACACAGGTACAAAGATGATTGAATTCAGCGCCGTAAAGCCATTCAACCTCAATATCACAAATTGCACAGCCGTAAACGAAGGACTTGTGAACATTTCTTGAAGCAAGAATTCTGGTTTTTCTGCATTTATTTTTTCTTTTTGAGGCAATAAGGGCAAGCATCGCCTTTATGCAAAGTGATGAGCCCTCGCAGGAATAGAAGGTGCGAAAAGACGAAAAAAGCTCTGAAGCGTTTTTCTCACTTTCTTTTATGATTCCCGAAGGAGAATAAAGCACATCTGCACCGTCAATTTCGGTTATGTCGTATTTTTCAAAGCCGAGCAAGCCCTTACCCTTGTGGCCGGGCATATGAAAGCGTGCAGGAGCTTCGTCGCAGTAACTGAGAACAAAATCTCTTATCGGAGTATTCATTACTCTGCCTCCGCAACCTTCATCATAACCGCACACTCTATTCTCTTTTTAAAAAGCTCACAGCCGTATTTATATACGCCCATTACACTGCCCGTTGCGTGATATGAGTTTGCCGCACAGCCGCCTGAGCAATAAAGCTTAGCCCAACAGTCCTTACACTCGCTTCTGGCATAAGCGTTACAATATCTGAATTCATCCTGAACGGCAGTGTTTGTAACCCCGTCCCATATATTTCCGAGAAGATATTTTTCATCACCGACAAACTGATGGCAGGGATAAAGATCGCCCCAGGGAGTGACAGCCATATATTCCGTACCAGAACCGCAGCCTGTAATACGCTTATAAATACAAGGACCGTTTGCAAGGTCAAGCATATAGTGATAGAATGTAAAGCCATCCCCTTCTTTCTTACGGCGCACCATTTCCTTTGCAAGAATCTCGTACTGTTCGAAAAGTACGGGTAAATCTTCCTCGGTAAGAGCATAGGGGTCCTCAGGAGGACATACAACCGGCTCCATACTGAGCTCTCTGAAGCCAAGGTCAGCCATATGGAAGATATCCTTTGTAAAATCTGTATTATTGTGGGTAAAGGTACCTCTCATATAGTAGTTTTTACCCTCGCGCTTTTCTACAAGCTCTTTGAACTTAGGCAGAATCTTGTCGTAACTGCCGTTACCGTGATAATCCACTCTGAAATGGTCGTGGATTTCCTTTCTGCCGTCGAGAGAAAGAACAACATTGCTCATCTCTTTGTTGAGATATTCTATAATATCATCGTCAAGAAGCACACCGTTGGTTGTAAGGGTAAAGCGGAAATTTTTATTATGCTCTTTTTCAACACTTCTTGCATATTCAACAAGCTGCTTTACAACCTCAAAATTCATAAGAGGCTCGCCGCCGAAAAAGTCAACCTCAAGATTTCTTCTTGTGCCTGAGTTGGCAATAAGAAAATCAAAAGCCTGCTTACCTGTTTCAAAGCTCATTAGTGCTCTGTCGCCCTGATACTTGCCCTGACTTGCAAAGCAGTATGAACAGTTGAGATTGCAGGTGTGAGCTATATGAAGGCACATTGCCTTTATTACCTTACTGTTGTTCTTATAATCAAATGCAAGATTTTCATATTCGTCCGCAGTGAAAAGCTTACCCTGCTGCTTAAGAGCGGCAACATCGTCTATACATTCGAGAATTTCTTCTCTTGTTACATCGGGTAAGTTTCCGTATTTTTCCAGCATTGCTTTGACTATCTGCTCAGAATCACTGTTTTCATACATAGCGATTATATCGTAGGCAACCTCATCAACAGCGTGCACAGAGCCGCTGCAGGTGTCAAGCACTATATTGTATCCGTTTAATTTATACTGATGAACCATTATTATCCTCACAAAGTAAAACGCCGCCCGCAGGCAGCGTTTATTTTAACTGAAATTATTTGTTGTTATTCTCACACTGCTGATTTGCAACACCGCATGATGTCTTGCAAGCTGACTGACAAGATGTCTGGCATTCGCCGCAACCGCCGTTAGCAACTGACTTTTTCATATCTCTTGTTTCGATTGTCTTGATTCTGCTCATTTTATAATCCTCCTAAATATTTAAAGCATATTGCTATAAAATCTTGCAGTAATAATAACACACACTGCTTTAAAAGTCAATATATTTACCCGAAAAGAACTTGTTTTTACTTGTGTTCGTCTGATATTTCCCTGTCGCAGGCAAGAATGTAGTTAACTATTATTTTAAGTGCTGTGAAAAAGGCATCGATATCTATCATTTCATCACACTGATGCGCTCCGCCGTGACCTTCGGGCATAACAAATGATTTTTCTCTTTCTCCCTTTCTGAAAGCATAGGTACCGACGGAAAAAGCATTGTTTAGTCTTCTTGCATAGGTACCGCCTGCCATAATCACTCTTTCCAGTCTTTCACCTGTTATTTCTTCGTAAATATCTTCAAATATTCCCGGCATTTTACTGTCATCATCAATAGCAAAGCCCGCCTTGTTTTCTACCTTTGTAACGGTAAAGCCCGCATCCGAAAGAGCTTTTTCCGTCTTTTCTTCGAGCTCAGAGGCTGAAAGACTACTGCCGTATCTTACATCAAAGCTGATGCAGGGTCTGCCGTCCTCCAGCTTTACAATACCGTTAACACTTGTAAGTTTTCCGAATTTTTCATCTGCGTGTTCGCAGCCTATACCACCGCCGTAAAATGAACTGAGTATATTTTTAATTGCCTTAAATATTACTCTGTCGTTTTCTGAAAGCTCTTTACAATCACACAAAAGCTCCGCAACAAGATGCGCCGCATTAACAGCCCCCTCGGGAATACTTGCGTGCTTTGCAATACCCTTTGCGGAAAGTGTGAGAGCTTCGGCGTCACTGCAAAGAGTAAACTCTTTTCTGCCGCTTATACGTCTTGCGATTTCTTCTTCAAGAGCACTGCTGTATTTAAGCTTTACTGTTGCTCTGTCCAAAACAATGTTAAAGGCTTCTCCGCCGAAAAATGCGGTTACTCCGTCAAATGCCTTTTTACTCTTTGCCCAGAAATGGTATATACCCTTTTCACCGACACTGCAAGGGAAATCAGCATCAGGTACAACGGAAATTTCGGGCACCGGATGCTTCTTAAGATAAGCATCCATATCCTCCATACCGCATTCCTCATCAGAGCCGATAAAGGTCTGAAGGGTGTTGTTAAGTGCGATACCGCTGTCCTTAAAGAATTTATATACGCACCATGCGTGCATTATGCCGGATTTGTTATCCTCTACTCCCCTGCCTATGAGAGCTCCTTCTTTAATAATAGGGTTAAACGGCTCTGTATACAGCCAATCTTCGCCGACGGGAACAACATCACTGTGGCTGAAAAGACCTATTTTACTGCCATTTTCACCGTAATAAGCCAACGCATAACCGCCCTCGGTATCAATCTCTGTTTTAAAGCCCTCTTTCATAAAAAGCTTTGCGGCAAAATCAAGAGCTTTCGCACATTCTTCACCGTAGGGAGCGTTATCTGCAGGTGCTGATTTTATTGACGGAATCCGGGCAAGCTCCATCCAATTTTCAAGTATTCTGTCTCTGTTTTTATCAATCCAACCGTCAAGAAGGCCGTTAACCGTAATATCTGTCATATGTTTCTTCCTTTCAAAGAGTATTTTTCCATTTTTTATGTATTCTTGTTCTAACAACGGCAAATGATATGAGATGAGCAACAAGAGTTACAATCCAGCTCAGCGGATAGGTGTAATATATCATCTCCGGTGTATGATATTCGGGTATTTTAAATACCGTTGCAAGCCATACAAGTCTCAGAGCGCATATACCCAGAACCGAAACAGACATAGGCACAAGAGAATAACCCATACCTCTCAGAGAACCTACAACAACATCCATCATACCGCACAATGCATAAGAGGTAGCAATTATGACAAGCCTTTTCATACCCGCCTCAATAACCTCGGGGCTTTTAGTGTAAAGACCCAGAAGCGTTGTTCCGAAAAGATTGTAAATCAGAGCAAAGAACAGTCCAACAGCCAGCACATAGCCTATTGCGGTAAAAAGTATTTTATTAAGACGCTCTTCCCTTCTTGCACCAACATTCTGACCCGTAAAAGAAAGCGATGCCTGATGAAAGGAATTCATCGCCGTAAAAGCAAAGCCCTCTATGTTAGCGGACGCTGAATTACCCGCAATAACCGTTGTGCCGAAGGAGTTTACCGAGGACTGTATAAAGGTGTTTGCAAGCGAGAAAAGCATACCCTGAAAGCCCGCAGGAAGTCCTATCTGTATCATTCTTAAAAGCTTAGCCCTGTCAACGGTCAGCTCCTTAAGTATAAGCCTTATGCCGCTGTTTTCTCTCATAAGGCAGCGCACGGTAAGCAACGCTGAAACAACCTGGGAAATAGCGGTTGCAAGACCCACACCGAGTACGTCAAGACGGAAAACAACAACAAAAATTAGGTTAAGCACGACGTTGACAACACCGGCAACAGAAAGATAAATAAGAGGGCGTCTTGTGTCACCGATTGCCCTCAAAATACCCGCACCGAAGTTATAGACCATAACCGCCGTCATACCTAAAAAATATGAGCGCAGATAGACCGTTGACAGCTCCTTTACCTCTTCGGGAGTCTGCATAAGGGTGAGAATAAAGGGCGCAAATACTATGCCTGTAACAGTGAGAATCACACCGCTTATTACACTTGTCGCCATAGCGGTATGTACTGTCTTTTTAAGGTCATCCTCTTCGTTTGCGCCGATATAATTGGCGACGAGCACATTGGCACCGACAGAAAGTCCGATAAAAAGATTTGTAAGAAGGTTTATCACAGATGAAGTTGCTCCGACCGCCGCAAGGGATTTATCGCCTGCAAAGTTACCCACTACAATTATATCTGCCGCATTGAACAAAAGCTGCAGTATGCCCGAAAACATAAGAGGCACGGCAAAAATGAGCATTTTTTTGCTTACCGAGCCGTTACACATATCTATATTATAGCTCTTTTTCTTTCTAACACTCATATCCGAGCGCCTTCTTTCATTTCATCTGTTATAATTTTAGCACAGAGATAATTTAATGTAAAGCGGTCAGCTTATTTTATTGACAAGTTTTATTGCTGATAGTATAATTTTATAAACAAATTACGGAGGTAATATTATGAAAATAGGTTTTATAGGTCTTGGCATTATGGGCGAATCCATGTGCGAGAATATTGTAAAAAAACATAATGATACCGTTTACTGTAACGACCACAAGCAAAGTCAGATCGATAAGCTTGCTTCTATGGGTGCGGTAGGCTGTGCAACCAATATTGAGGTAGCCGAAAAGGCAGATGTTATCATCACAATGATTCCTACCTCAAGACACGTAAGAGAGGCATACACTGAGATGCTCCCCTACCTTAAAGAAGGTAAAATCTGTATAGATATGAGCACAATTGAGCCTGATGCTTCCGTTGAGGTTGCTCAAATGCTAAAGAAAAAAGGCGTTCAGTTTGCTGACTGCCCCGTCGTACGCTCAAAGGCTGACGCTATCGCAGGTACACTTGGTGTACTCGCAGGTTGTGATAAGGAGCTTTTTGATGTAATTGAGCCCATACTTTCATATATGGGAAGCAAAGTTATTTATATGGGCGAAAACGGTAAAGGGCTTGCCGCCAAAATCTGTCACAACACTCTTGTAGCTCAGATTCAGAACGGTGTTAACGAGACTCTTATTCTCGCTCAGAAGCTCGGTATTTCTATCGACAACTTTGCAGATGCAGTTGCCGCAGGCGGTGCGCAGAATTTCTACATGAATGCTCAGAGAGAAAAGCTTAAAAACGAAGACTGGTCAACCGCCTTTTCCATGGAAAATATGCACAAGGATATTTCTATATGCGCCGCAATTGCCGAAAGAGAGGGCTTCCCTATGCCCGGTATGAAAGCCGCCAAAGCAGCTCTTGACGGCGGTATGGCAAAGGGCTGGGCTAAGGAAGATTACAGAAAAACCTATAAGATAGTCCGCGGGGATGCCGAATAAGCTTACGCTATGAAAAAGGTTATAGTTATAGGCTGTCCCGGGTCGGGCAAAACAACCTTTGCCGAAAAGCTGAGCAAATCCACCGGGCTCCCGCTCTATTATCTAGATGCAATATGGCATAAGCCTGATAAGACGCATATTCCTATGGAAGAATTTGACGAAAGAATAACAGAGATATTCAAGGAATCAGAATGGATAATTGACGGCAATTATAAAAGAACAATAGAAATGAGACTCAGACAATGCGACACGGTTTTTCTTTTTGATTTGACGACATCAGTTTGTATACAAGGTGTAACCGACAGAATCGGTAAAGGTCGTTATGACTTGCCTTGGATAGAAACGGAGCTTGACGAAGAATTCAGGAAGTTTATAGAAGAGTTCCCGAAGGATACTCTTCCTTACATATATGAATTGCTTGATAAATATAGTGATGAAAAGGATATTGTAGTTTTCAGAAGCAGAGAAGAAGCGGATGAGTATTTGAGAAAACATTAAAACAAAAAGACCTACCGAAACCGGTAGGTCTTTTACATTACAAAAGGTTAAATAATCGAAATTATTTAAGAGTTGCCTTTGCGCCTGCTTCTTCAAGCTTCTTAGCAGCAGCTTCAGCATCGTCCTTTGACATTGCTTCCTTGATAACCTTGGGAGCGCCGTCAACAGCTTCCTTAGCTTCCTTGAGGCCAAGGCCTGTGATTTCACGAACAACCTTGATGACGCCGATCTTGTTAGCGCCAACTTCTGTAAGTTCAAGGTCGAATTCTGTCTTCTCTTCAACAGCAGCAGCTTCAGTAGCTACGGGGCCTGCAACTGCAACTGCAGCAGCAGCTGATACGCCGAATTCGTCTTCTACAGCGTGTACGAGTTCTGAAAGTTCAAGAACTGTGAGAGTCTTAAGTTCTTCAATAATAGCAGTAATTTTTTCTGATGCCATGGTATTTTACCTCCAAATAATGTAAATTTAAGTTTTGATTATGCTTCTTCAGCAGGTGCTGCAGCTTCCTCTGCGGGAGCCTCAGCAGGAGCAGCTTCACCGTCTTTATCAACGATAGCCTGAATAACACGGGCAAATGCTGCGATGGGTGCCTGGAATGCACCGAGTACGTTTGCAAGAAGGATTTCTCTTGAGGGAAGCTTTGCAAGACCTGAAATCTTATCAAGGCCGATTACTTCCTTGTCGATGAAGCCGTTCTTAATTTCGAAATTCTTGTGTCCGTCTGCGAACTTGCTGAGAATGCGAGCTGCAGCAACGTAATCATCTGCACTTGTTGCGATAGCTGTTGTGCCGTCAAGAACTGTTTCAAGACCGTTGAGTTCAGTGTTTGCGATAGCAAGCTTGAGAAGAGTATTCTTAACAACTGTGTATTCAACACCTGCTTCACGAAGCTCCTTACGAAGAGCTGTATCGTCAGCAACATTGATACCCTTGTAGTCAACGATGATACCTGCAACTGAATTGTTGAGTCTTTCTGTAAGTTCAGCAACTACAACCTTTTTCTGTTCTAAAACTTTAGCGCTGGGCAAATGAATTCACCTCCTGTAATATTTTGATACCCTTGGTGTCAGAGATAATAAAAACCCTTTCCCTCATACCGAGAGAAAGGGTAACATAGTTAATATAGATAAATCTAATTAAATATGCTCCGTTCCTCGGCAGGCGGCTATAAGCCTTTAAGTCTTACACCTGCTGTCTTAGGGCTGGACAGCTTGAATATAATACCACAAAGGTTTCCCTTTGTCAAGTATTATTTAAAATATTTTGAAGTTAAATTACTTAACTTCAGCAGCGGCAGCTGAACCAACCTTGTTGGGGTTGATCTTAACGCCGGGGCCCATTGTAGCTGTAACTACACAGGAACGGATATACTGACCCTTTGCAGCAGCGGGCTTAGCCTTGATAACAGCGTCGAGAAGAGTTGTGAAGTTTTCCATAAGCTTCTCTGCACCGAAGGATGCCTTACCGATGGGGCAGTGAATAATGTTTGTTTTGTCAAGACGGTACTCAATCTTACCTGCCTTAGCTTCTGTAACGGCCTGAGCAACATTAGGAGTAACAGTACCTGCCTTGGGTGAAGGCATAAGTCCGCGGGGACCGAGAACCTTACCGAGACGACCAACAAGGCCCATCATGCTGGGATGTGCGATAGCAACATCGAATTCCATCCAGCCTTCGCCCTGGATCTTAGCAACGAGATCTTCAGCGCCTACTACCTCTGCACCTGCAGCTTCAGCAGCCTTAGCTTCGTCACCCTTTGCGAAAACAGCAACGCGAACAGTTTTACCTGTACCGTTGGGAAGAACAACAGCGCCACGAACCTGCTGGTCAGCATGACGTGAGTCAACGCCGAGACGGATGTGTGCTTCTATTGTTTCATCGAATTTTGCGGTAGCAGTCTTGCATGCGAGTTCGAGTGCTTCCGCAGGATCATAAAGATTTGTCTTGTCGATAAGCTTTGCGCCTTCGACATACTTTTTACCATGTTTCATTGTCTTTCATCCTCCTATAGAGTGGTTAATCGGATTTTTCCTCCCACCCGGAAGCATTAGTCAGCGACTACTATGCCCATTGAGCGAGCTGTACCGGCTATCATACTCATAGCTGCTTCAACTGAAGCTGCGTTGAGGTCCGGCATTTTCTGCTCAGCAATTTTTCTAACCTGCTCACCGGTAATTGTTGCGACCTTAGTCTTGTTAGGTACGCCTGAACCGCTTTCGATTCCGCAAGCCTTCTTAATGAGAACTGCTGCGGGCGGTGTCTTTGTTACGAATGTGAATGTACGGTCTGCATAAACTGTGATAACAACAGGAATGATAAGACCGATGTCATTCTTTGTGCGCTCGTTGAATTCCTTTGTGAAAGCCATGATGTTAACACCGTGCTGACCGAGAGCCGGACCAACAGGCGGTGCCGGAGTAGCTTTACCTGCAGGAATCTGGAGCTTGATTAAACCTACAACCTTTTGAGCCATTTTTTGCACCTCCAAATTTATGTGGTTGATGGCGACTTGCTTTAAAATTTAGCAAATCTCCCACAGGGAGATAAACTCCCTACATAATAAACGGCATCGCCGTAAATTATCGTGTCTTAGTCTAAAGCGACCTCTATCTGATTGAGTCCGAGTTCGACAGGAGTTTCTCTGCCGAGCATTGAAATCATTACAACGACTACTTCCTTAACAAGGTCGATGCTGTCAACAACACCGCTGTAGCCGTCGAAGGGTCCGCTTAAGATGTTTACGAAGTCGCCTACCTTGTAGTTGACCTCGACTGTCTTCTTTTCAATGCCGAGGTTAATTACCTCCTGCTCTGAAAGAGGAACAGGCTTGCTTCCGGGACCGACAAATCCCGTAACGCCTCTTGTGTTTCTGATGACATACCAAGCTTCGTCTGTCATTGACAGCTCTTCGTCTTCAAATTCACTGCGCTTTTTATAGATACAGGCAACCTTTACCATAACATAGCCGGGGAAAAGCTTACGCTCAACCTCACGTACCTTATCGTCCTTGATTTCGGTAACCATTTCCGTAGGAATACGTACTTCAAAAATCTGATCCTGCATCTTACGGTTTTCAACAACCGTCAAAATGTTTGAGGCTACTTTATTTTCATAGCCTGAATAGGTGTGTACTACAAACCATCTGGCGTTATCTGCCATCGTTACACCTCCAAAAATCTTCTGCTGCGGAACGGTCCGCAAGATTACTCGGCAGAATTATTCTGCTTTTTCATCCTCCTGAGTATCATCTTCAGAAGCCGCAACAGTTGTTTCTTCCTCATCTGAGGTTGTTTCCTCTGTTTCGTCTGCTTCCGTAGTTGTGTCCTCTTCCGAGGCATCAGTATTTGTGTTCACTGCATTTGCATTTGCATCTGCATCGTTGTTTGTTCCTGCTGAAATGGCAGCTTCCTTAAGTGCTACGATACCGGTTTCAAGACCGAAGTCGATAGCAAAGATAACTGCTGTAACAAGAGTAACAACAACAAGAACTATACCGGTGTTCTTAAGAACTGTTCTTGCGTCGGGCCAAACAATTTTCTTTGTTTCACCCTTGAAGTCCTTGAAGAAACGCTTTGTACTCTTACCTGCACGAGCGAAGAAATTCGGCTTGTCTTTTTTGCTGCCCTTTGCAGCCTTAGCTACCTTTTCAGCAGCTTTGCTTTCTTCGGTTGTGGCCTTTTCAACCTCTGAATTCTGGGCAACCTTCTTTTCTTTGTCAGCCATCATTCTACCTCCCGTATTATTTTGTTTCTTTGTGGAGAGTGTGCTTCTTGCAGAATCTGCAGTACTTGTTCATCTCCAACCTATCAGGATTGTTCTTCTTGTTTTTCATTGTGTTGTAGTTACGCTGCTTGCACTCTGTGCATGATAATGTGATTTTTACTCTCATGAACGGCACCTCCATTATAGGAAATTTGCGGTCAGATAAAAGCAACACTTCTTTCATCCGACTCATTAAGGCCTCCCTCTATTTCGGGGCACAAAAATAAAGCCCTCTGCAAGAGGTACCGATAGTTTACCACATAATACAGTACCCGTCAAGGGCTTTTTGATATTTTTTTCAAATTTTTACAATTTTTTTCACTGTAAAAGTCTTGCTGTCTTTTTACTCGACAACAACCATTGATTTAATAATAATCGGCTCACAGGGTTCTGCCTTTTCTCCCATTGCATTATAGTATCTTGCAACCTGACAGAAAGCATCACACACCTCCATACCTTCAATAACCTTGCCGAATGCAGCATAACTGCCGTCAAGAAATGCACAGTCGCCGTAGCAGATAAAGAACTGGCTTGATGCTGAGTCGGGATTCTGGCTTCTTGCCATTGAAATAACGCCTCTTGAATGTGAGAGTGTATTCTGTCTGAAGCCGTTAGCCGAAAACTCGCCGGGAATTGTTTCATCACTGCCGCCGCAGCCTGTTCCTTCGGGATCACCGCCCTGACACATAAAGTTATCAACTACTCTGTGAAATGTAAGACCGTCGTAAAAACCTGCCTTTACAAGCTTTTCAAAATTAGCGACCGTTGCGGGTGCATATTCGGGGTAAAGCTCAATAGTGAACTCTCCGCCGTTTTCCATAGTAACTTTAACCTTTGAATTTGCCATAACTGTACCTCTTATAATCATATTTGTCGCGGTCCGCACTCCTTTCGGAGGTGCGGACCTTATATGGTGCGGGTAACAGGGGTCGAACCTGCACGCCTGTGGGCACAAGATCCTAAATCTTGCGTGTCTGCCAATTCCACCATACCCGCATATTAAACTTTCTTCGTTCCGTGTGACTCTTGCGGTTCCCAAAATCACCAACGGCTTGGTGCGCCTGTTGATTTTGACCGCTACGCCATCCTCCCCTTGCTTCTTCGTCCACCGGCGGCGCTTCAGCGACGATGCTGCCAATTCCACCATACCCGCATAGCATTAGAATTATATCATAAAAGTCTAAAATGTCAAGTAAATGATTCTACACAATAAAACTTTCTAATTTTAATTCTTAAGCTTTCCTTAATGTATCTTTATGCATATTGACTATTGAGGTTAATGAAGCTATAATCCTTATAAATACAGAAGCAAGGGATTGTTATATATGATAAAAACTAAAAAAAGGAAAATTATAATTGTTGTCATATCAGTCGTTGTCATTGTTTCTTTTTTGCTGTCAATTTCCTTCATAGGAGCAGGCGGCTTGGAATACATCCGACATTCCAACCAATCAGGGGTTGCTTATCTTACTGTTTTTGTAAACGGTACGCTTCAACCTGCGAATGAATATTCTATTGTAAGTGATTTACCGAGTCTTAATTCTCAAAACGGATATAAGATAAATTCTGACTACGGTGAGATACGCGGAATAATAAAACTAAAAGATAAAACCGAAATTGAATACGGATTTTTCAACACGAATAATTGGCACAATATTCAGATTCGTCTTGACATAGAATATAACGGTGAAAAATTAACAATCAGACAAGTTGTTACCTATTTCACTATAGGTGTTGTGCTGGATGTGCTTGTAACTGAAGCGTCCGGAATTAAAGGCAACAAAATATCAGTTTACAGAAACGGAATTTAAGCCACAATAACAGTTTTTTTCAAAGGGCTGTTATTTTTTTATTTTACAAGATTTATCCGCTTATAAAATTGTTTCACATATAGTGACAACAGAATAAAAATTGTATATAATACAAATGTGATACTATAGAAAAGGAGAAATGTTATGAATCTGACCAAGGTAACTCTGCCCCAATATACCAAAAAAGAAGAAATACTTAATGCAGTCTCACACGGTATCGGAATCCCTCTTGGTATCGTCTCCTGTATACTGTGCCTTATTAAAGCATCAGATGTTCACTCGGCTGTCGGTTCTGTTATTTTTGCCTTTTCCGTTGTTATTCTTTATTCCTGCTCAACCGTTTACCATGCACTGAAAAGGTCAGATGCAAAAAAGCTTATGAGAATACTTGACCACTCAACTATATTTATTCTTATCACGGGTACAAGTATTGCAGTAACAGTTATATTCGTTTTTCCTTATGCAAAGCTATTTGCGGCAATTATGTGCTCGGTGAGCTTCATTCTCAGTACGGTAGGAACGGTGCTGACTGTTATAGACCAGGAAAAATATAAAAAGGTACAGCTTATTCTTTATATGGTGGTCGGATGGATTTCTGCGATTCTTATTTTTCCCCTTTACAAGCACTCTGCCGAACCCTTAAAGCTTATCTCTCTGCTCGGCTTAGGCGGATTGTTTTACTCAGCAGGTATGATTTTCTATATAATAGGAAAGAAAAAAAGCTATTTTCACTTTATCTTTCACCTGTTTGTCCTTGCGGGAACAGTCTTTCACTTTGTTTCCATATATACATCTATATAAATTATTCTGCAGTTCGGATAAGGACTGCAGTTTTTTATGTTTTTGTTTATAAATTTATAAAAAACCTTGTACCCTCGGTGTATGATGTGATAAAATATTCATATTATAGAAAAGGAGAAAAAAATATGAATAACAAACTATACGCCCGCGGTGTTGCCGCCAATTATTTCTATAACGCAACGGAGCTGCTTGCTCTTGCCCTTACTTACAGACCTGCTCCTAAGGATATAGAATATAATAAAAATATTCGCTACGGAAACGAAAAAAACAATTATATGCACACCTATTGCAGAAAAGACCTCAAGGACCGCAAGAAACCGCTTCTGATTTACGTTCACGGCGGCGGTTGGGTTTCAGGTCTTCTTGAAATGAGAAGCCCATATATCTATAAGTGGGCTCAGAAGGGCTTTTTCGCCTCGTCGCTCAATTATTCCTTTGCTCCGCAGAAGATATTCCCCGAGGCCATAAAAGAGCTTTTTGCCGCTATCGACCACGTTATTGACCGTGCAGACGAATATAACATTGACACCGAAAATGTTGTTATTGCAGGTGAAAGTGCCGGCGGCTATTTTATCTCATATATCATTGACTGCATAAATAACCCCGAAAAGCTCGACTTGCTCGGTATTGAATTCAAAAATATCGGCAAGATAAACATAAAGGTTATGGTTTCTCACAGCGGTGCCTTTGTTTTCGAAAACCTTATGAACCCCGAAAAGAAGCAGTCGAAATATCCCGATATGAAAATGATGATTACAACCTTTACGGGCAAAACCATAAAAGAACTCAGAGAGTTTGTAAAAACAAAGGAGGGTCAGCTTCTTTCTCCATGCTTTGACGAAAAATTCCCACCCTCATTCCTCTGCTGGTGCTCAAGAGATCCTCTTCGTTTTGAAACCTTTGATCTTGTTGAAAAGTTCAAGGAGCTTGGTGTAGCCTACAAGACCTTCAAGGGTGACGGTGCAATAGGCAACCACGCATGGACCATAGTAACGATGTTTAAAAAAGCAAGAATATGCCTTGATGAAACCTTCGATTTTGCACTCCCCTATTTGCCGGACTATTTCGAAAAGAGTGCAGACGGTTGGAATTTTATAAAAAAATGAGCATACGATGACAGAACTTCAAATATACGATGTACGCTTTTGCCCCGGAGATTCCGCTTTTCTTATTGATGACGGAAATACTGCAATACTTTACGATACCGGCTTCGGCTTCAGCGGATATAATATAGCAGACAACATAAAAAGAATACTGGGTGAAAGAAAGCTTGATTTTATTTTTCTGACCCATTCACACTATGACCACGCTCTGGGCAGTGCCTATATTTCAGAAAGATTTCCCGAGGCCAAAATTGTTGCAGGCGAATATGCAGCAAAGGTATTCCCCCGTGCAGGTGCTCAGGCCGTTATGAGAGAGCTTGACAGTAAAGTCGCTTCTGCCTACGGTGTGACAGATTATGAATTCAAAGCAGACAGACTCAGAGCAGACATCACCGTCAGCGACAACGATACAATCAAGTGCGGTAATATGTCTTTCAGAGTGTTGAACCTCCCCGGCCACACAAGATGCTCTGTTGCTTTTTACTGTGAGGAAAGAAAGCTTCTGCTTTCGTGCGAAACTCTCGGCGTTTATAACGGTGAAGAAACAATTATACCCTCGATTCTTGTGGGATACGGTGATGCCGTTAAATCCATTGAAAGAGTTGAAAAGCTCATAATCAATAATATTCTCGCCCCTCATTACGGACTTCTCAACGAGGAAAAAACCGCTTATTTTCTTGCCAATATGAAAAGAGAAACCGTAAAAGCTGCCGGGTTTATTGCAGAAAGACTCAAAAGAGATATGTCTGACAAAGAAATCATAGATGAATATATCTCAACCTATCGCAGCAGCTTCACTGAAAAAGCTTACCCCAAAGCTGCAGCAGAGCTCAACACATCGATAATGATTGAGCTAATAAGAAAAGAATTCAATTTATAAGGTGATTCAAATGAAAAGAACACTACTAAGAAACTATGCAAGGCTCATAGCCCGTACAGGCGGTGCCGTCAAGAAAAAGGATACTGTTATAATTCAGGCTGCTCTTGACCAGCCTGAGTTCATCACAATGCTCTGTGATGAATGCTATAAAGCCGGTGCAGAACGTGTAATTGTTGAATGGAGCCATCAGCCTGTAAAAAAGCTTGGCATAAGACATATGAAGGCTGAAACCCTTGGCAGAGTTGAATGCTATGAAGAAGCTATGCTCAAATACAGACTTGAAAAGAACCCCGTTATGATATACATTCTTTCGGAGGATCCCAACGGTCTTAAGGGCATAAATCAAAGTAAGTATTCTCAGGCTATACAGTCACGCTATAAGGTTATAAAGCCCTACCGCGACGAGATGGACAACAAATATAAGTGGTGCATCGCCGCAGCACCCGGCAAGGAATGGGCTAAGACTGTATATCCCGAAGAGCGTACAAGTACAGCTATTGAAAAGCTCTGGCGTGCTATTCTTTACACCTCAAGAGTAATTGATAAAGAAGGCAACCGGCTTGATCCCATTGAGGAGTGGAACAAGCATAGCGAGAGCTTCAAAAAGCGTTGTAAAATACTCAACGAGGCAGGCCTAACCGCTCTTCACTACAAAGCATCAAACGGCACTGACCTTACGGTCGGTCTTATGAAAAACGGCAACTTCCTGGGCGGCGGAGAACACACGCTCAGCGGAGAATATTTTAACCCGAATATACCCACAGAAGAAATTTTTACCACTCCCTTTGCAGGCAAGGCCGAGGGCATCGTTTATTCATCTATGCCCCTCTCCTACCGCGGTGAGATAATCGACGGCTTTTCCATTACCTTCAGAGACGGCAAGGCTGTTGACTGCAGTGCCGAGAAAAACGAAAAGCTTCTTCGCGAAATGATTTCTATGGATGAGGGTGCATCAATGCTCGGTGAATGTGCCTTTGTCCCGTACGATTCACCGATAAATCAAAGCGGAATTATGTTTTATGAAACACTTTTCGATGAAAACGCCGCCTGCCACCTTGCTCTGGGTGAGGGCTTCACAAACACCGTAACCGACTACTTCCGTTACAGTAAAAAGGAGCTTCACGGTATGGGAGTCAACGATTCTTCGATTCACGTTGATTTTATGATAGGAACAAACGATCTGAGCATAACGGGCATTAAGGAAAACGGTGAAAATTTCCCGATATTCATTGACGGAGGCTGGGCCTTCTGATAAAACAAAAAGCAGTACGGAGTGTTAACGTTTCCGTACTGCTTATCTTTATTAAATTCCGATATATCTTTCTTTTGATTTTTTGACCTCTGAAATAAATCTGTTGTCAAGCTCTGTGAGCTTGTAGCCCTGTTTATAAATCAGAACATCCTTATATACCTTGTCACTTTCTGAAATCTTGATTTCAACAAGGCCGTACTTTTTCATTGTTTCTTCCGGAATTTGTGAAACCCACATAAAGGTGTTGGGCACTCGGCTGAGCACCTCCATCTGACTCGCTCTTTCAAAAAGGTATATTCTCTTGTCTACTGCCTCGGAAAGCTCCGCCTTTTTTACATCAATAAGGGGCATTGAGGGCACATAAGGGTCAGCGTGGCAGACCTCGATAAACTCAGCAAGATCATCGGAGGTTATGTTGTCCATTCTTGCAAGAGGACTGTTTTCAGAGGTTACAAGCACGTATGAGAACTCTGTAATCGTTTCACTTACAAGCTTTTTATCTCTGAACATAATTTTGTAATGCTCATCAAAGGTTGACTTGTATCTGACAATGCCTATGTTGTAATCTTCGTGCAGAACATTTATAAGGGTTTTGTTGGAGTTGGTTTCCTTATAGAAAAGCTCAGCCGGAGCGTTTGTGCTGATTGATTTTGAAAACTCGGTAAATGCTTCGGCAATATAGCTTGCTCTGGGTACGCTTGCAGAAAACTGCTGCACCTTTCTTTTGCCGTTTATGTAAATGTCCTCTACCTGCTCAACCTGAGCAATAATTCTGCGGGCATAGCGCAAAAACTCTTCACCGTCGTCCGTTACGGTAATGCCCTTTGAGGTACGCTTGAAAATGGTTATGCCTATATGCTCTTCAAGCTCCTTAATAGCCCGGCTCAGATTAGGCTGACCCATATAAAGGCTTTCGGCAGCCTTGCTGATAGACTTGGTTTTCGCAATTTCAGTTGCATATTTTAAATGCAGTATATTCATTCGATTCGCCTTCTTTTCAGATTACGGGTTCAAACACAACGGTAACAAGGCTCTTTTCGGGCACCTGCACCTTTCCTACCGCCCACTTGTCAGCGGTGAGCTCAAGGTCACGTTCTGCATCCGTTGTATAAACAGACATTGTGTAGCCGGGCATAACGTAAGTGAATTCCTTTTCTGCACCGTTATTTACTATAACTGCAACGTAATTGCCCTCGGGAGTTCTGAAGGCTGAAACATTCATTCTGTTTTCTATAATGTAATGGTCGTATGCCTTTTCGTCAACTACGTCATCCCACCAGGCTTCTTCGGCAGAAATATCTGCAACACTGATGTCAAAGTTTACTGCACGGCTTCCGGCGGGTACAAACTTTGCAAAGTGTGCCATAGCATAATAACGCTTACCGATAACATACTCTGAGCAGTCGCCGTTTGCACCTATCATACTGTCAGCATCGTAAAGACCGTCGTTTACCGCAACCCATGAGGTCCAGCTGTTTACGCCTGTAAGTGTAACATCCTCACTGATTTCACGTGCCATAATGATCGCCGCATCAATTTCGTCAATCTTATGCTCGTTGGGGAGCTCACACCATTCGCTCATTTCCAGCTCAAGGCTCTTATAGTTCTTTTCCATATACTTACCGAAGGCATATTTATATGCTATGTCGTCTGTCCAATAGCTATGATATGCATAGGTGCCGAGTACATCCATAATTGCTTCGTTTTCAGCAATAGCATCAATGTAGTTCATTGTATCGTCACTTATACATCCGCTTTCTGCAAGTGAAAGCTTAACGTCAAGATCTCTCGCCTTGATTTCTGCGGCAAAGGCTTCACCGACCTCAATAATATCCTCGAGCTCGTAGTGACAGCCTTCCTGACCTACCCAGCCGCCACCCCAGCTCCACTGAGGCTCGTTGATGGGGCTTATGTATTTTACGGGTACACCCTTACCGATAAAATATTCGGCAACGTCACACATATATTTTGCGAAATCATCGGCATATCCATCCTTAAGGTTGCAGGTGTTATCCTGATATGAGCCTGCAGCCGAGCCTGACTCTGTCATTGTATAATGAGGTGAGTTGGCAAAAAGAACAACAGTATCTACGCAGCCCTGTTCAAGACTGAGCTCAAGCATTTTCTGAGCAGCAGCATCCTTTGACCAGTCATAGCTGTATTCACCCGTTGCTTCATCATAAACAAGAAAGCTTTCGGTTGCTCTCCACTCGTTGCCGGGAAGTCTTGTTGCAGGATTATCCTTTTCACCGCCGCCGACATTGTAGCGGTAAATGTTAAGGCCGAGACCCTCTTCCGAATAGAGAAGCTTCGCAAGCTCTTCGGCATTTTCACTTTCACCTGCAATCTGAGCCCACCATGCAGCGGAGGTACCCCAGCCGGTGATTTCCTGTTCCCTTGAAAGGGTATTGAATTTCATAAACACGTGATCTGCCTTGATATTGAACCAGCCTGCTATTGTTACAAGCACAAAGATAAAGCAGGTCATACGGTGTATGATTTTCTGAAGGTAGGTTGCTCTTGACATTTTTATCATTCTCCTTCTGAGAGATTATTATACATTATTTATTTTAACATAAGAGCGAGCAAGAGGTCAACTGTTTTTTTGCTAAAAGGGATAAAAAAGCAATCCGACAGCACATATGTACTGTCGGATTTAAAATATTTTTGTTATTCAGCGGGCATCGCAACTCTTTCAGCTGAGTATTTGATTCCTACACCGGTCTTGAAAAGGACCTTGTCATACTGAGGTCTCCACTGATCTCCGGTGGTAATGTTCTTGAAGGCATCCTCTGATAAAGGAGTACAGATAAGCTCTGTGTTGTTACCGCTGCATTCCCAATAGAAGGCGTGGTGACCGATTTCTGTTACGCTTTCGGGAATATAGATATATCTGAGCTCCTTGTTGTAGCTGAATGCATCCGAGCCGATTGTTGTAAGGCCTTCGGGAAGAGAGGGGTAAATTTCACCGAGCTCTGCCTCAAGGTCTGCCTTGGAATTATATCTTGCACTTTCGTCGGGTGTATAATCAGCTTTATAAGTGTAGATGTTATTAAGAGAGTCTGTATTGCCCCACTCATTATTGGGCTCATGAATCTTGAAGAAACCGCAGGTTTCTATATTTGTAAGTCCTTCGGGAAGATAAATTTCACGAAGATTTGTGTAGGCAAATGCAAGCTCATTGACAGTAACTACAGTTGAAGGTACAACATATGTCTGTATATCAACTTCATACTGTTCAAGGGTGAAGCCGTCACCGCGACGCTCTGCATATTCTTCAGAAGTTTCAACTCTGTAAGGCTCTCTGTACTTTTTATTTTCAGCGTCCCTCTTTTTCTGAGCTTCAGTCTTCTCGTTTTTATCTTTAAAATCATCGGGATTGGTTTTATCCTCTTCAGGGATATCATAACCGTATTTCACACGAAGATACTGGTCGTGATTGCAGGGATAGTTAATAATAACAGTCTGATCCTTGTTGTAAAGAACACCGTCAATATCTGAATAATTGGGATTGTTTTCGTCAACCTCGATTCTTTCAAGCGACCAGCATGAATAGAATGCATTATCGTCAATTTCTGTAACATTAGCACCGATCTTTACAACCTTCACAGGGCTTTCGTTAAAAGCAAACGCTCCGATTTTTGTGATAGGCTGATCAAGGTTATCAACCTGCTTGCCGTCTTTAATTTCAAAGGTGTAGTTGATATCTATCTCACTGAGAGGCACCTTTTCTTTATCGCTGTATCTTGTAATGGTATAGCCGCCGTTACCGTTTGCTTCAAATTCAGTATCAGTACTCTGAACAACACTGTAAATACTGAAGAACATTGAAAGTGAAACAGCAACGATAATAGTAATAACAAGAGCTATCTTCTTTAAGGCTGCTTTTTTGAAGGGCTTATTGATATGAGGCTCAGCGAGTCCTTCTATTTTATATGTCCATATTTCATCATCAGGAATATCAAGATGTACCTCAACGTCAAGCTGAGAAACCTTGGTCTTTGTCTTATCTTTTTTAGCCATAATACATCCCTCCTTAACCTGCAAATCCGCCGGATACTGTTTTGCCTTCCTTGATAGCCTGCTTTTCGGTTACCTCGGCACGGCGTTTAAGTACTTCCATAACCATACTCTGCTTTTTGGCATCATAATCCCAGAAGAAGTAGGGAATTGTCATAAGTGTAAAGCCAATAACGTCAACGAGAATGGGAATTACGATAATATTCTTTCTTACATCGTCAAGGAAGAGAACTTCCCAGTTACTGTTGAAGCCCCACTTGAGAAGAAGAATGGGGATGATCATACCGACAAATGAAGTAACGGGACCTGTAAACCAGCCGAAGAGACCGGCAAAGTTTTCAAGACGCTCGCCTGAAAGATACATCTGATAGTCGTGAATCTTAACGCCCATATCGTGACCTGCTGTTGTGGGAATAGTCTTTGTCATTTCCATAAGGAAGAGAACAACAATACAGATTGTACCGCAGAGCATAAGGTTTTCACCTGTGAACCACATTGCAGCAGCAATAGCAGCATTACCGAGAGCTCTTGTCACCTGATAGAAAATCATAATCTGCTTGTATGAGAATCTCTTGAGGAAATATGGTGAGAAGAAATCAGGCGGTGTACCTGCAAAGGAAATAAGAATTGTGATAAGGCTGTAAGGAAGACCGCTCAGTCGGAAGGTATAGAAATAAAGGATAGTAACAATAGGAAGCATACCGTTACCGAGAGCATCTATAAGTCCTACAACAGTATTGATAAGAAGATATTTGTTTCTCAGAACACCGAACATACCGTCCCAGAACTTGATCTGAGGCTTCTCTTCGATGGGAGGCTGAGGAATTCTTTCCTTTGTCTTGCCTGCAAATATCATTGTAATTACTGCAAGTGAGATGAAGGAAATGGGGATAACAAATCTGTATACATTGATGTTTGCCCACTCATTGGGAAGAGCACCTATAACTGCAGAAATTACAACAAACATAATTGTCTGAAGGAAATGTGAAAGCTTAACGGGATATGTACGTACATAAATTCTTTCCTTGGGATTGGGACTGATTCTCTTCGTACACTCTTCAAGGCAGTTACCGAAGCCGAACACACCGTAAACAGCAAACAGAAGGTTTGCAACCCATACTCTTGTGGGCATATCAACAATATTATAAACGGGAAGCCAACCGATAAGTACAACCATTACGCACTTGGGAATAACGTCGCAGTAAAGTGAATACTTATATCTGCCGTACTTGGGAAGAAGCTTTTTACGCCAGAAGATATTTCTTGCGCCAACCCAGCCCGAATACAGGAAATGAGTACCGAAGGTTTTGAAGCAAGCCGTTGCATTCATACCCTCAAGACCGTTGAGAAGCTTTATCAAGCCGCCGTCCTGATTGAACAGAAGGGAGTAGTCGAATATGAGAGTAGATATACCGAACAGCATCATACCGACGTAAACACCGTAGAATTTTCTTTCAGTGCGCTTCGGGATAAATCCGAGGTTATCACAAACAATCCACCACATAAGAGCTGTGATGTAACCGAGAGGCATATTAAGAATACCTATAACGGAGAATGTTAAGTACGGAATGTGATAGTGGTGCATAATAAGGAAGCAAGCGGAGGCAAATCCTATATACTCCAGTGTCTTTGCACCTGCATAGTTACTGCCTACTGCAAAAAAGACGTCCTTATATTCCTTGTAGGGAACATATTTGCCTTCAGCAGGTGTGTGCCAATGAGTTTTGATTTCAGTGGCTAAGGCTTTCACCTTGTCTAAATTAGCCAAAATATTCATCTCCTTAAAAATATTTATAATATTTTACCAAAAATGACAACAAAAAACAATGTACAATATTACAGATTTTTACGATGATTTTTTAGCACAGGTGACTGTCGATTGATGCTTTTCAATTTGTTAATATTAAATTATTGTGAACGCTCCTCAACTATTGATTTTTATTCTGACGGATGATATAATATTTTTTATACATTAAAAATATTACGGAAGGTGAATTACAAATGTCTGCTCCACTTATAATCAGCCACAGAGGTGCTAATAAATACGCCCCGCAAAATACACTCCCCGCTTTTGAAGCAGCCCTTGAAATTGGCACTGACGGCTTTGAAACAGACCTTCATATTACCAAAGACGGTCACGTTGTTATCTGTCACAACTACACTATTGACGAAACATCTGACGGTGAAGGCAAAATTTCAGATATGACCCTTGAGCAGCTTAAAAGCCACGACTTCGGCTCATATTTCAGCAAGGAATTCAAGGAAACAAAAATCCCCACTATCGACGAGTTCCTTTCTCTTATAGAAAAAACAGATATTGAGATTCTTAACATTGAAATCAAGCCGCCTAAGCAGAAGGAAACCGCCATTGTAAGAGAAACCATCAAGGCCGTTAAGGAGCACGGTCTTTTCGATAAGCTTCTCATATCATCCTTCAGCCCTGATATTCTTAAAGAGGCAAAGCAGATTGACAAAAACTGCCGGACCGGCTTTCTTTACGGTCCCAACAGTCCCACAACACCATTTGTTGCATGGAGAATCTTTTCTTACGTTAAATCTCTCGGCTGTGAAGCTGTTCATCCACATTTTATCTTTGTTAATAAAAAGTATATAAAGAAGGCTCACGAAGCAGGTATCAAGGTTAACCCCTGGACCGTTGACCTTCCCGAGATCATAGACAATATGATTAAATGGGGTGCTGACGGCATCATAACAAATCTCCCCGACGTTGTGGGCAAAATGAAAAAAAGATACGAATAAATCACAAAGGCCGCGGTTTGCTTATAAGCCGCGGTCTTTATTTTATTCTTCGTAATCCACACTTGCTCTGCTTTCTCTGATAAGCGCTACAAATTCAGATATTTTTTTGTGCTCCGGATGTATTCTGTAGCTGTTGACATCCTCTATACTGTCAAACGCACTTATAAGCATTGCATCATACATTCCATCTTTTATGTTAACATTGATTTTAACCTCCATTTGTCGGATATAATCAATTTTTTCAGGCAATGCTTCAAGCATAGATTTGACTTTAATTATGTTTTCCTGTTTGCTTTTACCCTCGGCAAAATCCTTGAATTTCCACAAAACTATATGTTTTATCATAAAAACACCCCTTTCGGCTTTTATTATATCATATTGAATTACTTTTTTTCCATATATTTGACTTTATTTAAAATTTAGACTAAAATTGATGAAAAGGAGTGTATTGACTATGAAAGAAAAAATTGCAATAGTTACGGGCGGCAGCTCAGGCATAGGAAGATACGCCGCAACTGCACTGAAAGACAAGGGCTGCAGAGTATACGAGTTCAGCCGCAGAAATATACCTAACGAGGGAATTACCCACATAACCGCCGATGTTACCGACGAGGCTCAGCTGCGCACTGCAGTGGCACAGGTTATTGATGCAGAGGGCAGAATTGATATTCTAATCAACTGTGCAGGCTTCGGCATTTCGGGGGCGGTAGAATTTACAGAGCTTTGCGATGCAAAAAAAACAGTTTGATGTCAACTTCTTCGGCGCAGCAAACACAACCAAGGCAGTTCTTCCCTTTATGAGAGAAAACAAAAGCGGCAGAATTGTAAATATAAGCTCCGTTGCCGCTGTTGCTCACATACCGTTTCAGACATATTACTCAGCATCAAAGGCCGCCCTGGAGTCTTATACAAGCTGTCTTGCAAACGAAGTACGGCACTTCGGTATAAGCGTTACAGCCGTTGAGCCCGGAGATATATGCACGGAATTTACAAGTGCACGAAAAAAGTCTGCAGCGGGAGACGACGTTTACGGCGGAAGAATATCAAAAAGCGTTGCCGGTATGGAAAGAGACGAGCAGAAAGGTATGAAGCCGGAAACCGCAGGTGATTACATAGCAAAAATAGCACTGAAAAAGAAGGTGAAGCCCGTATATGCCATAGGCAGTGTATACAAGCTTCTGAGCGTTATGTGTAAAACCTTCCCCTGTTCGGTAAGAAACAGAGTTGTAGGTATGCTTTATTCGGGCAAATAAACTCGGTAAGAGGACAAAAGTCTGCTTTGCTTGACTTTTATCCTCTTTTTTTATATAATGTATTGTCGAAATAAACAACACGGAGGAATGTTCAATGTCTGACAAACGTTACTGTATGGGCTGTATGAAGCCCCTCGATGACCAGGCAATCATCTGCCCTCACTGTCATTACAGCACCGGTGTAAATAACAAGGCTTCATATATCAGCCAGGGTACTCTTATCGCAGACAGATATCTTATCGGCAAGGCGATAAGCTCAGCTAACGACAGCGTTACTTATATTGCCCTTGATAAGGAAACGGAGCAGACTGTCAATATATGCGAATTCTATCCGGCTAAAATGGCTTCAAGAGATAATTTCGGTACGGTTATTTATGACAGTGAAAAAGAGGCACTTTACGAAGGATGTCTTGAGAGCTTCCTCAGCCTTTGGCGAGGAATCAGAATGTTTGACGATATCCGCTGTATCCCTGAAGTGACCGATATTTTCAGCGACAATAACACCGCTTACGCAGTATATACCCACAAGGATACCGTTGCGTTAAAGGACTACTTTGCAAAGACAAGAAAGCCTCTTTCAGCCGCAAAGGCCGTATCCGCTTTCTCTCCTATGCTCAATGCTCTCAAGCTTCTGCACAATGCAGGCATCATTCACGGCAGCATCACACCCTCCACCGTACATGTAGGTGCAGACGGCAGACTCAATCTCACCGGTTTTTCAATACCTCAGTGCCGCTCGGATATTCCCGAGCTTGCCATGAAGCCCGTATCAGGCTTCTCCCCCATTGAGCTCTATCAGGGAGGTACGGCAAGAGCACAGTCGGACATATATTCGGTAATGGCTGTTATGTACTACGCTGTAACGGGAACGGTGCTTAAAAGAGCTCCTGAAAGAGTTGAAAACAGTAAGCTTTCAATACCCTCTTCCGTTGCCCAGACTATACCCGCACAGCTTAAGGAGGCTTTTATACGCTCACTTGCAGTTGAGCCTGCCGACCGCATAGGCAGAGTTGACGAGCTTATGTCACTTATCAAAAGCAACGGCACGGCAACACGGCCTGCAACACCTGCAGCCGCCCCAAAATCACGGTCTGCGGCAAGAGCAAAAACAGCGCCCTCGCAGGAGGAGACGGTCGCCTTTACCCCCCCGCCGTCACCGGCCAAAACCGATGAGGCTCATATTGAACATACAGCAGACGAGCCCGATTACGAAGGCTATGAGGAATACGGTGAAGCAAAAGAAAAAGCATCACGTCTTTCACAGTTTAACCTTCCCCTGCCTGCACTCGGCGCACTCACCTGTCTTGCAGTTGTGATTATATGCTTCATTCTTTTCGTTGTTCTTTATGCAACTGTGCTTCACAGCAAAATCGAAGTACCTCTTCTTGACGACATACTTGCCCCCATCACCTTCCTTCCCATGAACGCGGACGACGATGAAAGCAATACCCCCGGGCCCGGCGACAACAGTCTTCCTCAGAACAGTATCGAATACATCACAGTACCCGATTTCACAAAATTCACCAAAGAAGAAATTGAAGCCAACGAGGATTTCAACAAAAGCTTCATTATTGAATTCAGAAGTGAGGCAAGTGAAAAGGTTGAACAGAACGGCATCATCCGTCAGAGCATAACCGCCGGTGAAAGCGTTATTGCCAACACAAGAATAATACTGACTGTAAGCACGGGACAGCCGGAAATAATCGTGCCCGACGTATACGGTAAGCCCTATGACGAGGCAGTAAAAATACTTACAAAGGCAGGCTTCAGTGTCAGCAAGGAGATTATTGACAACCCCGACGGCAAGACCGGTTACACAGTATCAAATATGAGCATTGAGCCGGGCACAGGCGCTTCAAAGGGTACCGAAATCATTCTTTACGTTTATGATGAACCTGAAACTACAGAGCCTGAGACTACAGAGCCCGAAACTACAGCTCCGACAACTCAGCCGAGTACAGAGCCTTCAACCGAGCCCACAACTCAGCCGAGCACAGAGCCTTCGACCGAGCCGAGTACTGAGCCTTCGACCGAACCAAGCACAGAGCCCTCCTCTGAAGCTGAAACAACCGCAAAAGCTGTCGAATAAAAAATTCAACTTTTTTATAAAAACATATTGACTTTCTCGAGCGCTTGTTGTATAATAACTAAGCACTTGAGAAAGTGATATATCGCGGAGTGGAGCAACCCGGTAGCTCGTCGGGCTCATAACCCGGAGGTTGCAGGTTCAAATCCTGTCTCCGCAACCAAAACGAAGTACTCACCTTAGGGTGGGTACTTTTTTATTCATATAACTGCAACCGACGGGTGTAACTCGGGGCGCAGAGCACGACCGCCGCCGGTGGCGGATGAAGGGAGTGCGATTGTGGCGCAGCGGTCAAAATTTCTGTGCCGCTCCAAGGCACAAAGAAATTTTGGGAACCGCAAGAGGGCCTTTGCAGGTTCAAATCCTGTCTCCGCAACCAAAAAATTCCTCGGAAAAAATTCCTAGGATATTTTTTGGAACGATGTGTTTCGCAAACGAAACGTGATGTTACCTTCGGTAGTGGTGTGCACTTAGTGCGTGATGACGGCTTCGCCTTGTGATGTGAGGATGGCACAAAACGGCTCCCCTGACAGAGAAGATTCCTTTTAGAGGAGACAAGCAACCTTAGCATTGAATGTGTTATTTGGTCAGTTCACTGTTATTTGTAAATAACTTATTTTTCATTATTTCCGTAAAAGTTCGGTCTTTACTGTATAAATCTCTTAAATTCTAAAAAGCAACATATAAAACACGAATATTTACCAAACATTTACAACAAAGCGACAACTTCCGGTTGGTACTCCTCATTCACCCCAGGATTGAAAAGCATCTTGGTTTATGCTATACTTTATTTGTGAGGTGATGTTATGACTGACAATAATTTACCGGTAAAGCACAGAAAATTTTCCTTAAATATCAGAAAAACCAAGAAAAAGGGAGTTCTTGTTCTTTCGGTCGGTGCTGTTACTCTCCTTGTTCTTTTTGCAGTACTTCTGCACGGTGTTGCCTCGCTGAAGGTCACTGAATATAACATTACGGCTGATTCTCTGCCCACAAGCTTCAACGGATTTCGTATTGCTCAGGTTTCAGATTTACATAATGCACGCTTCGGCAAGAATAACAGCAGGCTTATTGAAAGGCTGAAAAAGGCTCTGCCGGATATTATCGTTATCACCGGTGACCTTGTTGATTCATCTCATACAGATATCAACACAGCCACAGATTTTGTCCGCCGTGCTGTTGAAATTGCTCCCGTTTATTACGTAAGCGGTAATCACGAGGCGTGGCTTAACGAAAGTGATTATCTCACGCTAAAAGAATGTCTTGCGGCTTCGGGTGCTGTTTTACTTGAAAACCAAAGCGTTGATATATTCCACGGTGATGAGCATATAACTCTTGCCGGCGTTGATGACCCGGATATGTGCGGTGATAATGAGTTTTTCTCTGCACTTGATACGCTTTCGGCAGAAAAGAAAGCCTATACTGTTCTTCTTTCACACAGACCCGAATATTTTGAACACTATATGGAATGCGGCTTCAGTCTTGTGCTCAGCGGTCACACTCACGCCGGTCAGATAAGGTTGCCCTTTATCGGTGCGGTTGTTGCTCCCGGGCAGGGCTTGTTTCCCGAGTACGACAAGGGACTGTTCAAAGAGGACGGAGCTGTTATGATAGTCAGTGCAGGACTCGGCAACAGCGTTATTCCGTTCCGACTTTTCAATACACCCGAGATTGTTGTGACAGTGCTGAACGGGACTTGATTTATAATATAGCTTGTTGTATAATATTTCTGACAAAGAATTTTATTGAGGTGTAAATATGATTTATAAGGAATTTAAGGGTAAAAAGCTTTCGGCTCTCGGTCTTGGTTGTATGCGACTTCCGACAAAACTCGGTATCGACTCAAAAATTGACGAAAAGAAAACCGCCGAAATGGTGAGGTATGCCTTTGACAACGGCATAAACTATTTTGACACCGCCTGGGGCTACCACAGCGGAAAATCTGAGCCTGTTATGGGCAGGATACTCAGCAATTACCCCAGAGACTCCTTTTACCTTGCAACAAAATTTCCCGGCTATGATGCAAAAAATATGGGTAAGGCTGAGGAAATCTTTGAAAAACAGCTTGAACGGCTTCAGACTGATTATTTTGACTTTTACCTCGTTCACAGTCTCTGCGATTCAAACATTGACGCATACCTTGATGCAGATAAAAAGTACGGCGACGTTGAATATCTCATAAAGCAGAAGGAAAAGGGCAGAATAAGACATCTCGGCTTTTCCACCCACGCTAATCTGACTGACCTGAACCGTTTTCTAAAAGCTTACGGAAAGTATATGGAATTCTGCCAGGTACAGCTTAACTATCTTGACTGGAAGGGTCAGGATGCAAAGGGTCAGCTTGAAGCACTTAAAAAATATAACATTCCCGTGTGGGTTATGGAGCCCGTAAGAGGAGGCAAGCTCGCTTCACTCGATAAAAAATATGAAAAATCGCTCGCCGCGCTGCGCGAAGACGAAACCGTACCCGCCTGGGCCTTCAGATTCATTCAGTCAATCCCCGAGGTTGTAGTTACTCTTTCGGGTATGTCTGATTTCAGACAGCTTGAAGAAAATATCCGCACCTTCAGTGAGGAAAAGCCCCTTAATAAAAAGGAATGGCACACCTTACAGACAATTGCCGACGGTATGCTGAAAAAGAAGGCTCTGCCCTGCACTGCCTGCCGCTACTGCGTAACATACTGCCCTCAGCAGCTTGAAATTCCCCGCATAATAGAGCTTTACAACAAGCATTGCTTCTCTGCTGAAGCCGTTGATTCTGAAATTTCCGCCCTCGGCTCTAAGCCTTCTGACTGTATAGGCTGTAAGGCCTGCGAGGATGTATGCCCCCAGAAAATTGCAATTTCAGAAATGATGAATGATTTCACCTCGAGGCTCTGATATGGATATAAAGCTTCTTAACAATAATGACCTTCTCACGGCAAGCCTCTTTCTCAAAGCTAAAAACCTTTCTGTTGTGCTTAAAAAGGAAAACGAAGTCTTTATCGGCACGGAACGCGGTGTCGCTCCCCTGCTCAGATATTTTGAAGACGTAAACGATTATTCCGGCTTCTGTGCCGCAGACAAGGTCGTAGGCAAGGCCGCCGCTTATATTTACGTACTGCTTGGTATAAAAAGTGTTTTTGCCGTTACGGCAAGCCTTCACGCCATCAAGGTTTTCGAAAAATACGGCATTGAATATGTCTGCGAAAACACTGTCCCCGCAATAAAAAACAGAACAGGCACCGGACTTTGCCCTATGGAAAGTGCGGTTCTTGATATTGATACCCCCGAAGAAGCACTCAGGGCAATCAGAAATAAGCTTTGTGAGCTGAAAGGTAAATAAAATAGCACCTTACCGAAAAGTAAGGTGCCTCAGACTGTCGATAAACGCACAAGAACGTGCAAAAGAAGAAAATCAGAAATAATAGCTGATATGCTTTACAAAACTAATGCACAACATTTAAGCGACACAACATCAAGTTGTGTCGCTTAAGCTTTTGCACTTGACCTTTTTTCGCCCTCTCGGAGTACCACAAGCTGACAAAGGGTAGATATGACAAGGTTTAATGGGGTATATTTTCACCGTAGCTTCGTTAAAAAGGCTTGAAAGGCGCAAGCCTTCCTGCGCTTTTTGCCTTGCTACAATAAAAATCTCCTCCCATTAAACTTCAAAGAATCTTAAATGTTCGAGTTGTGGTGCATTTGGGATT
>JAFWYB010000065.1 GCA_017517865.1 Clostridia bacterium | reverse complement strand
GGTGCTACTGTCTGAATGTATTCTGCTTCTGCCTTATGAGCATCAGCGTCAATTGCTACTTCTCTTGTATCGAGAACTGCATCACAGTATTCACAGTAGAGCTTTTCTTCACCGACTGCTGAACATGTGGGTGCTACTGTCTGAACGTATTCTGCTTCTGCCTTATGAGCATCTGCATCGATTGCTACGTCTCTTGTATCGAGAACTGCATCACAGTATTCGCAGTAAAGTTTTTCTTCACCGACTGCTGAACATGTGGGTGCTACTGTCTGAATGTATTCTGCTTCTGCCTTATGAGCATTTGCATCGATTGCTACTTCTCTTGTATCAAGAACTGCGTCACAGTATTCACAGTAGAGCTTTTCTTCGCCGGCTGCCGAGCAGGTGGGTGCTACTGTCTGGATGTATTCTGCTTCTGCCTTATGAGCATCAGCGTCAATTGCTACTTCTCTTGTATCGAGAACTGCATCACAGTATTCACAGTAGAGCTTTTCTTCACCGACTGCCGAGCAGGTGGGTGCTACTGTCTGAATGTATTCTGCTTCTGCCTTATGAGCATCTGCATCAATTGCTACTTCTCTTGTATCAAGAACTGCATCACAGTATTCACAGTAGAGCTTTTCTTCACCGACTGCCGAGCATGTGGGTGCAACTGTCTGGATGTAGTCTGCTTCTGCCTTATGAGCATTTGCATCGATTGCTACTTCTCTTGTACCAAGAACTGCATCACAGTATTCGCAGTAGAGCTTTTCTTCACCGACTGCCGAGCATGTGGGTGCAACTGTCTGGATGTAGTCTGCTTCTGCCTTATGTGCATCAGCGTCAATTGCAATTATAACATCAGCAACAAGATTCTTACAGTCCGCATCACTGAAGTGTTTACCACAGACATCGCACGTCCAATACTGAATATTACCCGTTGCGATACATGTTGCTTCCACGCGGGCTGTTTCTGTCGTTGTGGAGTGTTTGCAGATATCCTTACCGCATTCTGCTCTGTCGCACTTACCGTCAACAGGGTTTTCATCGATGTGGTCAAGAGGATCGATTTTATCTGTATATGTATGACTGTTGTCATTCTTACAAGTGTAAGTCATAACACCTTCTGTTTCACAGCCGGGTTCAGTTGTCACTACACCTTCATAATCGTGACCCTTTTCGTCAACATAGCTGTCAACATAGCTGTCATCACATATTGAACATATGTGGGTTGTGTAACCCTTGTCTGTACATGTGGGTTCTGTCACTTCTGATTCGTAACTATGACCGCGTGCTTCGCCGTAAGGCTCACCGCAAAACGAACATACTGCCGCATTTTCACAGTCACTTTCACCGCCGGAGCAGTTTTCTGTTACGGTCTTGCCGCATTCACAGCTTCCCGTATGTGTTAATTTGTCTGCTTTCTGAGCATATTCATAGCTATGCTGTACTCCGGTAAATGTTGCAGTGAACGTTGCATCGCCTGCCACAAAAATATCCGTTGTATCAGGATTTATTATGTTACCGTCAGCATCCTTCCAGCCGTTGAATACATAATGATTATCTTCATCATAATCCTTTGCGGGAATTGACGGATAAACAACCTTGCTGCCAAACTCAAGCGTTGCAGACTGAAGAACTGAACCGTCATCGTTCTTCCATGTGATTGTGTAGCTGTTCTTTATTGCAGTGAATGTTGCAGTGTATTCTGCATCACCCGTTACTGCTACGACCTCAGGATCCCAGCCTGCAAATGTGTAGGTGTATTCTGCAGTGTTTGCCTTTGTTGCATCTGCGTGAGTGGGAACTACACCGTATTCTACTGTGGTTGTGTCGATAACTGAACCGTCATCATTCTTCCAGGTGATTGTATAGCTGTTCTTTATTGCAGTGAATGTTGCAGTGTATTCTGCATCACCTGTTACTGCCACTACCTCAGGAGTCCAACCTGCAAATGTGTAGGTGTATTCTGCAGTGTTTTCCTTTGTTGCATCTGCATGTGTGGGAACTACACCGTATTCTACTGTGGTTGTGTCGATAACTGAGCCGTCATCGTTCTTCCAGGTGATTGTATAGCTGTTCTTTTCAGCAGTGAATGTTGCAGTGTATTCTGCATCACCCGTTACTGTTGCAATTTCGGGTGACCATCCTGCAAATGTATAGGTGTATTCTGCGGTTGCGGCCTTAGTGGGTGTTTCACCTGTGTAGGAAGGTGTTTCACCGTAGGCAACCTTACCTGACTGAAGCTCTGTGCCGTCTTCGTTTACGAATGTAATTGTGTATTCATTTACAGTTGAGTTGAACTGTGCTGTGTAGGTTGCATCCTTATCAACTGCTACAATAGCCGGTGACCATGTATTGTCGAAGGTGTAGGTGTACTGTGCGGTTGCGGTCTTGGTAGGTGTTTCGCCTGTGTAAGCAGGAGTTTCACCGTAGGCAACCTGCTCTGTCTTGAGTGTATCGCCGTTACCGTCAACCCAAGTAATTGTGTATTCGTTTACAGTTGAATCGAACTGTGCTGTGTAGGTTGCATCACCTGTAACCTCTTTGATAGCAGGAGTCCAACCCTTGAAGGTGTAGGTGTACTGTGCGGTTGCGGCCTTAGTGGGTGTTTCACCTGTGTAGGAAGGTGTTTCACCGTAGGCAACCTCACCTGACTGAAGCTCTGTGCCGTCTTCGTTTACGAATGTAATTGTGTATTCATTTACAGTTGAATCAAACTGTGCTGTGTAGGTTGCATCATCTGTAACCTTTGCGATTGCAGGAGTCCAACCTGCAAATGTATAGGTGTATTCGTCGGTTGCTTCTCTTTCAGGCTCTTCACCGTCATAAGAAGGCGTTGCACCGTAATGTACATTTTCGTCAGTTTCAAGAACTGTGCCGTCATAGTTTACCCATGTAACGGTGTAAACATCCGTTGAGTCAACATAATTACATTCTGAACACTCACGGGTTCCTTTTCTGTCGGCATATATCCAGTCGCCGTAAGTGTGGCCGTCGTTCTTTTCTCTGCCGCATTTACAGGTTTCCTTATGCTGTGTATCGTTACCGTCAAGCTGTGCAAATGTTGTACCGTCACCGAAGCATTCTTCTCTCAGATTCAGATTTGTTCCTACACCGTATGCTTCACATTCTTTACACTTGTACTGGTGATATTTGCCGTCGTCAAGCTGACGGAGAGTGCCGTTAAAGACGTGTGTGCCCTCTTCGTATGCAGTACAGTCTGCATCCAGCTTACAGGTACGTCTGTGAGTTGTGCCGTTATTGAACTGTGACCATTCTCCGTATTCGTGAACGCCTGTTGCAGGGATTACTTCGGTTTCTTCGTAATCGCAGCCTTCACATTCCTTATGCTTTGAGCCGGGAGTTACGCAGGTGGGCTCTTTATCGGTAATCCACTCGCCGAGGGAGTGGTCTTTCTTTGCTACTTCCGTTTGAGCAACTGTAACAGTTCCGCAGACTGAACACTTCTTACCTTCTGTAAGACCTGTTGATGTGCAGGTTGCTTCAACAGCGGGGATAACTTCCTCTGTGTGGGCAATCTTTTCTGTTACTGTCTGTGCAACTGTAACAACACCGCAGACTGAACACTTCTTACCTTCTGTAAGACCTGTAGCTGTACAGGTTGCAGGAACAGCAGGGATTGTTTCTTCGGTGTGACCGAGCTGAGCCGCAAGCTCTGTACCGCAGACTGTACATGTCTGAGGAGCTTCACAGGTTGCTGCAGCACCGGGGGTGTGCACACCTGTTGCGGGGATTGTTTTATTTTCACGCTTAAGCTCTTCATTACATTTTGAACAATAAGTTACAAGAACATAAGATCCGTCAGCACCGCAGGTTGCTTCTGTGCGGTTTTCTTCCTTTGTTGCTTCTGTGTGACCTGTTGAAGGAATTGCTTCAGTGTATGAGTAAGCACAGCCTGAGCATTTATATGTTCTTACGCCGTCTGTTGTACAGGTAGCATTTGTTGTTACACTTGAAGACATACTATGCTGTGTAGGTGTCTTCACTTCTGTATAGGTTACATCACCTGTAACGGCATTGATTGTGGGCCATGAATATGTATAGTGGTTTGTGCTGTCATAATTTGCCTGTGTATTTGCAGGCTTTGTGATGCTTGCAGCAGGTGTGTTGTAATCGTATTGAGCTGAGGTTGTTGTGCCGTCAGTCTTTTTGAAGGTTACGGTGTATTTATTTATGCTCCACTGAGCATAAAGTGTCACTGTTGCACCGTTTGTTGCAGTGAGCTTTGAAACAGTTGCACCGTCAGCATAGGCTGTGCCTGTACCGTCAGCCTTAGTGTTCCAGCCTGTGAAGGTATAGCCTGTTCTTGAGAAACCGTTTGCAGTTAATTTTGTATCTGCTGAGTAAAGAACATTATTTATACCTGCAGTTGAGCCTGAGCCGCCGTTAGCATTGAAGGCGATGTTATACTTATTCTCTGTCCACTCTGAATAAAGCACCCAGTCCTGATCAATACCATCGGTCTGAAGATTAGCAACAACTGTTCCGTTACCGTCTGTTACCTGTTCGCCAGCATCCTTCTGACCGTTGGGATTAATTGAGTCAACCCACCAGCCGTCGAAGGTATAGCCGGGTCTTTCGGGAACCTCAAGAGTAGTACCGAGAGCCTGAGCATAGTCAAATACGGTTCTGTTCGGTCTGTTTGTCCAGTTAGCAATATCTGCATAGTCTCCTCTTGTGTGTGAATACATGAAGATGTTGGAGAAGGTTATGCTGTCACCAAGCACGGTTGAACCAAAGCGGAAAGCCGCCTTTGTTGCATTTTCAGGTGCAGTAAAGGTAATTGTTGATGTTCCGCGGCCGGTGCCGTATGCATGAGCAAAAGGATTTCCTCTATTTGCAGGGTTTGCAACAGCATTGCCGTTGTCATCATAGAAGAATATATGCACCTGGTCACCTGTACCACCTGATGTTGTGTATTCAAAAGTATAGGTTTCACCGGGAACGAGAGTCATGTTGTAGTGACCGTTACCGAAGCCGTGACTTGTATAGTGGTCATTAGGATAAGCCTGTGTATTAGCACCGTTGTTGTTTACGGTAATTGTGCCTGCATCCACATCATAGGTCATTGTACCCTTATTGGGTGTGCCGATAACACTTGAAGCAGAGTTTGCCCATGATGAGAAGGAGAACATATTTTCATATGTTACGTCATAAGTTGCAAGTTCAAGATTAACCTTATAGTAGTTGTTAACAGCAGTTTCAGCTGCACTTACCCAACCTGTTACATCATTTTTTGATGAATTGATGTAGTTGTTAGGTTTTGCAGAAACAAGAGCCTTAGCAGCAGCAACAAACTCTGCAACAGATTCAGTTGAATACTTTGCAGGATAATCTTTGATTTCCTGAAGCTTTAACATTGCATCCTGAATCGCAGTTCTTAACGGAACATAGTTGATGATATAAATAGTATCCGTTGAGGTTGCCGTAATTGTTTTAGCACTGTCTCCGTTATCTCCGTAAAATGCAAAGGTAGGTGTTGCGGAACGGTAATATTCATTAGAGCCCATTGTATCGGTAAACTTAAGCAGGTTTGCATAAAAATGGTTGTCAGAGTTACCGCTGAGTGTCTGACGCATAGCATCATTCACAACAGTTGAGGTATAACCCATATACTCGCCCTGACCGTGCCACATCCACTGGAAATTAAGACGGCCGTCAGAACCATGCCAGTTCTGGGTAAAGTTAAAGCCGTTACCGCCGGAAGAAACATAAGAAAGCCTGTTTACAGATTTTCTTGACCATGTTCCAGTATAGTACATAACAATATTGACAGCAACACCAAGACGGGGGAGATCTGTTGTGTCACCGTCATAAAGTAGGGTTGCCGTAGGATGATACCAATAAATGGTTACACCGTTAGAGCCTGTCCACGAGTTGCCGTACTCTGTTTTTGCCGATGTTGCTGATGCAGCAATAGTCGTAGGTCCGTCTGTATAAAGAACATTATGATAAACAGCATCATAATTAGCCGTTGATGTGTAGTCAGCGTCACTCTCAAATGAACCGTGAATTGTTGTAACGTCAGTGCTAAGGCCAATAACAGTATTTGCAGCATCTGTGTTAATATCGATTATAGGAACACCTGTGTTTGAAGGTGTAAAGTCGTATGTTTTATAAGAAAGTGATGTTCCTGAAACATTGATGTGTGTATCAGACCATGAGTTGCCGTTGCCGTCATTAAAAATTTCGGGCATTATAAAAAGGAAGCAGACTTCATTCTGTCCTGCAGCTTTTGCTTTATTAACAGCTGATGTAACATCAATAGTATGAGTGCCGGGTGCATTCTGATAAACAGTACCAAGTTTGTCTGCAGTTGTAAGACCATAGTAATTAAGAGCGTTGGTTACACCTGTTGCAGCGTTATATGTGCCACCATAAACAGTTGCTATACTGTTTACTACGTATGTACCGGATGTTGCCTGGCATTGGCTGACAGAAAGGGGGTATATATCTACACGGCAGTTACTTACAAGTGTACCACCATGGTTACCCGTATTCAACGTAAGTGTTGCATTTTCCAAAACACCAGTAGCGCCGGAAATATTGAAACGAATATGACCTACCGTAGTATTACCTGCTTCACCGTCACTACAGATAACAATCTTACCGCTGTCGCCTCTTTCTCCGCTACCGCTATAAATAGCTGTCAATGCAGTAGGATTCACCGTACCGTCAGCCGCACTTGCATGATTATGCTCACCGGGTACCCACACCCAGCAAGACAAAATCATCAGTACCGATAAAAATACTGACATTGATTTTTTGAATAATTTGTTTTTCATTGAAAAAATCATCTCCTTTTAAGATGTTTGTTGCTTAGTGCAACATTCTCCGTATGCACCGCCTCTGCTCAGCCTACCGTACAGGTCTGACCTCCTGCCTTTGTCGGTACGGCTGAGCTTTGACAGTTTAAACCGATATACTATAATATCGGCAATTATACATAGTAATTTTACCACCGTGTTCACAAATCGTCAACAATTTTTTATTCTTATCTGACACAAAATTCAGCCGCTTTGTTTGTGCATTCTGCCAATGCATATTTCACCGTCCGTAACCCATAATCATATTATATCGTTTATATGAGGATGATTTTATGAGCTCTATCTGGCAGGCGAAAACCGAAAAAAACTCCTTCCCGACTCTTACGGGTGATATCAGTACCGATGTGGCAATCGTCGGCGGAGGTTTGGCAGGTGTGCTGACAGCCTATATGCTTAAAACTCACGGTGTTAACTGTGTTGTGCTTGAAAAAAATACCGTCGGCAGCGGTACCACCGCAGGCTCCTCGGCAAAAATTACAGCTCAACACGGACTGATTTATCACAAGCTGCTTAAAAAATTCGGCAAAGAAAAAACCGCACTTTATTACAGACTCAACAGCGAGGCAGTAGAAAAATACCGAAGGCTTGCAGAAAAATTTCCCTGCGAGCTTGAGGTAAAAGACAACTTCATATACACCTCCGACGGCCGTAACAAAATATACGCAGAGATGGAAGCGCTTAACGAAATCGGTGCCGATGCCGAGCTTTTTGACAGCCTTCCTCTGCCCTTTGACATTTCCGGCGCAGTCTGCTTTCCCAATCAGGCGCAGTTTAATCCCCTTAAGCTTGTGCGCGCACTGGCTGACGGGCTGACCGTTTATGAAAACACCCTTGTAAAAGATGTACGCGGAAACCTTGTGCTGACTGACAAAGGCACCGTAAAAGCCGAAAGGATAATTATTTGCAGTCATTTCCCTTTCATAGACAGACACGGCCTTTTCTTTATGAAAATGTATCAGCACCGCTCCTATATGCTGGCGCTGAGCGGTGCGCCCCTTTTCGACGGTATGTTTCTCGACGACAAGCAAGACGGCATTTCCTTACGTACAAGCGGTGAGCTTCTGCTTATCGGCGGCGGCGACCGCCGTACCGGTAAAAAAGGCGGCTGCTTTGAGGCTCTTCGTGATGTCAGAAAAACGTATTTTCCCGAAAGCAACGAAAAATATGCATGGGCGGCTCAGGACTGCATTACCCTCGACTCAATGCCGTATATAGGCAGATATTCGAAAAGCACTCCTGAGCTTTATGTTGCCACGGGCTTCAACAAATGGGGTGTAACCTCATCTATGGTTGCCGCTGAGCTGCTATACGCTCTGGTAACTGAAAGGCACCACCCTGCCGAGGAGCTTTTCTGCCCCTCACGCAGTATGCTTCACCCTCAGCTTATTCTCAATGCTTTCGATTCCGCCGTAGGTCTGCTTACACCCTTGCCCAAGCGTTGTACCCATCTTGGCTGTGCACTGAAATACAACAAGGCCGAGCACAGCTGGGACTGCTCCTGCCACGGGTCACGGTTCGGAGAAAAGGGTGAGGTTCTCGACGGACCCGCCAACAAAAAACTGAGCTGATTAAAACAGTGCATAAAAACAGCCGTGTGCTTCGATGAACACACGGCTGAAGCTTTTTTATTTTTCAACAAACTGCTGCTGAGTGATTTCCTGCATCTGAACAGGCTCCTTCTCGTAAAGCGCAGTGTACTTTTCCTGGTAGTAGCTTTCGGGGTGACAGTCGAAGCTGCCGTCGGGGCTGAATTCAATAACGGTACAGCCTCTCTGTGAGCCCTCCTTATAAATGCCCGGGTATGCAAGATAGTCAACACTCATACCGTAGGTAAGTCTGATGCCCTTATACTCAATTGAAAAGTTGTTGTAATGGTCGTGGCCGCAGAAAACAGCCTGAGTAGAGCCAAGCTCTACCATCGTTTCAAAAAGATTATCCTCGTGGATACCGCTGTAAACAATCTTGCCGCTTTCACCTGCAACACCGTAGTGATACTTCACCTCTTCGGTATCCTTGAAGCCGTTTTCAACATACTCGTACCAGGCGTCCTTCTGCTCTGTAAGAGGAATGTGGAAGAATGCGGCTGACTTGACTGCTGAGTTTTCCTCAAGTCCCTTTTCCTTTAAAATTTCATTATTCTCACTGTTTATCTGTGCAAGGGTATCCTTATACCACTGCACCTGATTTTCGTGAATGTTGTCGTACTTCCACATTATGCCGAGGAAGTCGCCGTCAACGTATGAATGGCTGTCGAAAACAAAGAGGGACTGAGTAACTATACCTTCGCTGTTTTTGACATTGATAACCTGATTGCCGCAGCCGTCAACCTCTTCCGGGCCGAATTCAAACAGACAGTGTGCATATTTATCCTGCAAGTAGAAGTCTGCTATCTTTTCTCTGCTGAAATAGCTGTATGCCTCTGTGTCGTGGTTGCCGAAGCCGAGTGTCCAGTAAACGCCGAGGCTTTCCATAAGCTCTGCAAAGACCTCTGCCGAAAGCTTGTTGTTAAGAGTGCCTGCCTGGAAAGGTACGGGATAGCCCACGTCACCGGTTACAATAACAAGGTCGGGCTTTTCGGCGGTTACCATAGCCGCAACGGCGTTCATTGCCATACCGTCCTTCTTTGCAGACATCCAGCCGCCGCCTATATGTACGTCCGTAAGCTGAAGCACCTTGAAATCACGGTCAACGGTAAAGGTCCAGTAGCCGTTTGCATCCTTTTCGGGCTGAAGCTGATTTTCATACTCAACCGCCGCAAAGGAATGTGCCTTTTCTATGTTTGCCTTCTGGCTGACAACGGTGATAACCGTGGTAACGGCAAAAAAGACAACTATCACGGCAAGAAGCCCCAGAAAAATGCCCTTCACTATCTTACGCTTTTTTGACTTTGCCTTTTTAGCCTTTGCCGGCTTTTCTTTTTTGATTTCCTGCACTACTGTTTTTTCTTCCATATTTATTCTCCTTTTCTAATTTATTACCGTTTTCATAGTTATGTCTGTTTCCTGCTTTATTTCTTTATATAAGAGCTCAACCCTTTCCCGATCGGGAAAATCGGCAAAGCTTATATAACCCGTTATGCTCTCTTCGTAAAAAAAGCTGATTTCTGTCTTTTCTTTTTCAAAGCCGTGCTTTTTCAGCAAATCTTCAATAAGCTCTCTTTTTTCCGCGGGCACATATCCGGAAACCCTCCTGAGCTTATCCGTAAGCATTTTAACCGCACCCGTTATTATTACTGCGCTTATTCCGAGTCCGCAAACGGCATCAACCGAAAAGCTGCCCGCCGCCGAAACCGCAAGAGATACAACCGTCACCGCAGTAATGCAGAAATCCAGCAGGCAGTCGTAGGTCATAACCTTAACCGTTGACGAGCCGATTTTTCTGTTCATAAAGCGGTAAACGAAAAACATCACCAGCTTGAAAGTTGCCGTGGCTGCAAGTATATAAAGATATTTCATACTGAACCATACGGGAGTGGGATAAATCAGCCTTTCAAGTGAGGTATAAGCAAAATATGCACCTCCGCAAAGAACGAGTGCACTGAGCACGAGGCTCAGAAGCTCCTCAGTTTTTCTTTTTACCGCAACAGCACCTACGAGCAGACTTCTGCCAAGGATGCCCAGTGTAACGGCGGTCAGAAGAGCGCCGAGGCCGTCGAACATATTATTCACACCGTCGGAATAAATACTGATGCTGTTTGATGAAAGACCCACATACAGCTTTACAAGAAAAAGAGCAAGATTAGAAACAAATGCAAAAACACACACAGGCACAACCGTTCTGCTCCTTGCTATAACCTATCACTCCTCTTCTGCATTTTCTATATATTAGCACATAAAAAACAAAATGTAAAGACGTATAATTTATGCCTCCGTATAAATAAATTATACTTGATTTTATAAAGGAATATATATATAATGAAAAAAGATTATACCCGGGAGGAAAAATTATGAAAAAGAAAAATATCCTGCTCACCGCCCTTATGTCCTTTGTCATAATATGTCTTTTTGCCGGTGTCTCCCACGTTTCGGCGGCAGACTATTATCAGACAAACAAGGCAAACGTACCAATATGGAGTCAGGCAAGCTCAAGCTCGACCAAGAAAAGAACAATCGCTTCGGCAAACACTGTGCTGAGCATTATCGGCTCAACAAAAAATTCCTCGGGCAACCTCTGGTATCAGCTTTCCGACGGCACCTGGGTTTTCTCGGGCAACGTAACAAAGCATTACCACTCCTATTCGGGCGGTATATGTACAAACAGCACCTGCCGTTATCAGTACCCTTACTCCGTTTCGTCATACTACGCAACCGTTGAGGTTAAAAACACAAGCGGTGCAAAAATATGGTCAAGGCCCTATTCAAACAACTCAACCCACTACCGCACCGAGGCATATCAGAAACTCTTAAGCGTTGTTGGAAAAACCACCAACCAGGAAAATCACCTGTGGTATAAGCTTTCCGACGGCTCCTGGGTATATTCAGATAACGTAAAGGTCCACACTCACTCCTATTCGGGCGGTATCTGCACAAACGGCTACTGCAGATACGAATATCCCTATTCAGTTTCTTCATACAGTGCAACGGTTGAGGTTAAAAACACAAGCGGTGCAAAAATATGGTCAAGACCCTATTCAAGCAACTCAACCCATTACCGCACAGAAGCTTACCAGAAAATTTTATATGTTGTTGCCAAAACCACCAACCAGGAAAAACACGTATGGTATAAGCTCTCTGACGGCAGCTGGGTATATTCCGATAACGTAAAGACTCACTCCCACTCATATAAGGGCGGTATATGCTCAAACGGCTACTGCAGATATGAATATCCCCTCTCCGTTTCGTCATACAGTGCAACCGTCGAGGTAGTAAACAAAAGCGGTGCAAAAATATGGTCAAGACCCTATTCAAACAATTCAACCCACAAGCGCACCGAGGCTCTCGGCAAGGTTTTCAAGGTAACCTCAAAAACCACCAATCAGGAAGGCAGTGTATGGTATAAGCTTTCCGACGGCAGCTGGGTATTTTCCGAAAACGTAAAAAAACACTCCCACTCATACAAGGGCGGTATATGCACAAACTCCACCTGTAAATACGAATATCCCTATACAGTTTCCTCATACAGTGCAACGGTTGAGGTATCAAATAAAAGCGGTGCAAAAATCTGGTCAAGACCTTATTCCCACAATTCATCACATCTGCGCACCGACGCTTTGGGCAAGGTTCTGAAGGTAACAGGCAAAACCACCAATCAGGAGGGCAAGCTGTGGTATAAGCTTTCCGACGGACGCTGGGTATTTTCAGAAAACGTAAAATCACACTCCCACACATATAAGGGCGGTATGTGCACCAACACAACCTGCAAATACGAATACCCCTACACCGTTACATCTCATTCGGAAACACGCTATGTCATAAACAAAGACGGTGCGAAAATATGGTCAAGACCCTATTCAAGCAACTCAACCCACAAGCGTACCGAAGCCTACGGCAAGGCTCTTACAATAACTGCCAAAACCACCAATAAGGATGGTAATCTCTGGTATAAGCTTTCTGACGGCAGCTGGGTCTTTTCAGAAAATACCGGCAAGCGTTATTCTGTAAAATTCAATGCAAACGGCGGCTCCTCAGCCCCCGGCACACAGTATGTTCTTGAAGGTGCAACACTCAAGCTCTCCTCTTCAAAGCCCGTACGTAAGGGCTACACCTTCAGCGGCTGGTCAAGCTCATCAGACGCAAAATCGGTAACACACAAGCCGGGCAGCAGCTACACCTTCAAAAAGAGCACCACTCTTTATGCCGTGTGGAAAGCCTGCAAGCATACATATACGGGCGGTATCTGCTCAGTATGCAGCTATGAATATCCCTTAAACAAGATTGCATGCAGCGGAACCTATGTTGTAACAAACGACAACGGTGCGCCCGTACGCAACCGACCCTACTCAAAGAATGCAACCACCGTAAGAACAGAAAAGTATAAGAAGGCTCTTACTGTAAAGGCATATGCCACAAACCAGGAGGGCAACAGATGGTATCAGCTTTCCGACGGCAATTGGGTATATAGCGGCAATGTAACAGAGCGTTTCACTGTCAAATACAGTGCAAACGGCGGCAAAAACGCCCCCTCTGCTCAGACCTTTCTTTCAGGTAAATCTGTTACCGTCACCAAGTCAAAGCCAACCAGAGAGGAATATATCTTCAAGGGCTGGGCGACATCATCGGGCTCATCAAGAGTATCATACAAAGCCGGTGACAAGTATGCAAAGGACAAGAGCATAACTCTCTACGCCGTATGGTCAAAATGCAATCACAGCTATGACGACAGCGGTGTCTGTACCACCTGCAAATATAAATATAAGATTACCGTTGACACCTCTTTCACAGGCTCTTATGTTGTAACCGAAGCCAACGGTGCACCTATCAGAAATACCCCTTACAGCATCAGCGGCTCAAAGGTAAGAACAGCTAAAAAGAATGAGGTACTCAAAGTAACCGGTAAAGCTCAGAACGCTCATAAAAACCTCTGGTATAAGCTTTCCGACGGCAACTGGGTATTCTCAGAACGAGTAGCCTCCGGTTATAAGGTCACCTATAAGGCAAACGGCGGTACAGGTGCTCCCGCAGCAACAGGCTTTGTTTCGGGCAAGCTCACCGTTTCGTCAACCGTACCTAAGAGAACAGGCTATGTATTTATGGGCTGGGCAACATCTTCAGGCGCAGCAACCGCTTCATATAAAACAGGTGACACATACAGCGTTAAAAAGAACATAACTCTTTATGCGGTATGGAAAAACTGTACTCACGACTATAAAAACAATTACGGAATCTGTAAAACCTGTAAGAGCGAATTTCCTTTGAATGTTACATCCACAAGTGAAATTGTTTTTTCTGTAAACAATAAAAACGGTACTGCAACCTATAAGAGACCTTACTCAAAAGCCTCAGAAAAGGTTAAAACCCTGAAAAACGGAAATTACATTCTCGTTACAGGCTATGCAACAAATGCCAATGGTGAGGTATGGTACAAGCTCAAGGACGGCAACTGGATAAAGAAGAGCGAAGCAAAGAAAATTGCAACATATAACTCTATTGACAGTGTTCCTTATAAATATGCTCTGCTTATGATAGGCGACACTGCTGACGGCGGTATTTACCGCACCGAAACAGTGCAGGGAGTGAAATATGTAAAATATTTCGACGGCAAAAGCACCTTCTTCCTCAAGGTAAGTGCCTTTGAAGGAACAAGCAGAAATTCTCAGCTTTCAACAGTAAACAAAAATCTTTCCAATGCCGTAAACATCCGAAGCTCGGCAACCGAGAATTTCGTATATAACGAAAAGACCACTAAAAAAATCAAGGCTGTATCCTACGGTTGCGGTTTCAACAACTCAGAAACTCACAACCATATTATATGGGAAATCAGCGCTCTTACCGCAAAGGCCGGCATCAGCGGCTCGGACGGTATTTATGTACGCTGTCAGAACGATGCAAAAACCCTTACCGTAGAATACTGCACCTATGCAAAGCACTTCGATCATGTATGGGCGCACACATCAACCGTTTATCCTGAATTCACACTTTCCGCAACACCTTATGCAGAAAACGGCGAAGCAGTCGGTTGGTTCACAGACTTTTCAATGCTCGGCAAGGGCTTCAAATCAAAGAAATTTGCAATAGAAGATTATGTTGATTTGTTCTCATGTGCAGTCAAGGGAACGGCTTCAGTAGGTAAATTTATCCTCTCTCCCACCCCGGACAATGCCCTCAAGGCTCTTAAGGGAACATGGAAATTTGCTACCGAAGCAACCAGCGCAACAAAATCCACAAGCTATTCATCTGACGGTAAAAACAGTCTTACTTATGTAGACAGCAAAACTTCAACCGCTTACAGAACCTACAAGATGAGCGTAGAATCGCCCATAAATCTGCAATCGGCAAAAGATTTTATTGAAACACATATTTATCTTCATAAGTTAAATAAAGCTCAGGAAATCACCGTTAAGCTTACAATCAAATAACACAAAAGAGGCATTCGCACAGAATGCCTCTTTTCTTTACTCTTTATCCTTGCTTCTTGTAAACAGCGAGCAGACAAGCCCGCAGATTACCGCAGTCATTATGCCCACCGAGGCTGAAGACAGAGGACCGCTCAGAGCGCCCAGCAATCCCTCCTGCTGTACCGCTTCCTTAGTACCCTTTGCAAGGTTATAGCCGAAGCCCGTCAGCGGCAAGGTAGCACCTGCACCTGCAAACTCAACAAGCTTACCGTAAATACCCGTACCGCCTAAAATAACGCCTGCAATAACGAAGCTCACGAGAATCTTTGCAGGAGTAAGTCTGGTAAAATCTATAAGCAACTGACCTATAACACAGATGAGACCACCCACAAGAAACGCTTTTAAAAGATTCATTAACTCTTCCATATCACAATATACCCTTCAGTCTTCCGATAGTTTCCCTACCGTCACCCGCAAGGCTCAGAAGCACCGCAGCAGAAATAAGAATTGTCATAAAGCAGACAAGCTTTTTGGCAAAATAAAGATACTTACTGCACTTTACAAGATACATAATGCACCTTAAGTTTTTGATTATATCCATTCAGCTCTCCTCTTTCACTTTCATTTTTATATTGACAAGGTGTGCTATTCCCGGAATACTCTCACCCTCTCTTGAGGAAACGGGCGACATAAGCGCTCCCGTTGCAACAAAGAGAATATTGCTGTACTCCCCCTTTTTCATCGCGTTCAATATATACGAACAGAGCACCGACGCACTGCAGCCGCAGCCTGAGCCGCCCGAATGAACATCCTGAGCTTCTCTGTCATAAATCAACAGTCCGCAGTCGCGGTGTACTGAGCTTATGTCAATGTTATCCTCTTTCATAAGAAGCTCATATAAAAGCTCGCTGCCCACATAGCCCAGGTCACCCGTAAGGATAAGGTCGTAATCCTCGGGCGAGGTGTCGGTATCCCGGAGAAAATCGGATATGGTTTTACAGGCAGCAGGGGTAAATGTCAAGAGAAAACCATAAAATTTTTTGAAACCTCAAAAGTGCCTATTTTACTGGGTTTTCGGTACTTTGTTTATGGGTGCAGCTATGGGGTGGTTGCAATGAAGGGAAGACTATGATGGGTATTTTATAGACATTTTTAACAAGAGTGTTGGATTTTGGCAAGACTGAGTTAACGGGGATAAATTTGAAATTTTATAAATTACACCCCCTTAACTGCCATTTAACGCAAAAAATCAGCGTGCAAATTTCATTTTGCACACTGTAATTACATCCCTGTTTTTATCTTAATCATTCTTATTTTCTATTTGTGTATTACTTTTTCTTCTATAACCATAAAAACTATGTAAAAAACAAGAAGTTTTTACCTCTATACCGATAAAACTATGATTTTTTACATAGTTTTTCGACTTTGCATAGAGAACAGCGTGCAGATTTTACTCCGCACGCTGTTAAAGATAAAATAAATTTGAGTTATTTGAGAATATCTGCCAAAGTAAATTCATTTCGTTTAACATTCGAAACCCTTTTATATTCGATAATAGCTTTTATCAAAACATCAATATCTTTGAAATAGCTTTTCACAAAAGCTGCACTCTTTACATCACGATGTTTTAAAATGCTTTTGCAATATACACTTGGCTTCATTCCAGATTTTTTATAATCGCTATATTTTCCTTCATTAAGAATGACTAACATTTCTATTTCAGGTGCAGTAATTATATTTACAACCTTCACTTTACTTTGATATGCCTTGCTTAATTTGAAGTTTTCCCTTCTTGAATCAAGAATTCTGAAAACTGTGATTTGTTCTGTAAAACCTTTTCTTAAGTACTGCTCTTCAAAATTCTTTCCCGTCCTGCATCTCAGAATTTCATGTTCAAGCAAATCGTTTCGTGAGAAAATCAGTTTGCTATTATCAAGTAATAAATCAATAATTACTTGTTCCGCTGTACCCTCACATATACAGGCATTATATTTTGAAAGCTCCATCATTGCTCCTCCTTATGAGAACCAATAAGGCTTTCTTTTAATTCAATATAAGCATCATACATTGGAACTGTACCTTCAAGGAAGCCGCTCTGATATGCCTCACTTTTCTTTATGTCATTTCGATTAAGGATATTAGAAAGGTTTTCTGCAGATATTCCGTTTCTGTTCCGTACAATATATATATTATCATTGCGTTCAAACTCGTCCAGCAATTCAGAATAATGAGTTGAGAAAATAAGCATTGCTCCTTTAGGATTCACTTTCTTATCCATATAAAAGCGAATTAAAGTTGAAACGATCTCTTGATTAAAATGATTTTCCAACTCATCAATAATCAGATATCCTCCGGTTTCAAATGTTTTAATAGCATTCAAGAAAGTGTTAATACCTTTAATAGTACCGGAAGATAAATACCTGTTAAGCTCCGATAATTGATTTAAAACAATTTCAGGTTTATTCTTAAACTTTAAACAAATATCAGTATCTTTACTGTTTTTGTTTACCTTCAAATATTCTACACTCGGATCAAAGAAAGCAATCAATTCAAGAGGACAATCCTCAGACAAACTGAGTTGATTGATGTTTGTAAATTTCAACATATCCGAAAGTATAACCTGCTCATTATTTCGCTTATTGAAAGCTACCATTATACTTACATCGTCTAACAAATACTCATTAAACTGTCTTGAACTGTTAATTTCCACTCCTGTAAAATCAAAAACATTTTTCTTATTAATTGTTTTGGTTATAGACTTTGATTTTAGTGTTTCTTTTGCAATTACAAGTTTTTCTTTAGTTTTAATTATAGTAGTTTCGAGTAAGTTGATTGCCAGACCATCGGTAAAAGGAAATGTTTCCTTATTCTTAGCGGAAAAATAGGTTTTAAAAGTAACATATTGATTTTCTGCCAAATCGTCCAGCATTTCTGAAGATTCAATATTGTTAATAGGTTCATTGTTTAACATTCGGCAAACGAACGTAATTAACTTTAAAATAGTTGTTTTGCCTGATGCATTTATTCCTATAAAAGACAAAACATTATTCTGATAAAAATCTTTCATGCCATTGTTAAATGCTATGCTCATTTTATCTGCATTTTCCGCATTTACACGTTGTAATGACATAAAATCAATTTCGCATTTTTCTTTAAATAACGGAAGCCCTCTAACTTCAATTTTTAATAACTTCATAACTTCACCTTTTTCTGCAATAAAAAGTTCTTTTGTTATCTATATTATATTCACTTTGTTGCGCTTTGTCAACTTAAAAACGAAAAATACGTTTTTAAGTTGGGCTACAGTATTGATATCATATATTTATCTTGCATAAACACATGTTTTACGTAAATAAATTATTATTTATCTATCTTATCTTCTCCCCAAACCCAAGCACTATCTGTTTTCTTTTTATCGGGTCTTGCACGTTTTCTTATTGTTTTTTCTTCAAATAATGCTTTGTAATCGGGTTGAGGTTCAGGTATTAAAATATCTAAATTTTCTGAAAGTCCGATTTCATTCAAAATCTTAATCAGATTTGAAAGCTTCGTATCATATCCCACTTCTGTACGGGCAATGGTCTTAAGAGAAAGTCCGCATCTTTGTGCAAGCTCCGATTGTGTGATATTCAAGGAAATCCTATACTGCTGAATACGGTTTCCCAATTCCACTAATATTGATTTTTCATCATTATAATTTGAAATCTTCATAGTGCCTCCATAATAACAAGTCAAATTTGTACTATTATAATATCAAATCTGCTTTAATAAGTCAAGTTTGACTTGTTATTTTTCTTTTATAAATGCACAAAAAATATTTTTCTCAAAATACAGCTATATACCCTATTGATAATTTTACGCAGACTTCTTATCTGCCTCTTCAACGATTTCCTTATTCATTTCAATATAGTTAACCACATTTTCATAAGCATCGTTGAACTTAAATTTAATGGTAATATTCCCACCCTCGTGAACAAGAATCTCGTCAATCAGTTCAACCACCATAGGTCTGTTAAGTGACTCAATATTGCCGTATTGTTTAAAGTGTGAGATAAACTCATTCTCACTGTTCAGACCTTGAGCGTACTCTTCTGCTGTCTTTGTAAGACTCTTGATTGTGCTGTCTATCGACTCAATTTTCTCCGTTAGATTAGCTTTTAACTGCATATATTCCTCTCTTGTGATAACACCTTGCTTCCAGTCAGGATACAAATCAAGGGACATTTTTATGCACTTCTCACGCTCGGCAGATTGAGTTTTAATCATCTTTTTCAGATGGGTTGACTCCTTTTTACGCTTACTGCTCTGATTGATAATTTCAAGAATTTCATCAAACTCAATAGCGGTATCAATCATTTTCTGCAAGGTGACAAGCACTGCTGTTTCAAGCTTATCAATACGGATTGTGTGATTGGTGCAGGCATCTTTACTCATTTTTCTTGATGTCATACACCTGTAATATCGGTAAGTGCCGTAGGAATGGTTGTTGGTTTTCTTGTTCATAATACGGTGACAATCAGCACAGCGAACAAGTCCCGAAAACAAATCAACCTCTTTTTTTACAGGCGAAGAGCGGATATTCTTTCTGAAAAGTGACTGTGCCTTATTGAAAGTATCTTTATCAATAATCGCTTCGTGAGTGTTTTCTACGATAATCCACTCGCCCTTTGGTATGGCTCTGCACTGCTTTATTTTATAGCTGATAGTCGTGTTCTTGCCCTGCACCATATTACCGATATACATTTCATTCTGCAGGATTCTGCGTACAGAACTGTCGTGCCACAAACCATCATTACTCTTACCCATAGGGTGACGGTAATTAAGACCTTTCAGCTTTTTGTGCATTGACGGATTAGGTATGCCTTCGTCATTCAAGGCTTTTGCAATACCGATAATGCTTTGCCCTGCTATAAACCTTTCAAAAATCATTCGTATAACGGGTGCAGTTTCTTCGTCGATAATAAGCTGATGATGGTCATTCGGGTCTTTTAAATATCCGTAGGTCGGGAAAGAGCCGATAAATTTCCCCTGTGCTCTGTTCACATTAAGAGTGCCTCGAACATTGACAGAAGTAGTCGCCGCAAGACTTTCGTTTATAACATTGGTAACACCTACGGAAATACACTGCGTTGCCGCATTCATACTGTTTGAAGCAGTATCAATTCCGTTGTTAAGAGCGATAAAACGCACCTTTAATCTTACGAAAACATTATCAAGATAATTACCTGCATCGGTATAGTTTCGTCCGAAACGGGACAAGTCCTTTACAACAACACAGTTAACCGTACCCGCATAAATATCTTCCATCATACGGACAAAGCCGGGACGGTCAAAGTTAGTACCGCTCCAACCGTCATCCACGTAAAAATCGTGAGCCTCAATATCGGGATGGAGCTTGAGATATTCCTTTAAAATTTCACGCTGTGATGTGATGGAATAGCTTTCTGATTTATCTCCGTCCTCACGGGACAGACGAATATAAAGAGCAGCCTTCCAGGTTTTCAATTCCCTTTGAGGCTGCTCTAAATAATCCTTATATTTTGAATACATTAGTATAACCTCCGTTTGTTTATCTATATAAACAAAGCGGAAGCACCACAAATCTTACAAATGAATTGTAGCATACTTCCGCTCGTATTTCAATAAAAATTTTAATTTAGCTTATGGTAAATATTTCAACAGGAACAAAGAGCGTTGCTCAGAGCACCTGAAAAATCTTTGCCGCCGCTATATGCTACTTTTACGATAACATCTCCGACCTTAAAGAGATAAGGATTTTTTACCTGACCGGTAAAGTTCTCTATTCTCTCCATAACACTTTTGCTTTTATCTACAGTAATATCTCTTAAATCAGTCAGAGCGTTTTTATCGCAAAGAGCTATCTCTGCAGCCTTGCAGAGGTCAAGCTGGGATTTTGTGAGCATTAAGTTATCACTTCCTCTCGTTAATAATTATTGTCAATTTTATTGAATTTAATCCAAGATTTCCCTTAACCTGATTAATAATTTCTTCTATATTTCTGTTGTTCAGCTCGTATAATCTGTAAGTGTTTTCTTACAGAATAACCGGGTCTGCCCATATACTTGTGAGCATACTCCTGGGAAGACATTTCTTCCTCATGATAATTTTCACTGTCAGTCTTTTTCTCTTCCTGCATTTTCTTGCAAAGCTCTTCCGGATGCATACATATCACCTCCCTTCATAATCTTTTTCTTTGTCCCTTTGTCTCTCAGGGAAGTACCACTCACGGATAAGTTGCTTTTCCGTTTCAAGCTTCTCCTCAAGTGCAGGACTGTCTTTTATGATTCTTTTGGCGAGCTTCAGCTTTTCACGAAGCTCACCGATTTCAGCCGTAAAAGAATCCCGACGGGCAACAAGGTTTTCCTTGTCCGTCGGGTCTTTGCATCGTCTTATCTGATTGTAGATTTTATTACGCTGACTTTTCAGTTCTTCAATACGAAGCTCTGTCTTTGAAATGAACTTATCAACCTCTGCAAAATCATAAAGCTTTTCGTTTATTGCAAGGTCAATCTGGTCCTGCATAAACTCAATCCTTGGTGATGAGTACTTCATTTTTGGTGTAAACGGATGCGGGTTGCAGTTGTTCTTCTCTGCTATTGCTCCTGCAAAAAGTAAAGCAAGAAACAAAAGCGAAATAACAGGTGCACCAATTACGGCACCGCCCACAATCAGCTTTGTAAAATCAGAAACCGTTCTGTTAAAATATTCGGGATATCTGTAACACTCCCTTGATTCTTTGAACTCATAGCCTTTGTAATCGAAAAAGAATATCTGCCTCTTCAAAAAATCATTAGCATATAAATAATTTCTGAAATTGTTGTTTGCCGCAAATTTATCCTGCGAGTAAATTCGCTCTCTGATTTTTTCATAGGTATAAATTTCACCGAGGGTTGTGAGCTTCACTGCGTGATCATCATTGCGGTAAGCTATCTTTCCGTTATCAAACCAATAACCTTTCTGTGTCATAATTCTGAAAAATTGTTTTTCATTTGCACTTCTTATAATTGCATAATCAATATCGTCACGCATATAATCGTATTTTGTTTTGATGCCTTTCTGAATTGCTTTATAAATGTTATATGGTATGCGTCTGCCTTTCGGCTTTTCAATTACAGACAAGCCGTGTTCAAGACAAACCTCATCACTTGTTTTTCTGAAAAGCTGATACATAGCTTTGTTTTCATTCATCTTTTTTCCGTCAGTCATTGAAACAGAATTAATTACTATATGACAGTGAACACAGTTAGCATTAAGATGAGTTGCAACAATCATTTCATAATCCTTGCCCCACATTTTATTTGCAACTTCCATTGCAACTTGCTGTGCTTCTTCGGGTGAAACTTCACCGGGCTTGAAAGAAATATATGCGTGATAGGCAACAACACCGTCGGTCTGTCCGTAAATCTCTTTGGTATCAATCATCTGTCTTGCGGCAATATCGGGGTCGCAGTTGATACCTTCAACGAGCAATTTCTGTTCGTTTTCAAGATTTGTTTTATCTTTATCAGCGGCATAGTGCAATGAAGAAACAAGGTCAGAATATTTTGACAAGTCGGTTTTATTTTTATTAGCAGCGTAAGATACAACCTGAGAAAGATTATTTCTTACCGCCCAAATTCTTGTTACAGCCATTCTCGATCCGCTTCCTTACCTGACTTGAAATATTTTGCAATGTCACTTTCAAGCTTTCTGACTTCATTCAGAACATTTTTGCATTCATCAGCATCAATATATCCGATTGAATTTGCTTTAGCTGTAAGCTGATTAAGGTTAGTACCGACTCTGCGAAGCTCAATAATAAACTGTTTGTAATCAACAGGCGGAGCCTCAACCAACCTTTTGCCGAGAATTAACGCACGGATAAGCACGCTTCTGTTTACTTTTAATCTCTTACAAAGGTTTTCTAATATCTTATTTTCTTCTTCATTGAGATACACATGAAAGTCTATACCTCTTGTTCTTTTGCTCATAGGAATTCTCCTTTCTTTAATTTTGGTATTTGGTGTGGTTGTAAAAACGATCTGTTTTTACGGATTTGAGGATACAAATCCAATGCTTGCTAAACTTCGGACAACAGAACTTAACCAGCAACGCAAGCGTTGGTTTGTCCTCGTTTTAATATCGACCGGAAATAAGATTTGCTTCTTATCAGGTGCGTTTCTGATTTTTAAGATTCTTACTGTTTCGCTTTCCGTTTTCGGACTTAGCTTTCTTGGTTTCCTCGGATTGCGGTGGCAGTATCATAAAGGTGATGTTTTTAAGATTCACTGCCGCACGAAGAAAGCCTCGTTCTTCATCATCAATGATATATACTGCACCCGGTACATTTTTGTTCAACTCAAGAATTGCTTCGTTAAGCTTCTTACTGTAGCTTTCAATCTGAATTTCATCGTCGCCTTTTTCAAACCACAAATGAGTTTCTTTAGCCTTTGACATTTCGCTTCCCTCCTTTCAAAAAATTTTAAGGTATACTTTTCCAGCATTTTTCATCGGAATACCTTCCGTGTTTTTTGAGCGTTTATCGAATAGAAATCTCTTGAACGGTGATTTCTTCAAAGAAAAATTTTTATTGGCTGAACGGAAATCCCGATAAAAAAAGACCAACTGAAAAACAGTTAGTCTTAAAGTTCGATTATTCTTTTCTGCAACGCTTTGTCACTCGGCAGCACACACTCAAGAAAATATCTGCATATAATGTGACTCGGTGTTATCAGCTGAGGACAGATGTGAGCTTTTCCGTCATCAAGCAACAGACAGTTTTCTTCATAACAGTTACAGCACCCCGTTTTAATAAGTGTTGATACTTTCTCAAATAACTGCGGAGTAAGTTTTAATTTTTGCATGAGGCTTGCCTCCTTTCTTTTGAATCTTTGATATAAAAATACACCCGTCAATTCTGACGAATGCTGTGTAAAAAATATTGAAACTGAAAAATCTAACGCAGTATTCATATACTGGAATTTAGAATTTTGGGTATAAAAAAACACCTGATACTTTTGAGGTAACAGGTATATGTAAACTGATTGAAAGTTGTGGTCGCGGTGTGTTATAATGTGTTTATCAAAATTATGGTGGTGCAATTAAAAGGTTAAGTCCAAGAATAGAAACAGATAGACTTATTTTAAGACGATATAAAGAAAGTGATATTGACGCCATTTATGAAATCATCACAGATGAAAGATTGGCCAAATATATTAAATATCCCTATTTGACAAAAGACGAAGAATTGGAATGTATTAAAAAATGGATAAGCGAGGCTGACGAAAACAAATATGAAAAGTGGGTTATGGAATTGAAATCCACGGGCGAAGTTGTCGGTAATATCGATGTGAATACTGTTGTAAAAAAGCATAATTATTGTAACGTTGGATATACGGTAAGGTATAAATTTTGGGGCAATGGTTACGCTGCCGAAGCATTGAAAGCAGTTACAGACCATTTGTTGAATAACCGTGGTTATTATTTGGTTGAATGTTCGTGTAATGAACTTAATGTACAATCATTTAGAGTAATGGAAAAAGCGGGATTTATAAAAGATGGATATATTTCTAACAGACGATTAAATAAAGATGGGAAGTATTCCGGCGTCGTTTATTATAGTAAATCAAAATGAAAAATCGGTTTTTAGGACAAATGCTTTAAAAAAGAAATCTATATGGGATAATGTATTTAGATAATAGAGGATAAACAAAATGGGCTACATAATGGATTTGAGAAAAGTAGTTGGTCACAGACCATTACTACAAGTTGGAGCAAGTGTTATAGTTGTTGATGAATGCGGTCGTATTTTGCTTCAATTACGTAGCGATAATAACACTTGGGGTTATGCAGGCGGTTCGGTAGAAATAGACGAAAATGTTGAAGATACTGCCAAAAGAGAATTGTATGAAGAAACAGGCTTAATTGCTAAAGAGCTGAACCTTTTAGGTGTTTTTTCAGGGAAAGATTTGCACAACATTTATCCCAATGGTGATGAAGTATCTAATATTGATATTGTTTTTATCTGCCAAAACTACGACGGTGAGTTAAAATGTCAGTATGGCGAAGTGGAAAATTTAAAGTTTTTTGATATCTTTGATTTGCCTGATAATATTTTTAAACCCAATATACCGGCTGTTGAAGAATATATTTCAAAACATAGAACAAGGTGATAATTTATGATTAAAATAGATGCCGGCGATTTCTTTTTAGTTGAGCCAAGTGAAGAATATGCAGAGCAGATTGCTGAATATAAACAGGCTTGTCTGGATGCAGATTCTTCAATGGACGGTTGCGGTCCTCTTCGCAGATGCGAGGATTCACTTACATATATTGCAGAATGCAGAAAATACACATCGCCCGAAACACTTCCTGACGGGTGGGTTTTGTCAACGCAATTTTTCTACATCCGCAAGGCTGATAATCGTCTTGTGGGAATGATACAGGTGCGTCATTATTTCAATGATTGGCTTTCAGAGTTTGGTGGTCATATCGGGTATTCAATAAAACCTGACGAAAGAAGAAAAGGTTATGCAACATCAATGTTGAAAGCTGTTCTTCCTTATTGCAAAGAAATCGGTCTTGATAAAATACTTATATCTTGTATTGATAGCAATGTCGGAAGCGAAAAGACCATACTGAACAATGGTGGTGTCTATGAATCCACTGTAAATGAGCCTGACAGAAAACGAAATCTAAAAAGATTTTGGATTACGCTTTAAAATATGTTTCACAAACCAACTGCTCTCCCCGTGAGAGCAGTTTTTGTTTGCCGCTTTCTACTATGCTTTCATTTTATCTAAAACTAATTGGTGGGGGCAGTTATTAAATATTAAAGTTTCCAAGTTCCCAAAATGAGGACTTAGAGAATAAAAGTGGTAGGTTCTCAAAATGAGAACCTACCAAATTAATGCAATCATTTTCTCTCCCTATATAGTAATGGGAATACGAGTATCAAAAATGTTCCTGATTTATGAAACTTTTTTATTTTTATATTTTTTGTTGTATTCCTTCCTGAAATCAGGATCGAAATCAAGATACTGCTGTTGGATACGCTTTATTCTCTTGTGAATGGCTGAATGAGTTCTGAAGCCGAGAATATCAGCAATTTCTTCAAGGTTTTTTCCTTCAATCTTCAGCTTAAGAATTGCTAAATCGATTTCATCCAATTCCTCATAGAAGTCTGCAACCAAAGCACTGCTTACTGCCAGATCCTCAGGAGAGTAACCATTGATACGCTCAAAATCCATAGCATAGTCAGCAGCAAGAGTTGAAAAAGTGACCTTTGTTTTTGCTTTGGTGTGATTATATTTTTCTTCAAATTCATTACGGGGATAATTTGTTTTGATGTCAGAAAAATCTTCAGGAGTTCCGAACTCTCTGCATACCTGAACAAGAGTATCATAATCAACCGTGGTCATAAGAGTATCCATTGCATTATCAACAAAGCGGTCAACCTTTGCAATATCCTCTTCCGTAAGAGCCTGCGGATTCTCTATTTCTTGTCCGGTCATAATAGCTTTAACTGTTTCAAGACCACCCGACATAAAATTATCAGACAGGCTATCAAAGATACTTTGCACGACATCAGGATGCGCATTCACCATCTCGGCAACAGAGCCATTGACAATATCACTCACATTGCTCCTAATAACCTCAGGCGGATAATCCTTAGTGTAGCATCTTGGAGAAGCCTTTTGTCCGTGCTTTCTGCTGATTTTATGCCAGATTTTATTAAAGATACTCTCTGAGTAGCTCTTGTCCTCAATTTTCTCCTGACTCCATTCGTCAAAATCATAGGGCTTGCGGCTACTCCAATCATTTGCAAGAAAGAACTCACGCAATTCCTTCTGTGTAGGCAGTCTATCAAGGTCGAGTAATGTTTTTCTTTTACGAGGTTCCATATAATTACCTTCTTTCACTTTAATTTCAAGGCTATTATATCAGAACAAATGTACGCTGTTCAACCCCTCGAATGCTTAGAGTCCGTTTTATGGGACTGTTTAGAGAGATTTTTTATAATTCGCAAGGGGATGATATAATTTAGTTTGAACATCTGACTGACTACAGAGGAAAAGCAATAGTTGCAGCTCATCTTAGCTTTTTTATGGATTACTTTTCTGATTACTATATTGATAAAATTGTCACCGACAAATACGGAAAATCCCAAAAAGGTGAAAACCAAGAAAATGACCTACCTCGACCGTGCAAATACCTTTGAAAAATCCTCTCCCGATACAGCGTATCAGACTGTCAACCGAGCTTATGCAAAGATGCGGGAGTGGTTGAAAGATACAGAGTATTTTAAGGGTGAATAAAGTGAAAAATCCCCGTTGAGGCAGTAAAACTGCTAAACCGATATAACGATTTTATTTCTTTCATAAAACTATCAAAAACACCTTTTTTCCACTTTTTTATTAATATCTTTTTGTATATATTTGCAATCATTATATTACAGCTTTATTTTTGGGAATCTTTTTGGATTTTATTTATTACAATTTCTTCAAAACATATTTTGATTGCTTCTTTGATGAATGCATTTTCTCTGTTCAGATTATTGCTCTCATCTACCTGATAGTATAAATAAAAATATGGATTTGATGTGTTTTGCTCATGTTTTTTTGTTTGTGCCTCTAATAATGGTATTTGACTAATAGGAACGATGTCATCTTTCATATCAATAAATGTTTTTAATGTTTCCAATTGTTTCATTTTATATCCTGCAGAAACATAAACCAATTCTTTTACTTTTAGATTATAGTATTCCTTCTGTCCTGCTTCATTAAGACAATTTGCTTCTATAATATTTTTAAGTTTTTCGTTTATTTTTGACAACTCATTATTTTTAAAATAACCAACGTTGTGTGAGAACTTTCCATTTTTTTGGTTAACTTTTATTGTCGGCTTATTTGAATCTATTAATTGTGAACTCACATATTCTTTTAATTTGTTTTTTGTTGTCTGATCGTATTTTTCAAAAAACAAATCATATTCTGCAAGCGATTTATATAAGCTAATTTTGTAATTTCTTGTAAATAGCTCGGTTAACGGTACTTTTAATTCTTTATCGCGAGCACTTTTGCCCCATTTTTTTTTGCAATTCTGGTACTTAATTACTGTCCAAAGATATGCATCATCCAAATGCTGAATATTCTCAAAATCCAAACTCCAACTTGGAAATTCGTTTGCAGGTTCTTTAGGAAAAAGTTCTCTAGCTAAAATTGGAATAAGAAAATTGGCATAATATATTACTTTATGATGCGCATAAATCCAAAGATAAAGATAATTTCTTGCATCCATAACATTAGCGATTACATTTATTGCATTCTTTTTAAAACCAATAGAAAAAGTGTTGTAACTGTTTTCGTTAGGAACTTTTTCTTTAGTGAAATCGAATTTAAAACTATCCGACAAAACTTCAATTTCAGATATGTTTCCTTTTAGGTTTTCGGCTTCAAATAACCTAATAGAACTATTAGAGTAGAATTCACCTCTAATTTCCATGTCGCATTTTTCCCTAACTCTTAATTTTATATTTTCTTTTGCCAAAAAATAAAAATCACTCAATAGCGTTGCATTCTTTATAGATGTTCCAAAGGTTTTTTTCCCACTTTTTCCTCTCAATTGAATCACCTTGCTATCTCCATCCACATCAGGAGGAACAATTTCAGAATCTTGATATACTCTCGAATTGGCTGTGAACCGCGCAACGGTAGAATTCGGATAACATATTTTAGCCATAATTTCAGAAACACCATTTAGTAACTCAATTTTGCTTCCGTTTTTTATTGTAACAGTTGCCCCTTTTTTGATTATAACTTCTCCTTGAAATTCACCATCAATATGAAGATAATCATTTTTGTCATTGTTTTTTATGTGCACAACAGTCATTTGGGGAAGTTTCTTATATTCGATATCTGATTTGTTGAAATGTTTTGTTTTTGTAATTATGCACAATGAGTTTAACAACCTATCAACATCAACAGAAATGTTGTTAATTCCAGACATTTGTGTATCTCTAACAATATAATCTAATTTATCAACATCAAAGTTCTCGCCATTTAAAAGTTCAATAAAGCAATTTCGAATTTGACGTTCAGGATGCCAGTCATTATATTTGAGCCCCATAATCATACGTGCAATAAAACAAATATCATCTTCAAAAATTATTTTACTTTCATTGTTGCTAAAATCTACTTTATCAATGATTATTTTATCTTCATAGTACTCAGAGTAAAGAACACCTTCGCTATCTGGGCGTGGAAATCCATCGCTATGTAAAGTGTTGAAAATTTGAGCAATTTTTTCCTTGAATGTATCCTGTAAAACTAACAGTGCTCCTATTTGCTCATGCGCGGCTACTTTAGATATATTCAAATTATCATCATTACAAATCTGGTTGTATTTATGTTCCATATATGATTTCTCATTATTATAAATAATTTCTTGAAGTTTATTTGTAATGTAGTCACCACTTTCTTCTGGTCGAGAATCTTGTTTTTTCTTTTTATTATATTTCTCCTGTGGTCTCTTACTGTTATGTAACACTTCGGATTCTAAAGCATGTGAGAAAGGTGCATGTCCAATATCATGAAGTAAACATGCAATTAAAAAAAGTATTTTGTTCTTTGCCCAAAAAATAATGGATTGGTTATCGGAGTCAATGTTCCAATATTGATCTTTTGAAAAATTTTCTAAAAGATCGTCAACAGCTCTTTGCCCAAGATGGAAAACACCCAAAGAATGAGTAAATCTGTCATGTTTAGCATTAGGATATAATATACGCATACCAGTTTGCTCTATATTTCTTAATCTTTGAAAATATTCATTATCTATTAATGACTCAACAAAACATTTTGGTATACTAATATATCCGTGAACAGAATCTTTAAAAGTTTTTGTATTATTGATTGTAAACATGTTAACATATCCTCCTTATTTATTAATTGTTTTCTTCTTGTTTATTTTCTTCGCGGCACAAAATAGAACAAGACATTTGATTTAACCAAAATGACAATTCTAGACCGAGCTTGTATTTTTCTATTGGACTGTTTTCTGCCACAATTTCTTTTATTTTTTTTATCCTCGATAGTGCATCTTTTTCCAACACAGAAAAAACTTCCATTAAGTTAGATTCTTGTACGTGTTCCACTCCTTTTTTTGTTACTTCATGAGCAATTACATAATTTTTTTTATTATGTCTTATTAACTTTGTGTTTTGAGAGCCAAACAATAATTCGGCTGCTGAAGAGTGATCTTCAGTTCCAGTTAACATCAAGTAACCATTAGTACAAGGAGATTCTCCAATTGTTAATGTTTCCCTTTCGACAATCAACAATTTACCATCATCCTTTAATAAATTTGCTATTATGCCAAACTCATCTTTCCAATATTTTGGATCTATTTCATGTAAAACGTTAACCATATAAACACGATCAATTTGACCATAAAGTTCAAAGAGAGAATCTTTATTCAGATATGATTTACCATCATTTTTTAAAATTTCTAAAATATTTTTACAGATTTTTGCATATTTTTCTTCAATGTTGTATGCATTATATTTATATCCACTTTTCAAGTTGTCTTCATGCAAACAAAGTAGAAGTCTGGCTTCACCTGCTCCGAAATCTAAAATATTTAATTGTTCTCTGTTGACTGAAGATTTTATGTCATTTCCTACCATTGAGGAAGAAGGGTCATTTGATTTAACAGTATTTAAAACTTCAGGTTTCAACAAACATTCTGCGCAAAATTTATTGCAAGCCATTTCCACGGGTGATACAAATAATTGTTTTATTGCAAATTGATTATCTTCCGTTCCAACAAGATTATTTAATATGGGTTCCGAATTGCTTTGAAGCCGTCCACTGATACACCCATTTTCCATATAAAGAACAGAAGTATCATTCCTTGTTACAGAAAGATATGAAATAAGTGACAAAGAATGGGTGGCAATCCAAAATTGTGAGCCTTCAAAATGTTCAAGTAATTTATTTATTACTTTTATCAGTAGGCTTGGATGCAAATGAGTTTCAGGTTCATCCAAAAGAAATATACAGTTTTCGCCTGGTTCATGGGCTTTACAGGCAACAGCAATACGCAAAGCATACAGCTGGCCTGGTGATAATTTGGCATCATTTAAATTTCGATTAAAAATCTTCAAAGCTTTTTCTTTTGCATCCCAACTAAACTCAAGTTCAAACTCTTTGGCAAAGTCAATAAACTCATGGAGTGCTCTATAATTATTTGACTCATTAGACTCCTCAGAATAACCTTCATATAAATCCTTTAAATACAATAACGAATTCAATGCGGTTTCTTCATAATTACAATGTAACAATTTACTTTTAGCTTGATGAATTACATAGGGAGAAAATTTATCAGCTGTTTGAAGTTTTGCATCAAAATGTGAATAATTAATAATACTAAACGATTTTGCAAGTTCTAAAGTTAAAAAATTTTCAACTCCGTTAGTGTTATCTGTTACTTTAAAACTTACGTCGTCAGAAATTGAACCATTAATATACAGTTTAAAATTCTTTTGCAAGAATTTTAAAAATCTGCTTTTGCCAGAACCATTTCCACCAGTTATTACAACTGTGTTGCTCAAATTATCTAATTCGTTTTTGAATTTTGAATTTAATGTGATTCCCTCTGCGTTTGCTGAGTTGCTCAGTTTTAATGATGAGATTATCATTTTTATCTCCTTATGAAATATTATAAAATTTGAATATATCTTTTTACCCTAAAAACAAATGACATTAATCGGCAAAAAATGCAGTGGAAAATCTATTGAAAACACATGTGTTTTTTGTGAATTAGTAATGTGCAAAACTTTCACCATATTTTAAGTTGATTTAGATATTAATAGTGCAAAAAGTTACAATTATACATTTGAATAATAATGTCAATATCCTTGTTTCACAATCCGCTTTGCAAAAACGTTGCAATTTTCGACAAAAACGCTTATTTCTCGACACTGTAATTTAAGATCAACAAAGAATAAACCTGCACTAAAGCAATATTGTCAATGTGCAGGTTATGTTGATATATAGCGAAATATTGAAAAAGTTGTTGCTATGTGATATTATTAATTTATAAAAAGTGATTAGTATGAGGTAAAAAATGAACAAGGATTTTGATAATATATTAAAAGAGCGTTTCAGCAAGGACTCTCTTATCTCAATTGCAACTGTTGACAACAGCGGTTCTCCGTGGGTGAGAACTGTTGATGCGATTTATATAGACGGTGCATTTTATACCATAACTCATAATTCAACCAACAAAATGAAACACATCAGCGATAATCCTATTGTTGCAATATGTGGTGAATGGTTTTCAGGGCACGGTAAGGCTGAAAGTTTAGGTTATATCCGTAATGAAGAAAACAAAGATTTGGCAGATAAGTTAAGAACAGCCTTTGCATCGTGGTATGATAACGGTCACACAAATGAAAATGATGTAAATACCGTAATATTAAAAATCACCGTTACAGACGGCATCATTTATAAAGACGGAAAAAGATATGAATTTTAACGGAGAGTTGCGTATGAACTTCCATAAAGAAAGCGAAATGTTTAACCAAGCGGCTGAATATTACGATAAATACCGCCCCGGTTATCCGCAAGAAATTATAGAATCTTTGATATCTGTAACGGGTATAACTGAGGGCTCCGATTTATTGGAAATTGGTTGCGGAAGCGGTAAAGCAACAGGACAACTTATCGGGAACGGTTTTAACATCTTAGGTATAGACCCCGGTGAAGATTTGGTTCGTATCGGCAACGAGCGATTTGAAAACGAAAATATAAACTTTATAAAATGCAGATTTGAAGAACATAACTTTGGTCAGAAAAAGTTTGACGTTATATATGCTGCTCAGTCATTCCATTGGGTGCCTCAGCCTATCGGATATCAGAAGTGTGCTGATGTTCTGAAAGAAAACGGTTACATAGCTTTGTTTTGGAATATGTATATCCTTTATGATAAAGCTTTGGACAAAGAACTGTTTGAAATATCAAAGCGATATGGCGGTATAGCTGATTTTGTTACGGAAACAGAATGTGAGAGTAGAATTGATTCTATTGTATCACAGATAGTAGATTCCAACCTTTTTGAAAATCCGACTGTAATCAGAAAACTGTGGGAGCAGAACTATACGGCTGATGAATTTTACGGTTTTGCATTAACGGGTAACAGATTTATGCAAAACCCGGACGAAGACAAGCAAAAAGCATATAATGCCTTTGTTGCTTTAGCGGAAAAGAACGACGGTATCATAGAACGCCCATACTTATGTGTGCTTTACATAGCAAAGAAAAAATAACTTGTCCATATAAATCAAGAAAACAGATTGATTTGTTGTTATCATATTTCAAGGGTGCCTTATGAACGATTTGGAAATAGTTGTTGCTACTCAAGAATACATAAAACAACATCATACCGATGCTTATTTCAGCATTGAAACTATTTGTAATGCTATCGGATATTCCCGCCGTCAGCTTGACAGATTGTTTCATAAATTCTTGCAGATAACTCTTTATGAGTATGTGAATGCTGTTGTGTTAAGCAAAAGTGCAGAAAAGCTGATTAGCACAGATGATAATGTGCTTGATGTAGCTTTAGACAGCCATTTCACTTCTCACGAAGGCTATACAAGGTCTTTTGCAAAAAGATTTTCTGTTACTCCTGATGAGTACCGTAAAAGTCCGATTGCGATACCTTTGTATATCGGTCACCCTGCAAATCACTATCATATCTTGAAAGAAGGACGAGAGATGGAAAGCACATCAATCTGTACTGTAATACCTATGGACAGACCTAAAAGAAAATTGATTTATCTGCCGTCAAAATCGGCAACAGGTTATTTATCTTATTGTGAAGAAGCAGGTTGTGATTGGGAAGGACTTCAGAACAGTATTCCGGAAAAGTTTGATACCGCAGCAATCCTTGAATTGCCTGAATTTTTACAAGAGGTTGGTTACAGCAATATCGCTTCAGGTGTTGAAGTTCCTTTGGATTATAGCAAGCCTTTGCCTGATGGCTATAAAATAGCAGAACTTCCTGAATGCACTTTACTTTATTTTCAGAGTGAGCCTTATGAAAATCCCGATGATTTCGGTGCTTATATCGGTCAGGTTTACAAAGCATTGGAAAACTACAACTTTGAACGATATGGTTATAAACCTGCAGATAATATTGCTCCGACTTTCAACTTCGGAGCCCAAACCGATGTCGGTGCAAGAATCGCCGTGCCCGTAATAAAAATATGAAAAGTAAAGGATAGCTCCGATTGAAGAGCTATCCTTGTTTTATACTATATCAAATCTTCTGTTTATAACTGTGTATCCCACTCTTTGCCATCAGCAAATTGGAGTATTTTTTCACAAGAGTAAATAATGCATTGCCTATTATAATTCATTTATTAACGCTTAGAAGGGATGGTCTTCCAGTGTTCCTCATTGGAATCGATAGGATACAATGTATAAATCGATTCTGGAGATTGTTTTAGAAACTCGTTAATTGTAATCGAGTTTTTCATTTGAATACTAGTATTGTGCTTGATTTTCTTTTGCAATTTCTTAGGGTTAAGATATTGAAACACATACGAAGTAAACAGGCGTTGCAGGCTTTCTGCATGTTCGACATATTTGTTACTGTCTTCACGCTCGAACAATTGATATTCATATACAAGGAAATCCAAAACAACATTCCTATAACCTCTGTATGCCAGCGGTTTATTGGCTCCAAAACCGTCGTGTAGGTCAATATTAGGGAAATAGAATCTGCCGGTTTCGATTAAAGCAGAAAGCTCAGCAAGATATACATTTTTGGAGTTTTCCTCGCTTGTGGATTTTAACTGGGTAATTACCTTGACAACTTCACTGTGCCACGCAACTACATCCTGGTAATACTGATATGTAAGCTCGTATTTCTTGGTGTTGCTAATAATTGTATAAATTAATGCTGCAATCGCAACCACCAAGGAAATTCCCGCTATCCAATCTGAAGGTGTCATTTATTATTCATTCCTCTCATTTGCTTATCCCCATTAAGAACTCTTCTAACTTCTCTAAAATGTGATCTGCGGCTTTATCGCTTTTCAGTTTTAGCATTTTGATTAAGTCTTTGTCCGTAATATCGAGAATCAGTTTGCCGTGTTCTTTTAAGCAACCCTCAGCTGCAAATTTCGCCGACTTAGAGAATCCTTTGTGGGATATGATGATAGCAACATTTCTTAAAGCGGCATCGAACAAATACTTTTCAGTGATATAAATTAGATTTTGATCAATTTCTACTGCATAATTTTTAAATTCAAAGACCACAAAGTGAGAATTATAATGTTGCACTAACATTTGCCACAATGGATGCATACATTCTTCATTGTTCTGATTGATTTTTAATGAACCAATTAAATCCATTCGGAAGTGTTTATCATTAGTCTTATGCTGACTGGTCAATCTATTAAAGTAATTTGCTTCAAAAAGTGTTCGTATTATTTTCTCACAAATTTCTTCGTATTCTCCGTAAGTTTGCTGACCTGCAACACAATCTTTTAGGCTTTGTATGAGTGATTCTGTTTCGCTCTGTTCTTTTTTTGCTTCTTCAACGATTTCTTCTTTTGGGATATTATCTTCCTTTGTGGAAGATAATGACAACTCAGTCGGTTCTAATATATCAAAACGCTTTCCCTCTATATGATCAATTGGGAAATATGTAATTTGAGAAAGCAATTTTAATAGAGTTGGATTATCTTTACTGTAAAATACCAAATTTTCAATATCCCAAACAATAACTCTGTTTCTATCATATATTACATCTTTTTGAAAACTCGGTATTTTGCTAAATACGATTAGTAAAATTAACTCTTCCTTCGGGATTTTTTGTTGCATTCTCTTCCATACGATAGAATTTAACAAAGAACTTGCTGCCGAAGGGGAAACCACTTGACTTTTATAAGATTTACACTCAACCCAAATTTTTTGCTTGTCTTTTTCTACAACCAAATCCCAGCCATGATCTTGTGTTTTTGATGGAGCATTGATTTGTACATATCCAAATTTCTCTAATAATTGTTTACTAAACACTTCAACTGCAGGACCGAATGCTCGTACATCCATAGCAGGAGTAATATAACCTTCATCAACCGCCTGTTGGTAAGTGTATGAAAATACCACTTCTTTAGGTGTAAAAAGTCTGTGTGGTTTATTTGTATATTTTGCAGAAAAGACAATAACGGTTTTTTCTATACAATTAAGTTTTTTGTAAATTGATTCTGATACATCAATTTCATCAAAAATCACAAACTGATATTCATTTGATTCTTCGTATGAATGTCGCAGTAGTCCTTGTTCTGTTGCCACTGTAATTCTGTCTTGATCAACCAACAGATAATCTTGATGTATGCTAAAGAGGTTATGTTCAACCTGTTTTTTTAATTCTGTCTTTTTTGTAACAACAAGAACATTTGACATCGATTGCTTGTGTAGTAATTCTACTGTCTTTGCGAGAACTAATCCTTTGCCTGTCCCTGTCGCCATTTCAACAACAATATGTTTTTGACCATTCTCCAAAGCACCTTGAATGGCTTTCATTGCTTGAAGTTGATATGGTCTTAATTGATTTGCTTTCATATATTACGCCTCTTTCTATGCTTTAACATATCGGGTCATTCCGGATTCCCCAATCTTTTTGATTGGTCTCTCTTTTACCATTTCGCTTATCACCGCTTCCATGGTTGTAGGGACGACATCCGGTAAGATGCAGCATATATCCGCATTGGATATCACGCAAAATATTTATCCGATAAAAAAATGATGATTTTTAGTTTGTGTAATATTACCTGTCAGGTCACTTGCAAGCAAATATAACACATACTCATTTTCTTTCAGGTCAGTAAGATTCTCTTGTTTTCTGCCGTAAACAAAAACTTTTATATCGTTACTCAATTTAATATAAAGATCAACATTGTCATAAGGCGGTTTACTACCGTCATTGACACCATTAAAACATGCGGTGATAACTGAAACATCTGTCAAATCAATACCAAGTTTTTTTCAAGAACTGAAGGCAATAAATGTTCATCACCGGAAACACTGCGAAGATACGGATAAAAACACTTGACAACCCTCAAATGTTCATCATTTCTGACTTTTATATCCCTCTGTTTGATAAATTCTTCCAAAATCATTTATCTACCTCATAGTTCAACTATTAAGTAATGTTTGTACCTTATTCTCATAATCTGTTTTAAGTTCATTTAGTGTAGAGTTTGCCCAAGAGGGGAAATTCTTTCTTTTGCAAGCATGATAAAGAGTAACAAAGACAGATGCAACATCATCAACTATAATTTCCTTCTTGTCAAATTCTCCATAGGCTTCAAGAAAGGCTTTTTTAGCATTTTCGCCGAGGGAGTAACACACATTTCGGATATCTGAATACACATATCCCTTACCGAGCAAATTGTAGTCAAACATAAATGCAGATGTTTTATCCTTGGCTACAATGAGATTAGTGTAATAAAAATCGTTATAAGTCAAAACTCTTGGCAAACACCTGATTTTTGAAACTATAACATCAAAGTTATCATTAATAAGTTTCCAAACAGGCAGGTTTTGTGTGCCTGTTTTTTCTTTGATAAATTCGATATTATCTCTTGTTATAAAATCTGTTTCATCATAAAGCTTCGTGATATTTCCTTCAGAAAAATCTTTACTGCATGTATGTAAAAGCTTATACCATTCAGCAATTTTCGAAGCAATCACAACATCATCCAAATCCTCTTTTGTCGCAAGCCTGAAAAAATCGCTTTCGGTAACATCTTCCATAAGAATAGCTGAATCAGTGAAGCCAAAGATATTAACTGTCGGAATGTTTAAAGTTTTCAAAAGTTGATAATTCTTGATTTCACGCTTATAATCTTCATTCTGAAAGTATTTAATTATGTATGATTTTGCATCACTTTGAACCCTTGCAACGATAACCCCATCTTTATTCTGAACTAAATTAATTGTACTGTATGGGGTGTTCAGTTTTTTGAGTTCTTGTTTTATTTTTACTATTATAAATAATTTCATTTTACAAATTCACTTCCATAAGCCCAACAGTAAATGGTAAATGCTCAAATTGGCGTGTTGAAATATGTGTGAAACCGAGTTTCAAATACCAATTTTTCAGTGTTATGTTTTCTTCAATTATTCCGATTGATATTTTGTTACCACCATAATTTTTAACCGTTGTAACAGCATAATCAACCAGTGATTTACCAATCCCCAAATGACGATATTCAGGTAACACCGCAAGATTATTAAGCTCCCACTCTTCATCACCGCATTTCACAAGAGAAAAGTAACCGACAGAAACGGCATCTTGATAAAACAGAAACATAGGTCTGCCATCGTCAAACTGTTTTTGAAGCTTATCTATAGTCATAAATGCTGTATGCGAAGGACAGTTATTTTCGGTCAAACCAAACTCCTCCGCAACCGTTATAAAACTGCTACGGATTATTTCAAGACAAATATTTAATTGGTCTTTGTTTTTAACCTGTTTTATCATAAATCTCCCTCATATCCGTCTTGAATCATTTCTATTTCCCCTTTTAATAAACAATTATCATAGTCCATATTATAATTTCGGTAATCCCAGACCATTTCATTGCCAAATTCTGTGGTTATGATAAAATCAGACTTTCCGTTTTTGTCTGTTGCTTCGATAATTTCCATAAGCTCATACGCAGGCATATCGTCAATAATGCCTCTGCCGGCACCATCAACAACCCTCGGATATGCTCTGCCCGTGCCTTTCGGCATACCTGATATATTAATTAATTCAATGTCAAAGTGCTGTTCTGTACCAAAATCATATATCATATGCAGATGCTCTCCGATTTGAAGATTCAGACTTGAGAGTTTTACATCCTGAAGCAAAGGAGACTGACCGTAATATTCAATAGCAGTTTCATAAGTAATTTCTTTATGTTTTATGCAGAAAAGATGATATGCCTTTGTATCAAAACTTGAGAGCACCATATATCCAAGCCTTGCAAGGTTATAATTTGAAGATACTTCAAATGTGCGCCAGATTTTATTGTTGCATTCCTTATATGTAATTTTAAAAGTATATACCTGAACTGCCATATAAACACCTCTGAAATTATTTCATAATAATTATACTCTTTGACATACAAAAAATCAATCCAAACAAAATGAATGACGACAAGGACTTTAGATCCTGTCGTCATTTTCACTGTATTGATTTTTGATACCCCTGATACACAGATTATCTTTTAAAATTCAGAAATGCTTTCCTGAATGCACCGATTTTTCTTGATGAAGTATAGACAGAATACTCTTTGTCGCAATACTTGATTTTAACGAAATCTTTTGTCACTTCATCAACATAATTCAGATTTACTATGTAGCTGTAATGCGGCTGACCGAAAATATCTCCGTTGAGTTTCTCTTTCCAATAGTCTATTGAATAGTGTGTTTCAATTTTTTTATCTGTCAGATACAGCACGGATTTTCTGTTTTCGATTGCAATGAACATAATCTCATTGAGATATGCTCTGCAAAGTACATCTTTGTTGCAAGTCTGAACAATTATCGCAGAATTACAACAGTTCGGCATATCATCAAATGAAATGCATATTTTTTCACAACCGCCGCATACTGTTGTTTTGTAATTTATACCATTAGCATCTAATATCTCAATTATTTCTACTTTTGTTTTTGTTTGTTCGATTTCTTTTACACCCATAATTACTTTTCCTTGATTTTATAAAAATTTTCTTATATCTATAAAGTGCAGTTAACAGGAAAAAGTAACATATAAAATGAATAATTACTCGAAATTTGTAGAATTGCATAATTGTTAAAGGAATTAGTTGTTAAAAAGTTCTAATAATATAAACATTAATGGCAACTTGAGTTGATTTTTTATTTTAAGTGTGATATATTACATACAATAGCAATGACGAGAAAGAGTAAGCATCTGAAGCTTTTCAGAGAATCCCATCATCTTTTGATGTGCTGTGAATGGGTAAAGTGAATTCTGCCGAATATGGTCTCCGAGCTGCGTACCGAGCTTTAAGTTAGGCTACGCCGGGATCGCCCGTAACAGCGATAGAGTTTCGATAGATCATTTCCTATCCGAACTTGATAAGGCTTGTTGTCGTGAGAAACAAGTGAATTAGGGTGGTAACACGTGAGTAATGCTCTCGTCCCTTGTACTTTGTATGGGGGTGAGAGCGTTTTTTATTTGTAAAAAATTTTTACACGATTGTTACTGAACTAAAGAAATGAGGAATTAAACATGAACAACATTATTATCGGCGGAGCCTGGCCGTATGCCAACGGCTCGCTCCATATCGGGCATATTGCGGCACTACTTCCCGGTGATGTGCTTGCCCGTTATTTCAGACTTAAAGGTGACAGAGTTTTCTATGTGTCAGGCAGCGACTGTCACGGTACACCTATAACCATAAGAGCAAAACAGGAAAACAAAACACCTCAAGAAATCAGCGAATTCTATCATAACGAATTTTGTGATGTGTTCGGAAAGCTCGGCTTTTCTTATGATTTATACACCAAAACAACAGATGAAAGGCACAAGGCATTCGTTACAGACTTTCATAAAAAACTTTATGAGAGTAAATATATTGAAGAAAGAACCGTAAAACAGGCATATTGCCCGATTTGTCAGCAGGTGCTTACAGACAGATTGGTTGTCGGCATTTGTCCCGTTTGCGGTAAATCTGCAAGGGGTGACCAATGTGATACCTGCGGTGAAATCTTTGATGCAGATTCGCTAATAAATGCAAAATGCTCTGAGTGTGATACTCCTGTTGTTTTTAATGAAACAATACAGATTTTTCTTCTTATATCAGCACTCAAAGATGAACTTACTGAGTTTCTGAACTCACATCCGTATTGGCGTAAAAATGCTGTTGCATTTACAAAAAGATATATTGACGAAGGACTTCGTGACAGAGCTATCACAAGAGATTTGAATTGGGGTATTGATGTTCCCAAAGAAGGTTATCAGGACAAGAAAATTTATATATGGGCAGAAAATGTCCTTGGTTATCTTTCTGCAACATCTGTATTGTGCGAAGAAAACAATCTTAACTTCAAAGATATTTACGGGAAAAACAGCCGGCACTATTATGTACACGGAAAAGATAATATCCCGTTTCACACTATTATTCTGCCGTCACTTTTGCTTGCACACGGAGAAAATCTGCATTTGCCCGATGAAATTATATCAAGTGAATACGTTACTCTTGAAGGCAAAAAAATATCAACAAGTCAGAACTATGCAGTATGGGTAAAAGATATAGCGGATGAGTACAATCCTGATGCTATAAGATATTTCTTTATTGCAAATGGTCCCGAAAAAAGGGATGCTGATTTTTCTTTCAGGGAGTTCAAAACACAAAACAATTCAGAGCTTTTGGGTGCTTGGGGTAATTTTGTGAACAGAACACTGGCATTTTCCGTTAAATATCTGAACTCCGAAATTGCGGAAACGTCAGTCAATGAAGAAATCAGACTGAGGGTGAAAAATGCTTTTGATTCGGTAGGTGAAAAAATAGAAAAAGGCTGTTTCCGTGATGCAACAGAAGAAATATTTGAGCTTATCCGCTTCGGTAATGCTTACTATGATTCAAAGCAGCCTTGGAAAACAAGGACAGAGGATATTGCAGATTGCAGAAAAACCATTTCTGACTGCGTTTATCTGATTGCAAATATCGCAGTGCTGCTCTATCCGATTTTACCTTTTTCATCAGAGAAAATAGCCGATTGGCTCCAAATTGATTTAACTTGGCAGGAGAAAAGCGTAACACTAAAGCAAATTTCCAAAGAAATATCCATCCTGTTCCAAAGAATAGAATAAGAAAAACAGCGGTAAGAGCAAAAAACTCTTACCGCTGTAACTATGTGTAAAGTAATTATTTCAGTTCTTTTCTCAGGCACCACTCTGTCCACTTTTCAGTTTTATAAAATTTGCCTGACATTGAGTGTCCATATTTATTCCAACGAGTGTATTTTATGTCTGCTCCGAGTTTTTGAAGACTATCAAAACAATAGTCATCACTGTCTATTGTAACATTTGTATCGTCTGATGAGTGTGCAATCCATAACGGAGTTGTTGCTAATTTCTCAATATCATAACAGCTGAAATTGTTGTCAAAAAACAATTTACCCATAACAGGAATTCCTGCTGCAAAATAGCCGGGGAACAGATATGAAATATGCCATACACAGCACCCGCCAAAAGAAGTGCCTACAATATAAATACGCTTTCTATCAAAATCAATCGGTAACTCATCAATAAGTTTTTTCACCGATTTTATATAGCTCTGAATTAAATCATAACCTCTGTTGGAACCGTAGGGGGCTTGAGGGGAAAGGATGTTGCAATTCTCCTTCAGAATATGTTTATATAACCGAGTGTTTTCAAAATGCTGTTTTATATTATCATTACCCAATGCACCCGCACCGTGAAAAAGAACAAATAACGGTCTATTCTGTTCTTTTGCTTCAAACAGTCGGAACGGAAAACTCATATGGTTAGTTTTATCGGTATATTTATAAGAACTGAATTTTCCGCCGTGGATTCTTCTTATGCCTGCATTATTATTTTTGATTTCATTGTTGATGTATTCATCGGCTCTTAACTGCTTTTTCTTGTAGCTTTTATAATATCTGTACGCCTTCATTATTGAATGAGGCATCTTTTCTTTCTTTTCGAGAGATATTTGTGACATTATGTAAAGATAATTATCAGTACCTACAAGCTGAATTTTATCAAGGTATGCTTCTTGTCCTTTATGAACATTATCCTCGAAAAGCTTACGGATTATATCAACTTCGGTTTCATCAAAGGATATAAGTATTAATCCTGAATCAATAGTGCCTTTTTCTATATATGATTCAAAAGAGGCAATATCGCACAAATAACTGTCAATAAGACAGCGAAATCTTAAATCGTTCACAAAATCACCTCACAAACACATTGCCCAACAATTATACTCTTTTGAATATGAAAAATCAATCCAAACTCAAAATGAATTGACGGCAGAGATTTCGATTTTTCCATACGTTTTACTGTTTAATTATAGTTTTTTATTTGCCTTTTTCTCGTCAATATAAACGGAGTATTAAAACAGATAGGTAAGTCGAAAATCAAGCATTTTTGTCGAAATTTGAAGCACTTTTGTTAGATGAGTTGAAGTTATTCTATTTATAATATATATATAGTTATACATATTGCTCTCAGCCTTATAGATTGTTCGCCCTTCCAAATTTAAAATTTTAATTTTCCATAAATGGTTTAGTTCTTCTATGAATAACATCAAAACTAAATACGCATACACATAAATTAGTTTTTTTACTAATCAACTCCGTTAATTCAATTTATAAATATCGAAAACAGTATATGATTAACAATAATTTTAGTGTAAGAAAAATGTTCTATAGTTTTACTAAAACACAAATTCATTATAACATAAAGATAAGGTGATATAATTGTTAAATATTCTTAAAATCAGAGCAAACAAACCTATAATTCACCCTTTTTATCCCAAAAGAGATTTACAAAAGGATGCCAACTTTAGAGTTTATCAATCGTACTTAAACGAAGCGTTTAAGGATTCAAATATAAAAAATTTAGCTTTAACTGGAAATTTCGGAGTTGGAAAAAGTAGTATTCTTTATTCTTATGATATTATTTGTAGTTCAAGGTTTTACAAGTTAAAAAAAAGAAGCAAATTTCTATATATTTCTCTTTCTGATTTTGCCAAGACAGAAGCAGTCCCAAACAGGAACAATAAAAGAGTCAAGAATAAACTTAATGAAATTAATTCTTTAGAAATCAATTTAATAAATCAGATTTTGGCTCGTTGCAAGGAAAAGGATATACCAGAAAGCAGTTGTAAAAAATACAAAGAAAAAAAGCATTTTTCAAAGTTTTATTCGTTTATAATTGGATCAATTATAGCAATTTTGTTATCTTTAATTTTTAAGAAAGAATTTCAAACAGTTTTAACTGAAATTTTTAGTATCGTTGAAGGAAAAATTACTAGTATTTATGCTTATTTGTATTTGATTTTTGGATTACTGGTTGTCATTCTTACTTTTTTAGTATCAAATAAAGTAATTCACAAATTAGAATTGCGTAGTATAAATATCAAAACAAGTCATGCAGATGTTGATGTTGGCTTAAATAAATATGATACATATATTGATTGCAATAAAGTTGAGATAGTATATGTTTTATCTCAAATCGCAAAAAAAATAAACTATACAGTAGTTTTTGAAGATATGGATAGACTTGATAACAAAATGTGTCTAGAGATATTTTCAAAGCTAAGAGAAATTAACTTTTTGGTAAATATACGATTAAACAATAGAAGAAAATCTGTAAGATTTGTTTATGTCATTAATGATAGGTTGTTTGATATAGAAAACAGCACAAAGTTTTTTGATTATATTTTACCGATACTTCCGTCTGTTAACAAGTTTAATTCTGAGAAAATTTTAAGGTTAAGTTTAGAAGGCGTAGGTATTTACAATATAAATCACGAGTTTATTACTAAAGTATCAGAGGTACTGTACGATTACCGTAAAATCAACTCTGTTATTAACGAATATCAGTTGTTTAGAGATATTAAATTCAACAAAAATTTTTCAAACAACTATTATATGGATATAGATGATTGCGAAATTCTTGCTTTTGTTATTTATAAAACACTTTGCCCTCAAGACTATTTTAATCTTAGAAGTGGCGAAAGTGAATTGTTAAATTCTCTTATTAGCAATTCCTGTGATATCAAGAAAGAGAAATATTTGTATTTGATAAAAGACTTAGTTCAAAGTGGATTTATAACTAAGCGTGCTCTTGAATTATTGGGAAATTCTGATGATTACATCAAAAAATGTTATATGAAAAAACTCAAATGCAAAATTGATTCTGAAAAAATAAGTGCAATAATGTATTTACTAAAAGAAGAAATTGTGTCTAAAGAGCTAAAAAAACTGTTTAATCAAAATTATTTTTGGAATCAAAACAACTTGGAATATCAAGCATTGATATTGTGTTATTTAGTTATATATAAAATTGACTCTTGTGCTTGGTTTTTTGAAACATCTAAATCTTCAAATTATGATAAGTACAAAAAAGCGTTTAGCATACTTTTGAATGTTCCCAATGCTTATTTATATGAATTAATAGCATTGCAAGGTCATGAAATAAAAATCCTCGTAAAAAATTGTTTAAAAATGATAGTCTCTCACGAAACAGATAATATGCCAACTACAGGTATATTGTGGAAAAAAATATCATTGTTCTTAGGTGATAATCCAAATTTAGAGATGGCTGTAGCAAATCATCCGATAATAGTGGATGGAATAAAAAAAACAATTAATGAAGAACTTAGTAATTAATAAACTGCTTGTATAGAACATTTCTGCAAGCAGTTTTGGAGGTATATATGGCTTATGAAATATCTGCCGATTGGGTAAAAAATACTGATGAAAACACCACTCCATTTTTAGGAGCTGAATCTAACCATGAAGACTTTAGAAGTTGGGAAACAGTAGTCAAAGATATTTTTTCATGTGTTCTAAACACAGAAGATGGAATGAGAGTTGCTTTTGTGTGTGCAGAACAACAAGATTGTGAAATACTTGGATTTGCATGTAGAACTTTTATTGATGACTGTTTCAGACATTTTGGTGGACATAGCACCTATAAAGAGGAATTTCAAGAAATAGAGAGTTATTTTTCAAATTCTTGCCTTTTTATTCCATTAAGCGTAAAAAAATCAACCGATATATATGATGAAATATATAAAATATTTAGTAAATTGCTTACTCACAGATATCCTAAATATAAAATAAAATCAAAACCGTATAACAAAACACTTGCCGAAGCAGAAAATAACTTTTGTAAGCAATTTAATTCTTTTAAAGATGATATACTAGAAAAATTAAGCCACAGAGATTTATTGTTTAAATACATATCTTTAGCAAATGAACAAGACACGGAGACACAAAACGAAACAACAGAAAAAGCAGACATTTCTAAAATCAAAACTCCACTTTGCGAAATGGAAAAAACGGTGTTTAATATTATTGAAAAATTCATATCAATTTATGGAAAACCCAGTGTAATATTTTTTCTAGTATTTCTTCCCATAGATGAATATGAAAGCATAACAAATGAATCGGTTTTGTTTCCAGGGTTTGCAAAATTGGCAATAAAATGTGAGACTTTGCCTTACGAAAAAAATATAAATAAAGATATCAGCAAAAAAGAAAATACACTATACAATAATGAAGAAGAAAACGAAACTACAGAATTTATTGATATAGAAAAAAACGACCAGGAAAATGACAAAAAGGTTGTGGATTGTATTCAAGAAGATTTATATTCTGAGTCTAATTCGGTTCGAAGCATGAGAAAAGACCAATACAAAGATCCGTTTTAAAAAAGAAGGATGATCATATGGACGAAAAAGTTAGAAACAATTATTATAGTACAACATCGATATATAACAATTTGTGTGGAAACCAAAGTCAAGGGAGAATTGAAAATTCAACAACCTTTAGAAAAGAATTTTCTAAATATGATATTAATAAACACACAATTTTGCCCGGTCAAAACTGCAAATGGGATAGAAACAATTGTGCAGGAATACCATTGGATTTCGATGAATCAAAACAAATTGTTTACTGTGATGGTTCAGATGCTCACTCTATGCTCATAGGTTCAACTGGCTCTAAAAAGAGCAGGTTAGTTGTTATGCCCACAGTTCATGTTTTATCAGCCGCCGGAGAAAGTATGATTATATGTGACCCAAAGGCTGAAATTTATAAAAGAACCTCAGGGGTTTTAAAAAGCAATGGTTATGAAGTAAATGTAGTAAATTTAAGAGAACCAGAAAAAGGTGATAGTTGGAATCTACTCTCAATCCCATATAAGCTTTTCAAAGATGGAGAAATAGATAAAGCTTGTGCTTTTATTAATGATGCAACGGTAAATCTAATACCCTTAAATTCAAAGGATCCTTACTGGGACTATTCAGCGAGGGATCTTCTGTTTGGTTTGATATTATTGGTTTTTGAGTTTTGTAAAGACCATGATATTTCAGAGGATTCAGTAAATATTAGCACTGTTCTCAAACTACGAAAGGAACTATTTTCTTCTACACTAACAGAGAGGATAAAGACTAACAAGATTTGGATATATGCGGAAAAATTCAATTTGGTAACATCAAGACTAATTGGAATTGTAATTTGTCCGAGCAATACTATGGCTTGCATTTTAAGCACTTTTGATCAACATATGTCTTGTTTTTTAATGCAACCACAAATAATCGACTTGCTTTCTTCAACCAGTATTGATGTTGATAATATAGGTTTTAATAAAAGAGCGATTTTTTTGATTATGCCAGATGAAAAATCCACATTTCACAAACTAATAACAGTTTTTGTAAAACAAATCTATGAATTATTCATAGATATATCCTACAAAACATGCAAAGACGGAAAATTCCCAATAAGAATAAATTTTATTTTAGATGAGTTTTCATCGTTACCCACAATAAGTGATTTTCCACAGATGATAACTGCATCAAGAAGTAGAAACATTCGTTTTATTTTAGTAGCTCAAAGTAAGCATCAATTAAAAGAAAGATATGGTGAAGAAGCAGAGACAATCCAATCAAATTGCACAAATTGGTTATTCTTAACTTCACGAGAAGTTGAGTTATTGCGTGAAATCAGCGCTTTAGCAGGAGATAAAAACAAAGAACCGCTAATATCTGTATCAAAATTGCAACATTTAAATAAAGATAAAGGAGAATGTTTGATTTTTTCTGGAAGATTATATCCATACTTTTCAACATTGGCAGATATAGAAAAATACGATAATAACAAATATGAAGAATTGATAGTTGAAACTAGAAAAAGAATTATCCTTAAAGAATGGTCGTTCCATGATTATTTAAATTCCGAGGATGATTCTATAAATCTACAAAACATATAATGTCAAATTGATATTATATGATATAAAATTATTATATTTTGAAAGGAAATGTACTATGGATGATATGAGCAAACTAAAACTTGAACAACAAACTTCTATGGAAACGAATTCTGAAAAAATGATTTTATCGAACACTCAGCAACTCGAAAAACCTGATAATACGTTTGATATAATTAGTGTTGCGGATGCGGATGAACTGTTTTGTTTATCAGTTGACTCGGACGGCAAAGAGGCTGCTGAAGAAGTATTGGATAAAATTATGAAAAGTCTTTCCGAAGAGAATAAACTAATAGAAGGATTAGCAGACGATTTCCATAATTTTTCTGTCTCTATTTTAAGACAGTATAACAATTATAGAACCGCACTTCAGATAGTTGAATTGGGACTAAAAAATTATGAGGAAAATACAGATTTGTTGGCAGATGCTATTCGTTATGGAAGTTGTTGTGGAAAAACAAATAAATGCAAAGAATGGTTATCTGTGCTTCTCAAAATTGACAGAACAAAGTGGACATGGAGAGCCTTTTCTTTCAGTATAGAATTTTTGTTATCTCAATATTTATCATATTCAGGAAAAGATATCGAATCAATTATTGCTTTAACCAAAGAGTATCAAACATATTTTCCTAATGATGAAGATGGGTGGCGCAGAGAGCAAGAAATCTATAGCAAAACCAATCACTATCAAAAAAGCATTTTGGTTTTGGAAGAAGCTATAAATAGGTTTAAATTTTGTCCACGATGTTGGCTTAGATATGCAGATTTAATGATGGATGAGGGTGAATATGAAAAAGCTGCACCAATTATAGAAAAATTACGGAGAAATCCATTATCAATGGACTCTGTCAATATTTCATATGTATATTATTTGGATGGATTATGTAAGATGACAAAATTAAAACACTCAATAGACTATACAAATAATATCTTTAATGAAGAAGCAATTTTAGAAATTTACAGATTGTTTTATAACTCAATATCACATTCTGACATCAAATCATCAATAAAAGTAAAAATTAAAGATCAAGTAAAATCATTAGAGATCGAAACGAATATCTATTGTCCATATGATTTCTAACAAAGCAACTATTCTATAATCAAAATCACCGTTGTAAATGAACCCGTTAAATAAAAGTAGACAATAAAAAGCACCAAATATCAAATCCCTTGTTCAACCGTACTGAACAAGGGGTTTGATATTTAGTTTGCAAGACAATCATTCATTGTTAAAATAATGAACATTGTTTTCGATAAACAAAGGAACATTGTCTACATTACGTAAATTAAATCCTTTCCGATATTCTCCTTTAATCCAACCGTTCAATGATTCTATTGTTGAGTTATCAATATGAGTTGCAATTGTTTTTTAGTTGAGAAAAAACTTTCAACTTATTACAACTGTTTTTAATTATAAACAAGTTCAGTTGAATCATCTCCCTTGCCCTTGCTTCAATATTCCCCATTCTCTGTATCCACTCCATCTGATTATCTTCTTTCAGTTGCTCGGTAACACCCTCCGCCATTTTCATCTGCTCAATGAGCATATCATACATATACCGAGCCTGCTTTTCAACCTCGGCACAGTTCTGATACAGTTTGCCTTGCATAAGCAGCATATTGAAAAACACCTTCTTATTATTTTCAAGATAATCCTTATACACCATTCCCCATTTACCAAGCCTGATATTGGCTTCTTCAGGTGGCAGTTTGAGATTTGGGATAAGATAACCATTTACTTCGCGGTATGTAATTTTCATTTGATTCATCCTTTCATTTTTCTTTATTGTAATAATAGTGCTGATTTTTGTGTCAAAAACTATTTGTAAATAAATTGTAAACGAGTGTTTTCAGACACTTTCACCATCATCAAAAATGTTAACCCTAAAATGCCTATAACCCCAGTAAAATAGGGCGTTTTCACCACCTTTCGTGTCGAAATTTGTGTAAGATTTTGTGTTGCTTTTCGCTTAATTTATGGTTCTATTTTAACATCTACAGGAGCCATTGCCGCGCCCATATTGTTAGCATCAGTGACCCCTAAATCCTGAATTGTGCCTAAGTGAACGCTGTCGATGTAAGGGTAGGCACCACTGATGCACTCAAGCACCGCCGCGCCTGCACCCGTAACGGTCCACTGTGATGTGGGCGTTCTCTGCCCGCCGTATTCAAGAGGGTATCTGAACTGCTTTTCCGCTGAGCAGAAATGTGAGCTTGTTGCGGCTACAGTACAGCCAAAGCCGCCGCTTTCTATAGCAAGCGAGGCCTGAATAAGACTCAGAGCCATGGTTGAGCAGGCGCCGTAAAGACCGCAAAAGGGCAGGTTAAGCTCCCTGAGGCCAAAGGTGGAACCTATGCACTGATTGAGAAGGTCGCCGGAATAAACAGCATCAATTTCTTCGAGAGCTTTGCCCGATTTTTCTATTGCAATACAGACCGCCGTTTTAAGGAGCTCACTTTCTGCTTTTTCCCAGCAATCCTCACCTAATGTTGTATCTTTGTAAACCTTGTCAAATTCCTTGCCGAGAGGGCCCTCACTCTCTTTTTTGCCCGCCGCGGCGGCATTCGCCTTTATTGACGGCTTACTGTCTAATATAATAGTTTTACCTTTGCGTTTTGCCATTGAGGGGCCTCCTTAATATAAACCGAAAATGTATATGATAAATCCGTAAACAGCCGCGCAGGAGCAGCCAAACACTATTACCGGTCCCGCTATGGAAAACATCTGAGCTGCAGTACCCGTAATTTTACCCTCAGCTTTGAATTCAAGAGCAGGAGATACCACTGAATTTGCAAAGCCCGATATGGGCACCATAGTACCCGCTCCCACAAGCTTGGCGATATTGTCAAAAACACCTGCACCCGTGAGAATAGCGGTCAATGCGATAATACATATCATCGCAACGGATCTTCCTTGCTTTTCATCCAAACCGTAAAAGCGCATCCAGATATATATTCCTTCGGCAAGAGCGCATATAAAGCCGCCCGCAGTAAAGGCAAGCAGACAGTTCTTGAGTACAGGTGACCGCGGCGAGGCTCTTTTCGCCATTTTTCCGTATTCTTCTCTTGAAACAGACATAACAGACCTTCCTTTCATCTTTATCATTTACCCTCAAAGGCAAAATATACATTGACAAAAAATAAGAAAAGCCTTAAAATAGCAATGTATGTCCGAGCACAGAGCTCAGCAATTAAAAGGAGTTGATTTTATGGCAGTATTCAGAGCCTTCCGGGCTTTAAGACCCGTACCGGAGTATGCAGACAGAGTGGGGGCTCTCCCCTACGATGTTATGAACAGCGCAGAGGCAAAAGAAATGACAAGGAATAATCCCTATTCATTCCTTCACGTTGACAAGGCAGAAATCGACCTTCCCGAGGGTACCGATTTATACAGTGAGCAGGTTTATCTTAAGGCAAAGGAAAATCTCTTCGAGCTCGAAAGCAAGGGTATTTGCAAAAGTGATGAGAAAAACTGTTTTTATATATACCGCCAGATTATGAACGGAAGAAGTCAGACAGGTCTTGTAGGCTGTGCTTCCATTGACGACTATATGAACAACATCATAAAAAAGCATGAATTCACAAGAGCCGATAAGGAAGCTGACCGCATCAGACACGTGGATTACTGCGATGCAAACACAGGCCCGATTTTCCTTACCTACAGAAAGAACGACGCTCTTTCACAAATTATAAATTCATGGAAGAAAGCTCACGACCCTGTTTACGATTTCGTTACCGATGACGGTATTGCTAACACAGTGTGGGTTATAGACTGCGATAAAACAAACGCAGAGCTTTCACAGCTTTTTGCAGATATAGATTATCTCTATATTGCAGACGGTCACCACCGCTGTGCCTCAGCCGTAAGAGTGGGAAAGAAGAGACGTGAGCAGCTCCCTGACTATAACGGCAGTGAGGAATTCAACTTCTTTCTCGCAGTTGCCTTCCCTGAAAACGAGCTGGAGATTATGGATTATAACCGTGTAATCAAGGATTTGAACGGTCTCACCGAGGCAGAGCTTTTCTCTAAGCTCGGTGAAAAATTTACACTTGAAGAGTATACCGGTGAGGGCCAATACAAGCCCGAAGCAAAGCACACTTTCGGTATGTATCTCGACAGTAAATGGTATAAGCTCACCGCAAGGACGGGTACCTTTGACGAAAATGACCCCGTTGACAGACTTGATGTTTCAATTCTGCAGAACAACTGCATCACTCCCGTTTTCGGTATTTCAGACCCGAGAACCGATAAGAGAATAGATTTTGTAGGCGGCATAAGAGGGCTTGCAGAGCTTGAAAGGCGCTGCAGGACCGATATGAGAATTGCCTTCTCAATGTACCCGACCTCACTGGAGGACTTGATGGCAATTGCTGATGCAGGCAAGGTTATGCCCCCGAAATCAACGTGGTTTGAGCCCAAGCTTTTAAGCGGACTTTTCATACACAAGCTAAGCTGAGAAGGATAAATTATGACAATGACAGAAAAATTATACGACGGCGACAGCTATATAACCGAATTCGAGTGTAAAGCTGTTGACCTTTACACCACTGGCAATCATATCTGCCTCATACTTGACCGTACCGCCTTTTTTCCCGAGGGTGGAGGTCAGACCTCAGACCGCGGATGGCTCAATAATATGAATGTGGAAAATGTACAAATTATCGACGGAAAGATAATACATTTCGTGGAAAACTCTGAGGAAAATGTGAAAAAACTTGAAATCGGGGCCCATTTGGCAGGAAAAATTGACTTTAAAAAGCGTTTTTCCGATATGCAGCAGCACTCCGGTGAGCATATTTTCTCGGGAATTGTTCATAAGCTTTACGGATACAATAACGTAGGCTTTCATCTTGGTTCAGAGGTTGTCACCTTGGATTTTGACGGCGAGTTCAGTGAAGAGGATATCTGTAAAGTAGAAAGCCTTGTCAATAAAGCCGTATGGGATAACCTTGAAATCCGCATTTTATTTCCCACAGATGAAGAACTTAAGACTATCGATTACCGCAGCAAGATAGAAATTGAAGGTCAGACCCGCCTTGTTGAAATTCCCGGTGTGGATATGTGCGCCTGCTGTGCTCCCCATGTAAGGAGAACGGGAGAAATCGGCACAGTTATGGTTGTGGGCTATGAGCGATACAAGGGCGGCACCCGTATTTCAATTCTTTGCGGTGAAAGAGCACTCACAGATATACGCCACAAGCTTAACGAAAACAAAAAAGTTTCCGTGCTTACAAAAGCAAAGCAGGAGGAAACCTCCGCTGCCGTAGAAAGACTACTTGAGGAAAACGAAAGGCTGAAGTATGAAATAGTCGGTCTTAACCGACGCTTTATCAAAGACGAGGCAGAGAGAATCTCACCCTCCGACAGAATCATCATCTTCGACTCAAGACTCAAGGATAAGCTGTTAAGTGATTTCACCCTTTCAATTATGGATAAGGCAACCTGCTTCGCGGCCTGCTTCTGTGAGGACAGAGAAATTATCAGGTATTGCATCGCAGGTAAAAGCACTGACCTGCGCCCTCTTGCTAAAAAATTAAACACAAAATTCTCAGGTCGCGGCGGCGGCAGACCCGAAATAGTGCAGGGCAGCCTTGCTGCCGCAACCGAAGAAGGCTTAAGGGCCTTTCTTAATGCGGAATGCTGAGTGATTATTTATGAAAAAGTATATCAAGCCACTGTTTATTGTTTATTCGGCCGTTATGCTCTGGCTTCTTTTCGGTCAACGGCTCGGATACACGGATTTTACGGATTACACCGACAGCCTCAGAAACAACATAAATCTTGTACCCTTTGAAACGGTAAAGCTTTTTTCAAGGCTTGCAAAATACAGCACTGATGCCCGCTCGGTGGAGCTCGCCTTCCGTAACCTTGCAGGCAACATCGTGCTTTTTATGCCTCTCGGGCTTCTGAGAGAAATCTTTCCGCGGCTTAAAAAATATCTTCCCTTTATTCTTACCGTTGCCCTGCTAATCACAGCCGTCGAGGTTCTGCAGTTTTTCACTCTGTTGGGCTCATGTGATATAGATGACCTCATTCTCAACCTTTGCGGTGCTTCTGCAGGCTATTTCCTTCTTCTTCTTTTTGAAAAAATGCAGAAGAAAACACTTAAATTTGATTAAAATTATTGAAATCTGCAGTCCTTTTATGTATAATCGGATTGCAGATATTTTTTAACGCGAAAGGAGAAAATATTATGACTGTCATTAAAAGTATCGTGGCAATATTTATGTCCTTCCTTATGGGCGTGTTCGGCTCACTCGGCCTTGTAGGCAACGTCAGCGACGATTTCACCGAGGGCAAATACAAAAATGTTATTCTTCTCATCGGTGACGGTATGAGCTTCAACACAATTGCCGCAACAGAAGAAATCACCGGTATCGACCTCGTTATGAACGATATGCCCGTCAAGGCTTCAAGCGACATCGATTCCTTTATGAACAGCTACACCGACTCCGCAGCAGGCGGTACCGCGTTGGCAACGGGCGTAAGAGTAATCAACGGCACAGTAGGTGTTTACCCCTTCGATCTTCTTTCACCTGCCGATATAAACGTACCTATGAATCTTTCAGAGCTTGCAAAGGCTAACGGCAAGGCGGCGGGCGTTGTAACAACCGACCAGACCTCCGGAGCAACCCCCTCTTCCTTCTCAGCTCACACCTTCGCAAGAACCAACGAGGGTCAGATCTGCAAGGATCAGCTCAACAGTGACCTTGACCTCATCTGGGGCGGTGACACAGACAGCATAACAAAGAAAAAAGCAGAAGCAAAGGGCTGGACCTATATTGATAACGAAGACGATATGCGTGCACTCAAGGCAGGCTCACGCTCAATTGCTCAGTTCAATTATGATGACCTTTACAACTGCACTGACGAATACAACACTCCCTCTGTTGAGGAGATGACAAAAAAGGCTATCGACATTCTTTCAGCTGACGAAGACGGCTTCTTCCTTATGGTTGAGGGTGCATGTATTGATAAGAATGCCCATAATAACATTATGGAAGGCGTTACGGAATGCACCGTTGAATTTGATAAGGCTGTTGCTGCCGCTCTCGATTTTGCAAAGAAAGACGGAGAAACTCTTGTTGTTGTAACTGCCGACCACGGCACCGGCGGCATCACACTCAATGAAGAAACCGGTGAATACTACTTCACAAGCGATGATCACGACACATGGGACGTTCCTCTCTTTGTAAGCGCAACCGATGCGGGCTTTACAAGTGATACCCTTGTAAAGAACCGTGAAATTCCCGTTCAGATTGCAAGAGTGCTCGGCTTTGACGAAAAGCAATTCCCCATAAGTAAATAATAAAAAGCACCCGCGCGGGTGCTTTTTTGTTCGTAAAAACTTACTCTTTTCCTCTTGAGCTGCAAGGCTCTTCTTTTTTTCGGGGTTGGAACGAAAAAGTAAAAGCATACCTTTATGCAACAACTTTGAAAGAGCTGAACTCTCTCTCAGGCAGACTCGGTAAAAAAACATCTCAATACACCGTTTTCATATACTATTATATACATCAAAATAAACAAAAGAATTAGTCATAATGTTGAATTATTGCTTCAACCGCTTTTTTATTTCAAAATCAGTAGATTTTTTTTTGTTTATATGCTATCATACAACAGTATGGATTATTATGAGTTGTTGTATAAAAATCAACTCATAACTTACAAACTTATACGGAAAAAACCGTTAAAGGAGGATAAAAGTCAATGCTTAAGAAAATCAGCACAATCCCGTTTAAAGACACCGCTGAACAGGCAGCAAAGCTTGATGCAGTTATCGCTGAATGCACACCCGACGTGAGCAAGCTTATGCACGTTATGCAGGAAGCTCAGGGCATCTACGGCTACCTTCCCTTTGAAGTTCAGCAGAAAATTGCCGACGGAATGAAGGTACCCCTTGAAAAGGTTTACGGCGTTGCAACATTCTACGCTCAGTTTGCTCTTTCACCCAAGGGTAAGTATGCTATCTCCGTTTGTCTCGGTACCGCTTGCTACGTTAAGGGCGCTCAGGAGCTTCTTGACGAGCTTTCAGCTCAGCTCGGTATCGGTGCAGAGGAATGCACCGCTGACGGTAAGTTTTCACTTACTGCCTGCCGTTGCATCGGTGCTTGCGGTCTTGCTCCCGTTATCACTGTCAACGACGACGTTTACGGCAAAATCACCGCAGCTGACATTGCAGGCATTCTTGCTAAATATCAGGACTGATGAGAGAGCTTTCACTCAATGTGCTTGACATAGCCCAGAATTCTATTTCGGCAAATGCATCGCTGATAGAAATCGAGGTCAGCGAAAGCACTGTGAATAAGGAGCTTCTTATCGGTATTTACGACAACGGCAAGGGCATGACGAAGGAGCAGGTGCAGTCGGTTATCGACCCCTTCTTCACCACCCGTACCACAAGAAAGGTAGGTCTTGGCATTCCCCTTTTCAAGATGGCGGCAGAAATGACAGGCGGCTCTCTTGAAATTGAAAGCGAGGTCGGAGTAGGCACTAAGGTACGTGCCACCTTTAAAACAGACCATGTGGATTTTACTCCAATAGGCGACCTTACCTCAACCGTCGTAATTCTAATCACGATGAACCTGCATACCGACTTTCTTTACAGAAGAAGTCTTGACGGTAAGGAATTCACCGTGGACACAAGACAGCTTAAAGAAATTCTCGGTGACGTTCCGTTGAACGAACCGGGCGTAACAGGCTGGCTTACGGATTATATCAAAGAAAATACCAATCAACTTACGGAGGTGTAAATAACAATGAAATCACTTGAAGAACTTATGGCCCTCAGAGATGCTGCTAAGCTCAACATGACAACCCGTGACGGCTCAACAGAAGCAACAAGAATTGTTGTCGGTATGGCTACCTGCGGTATCGCAGCAGGTGCAAGACCCGTTATGAACAAGTTTGTTGAAGAAATCACAAAGCGCAACATTCAGCACGTAACCGTTGCCCAGACAGGTTGCATCGGTATGTGCCAGTATGAGCCCATTGCAGAGGTAATGGTTCCCGGTAAGGATAAGGTTACCTATGTTCAGCTCACAGAAGAAAAGGTTGCAAAGATTATCGTTGACCACATTGTTAACGGCAAGCCCGTTGCTGAATACACAATCGGCGCTATTAAAGAATAAGGAGGAAGTGTAAATGTATCGTTCACACGTGCTTGTTTGCGGCGGTACCGGCTGTACCTCCTCAAACTCACAGAAAATCATCGAAACGATGGAAGCCGAAATCAAGGCTAAAGGTCTTGAAAACGAGGTTCAGGTAATCCGTACCGGTTGCTTCGGCCTTTGCGCTCTCGGCCCCATTATGATCGTTTATCCCGAAGGCTGCTTCTATTCAGAGGTTAAGGTTGAAGACGTTCCCGAAATAGTTGAGGAGCACCTTCTCAAGGGCCGTATGGTAAAGCGTCTTCTTTACACCGAAACAGTTACTCCCACAGAAATCAAGGGTCTTAACGACACTAATTTCTATAAAACTCAGCATAGAGTTGCTCTTAAAAACTGCGGTGTTATCAATCCCGAGGATATCAACGAATATATCGCATACGACGGCTATCAGGCTCTCGCAAAGTGTCTTACCGAGCTCACTCCCGAGCAGGTTATCCAGATAGTCAAGGATTCAGGTCTTCGCGGCCGTGGCGGCGGCGGTTTCCCCACAGGTCTTAAGTGGAGCTTCACAGCTGCTAACAAGGCTGACCAGAAATATGTTGTATGTAATGCTGACGAAGGTGACCCCGGTGCATTCATGGACCGTTCAGTTCTTGAAGGTGACCCCCACTGTATTATTGAAGCTATGGCTATCTGCGGCTATGCAACAGGCGCAACAGAGGGTTATGTTTATGTCCGTGCTGAGTACCCCATCGCTGTTGCACGTCTTCAGATTGCTATCAATCAGGCTAAGGAGCTCGGTCTCTTAGGTAAGAACATCTTCGGTTCAGGCTTTGATTTCGACCTTCACATCAAGCTTGGTGCAGGCGCATTCGTTTGCGGTGAAGAAACTGCTCTTATGACATCAATCGAAGGTAACCGCGGTGAGCCCAGACCCCGTCCTCCCTATCCCGCAGTTAAGGGTCTTTTCGGCAAGCCCACAACAGAAAACAACGTTGAAACCTTCGCTAACATTCCTCCCATCATCCGCAAGGGTGCTGACTGGTTTGCTTCAATGGGTACCGAAAAGTCAAAGGGTACAAAGGTATTCGCACTCGGCGGTAAAATCAAGAATACAGGTCTCGTTGAGGTTCCTATGGGTACTACTCTTCGTGACGTTATTTATGAAATCGGCGGCGGCATCCCGGGCGGCAAGGCATTCAAGGCAGCTCAGACAGGCGGTCCCTCAGGCGGCTGTATCCCCGCTTCACTTATGGATACTCCCATTGACTACGATAACCTTACAGCTATCGGCTGTATGATGGGCTCAGGCGGTCTCATCGTTATGGACGAGGACAACTGTATGGTTGACATTGCAAAGTTCTTCCTTGACTTCACAGTTGACGAATCCTGCGGTAAGTGTACTCCCTGCCGTGTAGGTACAAAGAGACTTCTTGAAATGCTCGACAAGATTACAGAGGGCAAGGCAACTCTTGAAGACCTTGACAAGCTTGAAGAGCTCTGTCACTATATCAAAGATAATTCACTCTGCGGTCTCGGTCAGACAGCTCCCAACCCCGTACTTGCAACACTCAAGTTCTTCCGTGACGAATATGTTGCTCATGTTGTTGATAAGAAGTGTCCTGCAGGTGTATGTAAGAGCCTTCTTTCCTTCTCTATTGAGGCTGACAAGTGTAAGGGCTGTACCCTCTGCGCTAAGAAGTGCCCCGTCGGTGCTATCTCAGGCAAGGTTAAGGAAGCACACACCATTGATACAACAAAGTGTATCAAGTGCGGCGTATGTATGGATTCATGTCGCTTCAATGCGATTATCAAGAAATAAGGAGGTACGTAAAAATGGAAAAAATGCTTAACATTAAAATCAATAATATTCCTTGCAGCGTACCTTACGGTACAAAAATCATAGATGCAGCAAGAATGGTCGGTATTGAAATCCCCACTCTCTGCTATCTTAAGGAAATGAACGAAATCGGCGCTTGCCGTTTCTGCGTTGTTGAAGTTGTAGGCGCAAGAAGCCTTGTTGCAGCTTGCGTATTCCCTATTGAAAGAGAAGGAACTGAAATCTTCACAAACAGCGAAAAGGTTCGTAAGGCAAGAAAAACAACTCTTGAGCTCATCCTTTCAACACACAACAGAAAGTGCCTTTCTTGTGTAAGAAGCGGTAACTGTGAGCTTCAGAGACTCTGTAAAGAATACAATGTTACTGAGGAAGACAGATTCGACGGCAATAAGCCCGTATACGAGCTTGATTACTCCGCTGCTCATATGGTAAGAGACAACAATAAGTGTATCCTCTGCCGCCGCTGTGTTGCTGCCTGCGACAATCAGGGCATCAGCGTTATCGGTGCAAATGCAAGAGGTATCGACACTCACATCGCTTCACCCTTCGAGCTTCCTCTCGGTTCAACCTCATGTATCTCCTGCGGTCAGTGTATAGTTAACTGCCCCGTTGGTGCTATCTATGAAAAGGATGACACCGAAAAAGTATTCTCAGCTATCAGCGATCCCACAAAGCACGTTGTTGTTCAGGCTGCTCCCGCAGTACGCGCAACTCTCGGTGAATGCTTTGATATGCCTATCGGCACAGATGTAACCGGTAAGATGTTTGCCGCTCTTCGTCGCCTCGGCTTCGACAAGGTATTCGACACCAACTTTGCTGCTGACCTTACAATTATGGAAGAAGCAACCGAGCTTCTCTCAAGAGTTAAGAACGGTGGCGTTCTTCCCATGATCACATCCTGCTCACCCGGCTGGATCAAATATTGCGAACACTACTATCCCACAGAGCTCGACCACCTTTCAACCTGCAAGTCACCTATGCAGATGCAGGGCGCTATCATCAAGAGCTACTACGCTGAAAAGAACGGCATTGATCCCAAGGACATAGTTTCAGTTGCTATCATGCCTTGTACCGCTAAGAAGTTTGAATGTGGCAGAGCTGACGAAGCAGGCGCAGGCTATCCCGATATCGACTACGTTCTTACAACAAGAGAGCTTGGCAGAATGATTGATGCAGCAGGCATCAAGTTTACAGCTCTTCCCGACGAGGACTGCGATGCTCCTCTCGGTCAGGGCACAGGTGCTGCTGTTATCTTCGGCACCACCGGCGGTGTTATGGAAGCTGCTCTTCGTACTGCTGCTGAGGTTATCACAGGCAAGAGCCTTGACAACCCCGAATTCCACGACGTACGCGGTATGGAAGGCGTTAAGGAAGCTTCCTACGACCTCGACGGTACAGAGATTAAGGTTGCTATCGCATCAGGTACAAAGAACGCTAAGATCCTTATGGATAAGGTTAAGGACGGCACTGCTGACTATACCTTCATCGAAATTATGGGATGCCCCGGCGGTTGTATCAACGGCGGCGGTCAGCCCGTACAGCCCGCATCAGTACGTAACACTGTTGATCTCAAGGCTCTCAGAGCAAAGGCACTTTATGAGAACGATGCAAAGCGTCCTCACAGAAAGAGCCACGAAAACGAAGATGTCAAGGCTGTTTACGCTGAATACCTCGGCGAACCCAACAGCCACAAGGCTCACGAGCTTCTCCACACATCTTATGTTGCAAGACCTATGTTTGACAAATAAGCATACATCAAAAGCTCCCTTCGGGGAGCTTTTTTCTTGTATATGCTGTTGACATGAAGTAACGGAGAGGGTTAGACGGGTTCTTTTTAATCTCCTTATTGTACAAAGGAGCAGCTCGTCATCCGCTCGAGCCGTGGGCTGTGCTTTTTCATCTTTATGCTGTATGAAATATCGGCTCGTCATCCGTTCAAGCCGCGGGGTCGTACTTTTTAATCTCATATTGTACAAAGAAATGAAAAAGCACCCGTGCCACCGCCACTTCACGACACGTCTTACAAAAGAAGATGCAAGAAAATCGCCTCAGGCACAAACCGAATCAAAGCATAAAAATCACCGTGAGGAGTATCCCCACGGTGAAATGTTTATCTGTTTAAAAGCTCATCAAGGTCATCGAGCCTTATTCTCTTGGCACAGATGCTCGTCTTAAGCTCCTTACCGTTTTCTGTCTTTTTATCGGGGCTGAACTTGCCGTAGCTGCATATCATCACTGTGCCGTCGGGCAGAACAACGTTACCGCAGTAGCCCGTATCGGCGTTTGCATAATATTCCGGTGCTGTCTGTCCCTCGACATAGGTGTGAGCAAGCTTTATTCTGTACTGACCCTCATTGCCGTTTTTAAGGTCCTCATAGGTACCGACCCATGCAACAAGACCCTCACTTATCCAGCCTCTGCTCTTGTCAGTGCGGTTCTTGGCATTATCTTCAGCCTTTTCACCTCTTTCAATAGAGCGGAAGGAAATAACCAATCTGCCGTCGGGAGTGTACTCAGCCTTATGCCTTTCGCCGTTGAGTGCGGCAGGAACCTCAACGGGCTCGCTCCAGGTCTTACCCTCGTCCTGAGAGAAGGAAATAAGTGAGTTTACATTTTTGGCATTGCTTCTTGTGATAAGACAAAGCTCATCACCCTTGCCCATATCGGAGCGGATTACCTCTACCTCGCACATATTGGTTTTCTTTTCAACATCACGGTGAGCGGCGAAATACTTTTCGGGCACGCTCCACTGCATATTTCCGTTTTCGTCAAAGGTAAGAATTGTCTTGTAGTTATAGAAATCAGCGTCGTGGAACAGACCCATCCACTTATCAACAAACTCGCCGTTTTCCTTAAGTCTTGTAAGGCTCGACATAGCAACAATAGGTACTACACTGTTTTCATCTTCAAGGGAATAGAAGCGCTTGAACTCAGTCCAGGTCTTGCCCTCGTCGTCAGAAATTGAGCATTCAAAGCCGCCTACCGTACTGCTGCCCGGCCACTTTGGGTTAGCAGAAATAAGTATGAGCTTATCGGCTCTGCCGTCAGAGAACTCGAGACGGTAGATTGTGGGTGTTTCCTGAGAGTTTTCCCAGCTCTTGGGTGTGTTTTCTACAGTTCCGGACCATGTGATACCGCCGTCAGTGCTGATCCTGTTAAGAACCGCTCCCTTGCCGTGGCCTGCAGGATAAACAGTAAGAATACTGCCGTCCTTTAAAAGCACACTGTCGGGATGAGCCATATAATCTTTTGTGTCGTCGATAACATAAAGGTCATAAAGATATTCATATTCTGTACCCTTGAGCTCCTCGGGCAGAGTACTCAGGTCGATTTCAGGGATAGTGTAGTCACTGCCGGTAAAGTTGCTGCCTATACCCAGAAAGCCCTTAACTTTGTTGAAAAAGCTCTTTATTGAATCACATATTTCTTTAAAAAATGCCCTCACCTTCCCAAAAAAGCGGTCATTGTTTGCAACTGATGCCTCAGCACCGGAGTTTGCCGCAAAGCATACTACACCGCAGGACATAAGTATTACTGCCGCAAGGCAGAGGGAAATAATTCTCTTCATTGTTTTCATCGGGTATTCTCCTTCCGTTTAATTGTGTGTGAATTATAACATTTTTTGTGTGAGCATGTCAACATTCTTGACATCTTGTGCCCGTAATACTATAATTGAACCGGAGAAAATCTAAAAGGAGACACGAATATGACCAAAAAGACCATAACAGCCGAAAGGGCAGCAAAGCTTCAGCAAAAAAAAGAAAAAGAGCTCGCCTATTGGAAAAAGCAATATGACCGTCCCAAGGGAAAGGGCTATTTCTGGTATCTTGTGCTTATTATCGCCCTCATTTATGCAGTTGACGAAATTGCCTCACAGATAGGCAACCTTATGCAGACCGAAATTGCCAACGACCTTTTTAACAGCCCGAGTGCAGTTACAATCCTCAATCTTCTTCAGGTTATTGCAATCCCCTTCCAGGTTATCGGTATTTTTTACAGGCCTCTTGCTGACCGCTTCGGCAGAAAGACCTTCCTCGTTATCAACACACTGGGTATGTCACTTGCATTGTTTATTATATTCCTTACACCGAATGCGATGGTTTATTTCTTCGGTGCCTGCCTTATTATGTTTTTCATTCCCCACGATATGCACGTTGTGTATATTATGGAGGTTGCACCTAAAAAGAGCCGTGCAATAACCTATTCGGTTGTAAAGTTCTTTGCAAATATGGCAGTTATGCTTATACCGCTTCTTCGTCAGTGGCTTATGGAAACCGCAGGCCAGTGGCGCAAGGTTTACTTCATTCCCGCCGTTGTGGGTATAATCGTATCTCTGATTGCTCTTCTCTGTTCAAGAGAAACCGATGCCTTCATCGAATCACGTATCCGTTATCTGAGTATGACAGAGGAAGAATTAGAGGCTGAAAAGCAGAAAAAAACTGCTCAGGATGCTCAGGGCGGTCTTGTTGCCGCACTTAAATTCGGCTTCAGCCACAAGCAGCTTCGTTGGGTGTTCATCTGCTTTGCACTTGCAGGCATCGGCGTTATAGGAGTTATGAACTATCAGGCAATTCTCACCCACAGCTATGCCATAAGCATTCACGGCTCAAACACAAAGGAATTCCTTGACCTTGTAAGCACTAACGAGGTTAACAGAGCCATCGTTCTTTATCCCATCGGTATGGCTCTTTCACAGGTAATAATGGGCTTTATCTCAGATAAATTCGGCAGAAAGACCGCCGCAATAACAGTTGCCTCAAACTGCATCGTTTCCTTCCTGGTATTCTTCCTCGGTGCAAGAGGAAACTACCTCAACCCCGAAATAATCGGCTTCTTCTGCGGCACCTTCGTAGGCAGCTACTATTCAACAAACGACGTGCTTATAATGATGGCAAGTGAATCCGCGCCCACAAATCTGCGCTCATCTGCCACCGCCGCACAAACCGTTGTAGGCTTTGCAGGCTATGGCGTAGCTTACCTTCTGAATATGGCTCTTGCATTCATCTACGGTGACGGCATAATGGGTACTGTTGCACTTTGTCTTCTTGTTCCCAGCTTCGTAATCACCCTTATTGCACTCATAAGAAAAACCCACGACACCAAGGGTCTCGACCTTGATACCGTAACCGGTACTGAATGGGACTGATAATTTAACAGTAAAAAGCAAGGCAGAAAAGGGCATCCCCTCTCTGCCTTGTTATTATATTAAAGCTAACGGCTCCAGCTGTTTCCCGCCTTATACTTTTGCTTGACTTATCACCCCTTTTATACTATAATATAAAATTGATATGTAATGACCTTTCACTACACATAAATATATACAGAAAGAGGTAAATACAATGAGCGACTACAAAATTGCCACCAAGTGTATTCACGCAGGATACACACCCAAAAACGGTGAACCCAGACAACTCCCCATCGTTCAGAGTACAACATACAAATACGATTCAAGCGTAGAAATGGCTAAGCTTTTCGATCTTGAGGCTTCGGGTTATTTCTATACGCGTCTGCAGAACCCTACAAACGACGCTGTTGCCGCAAAAATTGCAACTCTTGAGGGCGGTGTTGCCGCTGTGCTCACCTCATCAGGTCAGGCAGCAAACTTCTTTGCAATATTCAACATCTGCTCAGCAGGTGATCACGTTGTTTCTTCAAGTGCAATTTACGGCGGCACCTTCAACCTTTTCAACGTTACTCTCCGCAAGCTCGGCATTGAATTTACCTTCGTCACACCCGACTGCTCAGAAGAAGAGCTCAACGCCGCCTTCAGAGAAAACACAAAGGCCGTATTCGGTGAAACAATCTCCAACCCCTCACTTCAGGTGCTTGATATTGAGAAATTTGCCAAAGCAGCCCACGCTCACGGCGTTCCCCTTATTGTTGACAACACCTTCCCCACACCTATCAACTGCCGTCCCTTTGAATTCGGTGTTGATATCGTTACCCACTCCACCACAAAGTATATGGACGGTCATGCAACTCAGGTTGGCGGTGTAATCGTTGACAGCGGTAATTTTGACTGGACAAAGAGCGACAAGTACCCCGGCCTTACAACTCCCGACGACAGCTATCACGGTGTAACCTATACCGAGCGATTCGGTAAGGGTGCCTACATCACCAAGTGCGTTGTTCAGCTCATGAGAGACCTCGGCTCAATCCCCGGTCCTCAGAATGCCTTCCTTCTCGGACTCGGTCTTGAGACTCTTCACCTTCGTATGGAAAGACACTGTGAAAACGCTCTCAAGGTTGCCGAATATCTCAAAAACAGCGAGCTTGTTTCATGGGTATCCTTCCCCGGACTTCCCGGTGACGAACAGTATGATATAGCTAAAAAATATATGCCAAAGGGTACCTGCGGCGTAATTTCCTTCGGTGTTAAGGGCGGAAGAGAAGCCGCTACAAGGTTTATGGATTCCCTTAAGCTGGCATCAATCGTTACTCACGTTGCAGACGCAAAAACCTGCGTGCTTCACCCCGCTTCAACAACTCACAGACAGCTCACTGAAGAACAGCTTCTTGAGTGCGGTGTAAAGAGCGACCTTATCCGCCTTTCAGTGGGTATTGAAGACGTTGAAGACATTATTGCAGATATAGAGCAGGCTCTCCGCCTGGCTACAGCCTGACAGATTCGGAATTACGGATTAAAAAAACGAGGTTAAAAAGATATGAAATTAGGTATAGTAGGCTTACCCAACGTTGGTAAGAGTACACTTTTCAATGCAATTACAAATGCGGGCGCACAGTCTGCAAACTACGCTTTCTGCACAATCGAGCCCAACGTGGGTGTTGTTGCAGTTCCCGATTATAGACTTGATAAATTAGCCGAAATGTATAATCCCGTGAAATTCACTCCAGCAACAATTGAATTTGTTGATATAGCAGGTCTCGTAAGAGGTGCTTCAAAGGGTGAAGGTCTCGGCAACAAGTTCCTTTCACATATACGTGAGGTTGACGCCATCATTCACGTGGTACGTTGCTTTGAGGATGACGATATCATCCACGTTGACGGCAGTGTTGACGCCAAGAGAGATATCGAAACCATCAATCTTGAGCTTATACTTTCCGATATGGAAATGATTGACAGACGTATTGACAGAGTGAGTAAGGCTATGAAGGGCGACAAGTCTCTTGGTAAGGAGCTTGAATTTCTCAAGAGAGTAAAGGAAGCTCTTGAAAGCGAAAAGCCCGCAAGAAGCGTTGAGTGCGATGACGAAGAAGCTGCTATGCTCGCTGAGGTAGCACTTCTTACCTCGAAGCCCGTTATTTACGCTTGTAATATGAGCGAAAACGATTTCGTTTCAGGCATTGAGACCAACGAAAACTATAAGGCAGTCTGCGAAATTGCCGAGGCAGAGGGCAGTGAGGTCCTTCCCATCTGTGCAGGTCTTGAGGCTGAGATTTCCTCTCTTTCAAAGGAGGATAAGGAAATGTTCCTTACAGACTTAGGCGTTGAAACAAGCGGTCTTGACCTTCTTATCCAGAGAAGCTACAACCTTTTAGGCCTTATTTCCTACCTTACAGCAGGTCAGCCCGAGGTAAGAGCCTGGACTATCAAAAAAGGCACTAAGGCTCCTCAGGCAGCAGGCAAGATTCACTCAGACTTTGAAAGAGGCTTCATCAGAGCCGAGGTTGTTTCCTTTGATAACCTTATGCAGTGCGGTACTCTCGCCGCCGCAAAGGAAAAGGGTCTTGTCAAGAGTGAGGGCAAGGAATATGTAATGAAAGACGGAGATATCGTACACTTCCTTTTCAATGTTTAATTTTTTTCAATACAGAAGACAGAGGTTCGTCCTCTGTCTTTTTTGTTATAAAACGCACCCTGCTTTCAGGATGCGTTAAAATTTATTTTCACTATATCAGGCAGCCTTATGGAATAGCCTGCAAATTTCTTTTTGATTTCGAATAAAGATAACTCACCGCAACCGGTACAACTGAGCATAATACAAAAACAACGATATAGATAAAAACGGGATTTGAATTCAGATTTTCACTCATAATATTTAAAAATAAAAATCCCGGAATACCTAAAAATAAAACAACAAGTGATATAATTTCAGTGATTATTGAAGGAACTGTTTCTTCCAATAAACACAGCGATACAAAATAAAAGGACGGAACGACCAACCATGCAGATATGATTGTTGCACAATACGCTATCAGAACCTTTTTCGGCTGATATGCAGCAAGCAAAATTCCCGCAATACACAGGCAGATACACACAATTACTGCCGAAGCCACTGCAGTCACCGGAGAGCTTCCCGGGGGCATCAGGCCAAGCCCCAGGGCAAAACACACAATACACATTGAGATATATGTAACAATAACCGTAATCAAGCTTTTCAGCTTCACTCTTTTTGATTCTTTTATAACAGAAATGACGTTTTCATCGGCCACTTCCTTTGCACATTCATCAGAAACCCTTTTCCCGGCAAGAAGCTCATTTACACTTATACCGAAAAATTCACTCAAGGCCGTTAACGACGTTACATCAGGATATCCTCTTCCCGTTTCCCATCTTGAAACAGCTTTATCGGTTACGTTAATTTTTTGCGCAAGCTGCTTCTGAGTAAGGTTTTTTTCTTTTCTGAGAAGAGAAATAAATTCTCCGCATTGCTTTGACGTCATAAAAGCACCACCCTTCATCAACTAAATACTATCACAACAAAGTCGATTTATCAACCTATGAATCGTAGAATATGAATATAACCCACTCTACGGGTCGAATTCAGCATCATTTCATACAGTCTCAGCAAAGCCGATGCTTTTGTTATGATTTTCTTTTTCGCCTTTATGTTGTTCTTTTTACAATATAGGGATAAAAATAAAAGGGAGGTTTCCCTCCCTTTGCCTTATCAGAAATTGAAGCCGCTGTAACCCCAGTGGTTTATTTCGTTGTATTTTACATAAATTCTGTCAGGTGCAATAGCCAACTCACCGCTGACAATATCCGTAATTGCTTTTGTAAGCGCGCCATAGCCGCTGTCACTTGCCTTGCCGAAAAGGTCAACCTCAATCATAGCCGAAGGGCTTTCCTCGCCCTTGAACCAGAGGTGGCAGTTTTCCTGAAAGTCAATCATAAGCCAGCTTTCGCTTTTATTTATAAGCTCAATAGCTTTGCCGAGCTTTTCTTTGATTACCGCTTCCTTTTCTTTAGAAATCGCAGTTGATGTTTTTGCAGTTATAAGTGGCATAATAAGTTTCTCCTTTTATAAATTTCTTATATTGAATTATACCGTTGCGCATTATAAATTCAGCTGGCAGGACTTACCTTTCACTACCTGAGCAGAGCGCGATTGCGAATTGCGAATTGCGAATTGCGAATTGTATCAAAGTCTGTCAAAAGCGGTTGAATCCATAGCAAAGCGCAGCACATTCATAGCACATCTCTGCATTTCGCCAAGGGTGATGCCGTCCTTCTTACCGTAGGTCTTGAGCAGTGTACCATCGGGCTTTTTAATGAGTGCTACTCTCGGTCCGCCGGGCATAAGCACGTCAACCTGAGCACGGACTCTGTAAGCCTGATCACACATTTCAGGGAATTCCTGACTCTTTGAGCTTCTCATCCACCAGTCGGTCATAACGTTGCCCTTATAGCCCCATTCCTCTCTGAGGATTCTTGTGCAGAGCTCGTAGTTATAATGTCCCCACACGCCGTTAATAAGGTTATATGAGGTCATAATGTTCTTGGGTGCAGCTTCTTTTACGCAGATTTCAAAGCCTCTGAGATAAATTTCCCTGAGTGCTCTCTCTGAAAGTCTTGAATCGTTACCTGCACGGTTATATTCCTGGTTGTTGCAGGCGTAATGCTTCGGGCAGGCTGATTTTCCGTTTTTCTGAATACCCCTTACATAAGCGGCGGCAATTTTACCTGAAAGCAGAGGATCCTCCGAGAAATATTCAAAGTTTCTGCCGCAAAGAGGTGTTCTGTGGATATTCATACCGGGAGCAAGGATAACGTCTGTCTGCTTTTCTGCCATTTCCTCGGCTTCCTTAGTGAGAAGTGCTTCAACAAGCTCTGTATCAAAGGTGCTTGCAAGAAGAGTGCCTATCGGCATAAGTGAGCAGCAGGCAGAAAGTCTTATACCTGAGGGTCCGTCAGTTGTTGTAACGGCGGGCACACCCTTTTCGCGCAGTGAAGGAAGCACGCCCGCAAAGCAGCCCGCGTTACCGGGTACGCCAAGCTCACTGCCCATTACGTAATGGCCTCTTGTAATAGCCTCAAGCTCCTTCAGACTGAGCTGAGCTACAAATTCCTCCATTGTACTCTTGCCGCTCCTTACGTCTGCAAGCTTTATGCCCTTATCGCCCGTCTGAGGAATATCTGCGGGAAGGCTTTGGCTGATTATATCTCTGAGGCTGTATTTTCTCTTCTGTACGGCAGTCTTTACGGGTACGTATTTTCCGTCAACGTATGTTGCCTTGAGAATTTCAAAGTCATCCTGAGGAGCCGATGTCTGGCTGAGCTGTTCATAAACATAAGTTTCCTCTACATTTTCGGTATAAACCCTTTTCGCCTCTCTTACGTTATCGCCGAATGCAACACCGTAGCTGCCCTTTTCAATAACATAGGCTGAAGCAAAACCGGTTGCGCCCTGCTCGTCGTAGCTTGCAAAGGCTCTGAGAGGTACCGTAAGGGTGAGCTCTTCACTTTCAGCGGGAGCAAGAAGCTTTGTTTTTGCAAAAGCACCGAGTTCACGGAAAGGATTGCCGATTGCACCGCAGGGCTTCTCTACGTAAGCCTGCACAACCTGACGTGAAGCATACTTGCCTGTGTTTGTCACCTTACAGCTAAGAATAACGCCGTCATCTGTCTTTACGGCAGAAATAAACTCTGTTTCAAATGTTGTATATGAAAGGCCGTAGCCGAAGGGGTACCTTGCGCCCTCCTTCATAAAGGTTTCAAAATAACGGTAGCCTACATAAATATCCTCGGTGTAGTTGTTGAAATCCTTGCCGCCGAAATCCTTGCTACAGGGATAAAAATCATAGTCAGCCGCAATAGTTGCAGAAAGTCTTCCGCCGGGTGCCGCCTTACCGCAAAGAAGGTCTGCGGCAGCGTTACCGCTTTCCATACCGCCCTGCCATACAATCATAACTGCAGAAGGCTTTCTCTGAAGCTTATCAAGCCATGACATATCCATAAGGCAGCCGATATTCAGAAGAATAACCGTCTTTTCATATTCAGCGGTGATTTTCTCCAGCATATCCATTTCTTCATCGGTGATATAGTAACTGCCCTTTTCAAGCGCATTTTCTCTGTCCTCACCCGATGAACGGCCGATAACCGCAACTGCAACATCGGAATTCTTTTTTGCAAGAGCAACAAAATCTGCACTTACGGGCATTTCGGGATAAAATCTGGGCCAGTTGCCCCAATAACCGTGGTCAATGGGATTCTTTTCGCACCAGCTTTCATAAAGCTTTGCAGTGTTTTCGTCGAGCACAAGCTCTTCACAGCTTCTCATACCTTCAATAAGATTTACCGCATAGGGTTTATTTACGTCACCGCCTGAGCCGTAGCCGGTATAGAACCAATCATTCTGTACTCTGCCGAAAAGAGTTACTCTTGTACCCTTTGCAAGAGGCAAAGTCCCGTCATTTTCGAGAAGCACGGCGCCCTGAGACGCAATATCGCGAAGAAGCTCGGGCATACCGGGGGTTATTGTTTTCTCAGCTGTTCTTCTGCTCTGCTCAGCCTGAGAAAGAGAGGTGAAGGCACCTACTGCCGTTGAGATGATTTTTTTGAGTGACATAATATTTTCTCCTTTATTCAACATCAATTATTTGCTTGAATTTGTGTCTGTTTATTTCGTGAACAATAATGGTTACACATATAATACCTACCGCCAGACCAAGCGCAATATCAAGAAGCTCCTGCATGGTGGCATCAAAAAGCGCATCCTCACCCATAACAAAGTAGTAGGTGGTATAATAAAGCTTACCGCCGGGAACAAGAGATATTATAGAGCAGGCAAGTATAGGCGTTGCCGGTGCCTTTACCACCCTCGCCATAATCTCTGCATATACGGTGGCGAAAAGTGCGGGGAAGAAATAAATAAAAAAGTTCATTTCGGTAAGCTGTATACATACAACGTAGATTGTGCAAACAAGCAAGCCGCCGAGAATGTTGATGAGCGTTCTTCTTTTAGGCGACTGAAAAACATAAGAAAAGCCCAACGTACCTATCATACCCGAGATGATAATTATAAGAGCCTGTTTAAAATCCATAACCGTCACCTCACCATATACTTCCGAGAGTCATAATTGCAACCGCAAAGCCGCAGGCTATTGAAAGAGCCAGAACGACCGATTCAAGAAGCCTTAAAAGGCCTGACATAAGGTCACCGCAAAGCATTTCTCTTACGGAGTTTATCAGCATCAGCCCGGGAATAAGAAGCATAATATCGCCTATCATTATCATATTGGCGTCGTTGCCGAAGCCGAAATGAACAAAGGTTATTGCTCCGATACCCGCAACAAAGGATGAAAGCGCGGTAAAAAACAGCTTGTTTACACCTGTTACCTTAACATAGAGATTTATAACATAAAGCACGCAGGCAATGGGAGCACTTGCAAGGCTGTCTGAAAGGCTGCCGCCGAAAAACACCGTAAAGCCCATAGCGGCGACCACATAACCCATACATACAAATATGTCAAAGCGCTTGTTTTCTATGCATATAACAGCAAGCTCCTCTCTCGCCTTTTCAATTTCAGGCGTTTGAGCACATATTTTTCTGGAAAGAGCATTAAGATTTTCAAGACGTCTGAAATTTACACCGCGAGTATGAATTCTGCGCATCTGGGTGTGACTGACTCCCTTTTCATCGGTAACGGTTGCATCTATCATTGAAATAACAGAAAAAACATCAGTTCTGTCAAAGCCGTAAGCGTGACAGATTCTTATTACCGTTTCCTCAACGCGGTTAATCTCCGCACCGCATCTTACCATACTTTTGCCTATGTCAAGAGCAAGGGCAAGTACGGCATCTGCATCTGCAACTGTTTTCAGCATATTCTCCCCTGATTTCTTTTCATATTTGTTTAATTATATTACATCGGCTGATATGTTGTCAATAGAAAGCACTCGGTCTCTACGGGCTTTTAATGCCGAAAGACACTCCGCACCGCAGTACGAAGTGTCTTTAATTCTTATTCCTCTGTTTCCTCTTGCTCATCGTCCTCCTGCTCAAGAATTACGTCCTGATTTGTGAAGAACTTAATCTTGTTAAGCGGTGTGCCGAGTGCCTTTTCGCAGGCGGCGGCAAGAAGGCTCATAAGCTTTGATTCAACAACAGTGTTGATTACGGCAAAGCCGTAAAGCACCTTGAGCTGATCCTTGATGAACTCGTCGTCCTTATCGTCAAAGAAATTATCCTCTACCTCTTCAACGGTTACACCTGTAAGTGCCATATCCTGGTCATAGATTTTCTTATTCTTTGCAAAGCACTTCTGCATAATTTCAAGCATCTGCTCTCTCTTGCCCTTATTGATTGCGTTGAGAATTGAGTTTGACTTAAGCTGGAACTTAAGAGTCACCTTACAGTTTTTAACAATTGCAAGTGCAAGCTTTGTAAGGTCAGGATTGATTTTTTCGGGAATGAAAATTTCGCCGTCTTTTTTGTAAAAATAGGTCATTTTATTTATGCTCCTTCTGTTTTGAAAATTACAGATGTATATTAGCACAAACTGAAAGCTTTTGCAAGACGGAAATGAAGATTTTTGCTATCATCAGAGCTTCAATCAACTTTCGCATCAAACATAAAAATGACCTCCTTGTGTTTGGTAATACCATTTTACAAGGAGGTTTGTGTTTGGTGGAGATGGCGGTAATCGAAGCTCTCGCTTCGTTCGTTGCCTCGCAACCTTTCGCATTTTTTGTCCCTTTTGCTCTCGCAAAAGATGGACGATTGCGGTTTCGATTACCGCATAAAAAAGAAATAATCCGATAATTGCCCATAAAATGACAACTTCGGATTATTATTTTTGGTGGAGATGGCGGTAATCGAAACCGCGTCCGAAAACTCATTCACATAGCTTTCTCCGGGTGCAGTCAATCTTTTGGAATTCCCTCAGAGGTGCGCCGGTTGACAGGCTTACTCCCTCGGTAGGCTCTGATGCATGACACCCTACGAGTCTGCTCAGGTGTTCACGTTCACTGCTGATCGACGCCTGTAGCTGAGTCGCAGTACTCTCAGCTCAGACGGGCCGCATTAAGCAGCCATTAAAACTTTATTATTGTCGTTTATATTTAAGAATTGTGACTTTTAAAGTGGTGCCACTCCACTACCCGCTTACCATGCTTCAAAATCCCCGTCGAAATCCTTTCATCCCCATATAGGCGATGCTTCGCATCGCAGTGAAACATCCATACGGATGTGAAATACACCTACGGCGTGTGAAATTTCAACTTTGTTGAAGTGAAATATTGCTTACGCAATGTTTATTATACAGCCTTTCGGTCTGTTTTTCAATAGAAATTTATCCCTTTACCGCTCGCTCCATATCACGCTGAGCATCCTTCTTTGCGGAGGTTTCACGCTTGTCATAAAGCTTTTTACCTTTGCAAAGACCTATTTCAAGCTTTGCCCTGCCCTTGAGAAAATATACACTCAGAGGTACCAGAGTAAGACCCTGCTGCTTTATCGTACCGTAAAGGCGGTTGATTTCACGCTTGTGCATAAGAAGCCTACGCACTCTCATAGGGTCACGGTTAAAGATATTGCCCTGCTCATAAGGACTGATATGCATACCGTTAACAAAAATCTCGCCCTTATCAATACTGCACCAGCTGTCCTTGAGGTTGAGTCTGCCTTTTCTGATTGATTTTACCTCGGTACCGAAAAGCTCTATACCTGCTTCGTAGGTTTCAAGAACAAAATAGTCGTGTCTTGCTTTTTTGTTCTGAGCTACTATCTGTCTTTCGTCTTGAGCTGAAACAGCCATACAAGACACTCCCTTTCTGATATAATTCTAAAGTTTCATTAAATTACCATATAAACGGTATAAGTCTGTATCTGACCTTCTTTTTATACTCGGTGTAACCGCTGAGCTCCCTTTCAAGAAGCCTTTCTTCATTTTTTATACGCCCCGCTATAAGAACGGGATAAAAAAGGAATATAACAAAGGAATAAACCGAGCCTAAAATAAGCGGAACCGACATAAACATTATCACGGTTGCAGTATACATCGGGTGACGTATAATGCCGTAAAGACCCGTATCGATAACCTTCTGACCTTCCTGCACCTCAACGGTACGGCTGAGATATGTATTTTCTCTGAGCACCTCGGCATAAAGCACGTAGGAAAGAAGAAACACCGCCGAAGCAATTAGCGAAACCGTTTCGGGCAAGGTGTACCAGCCGAAGCGATGACCGAGGCCTGCAATAACAAAGCCTGCAAGAAACATCAGTCCGCTGAGCTTTACGATAAGGCTCTGTTCCCTCTGCTTTTCCTTTGCATCAAGTCTTTTTCTGAGAAGGTCAGGATTTTTTGCCATCATAACAATGCCCACAATCAGCATAGGTATAAACAACACGCCCATAAAAAGCCATCCGCCTGAAAAAGAGAAACTGCCTGCAGGTAAAAATACCAGCAAAGCAACCAACGCTATACCGAGCAGGAACTTTACAAGAGCCTCTGCCAAAAGTCTGACTTTCATAAAATCACTACCTATATCCGTTTACAACTTAAAGCACTCTTCTGCCCTCAAGAGCCCTTGTAAGGGTTACCTCGTCGGCATATTCAAGGTCTGCGCCTACGGGTACACCGTATGCGAGCCTTGTCACCTTTATACCCATAGGCTTCAGGAGGCGGGAAATATACATAGCCGTAGCCTCACCCTCAACGGTGGGGTTTGTAGCCATAATAACCTCCTGCAGCTTGCCGTCACCTGTACGGGCAAGAAGCTCCTTGACAGTGATATCCTCGGGACCGATGCCGTTCATGGGAGAAATAACCCCGTGAAGCACGTGATATGTACCCTCATACTCGTGAGTACGCTCAAACGCCATAACGTCTCTCGGGTCCTCAACAACACAGATTACGCTCTCGTCTCTGCCGCTGTCCTTACAAAGCGAGCACAGCTCATCCTCGGCAAGATTACAGCAGCGTGAACACTTTTTGATTTTCTCGTGGGCAGTACGTATTGCATCTGCAAAGGCGTCTGCTTCTTCTTTTTTTAAGTTAAGCACATAGAAGGCCAGTCGCTGAGCACTCTTATGTCCGATACCGGGCATACGCTCAAAATGTTCGACCAGCCTTGCAAGTGAATTTACACTGTATCTTGCCATCAGAAGGGAAGATTAAGGCCTGCAAGACCGCCCTGTGCTGACTGCATTGCCTGATTCATAGCATCATCAGCCTTCTTCATAGCCTCGTTTGTTGCGGCAATGATAAGGTCGGCAAGCATATCTGCATCATCGGGGTCAATAACGTCGGGCTGCATTCTGATGCTCTTGACCTCGTGAGCACCTGAAACAGTTACCTCAACTGCTCCGCCGCCTGCTGAAGCTGTGAATTCGCTTGCTTCAATCTCTGCCTGCTTCTGTTCCATCTGAGCCTGCATTTCCTGAATTTTTTTCATCATTGCTGCCTGGCCGCCCTGCTGCTGACCGGGAATTCTTGCTTTCATAATCTTAACTCCTTTATATTATAGTTGTTTTATTTCTTAAATTATACTTACATAATTATTTTATGTCAACATTTATACCCATTGAGCCTGCTCTGCTGATAAGGTCCTCAAGCGGGTCTCTTTTAGGTGTAGCTGCCGCCTTCGGTGCCGCTGACCTTGTAAGACCCAGACGGTACCTTTTACCGGTAACTCTGAGCACCGCCTCCTTGACAGAGCGTGAGTTGCCGTCTTTTTTGATAAACTCGCTCAGAGTCGGGTTGTCGCTCTTTATGAGCACGTAATCACCGTTTATATATGCCTCTGAGTTATTGAGTATACCCCAGAGTGCGGGATTGGTTCTGAGTATTTCGGAAAGCACCTCTGCCCATGGAAGCGCTTCATTGCCTTCAGCCGCAACAGCTTCCTCGGAAGCGGGAGCAAGATTCTGCTCTGCGGGTGCTTCATAGCCGAAGGAATGAGAAGGAGCTTCCTGAACCGATGTTTGCGCGCTTACCTTGGGAAGCTCAAAGGCCGTTGTCTGCACCTTTACCTCGGGCTTTGCCTCTGCCGTGCTTTCCGGCTTTGCCGGTGTCACCGCAGGAGCACTCTGAGGTGCTGCCGCAGCTTCAGGTACCTTCTGAGTAAAGCTGCCCGTTTTAAGCTTGAACTCTATATCTGCAATTCTTGTAAGAAGAGCTTCATTACTGTCGCTCAGAAGCGGATTTGACATTCTGATAAAGGTCATTTCCGTCTCAATGCGGCGGTTTACTCCCCTTTTGATATTTGCAACGCAGTCCTGCAGAAGAGAGATGCAGTTAAGCACGCTTTCAAGGGTATAGCCTGCACTCTGCTGTCTGTACCTTTCAAGCTCGTCATCGGTACACACGATAAGTCCGTCGGAGCTTCTCACTGTTTTTACTATCATAAGGTTGCGGTAATGGTTTATCATTTCGCTTGCAAGGCGCTCCATATCACAGGAATCGCCGTAAAGCTGACTGATAATCGCAAGTGCTTTTGCGGAATCCTTTTCTCTTACTGCTTCGGCAAGGGCAAAAAGATGATCCTTGCCTGTCATACCCGCAACAGAAAGTACGGTTTCAGCGGTGATGTTTTTTGTATGACCGGTACACTGGTCTAAAAGAGAAAGGGCATCACGCATACCGCCGTCAGAAATTCTTGCAATAAGAGAAGCAGCTTCGCTTTCAAGAGTGAAGCCCTCACTTTCGGCAATAAGATTCATTCTCTCGCTCATAGCTTCGGGAGTAACACGTTTGAAATCAAAACGCTGACAGCGTGAAACAACGGTAACGGGAAGCTTATGCACCTCAGTGGTTGCAAGAATGAACTTGACGTGGGCGGGAGGCTCCTCAAGTGTTTTCAGAAGAGCATTGAAGGCGCCTATTGAAAGCATATGCACCTCATCAATGATATACACTCTGTATTTGCAGGCGGCAGGAGTGAAATTTATCTCCTCGCGGATATCACGGATGTTTTCAACGCCGTTATTACTTGCGGCGTCAATTTCAACAACGTCAAGAATCGCTCCGCTGTCAAGACCCCTGCATATTTCGCACTCGTTACACGGGTTACCGTTTACGGGGCTGAGACAGTTCACTGCCTTTGAAAGAATCTTGGCGCAGGTCGTTTTACCCGTACCTCTTGAGCCTGTGAAAAGATAGGCATGGGAGAGCTTACCCGTTTCAATTTCCTTTGAAAGGGTATCGGTAATATGCTTTTGTCCTACCACATCGCTGAAAACGCGCGGTCTGTATTTTCTGTATAATACCTGATACATTTGCTCTCCTCCTCGACGGATAAAATATCTTCGTTGCAAAAACCGGACAAACCTGCTGTAAAACAACTGTCGGTCGCTACGGCATACAACAGACGCGAATTTATTGCCCGTTAGTATCTATGTGCGGCACAGTTCCGAATAAAAAGAGATGCATTACCTTGGTCATACAGCAACAGGCTTTGACTGTGTCGCACAGACATTCCACTTAATGCTGCTCGGTTTCCCGCCTGACATGGTTCGCGGCGTACTGTCGCACAGAACCCGCTGCTGCATGACCAAAATAAAGCATCTCACTATCTATTCACTTTAACAAGCGGGTAATATAATAACATAACTAAGGAAGAAAATCAAGCCTTTTACAATATTTTCTTCCTTTATATATAATTATAAGAGCTTATCAACCCACTCTTTTTCTTTGAAGCCGATAAGAACAAAGCTGTCACCGATAAGAAGAGGGCGTTTTACAAGCATACCGTCAGAGGCAAGAAGACTCAGCATTTCCTGCTCGCTCATTCCGGGAAGCTTATCCTTAAGTCCGAGTGACTTGTAAAGAAGTCCGCTGGTGTTGAAAAATCTTTTAAGCGGCTGTCCGCTTATGCCGTACCACAATGAAAGCTCCTCAAGGGTAGGGTTTTCTTCCTTAATGCTTCTTTCCTCAAAGGTGATATTATTTTTCTCAAGCCACCCCTTCGCCTTCTGACAGGTGGTACATTTGGGATAACAGATAAATTTCAGCATAATTATTCCTCCACAGTCTCTATATAAAAGCTGACGGGCCGAAAGCCGTCGTTACAGCTTATCATAGCAGATTTTTTATTTTTCATCCAACCGTCGTAAATATTCTCTCCGCCGTAGGCAAGAGTCATCACGAAGGGCGATATGCTTTCCCACGCACTGTCACAAAAGCCCTCGGGCTTCTGCCAACCCTCAGTAATAAATACCTGACCTTCCTCAATATCGCAGGCGTGCTCAATGGGGTTTTCATATTTTTCTATAAGGTCGTCGTACCGCGCCTTACGAACAGCCGTTATTTTTATTCTTTTCATATTCCTGCCTCTTTTCAGTGAACACTTTTCTTTCTCTGAATATTATACAACACCCTGTCATTTAAAGCAACAGTAATTATTTGTCTATATTAGACAAAAGCACTCTGCCTTTTTTCGGCACAGTAACGCCTTGAAACAGAGAGCCTTTAATGTTAAAATTATATTGTTACACCAAAATCAAAGGAGATATATCTATGTCAGGCTTTATTTCAGCAATAACCTCTTTTTTCATAAGCTTCATTCTGCTTTTTGAATCGGTTCCCCTTGCATGGACTCCCGTTCTTACGGTTGACGCAGCGGAAAAGCAGGGCGAGGTACAGACAAGGGCGACGGGCTTTCTTTACGGTCTTGCCGAGGAGGGCGTACCGTCAAGTGCCATAACCGACAGCCTTGATATTTCCTCTGTTTCCCAGAAGGTTGTTGACGGTCTTCAGCACCCTACGGGAGATATTGACCATGTTGCACCTCAGCTTTCGGAGTGCGACTATACCGTTGTTTATCTTCAGGATTCCTTCAGCACCTGGTACTATGACCACAAAAACATTCTTGATTCCCGTGCCGCAGGTACCTATGACTGGAGAGAATATCTGACAGAAACCTATTTCCCAATCGTTGAGGAAAAGGTACGCGCACTTATGGACGCCCCTTATGCCGACAAGCTTGTTTATTGCATCTTCAACGAGTGCGACAACGCTATCTGGTTCGGCAACTACATCGACGGTCAGGTACATTTTGACGAAGTAGGCAGAGCAAATTTCTACGAAGCGTGGAAAATGACCTATAACCTTGTCAAGAGCATTGACCCGGATGCGCGTATCGGCGGTCCCGGCTATTTCGACTATGAAACAACTAAAATCCGCGGCTTTATGGAGTATTGCACCGAAAACGGCTGCGTACCCGAAATTATGATTTATCACGAGCTTGCCTGGTGGTCAATTCCCGATTGGCATCTTCATGTTGAGGACTACAGAAAAATCGAGGCTGAGTACGGTGTTGATGAGCTTCCCATTATCGTAACCGAATACGGCACTATGGAGGATTGCGGCAACCCTGCAACAATGCTTCATTACATAATCGCCATGGAAAAAAGCGGTGTTTACGGCGATATGGCCTTCTGGCGTCTTGCCAACAACCTCAACGACACCTGCGCTGACGACAACTCCCCTAACTCTAATTGGTGGCTTTACAGAAAGTATGCTGAGCTGGAGGGGCAACTTCTTGAGGTAACAAGTAAAAGTCAGCAGGAATACGATTACCGCAACAGACTTGACGGAATAGCTGCTCTCAGAAGTGACGGCAAGGCAATTGATATGATTGTTACGGGAAGTGATAAGCGTCAGAGCGTAAAGCTTAAAAATCTCAGTGAAACCGATCTCGGAAGCGAGGTTACCGTAACCGTTGAAGCTGTTTATTATAAGGGCCTTACCGGTATAGTTTCAAGCCCCGTGACCGTAAGAAAGTATAACGCAAGGCTCAATCGCAGCACACTCAACGTAAACCTTCCTGCCGCCGACAGCAACTCGGTATATTTCATAACGGTTGAAAAGGCTACGGGCGATATAAAACTGGTAAGAAACACCAAGCTTCCCGTCAGATATGAATTTGAAGAGGGTAAGCTTCTCGGCGGAGCCTATACCTACGACAGTGCCTATGCGACAACAGGCGAAACCGCGGGTATGACAGGCGGCTTTGAAAACGAGGGTGACGGCGTAAAAATTACCTTCTCCGTGCCCGAAAGCGGCTATTACGATCTTGATTTTATTTACGGTAACTCCAACGACGGCAGAGTACCCGACGACAGAGATTACACAAAAGCCGTTTTAACTCTTGACGGCGACGAGCAGACAATACTGTTACCCAACACAATCAAGAGCGAATACACAGATTGCTACAATAAAAAGGTCTACCTCTGTATGGGGCTACACACCCTGGAAATGAAACACGGAGAGGGCACCTTCGTGCTCGACAGTCTTCTTGTTACCCCCTGCTCAAAATCAGAAACGATTACTCTTCTCAGAGACGGTGACAGGGCTTACATAGCAGTTGCTCCCCGCGACGGTTATTATACCCTTGCAACCGGTCAGAACACCGCTGCTTCAATAGACGGTATTGATGTTTTTCTTGACGGTATGACCGAGGTTTATCTCAGACGCGGTCTCAATCAGCTTGAATTAAGAGTTCCCTGCGACAAGCTTGTAATTTACGACAATGCTGAGGGACTTGCTTCGCAGAGCTTCACCGCAGAGGACTTCACTCTTTCGGAGGGTGCAACAATCAGCACAGACAAATACGGCACCGCATATATAGACGGCATAAGCAGTAACGGCGGCAAAGCTCAGATTAAGGTGAACGCTCCCGAGGAGGGCACCTACCGTGTTACACTGTGCTACGCAAACAATCAGGAGGGCGGTTATCACGATTACAACGTTGACCTTATAGAAGCACTCCTTACCGTAGAAGCAAACGGCATCAGTCAGGATATGTTCTGCCGCAACACCTACAGCAGATTTACCTATAAAACAATGACCTTCTCACTTGAACTCAGACAGGGGGAAAACACCGTTACCTTCTCTTCAAGCGGTAACACCCGCTTTGACAGCAGAGAAACCTCTGCTCCGCAGATTGCGGGCGTTACAGTAAACCCGGTACAGTAATAAAAAAGGGCTGAAAAGCCCTTTTTTCGTTCACTGCAAGGTATATTCGTTTTGATATATTTGCATAAAAAACTTATATTAGGCACATAATATTTTTTACAAAAAATAATCCATACCTACTTGCTATGAATTAAAAACTGTGATATACTAGCAACAAAGTAGGAATTATGACTCAAAGGGAGTGAATAAGATGAAAATTTCCACAAAGGGACGCTACGGCCTGCGTATTATGACAGACCTTGCAGTAAATGGCGGCGACGGCTGCGTTTCCCTTAAGGATATCGCCGAAAGAGAGCATCTTTCTGAAAAGTATCTCGAGCAGATTATCGGTAAGCTCACCAAATCAGAGCTTGTTGAGTCGGTAAGAGGCGCAAAGGGCGGTTATCATCTCACTCGACCTGCCGAAAAAATCACCGTTGAGGATATACTCAAGGCAACAGAAGGCTCTCTTGCCCCCGTTGCCTGCGCAGAGGATGAAGGCAAATGTCAGAATTACTGCGACTGTGTAACGTCCTTTATCTGGACGGAAATTTATAAAGCGACTATTTCGGTTGTAAGCTCAATTACACTTAAGGACCTTGCCGAAAGAAGTCAGACAATAGAAAAAACAGAATTGGAGTGTTTGAAATGAGATTTGTATATGCAGATAACGCCGCAACTACTCCCGTATCACAAAAGGTTGTAGAGGCAATAATCCCATATATGACGGAGCATTACGGCAATCCCTCAAGCCTTTATGAAGTAGGTCAGGTAGCCCACAAGGCAGTTGAAAAGGCAAGGCAGCAGGTCGCCGATGCTCTCGGTGCCGACAGCAAGGAAATCTTCTTTACCTCAGGCGGCTCAGAGGCTGATAACTGGGCTATCAGAGGAGCTGCAGCCCTCGGTGCAAAGAAAGGTAAGAAGCACCTTATCACAACAAAGTTTGAGCACCACGCAGTGCTTCACACTATGGCTGCTCTGGAAAAGCAAGGCTTCACCGTAACCTACCTTGACGTTTATGAAAACGGCATTGTAAAGGTTGAGGACGTTGAAAAGGCTATCACAGACGAAACCTGCCTTGTTACAATTATGTATGCCAATAACGAAATCGGCACCGTACAGCCTATCGCAGAAATCGGTAAAATCTGCCGTAACAAGGGTGTGCTTTTCCACACCGACGCTGTTCAGGCTGTCGGTCACATAAAAATTGACGTTAAAGAGCAGTGCATTGATATGCTCTCTCTTTCGGGACATAAATTTCACGCAACGAAGGGCGTCGGTGCTCTTTACTGCAAAAAGGGTATACGACTTCCCAATCTCATTGAGGGCGGTGCTCAGGAAAGCGGAAGAAGAGCCGGAACCGAAAACGTACCCGGAATTGTAGGTCTCGGCGTTGCTATCACAGATATGTGTGAGCACCTTGAAGAAAATGCAAAAAAGGTTTCTGCGCTCAGAGACAGACTCTTTGAAGGAGCAAGCAAAATATCACATTCAAGAATCAACGGTGACACAGAGCACAGACTTCCCGGCAATTTCAGTATGTGCTTTGAGGGCGTTGAGGGAGAAAGCCTTCTTCTTATGCTTGATTTCAAGGGCGTTTGTGCATCAAGCGGCTCAGCCTGCACCTCAGGCTCACTTGATCCAAGCCACGTGCTTCTTTCAATCGGTCTTAAGCACGAGGTTGCACACGGCTCACTCAGACTTTCACTCAGCGAAAACAACACCGAAGCGGACGTTGACTATATTCTCGAGGTTCTGCCCCCCATCATTGACAGACTTCGCTCAATGTCCCCTCTCTGGGATCATATATTAGAACAGGAAAAGGAGAATAACTAAAATGGAATACAGCAAGAAAGTAATGGAACATTTCGCAGAGCCTCATAATGTAGGCGAAATTCCCGATGCAAACGGTATCGGTGAAATCGGTAACGCCAAGTGCGGCGATATTATGAAAATGTTTCTGAAAATAGAGAACGATATTATTGTTGACGTAAAATTCAAGACCTACGGCTGTGCAAGTGCTATTGCAACAAGCTCAATCGCAACAGATATGATCAAGGGTCAGCCCATAAGTGAAGCGCTTAAGCTCACAAACAAGGCTGTTGTAGAGGCTCTTGACGGACTCCCCGCAGTTAAGATTCATTGCTCCGTACTCGCTGAGCAGGCTATCAAGGCAGCTCTTGCTGACTACTATAAGCGTCAGGGTATAGACCCGGAGCCCATTGTAGGCAAGATCGAGGATCACGACCACGAGGCATGCCACATATAAGAACAATATGTTACGCTGCAAAGGCGGCTCCCTGAAGCGGAGCGACCCCGGGGTCGCTCCGCTTCTTTTGCGCGGGCGTGCCCGCGCAAAAGCCCCGCGGGGCGCGAAAGCGCGCCCCGAGGGCAGGGAGCCGCCGTGTACCTCTGAGCCGTCATTTTTACTTTTTTCGCTACATATTTTTTACGGGGTGATATTATGTTTGCGGCAGTAAGACTTATACACTGTAAGGGAAGAGCCCCTTTAAACCGAAAGAGACTTATAACCTCTGAAAAAATCAATCTCTGTGGTGATGCTTTTTTCTTTGTTATAACCGCAAGGGTTTATAAAAATAAAATACCGTGCAAGGAAATAAAAAAATATGCGGGCAGATACGCATCCTCGTTGATTTTTCCCGAAAGCAAAAGCGAAGCAGTGAGCGAGCTCGACGAAATAAGACTTTTCAACAGCAGTGTTCTTTTTCTCAGCAAAAGTCCGGAGCCCGCCGATAACCGCTCAGTCTGCGTTTACGACAGAAACTCACTTTTTTGTGAGCATCTGGAAAAGCTTATACCGCTTGCCTCAAGCCTGCATGTGATATGCCCCGAGAAGGAAAAATATTACTCTGCGGCTGAGTATATTCTCAGAGAATACGGAGCTGCTGTAAGTGTTTCGGCCGAATGGAGCGGTGTTGCGGATTTCTGCAATAACGTTATAGCCTCCGACAGCAATATACTGCCCCTCGGTTATCGCGGCAGAGTATTCACTCTTAAAAGGCGTACTCTTCCCTTTGCCCGGCTTATATCCGGTGAAGGCATAATTCTGCCTTCGGAATATGAAAAAGTGCTTCCTGAAAAAATTGACCGCAAAGTCTTTGCTGAGGCTCTCTATTTAAAGTGCGGTATAAAAGAGCTTGGTGAGTGTGCTTATGAAAGGCTTTGTTATTGACATAGGTTGAAGTAAAGGATATACTTTAAATCAGATTATGTAATAAAGGAGTGACACAGATGACCTATACCGAAGCGCTTGAATATATTATGAGCAGACGGAAGTTTCAGAAAAGCTCCTCTCACGAAAGAATAAGAAGACTGCTCAGTCTGCTCGGCGACCCTCAGAAAAAACTTCGGTTTGTTCACGTAGTAGGTACAAACGGAAAGGGCTCGGTTTCTACCGCACTTTCCTGCATACTGAGTGAAAGCGGCCTTAAAACAGGGCTTTTTACCTCGCCCTATATAATAAAATTCAACGAGAGGATAAAGGTTGACGGTGAATACATACCCGACGGTGATGTGGCCGAAATTACCTCTCTCATTAAAGAAAAAACCGATCTTATGGAAAGTGAAGAGCTTTACCCGACCGTGTTTGAGGTTACCACTGCTCTTGCTATGGCATACTTTGAAAGGGTCGGCTGTGATATTGTTGTGCTTGAGGCAGGTATAGGCGGAAAAAACGACAGCACCAACGTTATTGAAAACAAGCTTCTTTCAGTAATAATGAGCATTTCTTCCGACCACACCGAAATGCTCGGAAGCACTGCCGCTGAAATTGCTTTTGAAAAATGCGGCATAATACCTATGGGCGGCACCGTTGTTTCTTATCCCTTTGAGGGTGAAAGCTTCGGCTTTTTGCCTCAGAATAAAGAAGCGGCAGAGGTGATAAAAAGAGTCTGTGCAGAAAAAAAGGCTCAGCTTATTACGCCCGATATCTCAGCGTTAAGTGTTATAAGTGAGGATATAAAGGGCACTGATATAAGCTACAGAGGACTCAGCATAAAAATCAACCTCTGCGGCAAGCATCAGATTGCAAATATGCTCACGGCTGTTGAGTGTGTCCTTGCACTCAGAAAAACCGGCCTGTGCATAAGTGACAGCGACATAACAGAGGGAATCAAGCACTTTTTTATACCGGGAAGAACGGAGCTTATCAGCGAAAAGCCTCTTGTAATTCTTGACGGTGGACACAACGAGGGCTGTATGCTTGCACTTAAGGAAACCCTGTGCTCCTATCTCAGCGACAGAAAAATCACTCTGCTTTGCGCCTTTATGAAGGATAAGGATTACGAAAAAAGTCTTTCTCACATATTACCTCTTTGCTCAAATGCGGTGTTCACCTGCACCGATAGGCTGAGAGGTGAAGACAGCTCCGTGCTTTGCCGTATCGCAAAAAAGTACATTAACGCAGCTTATGCATACGAAAGCACAGAAGAAGCACTTGAAAAAGCGCTTTCGCTCTGCAGAGGCGAAACACTTGTTGTGTGCGGGTCCTTTTATCTCGTCAGTGAAGTGAGGAAAATCCTTTTAAAACTTAATAAAATTTAATATATATATTGTAATACTGTGTTTGAAGTGTTAAAATAATATTACCTAAACAAAAAAGGAGAAGTTGTTATGGAAAAATATGACATTATAGTTGTCGGTGCATCAACCACCGGTGCCTGGTTTGCACGTCAGATGGCACAGAGAGGACACAGCGTTCTTGTTATTGAAAAGAACGAGAGAGAAAACGTTTCAAGAGAATATGATATTTTCCATATGCCCAAAAAGGAAATGGAGCGTTCAGGGCTCGAAATCCCCAAGGAAGGTGATGTTGATTTCGGCTTTACATTCGATGGCGCACCTATGCTCTCACCCTACGGCAACTACCCCAAAAAGAACATACCTGCAACAATCGTCGGCCTTCACAAGCACGACTACATAATGAGAATGAGTGACTATGCCATCGAGGCAGGTGCAAAGTTCATTTACGGTGCTTCATTTGTTGATTTTGTAAAGGACGAATGGGGCAGAGTTGCAGGTGCAAAATATAAAACCGCAGAAGGCGAATTCGAAGCAGAGGCAAAGCTCGTTGCAGACTGCTCAGGTATTCCCGCCGTTGCAAGAACAAAAATGCCCGACGACTCAACCGTAGAAAACTACAAGCTCACACCCGAGGATATTTTCTATGTTGTAATTTATTACGTGGTTTATGAAAGCGAAGATGTTGACCCTATGGCTCTTCACTCCTCTTTCCTCAACTACAAGGCTGTATGGTCTGCTCCTTCAGGCAATCCTCGCGGTGCAATTCTCGGTATCGGCGGCAACTACAGCTATGCTTACGCTGAAGAAATTTTCAAGCAGTGGCAGAAGAATGTACCCTGGCCGAGATACACCGTTGAGAAGGTTGAAAAGGGAATGACCCCCTACCGCAGAAGCGTTTACTCCTTTGTTGATAACGGCTTCATCGCTATGGGTGATGCCGGCTGTATGACAAAGCCCACCTGCGGTGAGGGCTGCACCTCATCACTCGTACAGGGTGAAATTGCGGTTGATGTTATCGACAGTCTTCTCAAAGAGGGTAAGCCTCTTTCAAGAGACAATATGTGGTGCATCAACAAGAGATATATGGAAGCTCAGGGTATTGCCTTTGACTCAATGCGACCTCTTCTCAAGGGTGTTGTTCAGACTAGCTTTGATGAGGCTGAATATATGTTTAAGAAAGACCTTATTTTCAGCACGAAGATTCTCGGCGGTGGCGGAGAAGACCTTCAGCTCGGCGCAGGTGACATTGCAAAAATCGTCGGCGGTATTGCTGCAGCCGTTGTAAAGGGCAAAATCAAGGCTTCAACAGTAAAAAAGATTATTAACGGTCTGCTTCAGAGCACCGAGGTTACAAACCTTTACAAGCAGTACCCCGAAACTGCCGAAGGTTATTGGAAGTGGAAGGAAAAGGCTGATGCTCTTTGGGAAAAGATCGGTCCTATGAGCGACATCTGTGACCTGGAAGTACTTAAGAGACTCGGAATAAAATAAACCGGCAAAGGGACGCGATTAATCGCGTCCCTTTTTTTGCTACTATTAGAATATCAGATAAAAAAGTGCAGTAGCCGACTACTGCACTTAAGTTTTAGTTTTTATCAGAACAGACCTGTGATTCTGCCTTCGGCGTCAACGTCAATCCTCTCTGCGGCAGGACTCTTGGGAAGTCCGGGCATGGTCATAATGTCACCGGTGAGAACAACGATAAAGCCTGCGCCGGCAGAAACCTTAACGTTTCTTACGGTTACGGTAAAGCCCTCGGGAGCACCGAGCTTTGTGGGGTCATCCGAGAAGCTGTACTGTGTTTTTGCAACACAGACGGGCATCTTGTCACAGCCCATTTCAACAAGCTTTTCAATCTGCTTCTTCGCTGAGGGAAGAATTGTAACATCATCGCCGCCATATACCTTCTGAACGATGGCTCTGATTTTGTTTTCGATTGTGTCCTCTGCATCATAGGAGAAGCTGAAGCTTGAGTTATCCTCTTCTTCACAAAGACGGCAAACCTCTCTTGCAAGCTCTTCGCCGCCCTTGCCGCCTTCTGCCCATACGGTTGAAAGGCATACGTTTACGCCCAGCTCCTTACACTTTGCGATAACAAATTCAATTTCCTTATCTGTATCCGTGGGGAAACGGTTAACCGCAACAACGCAGGGAAGCTTATATACATTCTTAATGTTTGAAACGTGTCTGAGAAGGTTGGGGATACCCTTTTCGAGAGCCTCAAGGTTTTCTTCACCGAGCTGAGTTTTGTTAAGTCCGCCATGCATCTTTAAAGCGCGGATAGTAGCAACCATAACAACGGCTGAGGGCACAAGACCTGCCATACGGCACTTGATATCAAGGAATTTTTCCGCACCGAGATCTGCACCGAAGCCTGCCTCGGTGATAGCGTAATCACCCATTTTAAGAGCAGTCTTTGTGGCAATAACAGAGTTACAGCCGTGTGCAATATTTGCAAAGGGACCGCCGTGAACAAAAGCAGGGGTACCTTCAAGAGTCTGTACAAGGTTGGGCTTGAGAGCATCCTTTAAAAGAGCGGTCATAGCGCCTGCCGCCTTGAGCTCTCCGCAGGTTACGGGCTCATTCTGATAGTTATAGCCGACGATAATACGTGAAAGTCTTTCTTTAAGGTCGGTGATTGATGAAGCAAGGCAAAGCACAGCCATGATTTCAGAAGCAACGGTAATGTCAAAGCCGTCCTCACGGGGAGTACCGTTGATTCTGCCGCCCAGACCGTCAGTAATGAAGCGGAGCTGTCTGTCGTTCATATCAAGGCAACGCTTCCAGGTAATTCTGCGCACGTCAATACCGAGGCTGTTACCCTGCTGAATGTGGTTGTCAAGCATAGCGGCAAGAAGATTGTTTGCGCTTGTAATAGCGTGGAAGTCGCCTGTAAAGTGAAGATTGATATCCTCCATAGGCACAACCTGAGCGTAGCCGCCGCCTGCCGCACCGCCCTTGACACCGAATACGGGGCCGAGTGAGGGCTCACGAAGAGCAACCGTTACCTTTTTGCCGATGCGGCTCATACCGTCAGCAAGACCGATTGTTGTTGTGGTCTTGCCCTCACCTGCAGGTGTAGGTGTTATAGCCGTAACAAGTACGAGCTTACCGTCCTTCTTATTCTTTGAATCACTTAAAAGTGAAAGGTCAATCTTTGCCTTGTAATTGCCGTATTGCTCTATGTATTTAAGGTCAACATCAGCCTTTTTGGCGATTTCGGTAATGTGCTTCATTTCGCACTGCTGAGCTATTTCTATATCGGTTAAATATGCCATATTTTCTCCTCCTGAAAGAAATTATTCATTAAATTTTATTATATATTATTTACTTGCCTTAGTCAAGAAAATATTTCTGTCAATCACACCGATTCCTACGCCCATACGGTTGCCGTCCATAATGTATAGCTTCGCTCTTTTCTGAAGTGAGGTGCTTTCGGGATAATTACTTTTGAAAATACGTCTTTTACCGAAAATTCTTTCTATTGCCTGTTCATCAATTTTCATACTGTAACAATGGTCGAAAAGAGAGGCAAAGGCAAGAATATTACTGTCCTCCGCCATAAATTCTCTGTTTCCGTCGAAAAGAAGCCAGCTTTCGCAGAAATACCAACGGTAGGCATAATCGGGAAATTGCTTTTTAAAAAACTCCTCTGCCGACACAAAAGACTCTATGCAGCTTTGTGTGTCAAGCTTCTCGCCCTGAGGAATGTGAACATATATGAGCTTTTCGCCGTAATCAAAAGGCAGCTTATTATAAAGCAGGGTTTTGTTTCTGCACTCATAAAGCTGAAATTGCAGTCTTCCGAGACGGAAAAGCTCAAGCTTAACGTGGTTTTTAAGCCAGCCGAAGTTTTTCAGACCCTTGTTTCCGTTATTTTCACACCATATTTTTATATCGCTCATAGTATCAATAAACACCTTGTCGTGAATACCTCTTATGCGGTATTCCTCCCTTGCCCTGACTGCACAGCAAAGCATGACCGCCAGACGGATGATGTGATTTTCTCTCTGCAGGCAGCCGAAGCTGCCCGCAAGGCATTTTGCGGTCAGGGCTTCCGTTTTTGCTTTTTCCTTTTGCGTAAGAGAGGAAAGTCGGCTGACGAGTGCAGAATCAAGGCCGATTTCCTTTGCGAGGTTTATCATAAGCGTTCTCCGTAGTGTTTTTTATACATCATATCACAAAAGTGCAGAATGTCAAACCGACAGACAGCTTCTGGCTGTGCCGTGTGCGTTTTCTCATCAAAAAAGAGCCTCGCGGCTCTTTTTATCTTATAATATCAGCCATAATCCCGATAGCCTCGGCAGCCTCGGGTATGGGGAATATGGGGTAAACGTGACTCATTCCCTCTTTGACATGAATCGTGACGTTCACTCCCGCCTCAACCATTTTTTCATAAAGCAGCATCGCATCGGGGTAAAGAACCTCTCGGGTACCTATAAACAGTGTAACGTTGCCCAGGTCCTCAAAGGTACCGAACAAGGGGCTTATCATCGGGTCTCTGATGTCTCTGTCTCCCTTCCACAGGTCGGTAATCATATCCGCACAGCAGAGATCACCGAGCATAGCGTCCATACTTATATACTGTTCGATATCGGGGTTTTCCATTGAAACATCAACCCAAGGGCAGATAAGTATTATTTCTTCCGGCTGTACCGTTTCCTTTTCGCGAAGCTGTTGGGCAAGGCTCAGCGCAAATCCGCCGCCGGATGAATCTCCGCCTATGTATATCTTCTTACCCTCATACCTTTCAACGGTATCGAGATAAAAATCCATCATAGCTTTGTGAGCTTCTTCAGCGGTGTAGTTTGTGCATTTAAGATATATGGGAGCAATAATCGTTATATCAGCCTGACGTGAAAGCTTATCCCAGAAGCCCCAGTGCTGAGAGGCGGGCGGATTGAGATATGCTCCGCCGTGAAGATATATGAGAACACCGTCATTTTCAGCTCCTTCATTTATATAAAAGACCTGCATACCGCTTTCGTGGGTGCTTCTTATACTGACCTTCTTTTTCGGCGGTACTATATCCTGAAGATTGGTAACAGCTTTTTCTTCAATATTTGCCACACACTTTTTTTCAACACAGTAAAGTGAGTTTCTGTCTGTTACTCTGAGATATATTTCAACAAAGGTTGCCATAAGCGAGCGGTGATAATAAAGCTTTGACACAAGTGACAAAGCTATGATACCCGTAAGAAACAAAGCCGCAAAAACAGATATGACGGTTTTCAATTTTTTGCTTTTCTTCACAATTTTTCTCTCCTTATAAGACACTTTCGCCTTTTTTGTATAACTATTCTAAACCTTTATATACAAAATTTCTATAATTGTCGTTTATCTGTAATAATTCTTAATTAATTTTTATTAATTTTTTCACAACATAAGGGCAACATTTCAGTAAAAAAAAGAATTCTCTGTTTTTTACAAAAAAACTATTGACAATACGCTTTAATTGTGGTAACATCATTAGGCAATTACGGAGAGATACCGAAGTGGTCATAACGGAACGGTCTTGAAAACCGTCGTACGTCCTGCGTACCGTGGGTTCGAATCCCACTCTCTCCGCCATTTTTTTATTTATAGCATTCTTATCGACACCATGGAGAAGTACTCAAGTTGGTGACGAGGCGCCCCTGCTAAGGGCGTAGGTCGGGTAACCGGCGCAGGAGTTCGAGTCTCCTCTTCTCCGCCAGAAAAGAACCCACATTTGTCTACGACAAGTGTGGGTTCTTTTCAATGAAATAAATCCCTTGCGGGATTTGTGAAATAACGCTTCGCGTTATGAAATAGCTGTCGCTATGAAATACGCTGCGGCGTATGAGGGATTTATTTTATTTCACATTGCGACGAAGGAGCAATATTTCACAATGGCCGTAGGTCATTATTTCACATCCGAAGGATATTTCACTTTAACTTTTCTAACGGTTATGATATAATTATTGTGAAAGAAGGTGCATTTATGTCCGAAAACAGTTGCTATACATATTTCAGCATTACCGGTAATTTTGATCCCGATCTTGTTACGGAACGATTGGGTCTTATTCCCGAGAAATACCGGAAAATTGGGGATAAACGCCGCAACGGGACATTGTATGATTTTGCATCGTGGGTAATCGGGCGGTGTGAGCAATATGATGTGCTGGTAGAAAATCAAATGCATACAACTATTGCTCCTCTTTTGGATAAAATTGATATCCTTAATGAAATCAAAAACGAATTCGATGTTGTCTATACATTAGAGGTAGTTCCTACTGTTTACACTTCCAATCCGAGTCCGTGCCTTGCGCCATCACTAAAAGTCATTGATTTTTGCCACGCAACAAGAACAGAAATTGATATTGATTTGTATGTGGTGGATCAAGAGTAATTACACTACTTTTTGTCAGTCTCACGCAGAAAAGAACCCCTTGCGGGATTTGTGAAATATTCTGTGGCGTATAACAGATTTATTCTATTTCACATCAGCGTTATATCATTAACAGCCTGCAGTTTAATGATATTGAATTTTGACCGAATCTTATCCGATGAGAAAACTCCTTATAAAGGAAGTAAGCTTTTCCGATGTATCGGGCAACAAAAACCGTGCTCCTAAGTTCTTTTTTATTTGACAACGATTTTTAATAGTGCTATAATTTTACAGCAACGAAAAATCTGACATAGTTGCAGATGTCATATATAAAAGGATGGAGAAAAATATGAGTAAGGTAAAAAACGAAGCTAAAATCAAAAACCCCATTATCGTGGCTGTACGCGAACAGCTTGAGCACAGAGCAACCTGGCTCTACCTTCTGTGTGACGAAGCACAGAAAAGAGGTCTTGACCCCAGAGATTTCGGCTCAGCAGCAGTAAAACGTTGCGGTCTTATGCAGGGCAAGGGACTTGTCTACAAAGGGAAAACCGCTTCTCTCAAGGGGCTTAAGAAAACTCTTTTCACCCTCCCCGCTCAGCTCGTTTTTGAAATGGATATCAAAAACTGCACCGATGACGAGCTTGAAATTGAATTTCACTACTGCCCTCTTGTAAAGGCTTGGCAGAAAGCAGGCTGCAGTGATGAAGAGATTGCTATGCTCTGCGATATTGCCATGTGCGGCGACAGAGGCATCGGTGAATGCTACTATTCAGAGCTTGATCTTCCCAAAACTATTGCAAACGGCGATGATGTATGCCACCTGAGATATCACAAAAAATAAATACACGACTACACAAAAAAGGCAGAGGATAATCCTCTGCCTTTTCTTATCTTCTTATAAACACACGCTTATAGAGCTTGGAAATTAGATATCTGCGGTTACGGGATATCTCTTTACTGCCCTGTACGGCAGTCTCACCGTAAAGCTGTCTGTGATAACACAAGGGCAGATCGAGCAGCTTTACCGTACCGAAAATACTACAGATAATGCCTATCCACTGATCGCTGTCGGCAACATGCTTGGGTATCGGCATAATGAACTTAAGCATTTTTCTGTCAAAGGCTAAGCATGAGCCCACAAAACGGTTGCTCAGAATATTACTGATAACGCCCTTTCTGAAGGAAAGCACCTCAAAAAGAGAATATTCGGTAATATTCAGAGCTTCGTCTGTGATATAGGCGTTATGCACAACCATATCTGCACCCGAAGCAAAGGCCTCATTTACCCGTTTGATTTTATCGGGAAGCCATACGTCCTTCTGTGAACAGATAAAAATTCTGTCACCCTTGCAGTGTCTCAGTGCGTGCACCGTATTTTCGGTTGCACCCGCACTTTTGCCGTCAATAAGTATAACACGGCTGTCTTCGGCAGCAAGTCTGCTCACCACCCTGCCCGTTGCACCGCCGGGAAGACCGTCACAGACGATAATTTCTCCGTCAGAGGGAAGCTGGGAAAGTATTGAACGAATTGCTTCTTCAATATACATTTCGCCCTTGAATGCACTTATGATTACCGATATCATTCCGTCAGCCTCCTTAAAAACGATTTCATATATTATAACACAAAAAAGCTTTCTTTACAATAGAAATACATCCAAAAGATTTTAGTTGACATCTTACCGTCAAATTGATATAATATTTTTAATTATGATGAATTTTCAGGAGGCTTATTTATGCCACACTATATTCCCGAGGGCTACGTTTCTCACCTCAATCTCAGAGAAACAGAAGCAGCTATCAAAAAGGTAAAGGACTTTTTCGAGAGAGACCTTGCAATAGAGCTTGATCTCACAAGAGTATCGGCTCCCCTCTTTCTCGACTGCGACAGCGGTATGAACGACAACCTCAACGGTACCGAAAGACCTGTTTCCTTTGACGTTTTCAGCGGCAAGAAATTTGAAATCGTTCATTCTCTTGCAAAGTGGAAGAGATATGCCCTTAAAATGTACGGCTTTGAAAGCGGCGAGGGCCTTTACACCGATATGAACGCCATACGCCGTGACGAGGACACCGACAACATTCATTCCATCTTTGTTGACCAGTGGGACTGGGAAAAAATAATCGACAAAGATGAAAGAACGGAAAAAACTCTTAAAAAGACCGTAAAGCTTATTTATGCCGCTTTAAGGCATACCGAATATTACATCACAAAGGAATATAACTTCATCGGAAGCCTTCTTCCCGAAAAGATTACCTTTATAACCTCTTCGGAGCTCGAGGAAAAATACCCCGACCTTTCAAGAAAGGAAAGGGAATACGCCGCAGTAAGAGAATACGGTGCAATATTCCTTATGCAGATAGGCGACAAACTCAAGGACGGTGAGCCCCACGACGGCAGAGCGCCCGACTATGACGACTGGACTCTCAACGGCGACATCATCGTTTATTATCCTCTGCTCGATATTGCTCTTGAGCTTTCTTCAATGGGCATAAGAGTTGACGAGGCTGCTATGGAAAGACAGCTTAAGGAAAGAGGCTGTGAGGACAGAAAGAATCTTCCCTTCCATAAGGCACTTTTAAACGGTGAGCTTCCCTATACGATCGGTGGCGGCATAGGCCAGTCAAGAATGTGCCTTTTCTTCCTCAGAAAAGCCCATATAGGCGAGGTGCAGTCCTCCTATTGGGATGAGGAAACGGTAAAGTACTGCAAGGAACACGGTGCTGAGCTGCTGTAAAAAAACAACGGACTTTTTCGGTCAACGAAAAGGTCCGTTATATTTTTGAGAGAGCCTTGTTAAGAGGCACTGCAATAACCGCAGAAGCGACTGCCTTTACCGCATCTGTTGCAATAAAGGGAAGAGATATACTCATAAAGCAGGCACCGGGCGGAGTTTTTGTAAAAATGCTCATAAAAATCACTGCACATATATGCTCAGCGGGAATAGCCACAAGCACCGTCAGCAGAATGTAACGCTTAAGCCCGGGAGTCTTACCTTTAAAGGTGCTTATAAGAAAAACCGCAAGCACAAATCCGGGATAATATCCGCCTGCCGGGCTCAGCAGTCTTGTAATACCCGTCGCACCGGAAAATACGGGCAGACCGATCGCTCCCAGAAAAAGCCAAAGAAGCACTGCTGCGAGTGCTCCTTTTCTTTTAAGGCAAAGCGCCGTAAGGTTGATGAAAACCGTCAGAAAAGAAAGCATCGCCGCCGAATACGGCAGAGGTATTGCAAAAAGTGAGCCGATACACAGACCTGACGCACATAACGCCACAAAACTCGCCGAGCGTAAAAATCCGATATCCTTCCTGTTACCCGTTTTCACCACATCCTTTCATAAATACGGGGAGGGCACAAGGCCCTCCCCTGCAAATTTATTTTATGCTTTCAAGCACACCGTCAACTATGTCACACCAGTCCTCATAGGACTTTGAACCTACATAACTGCTGCCGATGATATTTCCGTCACCGTCAAGGAAAAAGGTTTCCGGAATATATCTTGCTTCGTCAAGCTTCGCTGCTTTAAGCTCATTGTTGGTCAGAATATTTACAAAGCTTATACCTTCTGCCGCTTCCTGCGCCTTATTTACACCGTCTTCTGAAAGGCTTCCGTCGGGGTTTATGTAAACGCTGCTTACTACACCCACAACCTGCAGACCCTTATCAGCATACTCCTCGCTGATTTTTTCAAGGTCGGCAAGCTGATTGACACTGTGCTCGCTTATGGTTGCCCAGATAGAAACCATTGTTATCTTACCCTCAAATATGCTCTGGTCAACCTCTTTACCGTCAAGACCCACCGAGGTGAATTCACCGAAAACTCCGTGCATATTCTCCTTATCCTTCTGCTCCTGTGTCGTCTGCTCGGTTGAGGTTTCTTCACGGGATGAAGCGTCCGTCTGTGTTTTTGCCGCACTGCAGCCGACAAAAGCCATAAGCATTGAAATTACGAGGGCAAGCACTGCTGAATATCTTTTTTTCATATCTGACACCGTCTTACTTGTTCTTTTTCATAAAGCCGGCAACAATCTTCTTCATGCCGCCCTTTTCGCCGTTACAAAGGTCAAGAATACCGTCAACGCTCATCTGCGAAAGAAGACCGCCTGTAAAGCCGCTGAAGGAGCGAAGAGGCATATCCTTGATTGATTCGGTAATCATATCGGGGTTTTCTGCCGTAAGAGCAACAACCTTTGCACCGTTGGTAAGAAGAGCGTAAAGGCCCTTACCGAAGGGGCTAACTGCAACCTGACTTACCGAACAGTTGATTGTAAGCTCGCCCTTTTTGTATTCCTCGTTGCAAGGAAGCTTTCTTGCAAGAACTGCCTCAAACTGTTCGTCGGGAATATAGGTTGTATTTACTATATCGTAGTATGCGGGAGCTGTCAGGCTGTAATCGGGCACCTCAACGTCTGCCTTTGCAGTCTTTACGGTTACCTCACCCTCAAGACGGATATCTCTTGAGGAAGCACCGACCTTGATGCCGTACTTGCCGCTTTCAGCGTGCCAGTCGCAGATGTTTACGTTATAATAGCTGAAGGCTCTTTCGTCAAGCTCAATTTCAACCTTCTTGCTTTCGCCTGCCTTAAGGAATACCTTCTTAAAGCCCTTGAGCTCCTTTTCAGCCTTATAAAGCTTGCTTTCGGGAGCGGCAACATAAACCTGAACAACCTCGGCACCGTCAGTCTCACCGATGTTCTTAAGACTTAAGGACACTGTAAGCTTTTCGCCCTCCTTGACGGTTTTCTTGCTGAGCTTAAGGTTGCTGTATTCAAACCTTGTATATGAAAGGCCGTGACCGAAGGGGTATGCAACGTCCTTTCCTGCCTTATCAAAGTAACGGTAGCCTACGAAAATACCCTCACGGTATTCAACTGTGCGGGGACCCATGGGGAAATACTGAGCCGAAAGAGCATCCTCGTTGATGAGCGGGAAGGTTTCTGCAAGCTTACCCGAGGGATTAACCTTGCCGTAAAGAAGGTTGTGACAGGCCTCGCCGCCCGCCTGACCTGCAAGATACATATTAAGAATAGCCTTGGCCTTGCTGTCCCAGGGCTTCATCTGTACGGGTGAGCCGCAGGAAAGAACAACGATGATATTGGGGTTGACTCTTGAAAGTGCATCTACAAGAAAAGCGTGTGATGAAGGCATCTTGATGTGCTTACGGTCAAAGCCTTCGCTTTCAAAAGCATCGGTAAGACCTATGAATACGATAACCGCATCCTTGCCCTCGGCAGCCTTGCAGGCCTCGTCGATAAGCTTGGGGCTGAAGCCGTCGCCCTTGAGTGAATAGCCGTCCGCATAGGTGAATACGGGGCCCTTTCTCTTAAGAGCGTCAAGGAAGGAAACAGTCTTGTAAGCGTTGATGTGGCTTGAACCGGCGCCCTGATAGCGAAGCTTCTTTGCAAGAGCACCGATAACTGCAATACTGCTGCTTTTCTTGAGAGGAAGAATATTATCCTCGTTCTTCATAAGAACTGCTGAGGACTCGGCTGCCTCACGGGCAACTGCGTGGTGTGCTTCAAAGTCGATAGGATAGCCTTCGCCCTCATTCTTTTTACATTCAAATGCGAACTTAATCATACGAAGAGCAATTGCGTCAACCTCTTCCATTGAAAGAGTACCGTCCTCAAGAGCCTTTTTGATATTTTTGTTGTTCATTCCGTTGTTGCCGGGCATTTCAAGATCAAGACCTGCCTTGACACCGAGAACTCTGTCGTTCACTGCGCCCCAGTCACTTACAACAATACCCTTGAAGCCCCATTCGCCGCGCAGAATATCCGTAAGGTAGCGCTTGTTTTCTGCAAGATACGTACCCTCGATTCTGTTATAGCTGCACATAACGGTTGTGGGCTGCTCCGTTTTTACTATGTATTCAAAGGCGGGCAGATAAATTTCTCTCATCGTTCTTTCGTCTGCAACAGTGTCTATGCACATTCTTATGTGCTCCTCGTTATTTGCACAGTAGTGCTTGAGGCTGACACCGACGCCCTCCTTCTGTACGCCGTGAACATAAGCTGCTCCCATACGCGATGTAAGGAAAGGATCTTCTGAAATATATTCAAAGTTTCTGCCGCAGAGAGGGCTTCTTTTTATGTTTACACCGGGGCCGAGTACGGTCGTTACCTTAAGCGCCTTTGCTTCGTCAGCAATTGTTTCGCCCACCTTTTCCATAAGCTCAACATCCCATGAGGAGGCCGTTGTAACGGCTGTGGGGAAGCAGGTTGAGGTTTCGGATTCCTGCATGATGTTTGTGCCTGCTGAGACCTTTTCCTTTCTCAGACCGTGAGGGCCGTCGCTCATCCACACCGAAGGGATGCCTGCTCTTTCAATATCCTTTGTAAGCCAGAAGGTTTTACCTGATAGAAGTGAAAGCTTCTCGTCAAGGGTTAATTCGTCAAGAATTTTCTTATAATCTTTTTCGCTCATTTTATTTCTCCTTTTGATATATTATTTTCCATTATCAATTATAATACAGATTTATATTAAGTCAAGATAAAATGCAACAAAAATGCAAAATGCATTCAGCCTTTTCCCGTCCTTGCCGATTAAACCAAGCCCTATCGGTACAGAACTGTTTTTATTTCACAAAGCCCGTAAAACTAAAATTTTACAATACTGTTGACTTTTTTATTGCAAATAATGTAAAATATAAGATACGGATAATTATGCCGTAAATCATTTTAAGGAGGTAGGTCGCACAGTGGAAAGCGATAGTAAGCCTAACGGGCGAAACATTCTTATAAGCAGTGCAGACCCTGCCAAATCACTGACGGCTCTGCACTGAGAAAGTCGGTGAATCAAATGAATGAAAATGAATTCGGCGGTCTTTACAGACTGCTGGCCAAAAACAAGCTTCTTGAGCTTCGTCAGGAACTCAGCGATATGGCTTATCCCGATATTGCGGAATTTATTATGGATATGGACGACGATAAATTGGCCGTCAAAATTTTCCGTATTCTTCCCAAGGATATTTCCGCTGACGTTTTTGCCTATCTTGAGCCCGACAGTCAGACTGTTATCGTACAATCCATAACAGACAGTGAAATTGAACGTCTTATGGATGACCTTTACGTGGACGACGCAGTTGACTTTCTCGAGGAGGTACCTGCAAATATAGTACGCCGCGTGCTTGCCAACACGGACAAGGAAACACGCGACATCATCAACCGCTTCCTCAAATACCCCGAGGGCTGTGCGGGCAGCGTTATGACCATTGAAATGGTTGAGCTTCACGACCGCTCAACCGTTGCGGAAGCAATAAAAAGCATACGCCGCTCCGGTGTTGACAAGGAAACGATTTATACCTGCTACGTTATAGATGAAAAGCGTCACCTTGTAGGTACAATCCCTCTCAGACGTCTTCTTCTCAACGAGGAGGACACTCCCCTTACAGACATTATGAGCGACGACGAGCAGCTCATTTTTGTTAAAACCATGGACGACCAGGAAGAGGTTGCCGCCATAGCAAAGAAGTACGACCTTCTTTCCGTGCCCGTTGTTGATAACGAGGGCCGCCTTGTAGGCATCATCACCATCGACGACATCGTCGATATCATTGACGAAGAGGCCACCGAGGATATGGAAAAGATGGCTCTTCTTACTCCCTCAGAGGACGAATACCTCAAAACCGGTGTTTTCACACTTGCCAAAAACCGTATCGGCTGGCTTCTCGTTCTTATGATAGCCTCAACCTTTACCGGTCAGATAATTGAGGGCTTTGAAAACCAGCTTGCTACCATAGCCGGCCTTACAGCCTGCATTCCTATGCTTATGGGCACCGGCGGTAACTCGGGAAATCAGGTTTCAACACTTATCATCCGCGGTCTTGCCCTCGGCGAGGTACGTATAAAGGACTATTTCCGTGTTCTGTGGAAGGAAATCCGCGTTTCGCTTATGGTAGGTATAGTTCTCGCAGTTGCCAACTACGGCCGTATGCTTATACTCAACCTTATGGGCAGCGAAACCTCTTCAAGCGTTATCCTTGTTGTTTCACTTTCAGTTGCAGCGGTTGTCGTTGTTTCAAAGACCATCGGCTGTACTCTGCCTATCGTGGCAAAGCTTCTTAAATTAGACCCTGCTCTTATGGCGGGTCCTCTTATCACAACGCTTGTGGATACAATTTCACTGGTTATCTATTTCTCACTTGCAAAAGCTCTTATCTGATTTTTCAGAACTACCGTTTCGGGGCAGTAATCTGCTCCGAAATATTTTCGTAAAACAAACAAAGGAGGTAATGCCTTTTGAAGAAAAAGGAAAAGAAAATTGATAAAAGACATACCAGAGCTGCGTGGAAACGCTTTTTCGGCTACACAAAGGGTTACAGATTTCTCACCCTACTCTGCCCTGTTATGGTTCTTCTTGATGTTATCATCGAGCTTCAGATACCCAAGGAAATGGGCGAGGTTATCAATCTGATCTATAAAATGAACGACCCGGAATATACGGGCAACTTCACCTCTGAGCTTACAAAGCAGCTTCTTACCGTGCTTTCTCTTTGTGCAGTTACCCTTCTTATCGGCTACATCGCTTCCAGGTGCTCTGCCATTTCGTCAATGGGCTTCGGCGCAAACTTAAGGCGCGAGCTTTTCAACAAGACTCAGTCCCTTTCTTTTGAAAACATAGACAAGCTCAAGATTTCTTCGCTCATTACAAGAATGACAAGCGACGTTTCTTCTGTTCAGGGTGTTTACAGCAATATGATTGTTACCTTCGTAAGAGGTCCCTTTATGCTTATTTCGGCACTTGTTTTTGCCCTTGATATAAGTAAAAAGCTTACCTCCGTTTTCTGGGTCGCCCTGCCCGTAATCATCATTACTCTTGCGGTTATGGCGTTTCTTGCAGTACCCATTGTCAAGGAATCGCTCAAGAAAACCGACGAATTCAACGGCGTACTCAGAGGCAACATAAACGGTATCAGAGTTGTAAAGGCCTTCGTGCGCGAGGAGCACGAAAAGCAGAAGTTTGATAAGGCTAACACCGCCGTTATGAAGCTCAGCGAAAAATCGCAGAAAATCACACTCTACATAACACCGATAATCTCACTTGTTATCTACGGTTGTATGGTTGCTGCCCTTTGGATAGGCAGTGATATTATTATCACAGGTGAGGAGGGTCTTGAGGTAGGTGACCTCACCGCCTTCATAACCTATATCACTCAGGTGCTCACCTCACTTATGACAGTGCTTCTTATATTCCTCAGCGTTATTATGGCAAGAGCCTCAATAGCAAGAATAGGCGAGGTTTTCTTTGAGGAGCCTACCGTAACAGACAAGGATGCAGACCCCTCACTTACGGTTGAAAGCGGTTCAATCGAATTCAGAGACGTTTGCTTCCGCTACAACAAGGAGTCGGATAAGAACATCCTCAACAACATAAATCTTCAGATTATACCCGGTGAAACCGTAGGCATCATCGGCTCAACAGGCTCTGCAAAAAGCACACTTGTTCAGCTTATCCCCCGACTTTATGACACAGACGAGGGTCAGGTGCTCGTAGGCGGCAGAGACGTGCGCGATTACACCTTCGAAAACCTCAGAGGTGCAATTTCCTTCGTGCCTCAGCAGAACACTCTTTTCAGCGGCTCCGTAAAAGAAAATATCCGTTGGGGTAAGCCCGATGCAACCGATGAGGAAATTGAAGCCGCGGCAAAGGCTGCCCAGGCCCACGAATTCATCGAGGGCTTTGAAAAGGGTTACGACACTGAGCTGGGTCAGGGCGGTAACACCGTTTCCGGCGGACAAAGACAGCGCCTTTGTATTGCAAGAGCTCTGCTCAAAAAGCCGCAGATTCTTATTTTCGACGACTCAACAAGTGCCGTTGATACGGCAACCGATGCAAAAATCAAGTCCGCTCTCAGAGGCGATGAATTCAGCGGCATAACTAAAATCATCATCGCTCAGCGTATAACATCAATTATGGATGCCGACCGTATCGTTGTTATTGACGATGGCAGAATTGACAGCATAGGTACCCATGACGAGCTTAAGCGCTCAAGTAAAATTTACAGTGAAATCTTTGTTTCACAGCAGGAAGGAGTGTTGGCACAGTGAGTAAAGCTCCCAAAGCAGATGAAACCAAGAAAAACATCTCGACCGAAGAAGCAGAAAGCGCAGTAAGCGAGCTTTTAAGCGAAAAGAAAAAGACCTCTCCCAAAAAGAAATCAAGAGGCAAGAAGATTCCTGAAAACGAAACCGAGGAAGAAAGAAAAGCGCGCGAAGAAAAGGAAGAAAAAAAGAAAAAGGCCAAGCCCAAGGATATTAAGGCAGCAACGAAAAGGCTGATTAAATATATTACGAAATATAAGGTTCTTCTTTTGGTAACCGCAATTCTTGTTGTTCTTACTGCTGCTATAAGCGGTGTTGCATCACTGTTTATGATGCCCGTTTACGAGGCTATAGAATCGGTCATAAGAGGTCAGTCTGAAAAGTCTGAAGCTCTTGCTGAAATTGCAAAATGGCTTATAATTATGGCTGCGGTATACCTTATTTCCGCCGCTCTCAACTTTGCATATTCAAGAATAATGCTCTACGTTTCAACGCGTACTCTTGCAAATATGCGCCGTGACCTTTTCAACCATCTTCAGGGACTTCCCCTTGAATATTTCGACAAGAGAAAAACCGGCGAAATTATGAGCCACTTCACAAATGACGTAGGAAGAATCAAGGACCTTGTAAGCAGCAACTTCCCCACTCTTATTTCATCCTCCATTCAGGCTGTTCTGAATATAGCTATTATGATTTCTCTTTCCGGAAGGCTTACCCTTACAATAACCTTTGCAATTATTGCAATGTTCGGCGTTGTAATGTTCATTACAAGCAAATGCTCCCCGCTTTTTAAGAAGCAGCAAAAGGCTATAGGTAAATGTAACGGCTATATAGAAGAATACGTAAGAGGTATAAAGGTTGTTCAGCTCTTCTCGCAGGAAAGCAAAACCAAGGCCGAATTCAGCGAGCTTAACGAAAATTACCGCAGGACGGGCGTTAAAGCAAACATCATCGGCGGACTTATGAGCCCCCTTATGTCAATTATCACCCGTGTGAATTATGCTATCGTTGTTTTCTACGGTGCTAACCTTATCACCCGCGGACTTATGGGCGTGCCTGAGCTCGTCACCTACCTCAGCTATGCAAAGAGCTACGCTTCACCCATCGCATCTCTTGCAAGCTGCTACAGCTCCCTCATTTCAGCACTTGCAGGTGCCGAAAGAGTTTTTGAGGTACTCGATACAGATCCCGAAACCGACGAGGGCAGAGTTACTCTTGTTCGCATTATCGAGGAAATTACCGGTGAAAAAACCGAAACCGATTCAGAAGATGGTACTCTCTGCTGGAAGGTTCCCGATGAAGAAAACGGCAATGCTGAATACATACCCGTAAAGGGCAACATAGAGGTGAAGAACGTCACCTTTGCTTACGTTGAAGGCACCGATGTACTCAAGGACATCAATGTTACTGCCTCCAGCGGGCAGAAGATTGCCTTTGTCGGCTCCACAGGTGCAGGCAAGACCACCATCACCAATCTTATCAACCGCTTCTATGAAATTGATCGCGGTGAAATCACCTACGACGGCATTTCCATCAAGGATATCAAAAAGGATGACCTTCGCCACTCAATGGCTATGGTGCTTCAGGATACAAAGCTTTTCCAGGGCACGATTATGGAAAATATACGCTACGGTAAACTTGACGCTACCGACGAGGAGGTTATAGAGGCCGCAAAGCTTGCCAACGCCCACTCCTTTATTGAAAAGCTTCCCGATGGCTATGAAACCAAGCTCAGAGCAGATGCGGTCAACATTTCCCAGGGTCAGGCTCAGCTTATAAACATCGCAAGAGCTACCCTTGCAAAAACTCCCCTGCTCATTCTTGACGAGGCAACCTCATCGGTTGATACGAGAACCGAGCGCCTTATCGAAATAGGTATGGATAAGCTTATGGAAAACCGCACCGTTTTCGTCATCGCCCACCGTCTTTCAACGGTACGTAACTCTCAGGATATAGTGGTACTTGAAAACGGTGAAATCATCGAAGAGGGCAACCACGACGAGCTTATAGAAAAGGGCGGAAAATATTATCAGCTTTACACCGGCAATATTGAAATGGAATAAAGTAAAAGGGGCTGTAACGCCGACACCCCATAAGGAAGTATTTCTTTAAAAAGCGAAACAACTTCACAATAATTCGTTAAAAATCACCGATATGCGTCAGCATTATCGGTGATTTTTGCCTTTTCTTGCAAAGCTGTTTCGCATTTTAAAGTGCTT
>JAFWYB010000064.1 GCA_017517865.1 Clostridia bacterium | reverse complement strand
TTTCTTTATGATGCCTATTACAGGCACATTAACAGATTTGCAAGGAAGGGAGATAAAATATATGACTAACGAATGGCTTGAATTCAAAGCATATACAGATGCTCCCGTTTTCCTTGCAGAAAACAAGCAATCAACTGCTTTCATAGGCAGATTTACAGTAAGAATGATTAAGCAGAACAAGGGATTCAGTCGCATATTTACTATCCTGGCAAGAGGTTATCTTTTTCATAATGCTGACGGTACACTTCGTACTGATGACCCTTATGAGAGAACAGAAGAATCACGGCGTTTTTTATGTGCATGGTGCAGTCTGCCTTATGAAACAGTATCAAACAAGGCATTAGCTTTTCACACATCATTCCCTGAGCTTCACAGCGAGTTCCCGAACCTCGTTGATGAAAACGGTGCAGGATGGTATTACAGATACTTGCATTCTCTTTCCGATTACATTAAAAAGAACAAAGAAAATGTTACAAAAAAGCTTCATTGCTTTGCCGAAAAGAAGACCTTAAAAGCTATTGAAGTCACTTGGGTTAATAAGCTGATACAGTACCAGTATTCGATATACAATAACAGGTCTTCTGCTGATTTCCCGTTGCTTTTTGATACAGCTATTGCAGATGCACTTGTTCTCGGTCCGTTGCGTACTGAAGCGGTTGTGCTACCCGATGAAACTCTGCAAAAAATCAAGGCTTGCGGTGTAAATGCGAAAACCGAAAGGCTTATGATAACTCTTGCCGAATATTATATTGCAAACAAAGAGCCTGACTGTGATTGGATTATTATGCCAAGGACTAACATCTCTGCTTATCTCGGCTCTGCAACTTATATGGAAAGCTATGAAAACAAGATGCCCGAAGGTTTTATGGAGAAAAAGCCTGAAATGGGCGGTGTGTCAGCGGTGAGGATTAATCTATAACGGAAAAAGCTCCCCGATATGTTTGATTTTGGTGCAGATGCAAGAGCAGAAGGCGGCGAAAACGGGCAGAACCACAAAGGTCTTATTACTATTGACCGTAGGTATAAGAAGGATGCTTTCTATGCATATAAGGCATGGCTTTCTGACGAGCCCTTCGTTCACATCTGCGGCAAACGCTATGTTGACCGTGTTGAAGATGTTACAAAGGTTACGGTATATTCAAATCTTCCCGAGGTTGAGCTTTTTGCAAACGGTGAATCCTTAGGTAAAATTTCCGCTGAGGACCATTTCTTCTGTTTTGAAGTACCCAACAATGGTGAAACCGACCTTGTTGCTGTTGCCGGTGATTTTAAGGATGAAAGCCGCATCCGTAAGGTTGAGAAAATGAATCCCGACTATATTCTTCGTGAGCAGGGTGCAGTTCTTAACTGGTTTGATATTGTTGAAATTGAAGGACGCTTCTCTCTCAATGATAAGCTCGGCGACATTATAAAGACATTCCGCGGTAAGCTGTGGTTCGCAGGTCTGTTTATGACTCTTGCTAAAAAAATGAGTCAGGGTCAGCCTCAGTCCAAGGATAAGGACAAACAGAAGAAAAAGAAAAAAGCGAAGAATCCCGAAATGAACAGTGGCGTAATGAATATGATAGGTAATTTCACCGTGCTTCGTTTCACAGGTATGCTCGGGATGCGTAATGTTTACTTTACAAAGGAAGAGCTACTTAAAATCAACAAGCAGTTAAACCGTATCAGAAAGCCAAAGAACTAACAGATTTATACAAACGAAGTGGCAGAGTCATCCCTGCCACTTCTGTTGTTATTTATAAATCAATTCATTGCAAACAATCTCTCTTGCCTTTTGCTGAATATTGCTCATTCTCTGCACCCACTCCATCTGATTTTCTTCTTTTAGTTTTTCTGTAACACCTTCCGCCTCTTTCATCTGTTCAATCAAAAGGTCGTACATTTCATTTGCCTGACGGTCAATATCTGCAAGATAAGGCCAAAGGGTGCATTTGGTTACCATTAGCATAAATATACCTCGCTTGTTATGTTCAAGGTAGTTTTTGTGTAGCATACCCCATTTGCCAATGATGATATTTGCTTGTTCAGACGGCAGGTTAATGTTCGGAATTTTATAGTCGCCAACCTGTCGATAAGTTATCTTTGATTTGTTTTCCATAATTGTCATCCTTTCTTGGCTTCAATAAAAGTATCGTATGTAAATCTTGCACCGAGCCGGAAGCCCGAAATAAAACCGTCAGAAATGCTGATACTTGAAAATTCATTATATGCGCACACATAATTTGCAAACAGCTCTTTTTCCTTTTCGGGGAGCATTGCTGAAAGCTCTTCTTCTTTCTTCACAAGTACATTCAGCTTCTTTTTGAGTCTTGGTGTGATTTCTGTTGAGAGTGCCTGCGGCTCTATGTTGCCGTAATAAAAATCTTCTATAATGCTCGACATAAGATCACACCTTACCTTTCACTTTTATCAATAATTTTCAGTAATAGCTTATTAACATCCTCAGTGGGTAAACCTTCCGCCAAGAGCAAATTACGAAATTCATTCATACCATTGACAAGTAAATTGCACTCAAAATCCGTGAATTTTATTTTTACTTTTCTTCTCATAATAAAACCTCCTTGTTATTTGGTAGCTTCATTCTACCGCATAACCGGAGGTTAGTCGAATGTATGAAAAACACAATAAAATACTAAAATGTAAAAGCTATGTGCCCCCCAATGTGCCCCCCTGAAGCCCTCTAAACCGCATCAAATAAGGAAAGAATACTATCCTCCAAAACCGCGTGCCGGGCATCGTCGGCGAAGCGCTCCCGGTGTGAGATGAAGCGAGGCGAGGATGGCGCAGCGGTCGAAATTTCTCGGCGCACCAAGCCGAAAGAAATTTCGGGAACCGCAAGAGGGCCACGTAGTGGTTCGAGCCCTTCTGCCCCTGCCAAAGGACATCGCTAACGCGGTGTCCTTTACTTTTTATAAATACGAGCAGAACCAAGAACCCGAGGCACGCGGAGCGTGTCGTGGGGTACGGGTCTCCGGTGGAGACCTCACGCATTAAAGCCTCAGGAAAACGGCAAGGCCGTGGGTATTCCTATTCCTCTCGGAAACCTTGTGTACCATGATTGTATAATGGTTCCGTGGAATTGGTTTAACAACTGGGGTATCCCTAAAGGTGAAGACGGAGATTTATACGGAGCTTTGAATGCAGGTATGCCGTATATTCACCCTTACGGAAATTCACTTTGTAAAATCGGAACAGATAAGCGCACTGCAGATATAGACATGATGGCTGACGAAGATCTAAAAAAAGAACTTGAACGTATTAAGCCTCTTTGCGAATTACAAGCAAAGCTTTACAACAAGGAGATGGTGAAGCACGAATTTCTCGGCAGCTACCGTAAACAAAAAGCAACTTATTCTGACGGTACAACAGTTGTTATTGATTTGGATAAAAATACATATGAGGTTAGTTGTATTTAAAGCAGCTTAAGTTCACTCCTTTTATTATAGAGCCTATAAAAACCACCGATTCATTTATAGCTGAATCGGTGGTTATAATATTTTATGCTTAATTTTTGCTGTGTACTTTTTCATTGATAGCGGCATTTACCGCTTCTCTTGTTGCAAGCAGCCATTCATCACTGTGAGGATATTCTCTGAATGTTATGTTGTGCTTTCCCTTCTCTTCAATAATAGACAGACAAGTCTTTTTATCCGTAAGCTTTTCGAGAGTATTAAGTGCAGCCATATCCTGCAGAGCATCATAGAAAACCTTAAGGCGGAGTGAATGGTATGCTGTGCCGTCTTCTGCGGGATATACAATGAAGCTGTCACCCGACGGAAACTCTTTGCCTGCATCTGTCACCTCATAGGGATTAACAAGACCCTTTGAAAGCCTTTTGTAATAGAAGTTATATCCCCAATGCAAAAAGCCCCTGATATCAAATTTGAACATCTGATAACCGATAACCCTTGTTCTTATTGAGTCATTACAGAAAAATCTGTTGGCTACATTGTGGTTTTTCTGAGCACTGCAATAATATGTCCAGAGATTATCCGCTTTACCAATAAATTTATCTATATGGTCAGTGGCAGGTATCGGATTCGAAACGATTTTCTTTTCATAGAAAGAATAATCGGAAAGAGCATCTAGAATTTTATAACCTTCAAAAAGGCTGTGAATATGCATAGAAGCTTTTTTATAAGAACGAAGCATAGCTTTATTAGGTTCATCGCTTACATGGATGAACACCTTGTTCCTGAGATTTCTTTTTTCGAGATATTCTTTTAGCTCAACGGAAAGAGCTGTAAGAAATTCTTTATATTTGCGTGAGTTTGCTCTCGTCTCCCAGCCAAAAATCTTCTTATAAGCACCGTCAACTGTTGCCATAATTTTCGGCGCATGCTTTGCACCCCACTGGGTATAAAAATGAGCGAGCTCAAAATATTCAATACCGCAGCGATGAGCCATTTCAATCCACTGTGTAAGCTTATCAAAGTTAAAGGAGTAAACACCACCTTTTACTGTTATATCAATAAGCTGAACAGTGGGTCTTTCCTTGCCCTTCTGTGTGTCAAGAGGAGGAGTGAAAATCGGTGTAAGAACACAGTTCATTCCGTATTCTCTTGCAGTTTTAAGAAAGTTTTCTGTTACTCTCCAATATTCATCAGAGAACGCATCGAATTTATAGTAAGACATCAGGCAGTCGGTGTGGAACCAACAAGTGTAAACAAATTCCTTAAAGTCAAGCTCAGCATTTATAATTTCGATTTCAATGCTCGCCTTTTTCTCATCGACAGTAAAATCTATTCTGTGTTTACCTGCATCGTTCTGAGCAGCATCAACCTCAAACCAAAGGACAGTTATGCCTTTTTTTGCATTAACCTTGCCGTCAAAAGGTAAAAGCAAATCGGGATAATATCCGCTTTCGCTGAATCTGTAATAGTCGTCTGCACCCTTCTTCCACATCGGAAAATCAGATTTGACATGCTCAACTGTGTAAATACGTATGTTTTTAACAGTACTTTCATAAATCAAATCCACTTTGCAATCATCATCAGCTTCAATTGCAAGCTGAAAAGACTTCTTTTCATTTTTAAGCATAGAAAAGCCTTTATATTCGTCAGCTGGCATTTTGTCGCTGTCATAGATTTTTTCAAGAGAAGATAAGATTTTTATTTCTTCAATATTGGCCATAGGTCACCTCAATGTAATACTTTTATGTAAAGAGCCGTTAATTATTTCTTGTATTTTTCTTTATACTTCGCCACAATTGCATTCATCTCATCCATGTGAGCTTCCATATCTGCAACAAGTTTAAACTGATTTCTTGCTCTTTCGATATTGTGCTCAGGGCGTGTTGTTCTGAAATAAACATCGCCTTCAAGGTAGTCAGTAAGGAACCTGATACCGCATTCAAAAGTCATCAGCTTTGCACCGAAAGCAAGGTTTTCAATTTCAGCATCATTAAGACTTTCAGCTGTTTCACTTAAGAAGCCGTCTACATAAACCTCAAAAAGCTCAAGGTCAATGCCAACCTTTGAAAGATCGGCTTCGTCTTCTGCTGCTTTATTGGCTCCTGAACGGATGCTGTCACCGAAATCATAAAGTGAAAGTCCGGGCATAATTGTGTCAAGGTCAATCACACAGAGACCTTTATCTGTATGTATGTCGAAAAGAACATTGTTGAGCTTCGTATCGTTATGAGTAACTCTGAGTGGCAAAACACCTTCTGCAATAAGGTCTGTGAGCTTATGCGTGTCAGCCTTACGGTCAGTTACAAATTTGATTTCCTCTTCGCATACTGCTTTTCTTCCTTTTATGTCGGCTTCAACTGCTTTGAGAAAATTATCATATCTTGCAGGAGTGTAATGAAAGTTCTTAATTGTTTCGTGCAGTGTTTCAGCCGGATAGCCGTCAAGAAGCTTCATAAATCTGCCGAAGGAACGGCCTGCATTTCTGAAGGTGTCAGCATCTTTGGGCTTGTTATAGGTCAGAGCCTCATCAACATAAATGTACATTCTCCACGCACCGTCATTTTCGTCACGGTAATAATACTCACCGCTGTTGCAGGGAAGGAAATTGAGGTTCTCTCTTTTGTAATCTCCGCCGTTTTCTTTGATCTTTTCTGTGATATGCTTTGTTACACCTACAATGTTAAACATAAGCTCTGCAGGATTTTTAAACACAAAAGTGTTGATTTTCTGAAGTATGTACTTTTCAGCCTTGTCAGTTTCAATAAGATAAGTTGCATTGATGAGACCTGCAGTAAACTGTTCTACATTTATGATGTTTCCGCCTCTTCCGAATGCCTCAAATGCGGTTTTGATTTCTTTATTTACCATTTTTTATTCTCCTTTAACCTAACATCGGAGTATCTCCGATAACAATTTCAGCTGTTTTATATTTTTCAATTTCAAAAACTATAATTTCATTTTCCTCTTTAAGAAGTGCGCCGGGTAAGTAAAGAGCCTTCTGCGGGCCGATATCCCAATATCTGCCGAGATTGAAACCGTTGACAAAAACATAGCCCTTTGTAAAGCCGCTCATATCAACAAAGCATTCACCCTTACCTGCTTTGAACGTACCCTTAAGAAAGACGGGACCGTTTTTATTTTCTGCTTTAAGCTCACCAAATTTCAAACAATCAAGATTGTCAAGAGGTATCGTATAAACATCAAAATCCGTCAGCACTTGATTCGCAAAGTATATGTTTGAAATACCCTTGCGGTCATAAAGCTCTTTGCCGTAATTTACTCTGCCCATACCCTCAACAAGAACACCTATTTCACTTTCAGAGGTTGTGCCCTTGACGAAAAGCTGTTTTTTCAGCTTAAGCTTGTTAAGGAATGATTTTTCCTTACATCTGTTTATCGTTGCGATTTTTTTCTTCTCAAAATAAACGTGTGCATAATCGTGCACATCGTCAACCGAAAGAAAGCCGGCATCGTACTTGCCTTTAAGCTTTGTCACATAATAAACCAGACCGAAATTTTGTCCGTAAGCCTCCATACTTCTCGGAAGCGGAGAATAATGCTTCTGTGCGATATTATCAAGATTATCAAACAAATCTGCAGATTCCGTAAACTTTACCTTGCCGATATTCTGCATTATGGGTGGTGCAAGTAACTCAGCCATAGGAATATTCTGATGCTCACACAGGAGCTTTCTTATCTTGTGGTATGTATCGGTATAATCTCCCCATTCAGTTAAGGGAGCGCAGTAATCATAGCTTGTCACCGTAGGCTCATAGCGTTTGATATGGTTTGCACCTGCCGTGAAGCCAAAGTTGGTTCCACCAAGAAACATATACATATTAAAGGAAGCACCCTGCTTAAGGAATTCTTCAAGTTCGGTGACCAGATTGTCAGCCTTTCTTGTATGATGCTTTTCACCGAAATGGTCGAACCAGCCGCACCAGAACTCCATACACATTTTCGGAATGTCACCATAGGGTTTAAGAGCGTTAAAGGCACTTGAAGCACGTGAGCCAAAGTTGAGGGTAGGCAGCACACCGTCAATTGTACCGCCCGAAAGCATATTGCACCAAGTTCCGTCAGAGGTGAACTTGAGCACGTCTATGCCAAGCTCATTATACATATCGCAAAGGGCACTAAGATACTTCTTATCGTTGGAATAACTGCCGTATTCATTCTCAACCTGCATTGCGATAATGTTACCGCCGTTTGTAATAAAATGCGGTTTAAGAATTGATACAAGTTTTTCAAGATAATCTCTTACGTGTCCGAGATAGGTTTCGTTATTACAGCGAAGTTCAATATTCTTATCCTTTAAAAGCCACGCAGGGAAACCACCGAAGTCCCATTCTGCACAGATGTACGGACCGGGTCTTACGATTGCATATAATCCAAGCTTCTGAGCCGTTTCGATAAATCTTACGATATCAAGCATACCGCTGAAATTGAAGGTTCCCTTTTGGGGTTCGTGAAGATTCCAGCACACATAGGTTTCAACTGTATTGAAGCCCGCAAGCTTCAGCTTGAGAAGTCTGTCCTCCCAATATTCGGGGAGAGTACGGAAGTAGTGCATAGCACCGGAATAGATTTTAAAGGGCTTTGAGTCAAGATAAAACTCGTTGCCTTTGATTTCGAATGAATTTGCCATTTATTTTCTCCTTTATCAAGGATATTTTTTACCAAAGCTTTTCGGGATAAATGCCGTCTTCAATTTTCTTTTTGATAGCATCTACAACAAGCTGCTTATCCTCTTTATATGTAACACCGTACCATTTTTCTGTGGTATCCATAACCTTAACGCTGATTTTGCCCTCTTTCAACAGGTCGTCAACAACAAAGGGCAGGAAGTATTCACACTTAAGCATATTGTCTGTGTTTCTGTCAAGGAATGCAGAAAAGCGATTTCTGAGCTCGGGCATCATCATACGGCTGAAGCCCCAGCAGTTCATTGAAACTGTACTGCCTCTCTGAAGTTCCGTCCAGCTTTCACCGTCATCTTCGGTAAACATAATTTTACCGTCTCTGAGTGCAATTTTTGTTCTTTCAACAATATCTGTGAGATAGCCCTCTGCATTAGTCTGGCATACACCTCTTGCAACATGACCGTTTTCTGTAAGGGTGTTTTCAATTTTAAAGCCTACCATACAGAACTCGGTATCGTTTTTGTTTTCTTTAAGCTCGTTATAAATAAGTCTGAAGGTCTCTTTGCCGTAATAGTCATCGGCATTGATAACTGCAAAGGGTCCGTCAACGATGCCGTCGCAAGAAAGCACTGCATGACCCGTACCCCAGGGCTTTGTTCGGCCTTCAGGCACGCTGTATCCCTCGGGAAGATTGTTTATATCCTGATAAGCATACTCAACCTTGATTTTGTCTTCATACTTGCCTTGCATAATTTCCTTGAAATCCTCTTCGATTTCGTGCTTGATTACAAAAACAACCTTGTCAAAGCCTGCCTCAATGGCATCGTATACAGAGTAGTCAAGAATAATTTCTCCATTTGCGCCGATAGGGTCGATCTGCTTTAGACCGCCGTATCTGCTGCCCATACCCGCAGCCATAATAACTAAAGTGATGTCTTTCATAATACAAACTCCTTTGTGTAGTTTTCAATAATTATATCAAAAAAATCTATATTATTCAATAAATATTTGATAATAAAAATCATTTTGTACATTCTTTGCTGTTGTTAAGACCAGATAATAAACCAAGAGTTATTTTTCAGCTTATGAATACACAAAAAATATGGCGCAACATAGAGTTTAATCGGTGTTACGCCATAAAAACAGTAAAGATTATAATAACTTTAAAATGGTTTCCGTCTTTGCAAATACTTTTATGTATTCATTTAGCCATAAATAGGCCCGTATGTACTGCAAGCTCTGTAGTCTGCACTTTGGCTGTCTTCTGTGCCGAAAGCTGCCCATGAATGGGGACGGAATATCCTCTCAGCAGGTACGTTATGCATATTGACGGGAATGCGGAGCATTGATGCAAGGGTGATAAGGTCATCGCCCACGTGACCGTAAACGGTTACGCCGTGATTTGCGCCCCAGTTAGCCATTACTGAATATACATCCTTGAAGGCACCCTCTCCTGTAAGGTTGGGAACAAACCAGGTTGTGGGCCATGTGCGGTCGGTTCTTACGTCGATTGTTGTATGTGCCTTATCAGGAAGGTCAGCAGTATAACCCTCTGCAATCTGCATTACGGGTCCTATGCCGTCGATGATATTGACACGAAGCATTGTAACGGGCATTTCTGCTCTGCAACGGAAGTGGCTTGAAAATCCGCCGCCTCTGAAATATTCATAGTTGGCTCTGCACCAGTCTGTTGCTTCAAGACAAGCCTTCATATCATCCTCTGTGATTTCCCAGAAAGGCTTCATGCAGCCTTCACCCTTGTCGTTCTTTGCTGCGCCGCTGCCGTCAAGAGCAGTTGCACCCGAGTTGATAAGGTGGATAAAGCCATCCTTAGCCTTGCCTTCAGGCCTATAGCCCGTAACTCTTTCACAAGCCTCGGGACTCCAGTATGTACGCACGTCGTGGAAACAGGGTGCACTTCCCGAAACGAGAGTTCCAAGCATCATTGCAACGCCGTTGAGTGTATCGTTTTCTGTTGCAAAGGGTGTGGGAGCCTTGGGACCGTTCCAGTCAAAGGTTGAAGCCATAATTGCTTCAGTAAAGTCAGCATTGGGAAGCCAGTCTGTCCAGTTTCTCTGTCCCTGGAAACCGCCTGCAACTGCATTCTTGCCGAGTGCTTCTTCGTGCCAGCCGAGATCATCAAGCTTCTTGTTGCCGTAGAGTATATCTCTTACGATGATTGAGAACTTTGCGATGAATTCCCAGTCCTTGTCAGCAGGAACAACCTTTGATTTTCTGATAATTTCGGGAAGGTCCTTACCTGCGTTTACGTCAAAGCCCTCTTTGCAGTTTGCCTTAATCCAGCTGAGTGCCTTTTCATATTCGTCTTTATCGTAAATTTCAAGAGTGATTCTTCTTATAATGTCACTCATATCAACCCATTCGGCACGTATACCGAAGTATTTCTGGAACATTGCTGCGTCACAGTAGCTGCCCGCAATACCCATTGAAATACCGCCGAGGTTTACATAAGCCTTGTTCTTCATCCAGCCTACTGCAATTGAAGCTCTTGCAAAGCGGAGAATTTTTTCCTTTACATCTTCAGGTACAGTTTTGTCGCCCATATCCTGAACATCTCTGCCGTAAATTGAGAAAGCGGGAAGTCCCTTCTGTGCGTAAGCCGCCATAACTGCTGCAAGATAAACTGCACCCGGTCTTTCTGTACCGTTAAAGCCCCATACAGCCTTGATTGTGTTGGGGTTCATATCAAATGTTTCTGAGCCGTAGCACCAGCAGGGAGTTACAGAGAGAGTTGCAACAACATTTTCCTTTGAAAACTGATCTTCGCACTTTGCAGCCTCTGCACCGCCGCCGATTGTTGTTTCTGAAATTACGCACTGAACGGGTGTACCGTCGGGGTATCTGAGGTTTTCACTGATGAGCTTTGCAGCCGCCTCAGCCATGCCCATTGTCTGATTTTCAAGGCTTTCTCTTACGCCGCCCCAACGGCCGTCAATTACAGGTCTTATACCAATTTTGGGATATAACATGGTCTTTTCTCCTTTATGTTTATTTTTTTAAAATTTCACAAAATCTTTCAAAAGCCGCATCCCAATCAGATGTATGCTTTTGTTCATATTTTTTCACCTTTTCAGTTTCGGCAATAATCTCTCTGCCCTTTTCGATACTTTCAATCTCACCGAGGGCAATAAGCTGAAGAATAATATTACCGAGAGCAGTAGCCTCAACAGGTCCCGCAACAACATCTATGCCAAGACTTGCTGAAGAAAGCTCACACAAAAAGCCGTCCTTTGTTCCGCCACCCATAAGGTGAAGTACATCGAACTTTTTTCCTGTGCACTTGCTGATTTGCTCCAAGGCAAGTCTATATTTAAGAGCAAGGCTTTCATAGATGCATCTCACAACCTGCCCTACTGTTTCAGGTACGGGCTGATTTGTTTTTATGCAGTACGCTCTGATTTTGTCCGGAAGATTTCCGTGGGCTGAAAGCTCAGGTGCATCCGGGTCAATAAAGCTGCGGAATTTTTCACTTTCCCTTGCAAGCATTTCAAGCTCATTGTAGCTGTATCTTCTGTCGGTTACAGCAAGGTCACGGCGTGTTTCCTGAATAAGCCACAGACCGCTGATGTTTTTGAGAAAGTTGATTTTTCCGTTAGCGCCCATTTCATTTGAAAGCTCCAGAGTGTTACTTTCCTGTGTCATTACGGGACTTTCAAGCTCACAGCCTATAAGAGACCATGTGCCGCAGGAAAGAAAGGCTGCATTTTCGCTGAGAGTCGGCATAGCGGCAACGGCGCACTGAGTATCGTGCCCCGCGACGCTTATAACGGGAACTCCCTTATATTCGCCGTTTACGGTTGCGCTTTCTTTTATTGTCGGAAAAAGCTCTTCTTTGATGTCAAAAGCATCAAGCAACTTTTTGCTCCAACTTTTGTTTGTCATATCAAACATCTGAGAAGTGGAGGCAATGGACATTTCGCAGACCTTTTTACCTGTGAGAAGATAAGCGAACAAATCAGGCATAAACAAAAGCGTTTCTGCCTTATCTTTGTTTTCGTCACATATTAACTGAAACAAGGTATTTATATTCATTATCTGATTACCCGTTTCAGCATAAATTTCTTCTGCATTCATTTTGCTGAAAGCTTTTTCCAGAGCATTTTTTGTTCTTTCGTCACGGTAGTGGTAAGGCTCGTGGATTATCCTTCCCTCTTTATCCAAAAGAGCATAATCAACACCCCAGGTATCAAAGGCTAAAGAATCAATCTCTCCCGCCTTTTCTATGGCTGATTTAACCTCACTGATTATCATCTCGACATCGTGGCACACATGACCGTCTACGGTTTTCGGAATATTTTCAAAGCGGTGAATCTCTTCATATTTTATCTCTTTTCCGTCAAAGGTGGCTTTGATAGCTCTGCCCGTTGAAGCACCGAAATCAAAGGCTAAAACCGTTTTCATTTAACCACACCCTTTTTAAGAAGAATGTTGGCGTAGATTGCCTTTTCGCCCGTAGCAATAATAAGGTAAGCTCCCTTTGCTCTTTCATAAAAGGCAAAGCGCTCTGTAAAATCAATCTCGTGATGTGTCGGCTCGTGCTTTGTGAGAATTTTTTCATAGGTATCCCATATTTCGGGAGTACCGCAGGTGTCACCCTTTACGACCTCCATAAGTGCAACAGGCTTTTCCGTATATGTATCAAGAGGAATAAGCTCTAAAATTGCATCGAGAATTTCGGGCACACCGTGGCCGTCAGCACGGATAACAACGGATTTTTTTCCCACACTGTGACAAGGGAAGTTGCCGTCAGCAATTACGAGCTCGTCACCGTGGCCCATTTCAGCAAGAGCCTTTAGGAGCTCGGGAGAAATTATCGGGGATATTCCTTTAAGCATATTGGCACCTCTTAATCTTTCTTGTGAAGCAAGTCATCGTCGGGATTGAATACCTTATAACCCGGATGTCTGCCGGTAATTCTGTAGTAGCTGCGAAGGTCAATGAGTTTATCAATATTCTCTTTGCTTATGTCACGGCTACCGCCGAGAATTACTGCATTGATTGTGATTTTTGCCCAAAGCTCAAGGCTTTCCATTCTGTAAAAGGCTGTGATAACATCACTGCCCACTGCAAGAGCTCCGTGATTTTCAAGCAGCATTACATCGTGCTCTTCAAGATAAGGCTCAATTGAATCGGGCACCTCTGAGGTTGAGGGAGTACCGTAAGGAGTAAGAGGTACTGAGCCGATTGCCGCAACATCTTCAATCATATTGTACATATCCATAGCCTTATGTGCAACGGCAAAGCCTGTAGCTCCGGGGGGATGAGCGTGAATTACGCTGAATACGTCCTCTCTTTTATCGTAGCATCGAAGGTGCATTTTGATTTCACTTGAAGGACGGTAACCCTCTGCTGCTTCAAGAATGTTACCTTCTCTGTCAAGAATAACAAGCTTATCGGGAGTGATGAATGATTTGCTGATACCTGTTGGTGTTGCGATTACTCTTCCGTCGGGAAGTTTTGCGCTGACATTGCCGTCATTTGCTGCAACCCAGCCGAGTTGCCACATTTTATGGCAGACGTCGCAGATCTGATCTTTGATTTGTTGTAAGTTATCCATTTGAATTCTCCTTTGCAATAAACTCTTTATTATTAACTATATCAAAATTATTGAAAGATTTCAATAAAAAACGCAGTTTTTACTCTTTTTTTCAGAGAAAATCTGTTGACAAAAAATTAAAGTCGGTAATCCTAACCGATATTTATTTTTTCTTTAAAACAGTTGTCAGCATTTGTACTTCGTGATATAATTCAAAAAACAGTGAAGCAACCGTAACAAAAGTACCCAACAAAACGATCGTAACCAAAATAGCTATCCCCGATGAATATGAAGGTGTACCCGTAACAAAAATTGTAGATTTTTCTGCCACAAACCTTGAATATGTAACAGAGATTACCATAGGCAAAAATGTCAGGAAGATTTCAGACTGGGCTTTCGGCAACAGCAAAAAAGTGACAAAAACAGAAGTTGACGATAACAACCCCTATATCTGCGATGTTGACGGTGTTGTTTACACCAAGGATATGAAAACGGTTCTTTTCTACCCTCCGCAAAGAGGCGTAGTGACTGATAAGGATGAAAACGGTAACGAAATTAAATCTGTTTCTTATGAAATTCCTGAAGGTGTAGAGACAATTCGCTCCAAGGCATTTTATAAGTGTTCGGACCTTAAGGAAATTAAGCTTCCTTCTATTCTTAAAACAATAGAAGAAAAAGCCTTCTTTTTATGCGGCCTCAAAGAAATCGTTTTACCCGACGGGCTTGAAACAATCTGAAAGGATGTCTTTGGTTTTTGTTCATCACTGAAGGAGTTACTATTCCGGCAAGCGTAACAAGAATTGACGAATATGCTTTTTACAGTTGTACATCACTGCTTATGGTCAATATGTCAGGTAATGAAAGTGATATTACTCTCGGCAAAAAGTGGTATCCCACTAATAACGGTGCATCCCTTGGCGATGAGCTTGTTATAAATTAGGAAAACATGTAAAAGGAGATGAATTTATGGCGGCAATTATTCAGATGATACTTCGTTTTTTCACCTTTGTTATTGCTTTTTTTACCCGTCCCTTCAGATTTGAAGGTAAAGTGGAAAATTTCAAAGTAACATCCTATATAAGAGGTGACAGCGTTCATTCTGCAGCCGACCTTAACTCAGAGGATTTCGACATTATAACTGACCTTATCATTTTTGAGTGTGCCACCTTCAACAGTAAAGGTGAGGTCGAATATGACGAAGCAAAAATGGAAAGAGTTATGTCTGCAGTCCGTACTGTCATCGGTGACAGAGATATTCACATTACTCTCAATCTGCTTGGTCCTCGGGGCAACACGGATTCCGATGATTGGAAGAAGCAGATGAAGGTACAGAGTACGGAACACAACAAAGCCTTTAAAAGCGGAGCTCTTGAAAGAAATGTTCTTGATGTTCTTAAAAAATATGGCTTTGACGGCGTTCACTTTGATTATGAATACCCGATTACAAATGATGCGTGGCATTATTTTAACAAATTTCTTGTTTCACTCAGAGCATATCTGCGTGACGAATACACCCTCGGTGTTGCACTCAGTGCTTGGAATGTTTCCTTGACTTCCGGAGCTGTTTCGGCTATTGACACCCTTGAGCTTATGACCTATGATTATGTTGATGCAAACGGAAAGCACGCAACCTATGAGGATACCGTCACTCAGATTAAGAAGCTTAAGTATAAAGGAGTTCCTAAAGACAAAATAAATATCGGCCTTCCTTTCTATTCAAGACCGAAGGATATGTCACCTTATTGGTATGACTTTATTGACTGTTATGATAAAATGAACAAGGACGGTTGGTATCATTGCGATGAAATAAACAAGGATTGCTGGTTCAACACCTCTGAGGTTATCAGTCAGAAAACCGAGTATGCCATCAATAACGGTTTTGGCGGTGTTATGATATGGCATTACAGCTGTGATCTTTCGTTAAGCCACGAGGATTCGCTCCTCAGAGCAATAGGTGAAATGGTTGATAAGCATTATTGATTAAACGAGCCTCACACTGTAAAAAAAACAGTGTGAGGCTTTTTAAAAAGAAGGCACGTTATGAAGGTTATTAAAGAAGGCTGGTGTTTCGGCAATAACTCATATCCGACAAATGGTGCAGAGGTTGAAAGATATAAAATTGTTACCCCTACCGAATGACAGCTTGAGTTTATGAAGCTTGAAAACTATAATTTCATTCACTTCGGTATTAACACAATGACCAACCGCGAGTGGGGTGCGGGTCTCCGGTGGAGACCTCTGCGAAGCAGAAGCACCGACCGATCCGGCAGGTGAGAACGAGCCCTTCTGCCCCTGCCAAAAGAAAAGTCCGGATGTTTTTGAGAGCAAGTGGTTTCGAACGAAAAATCCAGTGTTGTTTGCTGAAGAAAAACCGCCATTTTTAAGACCGCCCGGAATTGAACCGGAAAATCACTCCAAATTAAATATTATATACATCTGACTTGTTTTTGCGGAACCTTTATTTCATAAAAACAGGTCTTTTTATTGCTTGAATTAACATTTGCCGATTGTCTTTTTTATGTATTAGCATTATAAAATGTAAATTTGTATACACTTTATACATTTTTACCTACAATTTTTTATTTCTGGTTCATAATTTTTAAAATTAATTATTTAAAAAAACCTAATATGTTAACAAATAGTTTGTTGACAATGTTATAATATATCTATACGATCTGTATGTTTTTTACACAAAATATACCGTAAGGAGAAAACATTATGTTGAAATCACCCGAAAATAAAAACTGTTATGAGTACTTAAGAGAGTGTACTGAAATTTATGATGACGTCTATATGATGCAGCACTTCGGTGTTAAGTATTACAGATCAGAAATTTTCAGACATATGGATGCTCTTGCAGGCTTTCTTCAGAAAGAGCTTGGCATTAAGAGAGGCGATGTAGTCACCGTATTTATGCCCACTACCGTACAGAGTATTATTGCCTTTTACGCTCTCAATAGCATTGGTGCAATCACCAACTTTGTTCACCCTCTTATGTCAACGGACTTTCTTAAAGAAAGAATTGAAGAGGTTGATTCAAAAGCGGTTATGATTCTTGACCTTCTTGCTAAGGATCACATAAAAACAATCAATAATTGCGGTGTACCCTGTATTGTATGTTGCTCATCTGACTATTCGCAGGGCATAAAGGGCTTCGGTTGTAAGATGGGCGAGGGCCTTGTTAAGAAGCTTTATCCCAAATATGACAATGCTTATTATTATAACGATGTTATTGCAAAATGTTATTTGCCCGAGCGAGTTAAGGGTAACGGTGACGATTTGGGTGCTTATCTCAATGGCGGCGGTACTACAGGCAAAAGTAAAACAATTAAAATCACATCAAAATCTATAAATGAGCTCGTCTGGCGTGTTTCTGACCTTGATGAGATTCACGCTCCCGGTGAAGAAGCAGAGGTTATCGTACTTCCTCTCTTCCACTGCTTCGGTCTTTGTATAGGTATACATATGGCAATGTGCAACAGTGCGAGAATTATTCCCATGATGCAGTTTGATGCAAAGATTTTTGTCAAGCTTTTGAAACAAAACCGAGTTGTGGGCTTTATCGGTATACCTCTTATGTTCCAGAAGCTTATGCGTCAGAAGGGCTTTGACGGTCCTCACCTTAAAAATGTGCGTTTAATGTTCTGTGGCGGCGATGATGTGTCAGATGCTTTCCTTGATGAATTCAACTCATACTTTGAAAAATGGGGAGCAGTCGGCAGGCTCAGACAGGGCTACGGCCTTACAGAGACAAACTCTGTTTGTACCACTAACTCCAACGAGGATTTCCGTTACGGCAGTGTAGGCAGACCACTAAGAGGTGTTGAAGTCGAAATCTGGGACGATGATCACCATAAGCTTCCTGACGGTGAAATCGGTGAATTTGCTATTGCAGGTCCCACTATAATGGAAGGCTACTATATGGACGGCGAAGACAAGGAGTACGGAATTTACATCGATGAAAACGGCAAAAAGTGGGTTCTTTCCGGTGATCTTGGCTATAAGGATAAAGACGGATATTTCTTCTTCTCAGGCAGAAAAAAGAGATTGGTTATCATTTCAGGCTACAATGTTTATCCGACCGATATCGAAAAGGTTGTAGGTGATCTTCCCGAGGTTAAGGAATGCTGCGCTGTTCAGGGTTGGGAAAACAAGCGTTCAATGGTTAGACTTTATCTCACTGTTAAGGATAAGAAGTACGAAACAGAAGAGCTTAAAGCTAAAATAGGCAAAATGCTTGAAGAAAACTACTCAAAATTCTATGTTCCTCATGACTATATATTTATGGATAAGCTCCCTGAAACTCCTCTTATGAAAATAGATTTTATGAAGGTTACTGCTGCTGACCCCGAAAGAGCAAGAGCCGAGAGAAAAATAAAAGATTAATTTTTCTCAGAGTAATTTACAAATTATATCTGAAGTGCTATAATCTTCTGTATGGGAAACATACTTCTTGAGATTAAGACAAAGGAGAAAGAACAATGATTACCATTAATGAGCTTATGTGTAAGGGTTGCGGATACTGCATCAAATTTTGCCCGAAGCATATATTGGAAATGGGTAAAGAAAGATCTCAGAAAGGTCATTTTTACCCTGTGAATATTAATAAAGATGCCTGCACAGCTTGTGCAATTTGTGCTTTGATGTGCCCGGAGGCGGCTATTGAAGTAACAGATAAGGAGGCGTAATTTATGGAAAAAAGATTTATGAAGGGCTGCGAAGCTATAGCTGAAGCAGCAGTCAGAGGCGGATGCCGTTTCTTTGCTGGTTATCCCATCACTCCGCAAAACGAAATTCCTGAATATCTTTCCCGGAGACTTCCCGAAGTCGGAGGCGCTTTTGTTCAGGGTGAAAGTGAAGTAGCCTCAATCAATATGGTATACGGTGCATCGGCAACGGGCACACGTGCTCTCACCAGTTCTTCGGGCCCCGGTATCAGTCTTAAAGCGGAGGGTATCTCTTACCTTGCTTCGGCTCAGCTTCCCGCGGTTATCGTCAATATCTCCAGAGGCGGTCCGGGCCTTGGCTCAATTCAGCCTGCTCAGTCCGATTATCTTCAGGCAACCAAGGCTCTCGGTCACGGTGGCTTCAGAGCGATGGTTTTTGCCCCTGCTTCATTACAGGAGGCCGTTGACCTTACATATAACGCCTGGGAATATGCCGAAAGAGACAGAGGCCCCGTGGTTATTCTGATGGACGGTTGTCTCGGTGCTATTATGGAAGAGGTTGAGCTTCCCGAAATGAAGGAGCTTTCCTATACCAACACTGAAGACTGGTGCCTTGCACGAGTTAACGGTCGCGAAGAAAGCCATATGATTACACCCATTCTTCCTGAACTTGCTCTTGAAATGCTCAACAAATTCAAGGGTATGACATATAAAATGTGGGAAATGTCAGATGTTAAGGTTGAAGAGTATATGCTTGAGGATGCGGAATATGTTGTTGTTGCTTACGGTATTGCTGCAAGAGTTGCCAAGGAAGCAATCAACACACTTCGTGAGCAGGGATACAAGGTTGGTATGATAAGACCCATTACTCTTTATCCTTTCCCAAAGGCAAGCCTTGACAATCTTGATTACAGCAAGGTAAAGGGTATTATTGATATTGAAATGACAATTCCTGCTCAGATGCGTGACGATATCGAGCTTCAGGTAAAAGAACGCTGTCCCGTACATGAATACGGACGTTCAGGCGGTGTTCTCCTTGACGACGAAGGTGTATATGAGGCTATCGGGCAGATAGTGAAAGGAGGAGCATAATTATGGCAACTTATAAAAGACCAAGTGCACTGATGCCTATGTCTACGGGTTACTGCCCGGGATGTCTTCATGCACTTGCAACAAGACTTGTAGCTGACGTTATTGAAGAGCTTAATCAGCAGCAAAATGCAATAAATGTTATTTCCGTAGGTTGTAGTGCTCTTAACCTTTATTCATGGAGTGGCGACGATATCGGTGCTGCTCACGGCAGGGCTCCTGCAGTTGCGACAGGCATAAAAAGATGCCTCCCGGAAAGGTTGGTTTTCACTTATCAGGGTGACGGCGACCTCGCGGCTATCGGACTTGCGGAAATTATGTCTGCAGCAAACAGAGGAGAAAACTTCACTGTTATTTTTGCCAACAATCAGACCTATGGTATGACCGGAGGACAGATGGCTCCCACTACTCTGGTGGGTCAGAAATCAACTACCACACCTTTCGGCAGAGACCCGATGACAACAGGCTATCCTCTTAAGATGTGTGAGCTTATTTCCGTACTCGAGGCTCCTGTATTTGTAGCAAGATATGCTCTCAACTCACCAAAGGGTGTAATGGATGCAAAAAAGGGTATCAAAAAAGCTTTTGAGCTTCAGATGGCAGGCAAGGGCTTCACTTTCATTGAGCTTCTTACAAACTGTCCCACAAACTGGGGTATGAGTCCCCTTGATACTCTCGATTATATGACCGGCAACACCATTCCTTATTTCAAACCCGGTGTTTATAAAGATAAGGAGGGCGACAAATAATGAAACAGTCATTTGTATTTTCCGGTTCAGGCGGCCAGGGTATTATGAGTGCGGGTATTACTCTTGCTCAGACTGCTATTGTTATGGGTAAGCATTCAACATTTCTCCCTGAATACGGCCCCGAACAGCGTGGCGGCAGTGCCAAGTGTACGGTTATCATAAGCGATGCAGATATTATCTCACCACTTCCGAAAAAGTGTGACATCCTCGTAGCTATGAATGAACAGGCATACAGTAAATTCATCAACGATGTTAAAGAGGGTGGTACGGTTGTTGTTAATTCCAGCCGTGTAAATGAAACGGAAAGAGAGGATGTAAAGACTGTCTCCGTTCCCGTGGATGACGTGGCTCTTGAGCTCGGTAATGTTAAGGTTGCCAATACGGTTCTTATAGGTGCTCTTATAGGAGCTACGGGTATCGTAAGCAAAGAGGCGGTTATAGCTTCTCTTGAGGAAAAGTTTAAAGAAAAAAGCCCTCAAATTATGCAGCTCAATATCGCCGCTATTGAAAAAGGTATTACCCTTGGCAAAGGTGCAGATAAGTAAAGTTTGTGTACTATTATTATTAATAATACAAATAACAGAAAAGGAGAAAAATATATGGCAAAATATTCTTTTGACACAAAATTAAGTGTACTTATGAAGGACCCGGAGGTTATGAAAATCGTTGACGATCTTTGTCCCGATCTCGTTAACCACCCCATGAAGAACATGGCTCTTGCAATGGGCTTCACACCAAATATGGCTATGGTCGTTCTCAGCAAGATGTATTCAAAAGAAAAGATCGAAGAATTCAGACGGAGACTTTCAGAAATTGAATAAAAACGGAAGACATCTCAAGTCAGAACCGATTCGGTTCGACAGGGATGTCTTTTTTTGTATACGAAAACCACGCAGGGGATTTCTCCCCGGCGGTAATTATTTTATCTGGTTTATCAATAATGAGCTGCACCGCATTCGCGTACGGGATTCATCTTAGACAGCTTCCGGAATATCTGAACAATCTTCCGGATAAAGCCCATAAAAAGGTATTTTTAACACAAAAAGTAAGCACGGCCTACATTGTTGTAAGTCGTGCTTTTCACTATCATTTTCATTTTAAATATATCGTATATGAAGCTGTCAGAATTGCCGGTGCTTGTGTAAGTAAGTGCATAATTGGCAACAGCGCTTTTTCCTTTTCGGGTAACTTGTTTAATGCTTCTTATTTTATGTCAACCGTAGCGTTATCGTCGTCCGGACCGTTCTTATAAAGCAGAGGCTCAATAAATTCTTCTAAGCTGTATCCGTTCAGAAGTTTTTTTGAATCTATGCGTAAAACCGAAAGCAGCTTTTCGATTTTTCTGAAGGTACCCATAGTTATTTTATATTCAACTGTATCGTGCGAATAAGAGGCGTTGCCGCGGTAAAGGTTAGTCACAAGCTCTAATACAAGGTCTACAAACTTTTTGTCTTTTTTATCTGCAAGGTCATTTTCCTTAAGGTCGTGATATTTCTTTGAAAATTTTGCCACCTTTGCATAGGTAAGACCGTTAAGTTTTCTGCCGAGGAACATTACTGTTTTCGGATGCTTTAAAATGAGATCCTTGGGAACTGAAATACCGCCGTCGGTATTTGCGAAAGCCTCAACATCGTGCTCCATATTATAGGGAATTTTTTCAATTATACCGAGAAAACCTTTTTTAGCATATTCTGTGAAGCTCATTCCAAGGCCGGAAAGCTCTATATCTATAGTTTTAATGTCTGCTGTAGCTTTATCCGTATCAATGGTTATCTTTCTCATTTTAGGCGGAAAGGCGGCAATGGAAGAGGTTTGTACGCTGTAAATTCTGTTGCCCTTTTCGCTTGTGATTTCTTTCATACACTGAATGTGTGAATGACCGCTGAAAAAGAGCCTTATACCCATATCGGCAAGCTCCTTCATTCTTCTTTCACCGTCAGGGAAACAGTGTCCTTTGCCGACAATTGCATAAGCGGGGGATGGTGCAATAACGGGTCTGTGGGTACTGCAGATAACAGTGCCGCCTTTTTCCTTGACCTTTTCTATATGACCTTTGACCCAGTTCATAAGCTCGTCGGTGAAATATGGATTGTAATACTCTTCGTCATCCTCTGCACAGTAGCCCATAGCAATATAATAAAGACCGGGTAAAATTTCAGCAATATATGTAGTGTCGTCGCCTTCATACGTATCAAAGGCTTTATCTCTGCCGTATGGGCGGTACATTTCTTTTACTTCTTTTTCGGGAAGATGCTCTGTAGGTACCTTTTCTCCGTTTTCACCGTAGCCGTATATAGGGAAATAAGGATAGTCGTGATTGTCTGTGTAAACGTAGGGATTGCCTCCGCCTTCAGTAAATTTCTGAAGTAAATTCCGCACCTCCTCGTGGCTGTAGGACTCGCCGTGATTTGTAAGGTCACCTGTTATAATAACGGTGCTCGTATCCTTATCCGCTTCAACTGTTTCAAGAGCTTTTTTAAAGGCTTCTTCGCTTTTAAGTATGCAAACCTGGGAATTAGGTTGAGGAAATGTGCGCCAGTCGCAAGCAAAGTTTCTTTTGCTGTAATAATGAACATCGGTGATGTGATAAAAACTGTAAATCATATTGAACTCCTTTATTATAAAAGCAATAAAGCTTATACTACGGTTAATCACAGCTTAACAGGAAACGGTGTTTTTACTATGATTTTAAGCCATTATACCACAGCTGTCAGAGTTATACAATCAATAATTTTTAATTTATTGTGTTAATTTACCAAATTACTTGATTGTTATGAAAAATAATGTTAATATTAACTAAATTATGTTATCTGAGTTGATATGATGTCTAAGAACAAACCCAAAACCTTATCTGAAGCGCCTGAAGGTGCTCTTTCAGGCAACGATGGTAAGTATATAACAAGGCTTGAGTATATTTGTATTATGCTTTCACGAGCAGGAAGTCAGTTCGGTACAACTCTTACAGGTACACTTGCAACAACCTTCCTTCTCGAGCTTTACTTCGGTCCCTTCGGTGTAAGTGCAACGTAAATTGCATCGATCTCAGCTTTTTAAACTACACTTACGATGATTTTGGGTCTTGTAATGGGTGTTGTTACCGGTTATGTTGTTCAGCATTGGAAAACCCGCTTCGGACGCTACCGTCATTGGTATTTCATCTGTCTTATTCCTATCTTTGCAATTACGGCACTATATTTCTATGTGCCTGAGGGATGGAACAGCATATTCTTCTACGTATTCTATTTCGTTTTCGGTATCGGTATTGGTATTCAGGAACTTTCAAAATCTCACTTCGACGTTGAATTTCTCGACTATCTTGAATGGCAGACGGGCGACAGAATCGAAGCCGTTCAGGGCATCGTTCCCGGTTGGATCAACACATTCTGTAACTACGTCAAGGATGTATCTCTTCCCTTTATGTTGCCGCAGTAGGATATCTTTCCTCAAACGAAAAGGATCTTGTTAAGACAATGCAAGCTCAGCCCAATTATCTTAATGTTTGCTTATGGATTCTCGGCTTCCTTCTCTTCGGATATACAACAGCTAATGTTCTTAAGGCACTTATTCTTAAGTTCTTCTACAACGTTGAAGGAGAAAAGAAAGAGCAGATGTACCGCGAGCTTGATGAAATCAGAGCCAAACGCCACAAAGAAAATATTGTTATTGAGTCTGAGAAGGCTAACTGATATTAAGATTAAAAAAGGCTGTAAACTTGACAGCCGTTTTTTGAGGAAGCAGCAGTTACTGAGGTAACTCACGGCTAAAGATGTTATAATAAGAGGTATCAATTATGAATTTTATAAAGGTAACGGATAACAAAAACGTTTACGGTGACGGTATACACGATGATACCAAGGCATTGCAGGAATGTATAGATTCCGTCAAGGACGGAGGGACGGTATATTTTCCGGACGGAACTTATCTGGTTTCTGCTACGCTTATATTTTATTCCGATCAGGTTTTTAAGCTGTCTGACAATGCTGTAATTCTGAGAAGTGATAAGTGTGATTCGCTTACAAGATATCTGCTCGCTTCATATTCGGAACCGGAATGGGGCGGTTATGAGGGAACTCACGATGTGCTGATCAGCGGGGGAGTATTTGACGGTAATAAAAACCTTACTGAGCACTCTACGCTTTTGAATACGGTTCATTGCAGAAATATTTGCATTGACGGATGCCGTTTTCGCAACTGTGCTTTGTGGCATATGATTGAGATAAATTCAACAGAGAATGCAGTTATCAAAAACTGTGTTTTTGATGGACCTACATATACGGTAACAGCTGAAAATCTTTACAATGAACAGATACAGCTCGATCTTGCACGTGACGGCTCTTACGGCCCCGTTTATAATTGCCGGGGTACTCTTGTAGACTTTTGCAAGGATGATACGGTTTGCTGTAATATCACTATCAGAAATAACATATTTAAATGTGCAGGTTTTCCCGCAATCGGACATCACGGAGACTGTGGGCACAACAATATTCTGATTGAAAACAATATTTTTGACGGTCCTTGCAGTCTGAACGGAAAAAGCAGGGGATATATAACCTTCAGATCGATGGTTTACAACGTAGAAATAAAGAAAAATATATTTATTTTAAATAAGCAAACCGATTCCCCGAATTACAGTATCATTTTTGATAATCCGAAAAAAACGGCTTTGTCTTCTGAAGATAATATTTTTGTAGATTCTGTCAATGCAGATGATTGATATGTTTATTTTTTAAACAACAGAGACTGACATAACGTTCAGCTAATTTTTCACTTACTCAGAAGGTCAGTATGCTGTCAAGGGTAGTTTTTGCAAAGAGAACAACCGTCTTTCGTTTGAAAGACGGTTGTTAAATTATTTAGTTTTAATTAGCTTATATTTTGTTGAACAGCTTTCGGATCGGATCAAAAACCTTTGAGATTAAATGCTTGATGAGAGCAATGATGTCTTCGAAAATTGTTGTATTTTTCTTTGACTCAGCATCCTTCATGGACACAAGTGCCTGAGGATCATCTTCGGGAACCTCCTGGAACTGGGGAGTATTCGGGTCTGTAAACACGGTGAGGTCTCGGTGTACTATCTTGTTGATAAGTACCCAATATCCGTCATTCTGTTTCATATGGCCAAGACCCTTGAGATACCAGGTTGTGAAGGGAAGCTTACCTGTTGAAACATCAAGCCAGCCGTCAGGTGAAATGAAGTTGTAATCTGTATAAAGGGCCTGCTCATATCCGTCGGGAAGCTTTTCTGCATTAAGGCCTCAGGTTGCACCAAAGCTTGAGCTTTCCAGTGTTACAAGACCGTCATTCATCTTATCTCCGTCACTACCGATGGGGATAGGGGCTGAACCGTACTTACTGATAACTGCCACATGCATATCAGAATAGTTTGCAATTGTCTGATCGATAATTTCGGTCTGTCTGAGCATAATGTTCTTACGGAATTTCTGAACGCCTTCAACAAGAACAGCGTTTTTGTGGTTTTCGTCAGCATAATCTTCGCCGAACATAGTAGCGAGTGCCTTATCAAAGTTCTTATCACGAACACAGGTCCATGCGGCAGGGATAGTGGCTACGCAATCACGGGCAAAAGCTACCAATGCATCAAGAACAGCCTCGCGTAAAACGGGAACGAGAAGAGCCTGAACAATAATGTCAAGAAGGCCTGCTTTGTCGAGAATGCTAAGATAAATTCCGAAGCCTTCCGCACCGATTGTACCGCTTACAAAGTCCTGTACTGCAAGGGGATCAACATATAATTCGTCACAGAAGATTTCACTCAGGAAGTCGATACCGCCAAGAGTGGGTACGCAGAAAAGAACTGAATCAATGTCATCAAGGTCATCCTTATATTCGTCGAGATATGTCATTGCAACTGTTGCACCGTAGCTTGATGCAACAAGCTCAACCTTCTCGGCACCTGTTGCTTCCTTAACCATTGCAATATGCTCTCTCAGGCGAGGAAGAATATCGTAAGGATTGAGACGGAAATCGTAATGGAAAGCATACTTTCCGCCGCCGGACTCCTCGTAATTAAGTGTGAGAGGATCAACTGTAACACCGTCAACAGGTGATTTACCGTCATCACCCATAGAAAGCATTCCGCAGCTGTCCATAAGGAATTCATAAAGTACCGTGTAAAGAAGATCGGGCTCAAGGTTTATGATAGATGTCATTATGTAATCGCCAACATTACCGAGATTACCTAAAATTCTGTCGGTATCAATCGGGTAGAAAAGAGATTTCTTTTCAGGATCATCTGCATAATAGAGATTTGTTGTACCGAAGCCTGTAACATAAACTATCGGATACTGTTTTTCCTCGGGCTGTACCTCTGCTGCCACTGCTAATGCTGAGCTGCAACAAGAAAAAATTACAAGCAAAGTAAGCATAACACTGACAATTTGTTTAAAATGTTTCATTTTAACTACCTCCATATTGGAAATATCTATACACAATAAAAATATCATTTAAATTAGATTAGATTATTTCGATATTGTGTACAAACTGTAAACTGTTCAAACGGAATAACAAAGCTTTTAAAAGCTGAAGACGGCTCAAGCTGAGCCGTCTTTCAGTATAATATAGCTGCTGTTCAAATATGTTATTATTCTTCCTCAAACATATCTTTACCCAGTCCGCAAGTAGGACAAACCCAATCCTCTGGTACGTTTTCCCACAGTGTGCCGGGTGCCACACCGTTTTCCGGGTCACCGAGCTCAGGGTCGTAAACATATCCGCAGGGGCAAATGTATTTTTTCATAAAATATCCTCCTGTTCAGTTTATATTTCGGTTTTCCACAAGCCGTGAAGGTTGCAGTAAGCATAAACCGCAACAGCTTTTTCGTTAAGAAGTGCAAACTCTGCACACGGAGCCTCACCTGCTGAGAGGAACTTCAGCTGGCCGCCTTTATCGGTTAGGAGATATACCCAAAGTATGCTGTGCTCTTCAGTCATTGGATGTGAAACAGAACCGATTTCAACCTTTACCTTGTTGCCGTCAATTACGGCAACGGGAAGGTGCTTTTCTACACTTGCTTCAACAGTGCCGGGGATAAGCTGTGTCATTTTTTGACCGCAGCACATCATCGGTACCTTTGCATCGTTGATAACTGCAACAAGGTTGCCGCAATGCTCACAAACAAAGAATTTTATATCATTCATAATTATTACCTCCTGGTATATTTTAATCAGATTCGGGTTATTTACTCATTATTTCAGAAATAGCATCAAGTATTTTTTCGTGGCAACCGCCGCAACCGGTTGTGCAGTGGGTGATTTTCTGAACCTCTTCGAAGTTTTTTTCTACGTCATTAAAATTTTTGAAGTTTCTTAATGCATCTTCGACATCGAAATAAGTAACCTTCTTGCAGTTGCAGATAGTATAATCAAACATAATTTACACTCCTTAAAGTAAATAGGGGATACGTTTTACGTATCCCCGCTTGCTTTTCTTATGCAGGGATTGTATTTTCCCGTATAAGTTAAATGACCGAGTGTCTGACGGAGCTTAAGATGCCCTTAAGCTATACAGTTTCCAAAGACTCATGCTTACTAAGCAATTTTCTTTTGTTGAACAAGGAAATATAACTCTGTAAGCTCTGATATAAGACGTAACATACAAAGCTGAGTATCTTTATCAGAGGATTTTTCGTAGCAGGAGCCGGTTGTATCGCAGAATTCGTATTGTAAATCAGCGTAGTTACAACGAACAGCCAGGGTATAACCCATATAACACTCAATATCTCTGTATTCGCTCCGCTTAACGCCATCAAGTATGTCAAACACCGAATGTTTTTTAATGAGTCTAAACGCTTCGTTCACTACGATGTCAGGGCAAAGCAGTTCTTCCATTGCATTTTCATAAAAACTATTTTTAAATAAATGCCCTGCACAAAATAATATGCTGTGTGTTCCGTCGGATTTTTCGCATATTCTGAAAAAACTTGAACCGCATTGAACGAACAAAATCTCCGTTTTCTCAGATGGCTGATGCTTTCTTTTGAAAAAATCCATATCAGTTATTGCTTATTTGAAATATCTGTTAAGAAGACCTTCGAAAGCCTTACCGTGTCTTGCTTCGTCACGTGCCATTTCATGAACGGTATCGTGTATAGCATCAAGACCGTGCTCCTTAGCCATTTTAGCAAGATCAAATTTACCCTGAGTTGCACCGTTTTCGGCAGCGACTCTCATTTCAAGGTTTTTCTTTGTGCTTGCAGTTACAACCTCACCGAGAAGCTCAGCAAACTTTGCTGCATGTTCTGCTTCTTCATAAGCTGCCTTTTCCCAGTAAAGACCGATTTCGGGATATCCCTCTCTGTGAGCAACGCGAGCCATTGCGAGATACATACCAACCTCTGAGCATTCGCCGTTGAAGTTATCGCGAAGACCCATAACAATTTCTTCGGGTACATTTGCTTCCTTACCAACGCCGAGGATGTGCTCTGCAGCCCAGACCATACCTGCGCCTTCTTCTCTCTGCTTCATAGCTGCCTTACAGATGGGGCACTTTTCGATTGCTTCATCACTTTCATAACCGCATACGGGACAATAATACTTTTTCATTTCTTTTTCCTCCGATAAATTATAATTTTTTAGATTTTGTTGCAGCCTTCGCATAATCCGTAAAACATAAGCTCATGGCCGGTTATTTTGCCGCCGAAGCTTTTCGGCAGGGCGTTTACGTTTAAGCCCTCACTAAGCTCCAGATCAATTACCCGTTTACATTCGTTACAGGTGAAATGATAGTGCTCGTGGGTGTGACCGTCGAATCTGTCGCTTTCAGGTGTGGTGATTTTTATTATCATACCTTCACTTTCGAGAAGCTTCAGATTTCGATAGACCGTCGCCAGACTTACCGAGGGAATAACCTTTTTTACTGAGATATAAACCTCTTCGGCTGTCGGGTGGTCATACCTTTCGCTCAGAACACGGAGTACGGCGTCGCGCTGCTTTGAATTTCGCAGAGCTGACATTTTATCACTCCGTTCTTTGTTAACTTAATTGATAATGATAATCATTATCGTTAACTTGACTATAATATATCACATACACATCTGATTGTCAATAGTTTTTAAAAATTTTTTCAGCTTATGATTCTGCAACCGGTACAGTATCATATATACAGTAAAGGCGTCGGATAAATTCCGACGCCTCAAATAAATTCTTATTATTTCCCGAAAATTGAAAGAATCCATGCAATGATGAGAGCAAAGGTAATCTCAAGCTTTTCTTCAAAGGTGTCAATGCTGTCAACCTCTTTTTCAATTACTCTGCCGTTTTTATTTATTTCGCATGAGTACTTGACGTCACCGCTGACAAATTCTATTTCGTAAACCTTATTACCGTCGTCAATGTCAGTCTCAGCCTTAATAAACTTTGCTTCTGCAAGAGGAATATTGAATTCTTTTACCGCAAGTCCCTTTGCTACTTCTTTGTCAATTACTTCGTCAGTACCGGAGAAGGGGATTGCTTCAAGCTCATATTCCTTGTCAAGAATCTTACCGTCGGATTTTCTTACTGTGTAATCAAATTCGTGGTATAATCCGAGGGCTTCTGCTGTAAACTCAACATCCCAGACGGCTGTTCCGTCTTCGCTGTCGCTTGTTACTTTGATATATATCAGGTCATCTGTTTTGAAACCCGAATCCTCAAGCGCTATTGTTTTTGCCTGATCCCTGTTTACCGAGGCGGCAAGAGCAGGTACCGAAAGAGAAAGAATAATTGTAATGGCGGTTAAAACAGCAAACAGTTTTTTAAATGATTTTTTCATAATATCACCTTTCCTTTTTTTATTTATCTGTGTTTTCTGTTTACACCTATATAATACACAGAAAAGATTAAAGAATGATTAGAAAAATTAACTTTTTATAAAAAATGGTGCCATCTTTTAAAAGATGACACCGAAAAATACTATAAAATAAATTCAACAGTAAAAGTGCTTCCCTTTCCCACTTCGCTTTCAACGCTTACCTTTGCTCCGTGAAGTTCAGCAATCTGTTTCACCATTGCGAGTCCGAGCCCTGAGCAGCCCTCACTGCGTGAACGGGATTTATCCACACGGTAAAATCTGTTCCATATTTTATCTATATGCTCCGGGGCGATTCCTATACCGTTATCCTTAACGGTAAAAACAACATTTTTATCTTCTTTTTTAAGCCCGACGGTTACTGCACTGTTTTCGGGAGAATAAACGAAAGCGTTTGAAAGCAGATTCGTTACAAGTCTCGTTATCATTGATATGTCAAAAGGCATATATATATCGTCGCTGATTTCTCTTTTCAGTGTGATGCCTTTTTGGTCTATTTGCTGAATGTCATCACACACTGCTAAAACAAGCTCGCTGAGATTTTCCCGAGCAAAAGCGGGCTTTTCTCTGCCTTGTTCAATTGATGCAAAATAGAGAAGCTGCGAAATAATATCTCTTATAGAAATTGCTTGCTTTTTTAGTGTTTCAAAGCCCTCTGCCGCTTCTTTGTCTATATCGTTACGGCTGAGCTGGTATTCACATTCAGCAAGAATCACGGCTGTAGGAGTGCGAAGCTCGTGAGATACGTCTGAGCTGAATTGCTTTTCAGATTCAAATGAGCTTTGCAGTCGCTCAAACATTGCATTGATGTTTTCAGTAAGCACGGTCAGAGTTTTGTCGCTGTCGGTAAGCTCAATACGCTTTGAAAGGTCGTTGCCTGAGCGCGTTTCGGAAACGGCATCGCTAAGACGGCCGATGGGCGACAGGGCTTTTTTAGAAAGAATACTTCCGACTGCAGCTGCAAGAATAACAACAAGGGGAACAAGAATTGTAGCAAGCTTAGCTATGGTATCCCATACGCCGCCGAGGTCAGCCGAAAGAGTGACACCTCTTATCCATATGTCCTCGTAGCCTTTTTCAGGACAGTAAAACTCAATTTCATAGAGCTGTTCCTCATTGTATTCATATGAGCGAGCCATCATAAGCTCCGCATGCTCTCTGTTGATGCCGCTGTGTTCAAGAGCAATGCTGTAGGCCTCCTCGTATGTAAGTGTGCAGCCTTCTCCCACAACATCTGTGTCACCGTCAAAGGGAGTATATGAATCAAGGCCGTCACATTCACTGCTGAGTATTTCACCGCTTATGCCGTGTATTTTGTATTCATACTTGAGAAACTCAATCTTACTGTCATAAAAATAATAATCGCCTTCGAGTGCAAAGCGGCCGTTTTTCAGCTCCGTATCGGTGGCAAAGCCATCCGGATAGCTTCCGCCGATAATATTGCCTTCGCTGTTGAAAACGATGGCATAAACTCCGTCGTTTATATATGCAAAGTCCGATTCAATATCAAGTATACCGTTTTCAACTTCAATTTCATCAATATTGCGCTCAACACTTCTTATAAGGTTTTGCTGAGCCTCAGATTTTTCGGTGGTTCTTGCAGTAACAACAGTGCATACGATTAAGGCTGTTGAAACAACACACATCAGTATTGTATACCAGAGGTTTATTCTGAAACGAAGTGATTTTCCCTTCATATCATTCTCCCTTCAAAACATAGCCGGCACCTCTTACGGTACGAATAAGCTTCAATTCGTGATTGTCGTCTATTTTCTTTCTGAGATATCTTATATATACGTCAATAACATTGGTACCGCCGAGATAATCGTAATTCCATACGCTCGATTCAATTTTTTCGCGTGACATTACGGTGCCGGCATTTCTTATCAGTGTTTCAAGTATAGTATATTCCCGGGCGGAAAGGTCAATTTTTACACCGGCTCTTGTAACCTCGCGTGATTTTACGTCAACAGTAAGGTCTGCGACGGTGTAAATATTTGTGCTGATTCCTGCTGCTTTTCTTGTGACCATTCTTACTCTTGCTGCAAGCTCATCAAAGGAAAAGGGCTTTACAACGTAATCGTTGGCACCCATATCAAGACCGGTTACGCGGTCTTCAATCTCTGATTTAGCCGTAAGAAAAATAACCGGCGTAGAATCTCCCTTGTTCCTCATTTCTGTGAGCACCTGAAGACCGTCTTTTTTCGGCATCATTATATCAAGAATAATAACATCGTATATCGCATTTGCGGTGTAATCGAAAACGCTTTCACCGTCAAAGCAGCTGTCAACACTGTAGCCTGCTTTTGTGAACTGCTTAACAAGTATTCTGTTCAGGCTTTTTTCGTCCTCTGCAATAAGAATGCGCATAATAACACCTCCTGAGAGTAATTATAATTGTATATTATTAAAATAACATCAGAAAAGAATGCTTTCAAGCTCCTTCAGGCAAGTTACCGTATAGGTTGCAGAAAAGCCGTCAGGGGATGGGGCACCGTTGGAATTCAGCCATATGCTGTCAAGGCCGCTGTCGCAGGCTCCTTTTATATCGGAAGAAAGTGAGTCCCCGATAACTATAACCTTGCTTTTATCCCTTTCATCAATTCTGTCAAGTACATAGTCAAAAAAACGTTTGTCCGGTTTCGGGAATCCGACGGCTTCTGAAACGAAGACATCACTTACGGATGGTAAAAGTCCGCTTTTGCTAAGCCTTTTTGCCTGGGTTTTCGCAATACCGTTTGTTACTATGTAAAGCTTATATCCCGCATCGGTGAGCTTCTCACAAAGCTCCTTGGCGCCTGATATTGTGTAGCCGCACTCGCTGAGCAGAGCAAGATAATGCTCGTTCACCTCGAAGGTGTCACCGTCGAAGCTGAATCCGATTGTGTCAAAAAAGCGTTTGAATCTTATCTGCTTAAGTTCAGACTTTGTAATTTCCTTTTTTTCAAGCTGCTTCCAAAGCGCCAGATTTATTTCAACATAAGTCTTTACATTTTCACTGCTTGCTTCAACACCGTAATATTCAAGAGTTTTCACTATAGATCTGTTTTCGGAAAGGCTGAAATCAAGCAATGTATTATCTGCATCAAAGAGTATTGTTGTATATCTTCTTTCCATTTTCCGTCAACTCCTTATAACAATTTTATTATAATTCTTCTTATGTGTCAATCACAATTAAGAATTTGATAATTTTCAATGAAATCTATTTACTTTTTTGATACTTGTGGTAGAATTATAGTTGTATATTTGTGCTCGGCTGTATTTACGGCTGAATATGAAGAAAGGCGAAAGGGTTTCCCTTTAAAGAAACAGTATGGAAAACAGTACCTTCAGTCAGGGTGTTGCACCCGGCGGATTAAGAGAAAAAACAGAAATCAAGCTGCTTATCTGTTATATACTCAAGGCTCTTGACAGGTCTCTTTCAAGAACGCAGATTAACGAGATATTGCAGGAGTACAGAATTGCCAACTATTTTGAGGTCAATACTGCTATAAGCGAACTGGTAACGGCAGGGCAGCTTACATCGGATCTTTCAAACGGCGACGAAGAAATAACAATTACAGGCAGGGCAAGGCTTGATGTTAAGCTTCTGGAAAGAGATTTGCCTAGAAGTATCAGAGAAAAGGCAATGAAAAGCGCTCTCAAAATTCTGCAGAGAGAAAGAATTGAAAAAGAGAGTATAGTTGAGGTTTTACCTCTTGAACACGGCTATCACGTCTGCTTTACCGTAAAAGACAGAGAAACAGAGCTGTTAAAAATTACGGTTTACGTTGCCGACGAAAGCCAGATTGAAATAGCCAAGCGAAATTTTTACAGCAATGCTACCGAAATATACTCAGGCGTAATATCGTCTCTTACGGTAGAATAAGAAAGTGAGGACCGATAAATGAAAAAGTTTTTATTTTTTCTTACAACAACTCTTGTGCTTTTCGGTGCAGTTTTTGCAATGTATATGGAATATATACACATATCCGAATATCCGGTATTTATTGAAAGCTACGAGCACGGTACGGTAAGTGTCAATGCTGAGGGTGCAATGGGCAACGACAGTAAATACAAGTTAATGTGCAAAAAGGATTCTGAGATTACAATTAGCGTTAATCCCGAAAGAACGGACAGCACCTTCTATAATCTTGAAAAGCTTACGGTTAACGGAGTTGATGTAACTGAGCAGGTAAATATGCTTCAGTATAAGACGGTTGTTACACAGAAGCTCACTGTGGTTGCAACTTTTAAAAAGGGCAAGCGTCCCGAATCTGATCCGGAGCCTCTTAAGCTTGATGTTACAAAGCCTGATATTGAAAAGTACGCCGACAATGCCTATCTCGGCTCCTTTTCGGCATACAATCTTGAGGATCCCACCGTTTTCTTTGATTCTGAGAGCAAGGTTTATTACTGCTTCGGTTCAAATAATGTTGTGGTAAGGTCTACTGACCTTGTAAACTGGACTAACCGTACAACCTACTTTAAGCACCCTGAAAATGCAACAAGCAACACGATTATGAGCTTCAGTCAGTTTGAATCTGTTGATAACTGGGCAGGTGAGCACGGCTACGGCGGCGACGAAAGCTATACTGACAAGCTTCAGGGCAGAAGCCCCGTTGCTCCTGAAATAGTCAAGGTAGGGGATACCTACTATATGTATTTCAGCATCGTGAAAGAGCAGAATGCAAATGAAGCCGCTATCTTCTGCGTAAAGACTGATAATCTTGCTGAAGCGGTTGAAAACAAGGAGTGGACCGATGTAGGTCTCGTTATAAGCACCTGCGGCACAAATGGCGGCTCGAGAACTGTTGTTGATACTGACGGCAACAGAAAAACCGAAACAGTTGCGAGTAAATACGATGCCGCAAATGCGGTGCATCCTTCGGTTGTATACGACGGAAAGAGGATGTATATGGTTTACGGCGGTTATTACGGTGATAACAGCCTTGGCGGTGAAATATATCTTGTTGAGCTTAACCCCGAAACCGGACTTCTTTCTTCTTCACTGTCCGGTGATGAGGTATCGACAATGCACGGCTCAGAACGCTTCAGAGCAGGTACGCTTGTTGCTGACCCCGGCAGTGTGCCTTCAATGGACAGAGCGGACGGTAGTCTTGTAAGCGGCGCTGAAATTGTATATAACGATGATAACGGCTATTACTATCTCTTTGTAACCTACGGCTACGACGAAATAAACAGCAGTATCGTCGTTTCCCACTCTAAGGATGTTGCAGGGCCTTATGTTGATTTTAACGGCAACGATATGGCCTCATATTCCGATAATATGTTTGACAAGGGCTATCTCCTTTTGGCAGGTTATAACTTTGTTAACAGCGCAAAGGGTAATGTTTCTTATACAGATGTTGGCAGAGCAAGCATCGGTTCGCCTAATGTAATTAAGTCTGATTCGGGTAACTGGTACATAGCCTCTCAGTCGCAGCTTTATTTCAAGGCCGAAACTGAAATAAAGACAGGTGTAAAGGCGGCAGATGAGCATTCACTTATGATAAGTGCAGCACCTGCACTTGAAATAAGAAGACTTTTATGGGACGATAACGGTTGGCCTATGGCTCTTCCTGAGGTGTATTCGGGCAAATCGACAGAGCATAGCTTCAAGCCCGAAGAGCTTTACGGCAATTGGGACGTTATTGTCTTGCGCAACGGTACGGATACGGAAGATCGTTACGCGACCGACAGAAAATGCTCTCAGATAGTTTCTATTCTTGAGGATACCGTAATTTCGCAGAGCGACATCAATAATTCCAACGCACTTATTTACGGCGGATCCTTTAAGCAGAGCGGTGAAGGTTTTACTGTTACGATCGATTCTGTTGAGTTTACGGTATATCCCTATGCTGTATGGGATTGGGAGCTCAAGGAGGGTAGCATCGTCTTCACGGGAACCGGTTCCGACGGTACTGCAATATGGGCTAAAAAGAAGCTTTCAACAACTATGGGACTTTACACGGCTACACTTGACCACGTTTATTCCAAGTGTGAGGGCGTAACTGCCGAAACCTTTGCAAAGAAGCTTGAAATTCTCAGCGCTAACCCCTCACAGGGGCAGATTGACGCTTGTGTAGATGAAATTATCAAAGCTATCAGAAACTGACATATCTAAGCCGACGAAGGATGTATCCTTCGTCGGCTTTACTGTTATCATCTGCAGAAAACGTGATTACCTATTGTTGTAATTACAGGCCTTGAATGCATAAAGCTGTTTGAGGTTTTGGAAGGATTGTAATAATAAATTGCTCCTCCGCTCGGATCCCAACCGTTTATGCAATCTCTTGCCGCTTTTACAGATGTTGAATCGGGCGATACATACCAGTTACTGTCGTTAACGCATGAAAAGGCTCCTCGTTGATAAATTACACCGGCTATTGTGTCGGGAAAGGACGAATGCTCAACACGGTTAAGTACAACTGCACCTACTGCAACCTGACCGCGGTAGCTTTCTCCGCGGGCTTCGGCTGCAATCAGCTTTGCAAGCAGATTGATATCGCTGCTTGAATAACCGCCTGCACTGCCTGCTGACGAATCGAGTCCCAGAAATTTCAGGGTTTTGGGTCCTGCTATTCCGTCAACTTTAATACCGCAGTTTTTCTGAAATGAACGGACTGCCTTCTGTGTTGCAATGCCGTAAATACCGTCAACCGCACCATTATAGTAACCCAACTGCTTCAGCTTTGATTGTATTCGTCTTACCTCGTTTCCTCTTGAACCGAGTTTTGAAAGCGTGCTTACTGAATTTCCGTCTGAAAATATGACCGTGCAGGAAAAAATGAGAACAAATACGGCAATAAATGAAATAATCTTTTTTATTTTACTGCTATTCTTAAAAAGCATAAACTTCACCTCAGGGTTATCTTTCCCAAAGGTGAAGTTTATTATTATAAAAATATTGTTTTATTTAAGTGCATATTCAAGTCTTGTAAGGTCACCGTGAACGTATTCACCCTTAAGGAAGTTTCTTGCCTTGAAAATAACCTTGTCCTTGTAAACTTCACAATAGTAACCTACACCGCAGTCGGTAATACCGAAATTGTTTTCTTTTCTGTAACCGGGAATACTTATTGAGTAAACACCGTTTTCTTCGTTTATTGTTTCTGCGATTTTTTCAAAGATACCGCCGTGAAGATGTCCGTTTATAAAGAATACATTGCGGTATTTTTCCATAACAGCTCTTACCAGGTCGTTCTGTTCGCCCATATCACCTGTTTTCCATACCTCAGGAAGTCCGTGGGTTTCTGCAAAGGGCTGATGGCACATAACAAATGCAGGAAGTCCGTTTTCGGTGGCTCTCGCGAGCTCCTTGTCAAGAAAAGCAATCTGTTCATCGGAAATATAAGCCTTTTCAAGAATGCGCTTTTCCGTGCAAAGAACGATGAAGGTATAGCCGTTTATATCGTATGAATAAAAGGGCTTGTTGTTGCAGTTTATTCCAAGGTACTCTTCAGTTTTTTTAATAACAATACGGCTGCTTTTTTTGAAGAAAATACGTGCATCGTGATTGCCCATAGTTACCAAGAGATTCTTTACCGCTTTCTGACTGTCAAGCACTCTGAAAAATCTTTCGTATTCGTTGTTTGTTCCGTAATCTGCAATATCACCCGCCATAAGGAATGCATCAAATTTTTCAGGTGAGTTTGCAAGATCCTCAAATGTATTGGCAAGGTTTTTTTCCGCGCTTTCTCTGTTTGGAAGATGGGTGTCGGCGATGATAGCCATAGAAAGCTTTACATCATCGCTATTTTCAAAAACGATGGGAGAATCCTTAGAAACAGAATAAAAAATATCATACTTGGGATTCATAGCCTTGAACTGTTTTTTATACTTATCAATGAATGTTGCAAGAGACATATCCGTTACCGTCCTTTATCAGATTTTTGTTTGTTTAATAATTGATTTAAGGCTTTCGGCACTCTTTTGAAGTGCTGATACCTCTGAGTCTGAGAGTGGCAGCATTATTTTGCTGTGAGCACCATTATGTCCTACTACGTTAAGCAGACTCAGACAAACATCATCTATATCGTATTCGCCGTGAAGCATTGTTGAAACAGTCATTGTGGTATCAATACCGCTCAGAATACATTTACATATATGACATACAGACATTGAAACAGCGTAATATGTGGCGCCTTTTCTTTCAATAACTCTGGCACCGGATTTTCTTACGTAATCCTCAACCTCCTGTATATTTATCTCGGGAGGTATGACGATTCCGGGACGTACAAATGAACGACTGTATTCCTGCACGGGTATATTTGAAATATTTGCCGTTGACCAGGGGATGATTGATGAATCGCCGTGCTCGCCGAGAACATAGGCGTGAATGTTCTGCTGGTTAAGTGAATAGTATTCAGCTATGCGGCTTCTGAGTCTTGCCGTGTCAAGAATAGTGCCTGAACCTATGATTCTTTCTTCGGGAATTCCTGAGCATTTGCAGAAGGTGTAAGTAAGAATATCTACCGGATTACTTACAATTATATATGTTGACTCAGGTGCGTATTTTGTTATCTGGGGTATAATACTTTTCAGGACATCAACGTTTGTCTGTGCAAGATCCAATCTTGTCTGACCCGGCTTTCTTGCCAGGCCTGATGTAATTATTACAATGTCAGAATCCTTTGCATCGGCATAGCTACCCGCATAAACCGAGCAAGAACCGAAAAAAGGAGTACCCTGACGAATGTCGAGAGCCTCACCCATAGCTTTTTTAACGTTCACATCAATCATAACTATATCGGTTGCAATACCAGTTGCTGCCAGTGTATAGGCGATTGTTGAGCCAACGCTTCCCGTACCGATAATTGTAACTTTATTCATAAGCAACACCTTAAAAAATTTTTATATATATTATTACAGATTAAAAAGAAAAAGTCAATATGCATATAATTTGTATAATGAATTATGATATGCAAATTAGTCATAATGTTATCTGCAAAGTGAAATGGCAATAAACTGTATTAACGCTGTTTACTCGTGAAAATGCTTATGTCGGTACCTGCGTTAGAAATATATAATCATAAAAGAAAAGTGAGTATTCACTTGTGTAATGAATACTCACTGCCGGTATGTGCTTATAATAGATTTACCCCGCACGGATTAAAACCGACACAGACATTATATATTCAGCATCACCGCACAAAGTTAGGGTGGCGAGCATAATCCGAACCCCGTTTTTTACGGGCGGATTTCCGCCAATACTTCGTTAAAATACTCGTAAATCCGATAGGATTTACTGCGTTTTGTGTCTTGTCTTGCCAAAAATCCGCTCCGCAAAAAATCTTTGACCTGAAAGTGTAAATTTTTGCGGCTATTTTGGATAATGAGGATGCCGACAGGCTGTCGCCTTTCTAATCCGAATTGCCGAAAGAGGCGTGAAAATTCACTCTTTCAGGCGAGTTCGGATTATACTCGTCACCCTAAGAAGGGTTCACACGGAGAAATACATAATGTCAAATATAACAGTTAAAATCTGACTCGAGCCTCTTTATGCAGAAACTTACAACAGAGCTCACACGAAGACTCAAAAAGCGGATTTTTAATGCAATTATATGTTTCTGTATCCCGGCAGCCTTACCGTGATTTTTTCTTGTGTATTGTGATGTCTCTTCTTGAGAGTTTTTATTGACAGTTACAACTGTTAGGAGTATAATTATTCCATATTTTCATTAAAAGATTGTATTAGGAGGTATACAAAAATGAAAAAGAATGCTCAAAAAATTCTTTCATTGTTTCTTGCTTTTATTATGATTGCAGGTATGGTTCCCGTATCGGTTTTTGCAGCAGAAACAACACCTTCAGTCGCTATCGTAAGTTTTATGCGCGGTGAGCAGACAGACCTTCGTTCAAGTGAGCTTTTAGAGGCACGTGTTGAAGGCTATAACGGTAATGTTCGTGAGCTTACCTATAAGTGGAAAAGTACTCTCGGTACATATGTTTATGTATATAATTCCCACAATATGTACGGCATAAATAATACTGACGGTGAAATCGAAATCCACAACAAGGATAAAAGTCTCTCCGGACTTTCAAATATGGTCGGCAGAACATATAATAAAGAATTTTCGGGCGTTGGTTATGCTTGGGCTTCGGTGTACGGTGCAGGTCTCAAGGCGAGCACTTCGCTTGTAGGTGTTCTTACCGTTGAGGTTTACGATGCAAACGGTAACCTTCTTTGTTCTGACAGCCACGAGGGTAAGTATACCAACAGAAAGAATTCTGGTTTTGTTACATATAACCTCGATAAGGATATGGATAATGTTGTTATAGGCTTGTTCGAGGGCGACAAAAGAAATGTACTTGACCTATTAGGTGAAAGTGCCGTTGTTCACATTACCTGCGTTGAATCCTTTGTTGATAACGGTAAAATCATCAGCGGTACAGATCATATTGAGCTTACCAAGGAAAGCGGCGACTATTACATTGAAGGCACCGTTGCCGGTACAAGCACCGACACAACAGGTGATGCACAGGTTGAGCTTGATATTTCAAAGGGTAACTGTAAGTTTCATAACGAATCAAGCGGTGATGCCATAACTACGGTTTTTGTTTTTAAAAAGCCTGCAACAGATACAACCACAACAACTCTTACACTTACAGGTAATCTTGATGATCGCTGTGATTATTTCATCGGCGGCGTTGAAGGTACAAAGCAGGCTGACGGTACAATCCTCTTTACAGGTCTTACTCCCAATACAACATACAATGTTGAGGTTCGTGGCGAGTATAAGGATAACGAGAGCAACACCAAGTACGCTTATGCCTATGTTTACGATACCACAAAGCCTGTTTATCAGGCTACGGTTTACACATATCTTGACGGTGCACTTACAGATATAGCTGATATTCACGGGGAGGATGTTACTCTTTATCTTCATGAGGACAAGGAAAACGCAGAATATATCAGCCTTGGCAGAACAGATAAGGGTACATATACAGCTGCTGTAACCAATGGTATCTATTATCCTTGGCATATTGAGGCAGGCGACCACTATCATCAGGCAAGAGAGTATAAGCTGATTATTGAAAATGCCAACGGCGAGCTGAACCTTCACCATTACAGCGTTATATATAACACAAACGGCGGTGCTTTCAAAGTAGGCGAAGAGGTCAAAAAAGAGGTTTATTCTTCAATGGCAGCCGTATATACAACTGATAATGTTCCCGTACGTGAGGGGTATGTTTTTGCAGGTTGGGAATTTGAAGGTAATACTTATGCATCCGACTCTGAAGTAACCTCATCAATTTCAACTCCAATTGTTCTTAAAGCAAAATGGGAAAAGGAAGTAAATGTTACAATCAATGTTACCATTGACCATAAGGTTGACGGCGGCTTTGATTCAAATGCAAATAAGGATGAGCTTGTTGTAGATTTTCTTGAAATGAAGGCAGGCTCACAGGCTCTTGTTGAAACGGGTGATAAGCTTTTCTTCTCAAAGGATAGCCAAACTGATGAAAACGGCAACGATAAGGCTTATACTTACACTGCGGATGTTGCCGGTAGTGAAATTCTTGCAACAAGATACACCGCTACTGCTCCTACTTATTCAGGACTTCTTGAAAGCTCTGCTTTCGGTGTGTCCTTTAATAAATCGGGATATGATGCAGTTGTTGATAAGACTCAGGATGAAAATGGTAACTGGACAATTGATATTAAGCTTACATACAACCCTGATGATTTCGATCTTGAATTCAGCGTCAGAATGGCTGATGATGTTCCCACGGAGCTTTATCCCGATGCTGTAATTGTAAAGGTTGCCTGTTGGAATGCAGATAAAAACGAATGGGTGATTATCACTCAGCAGAGAACTACGGAAAACACCGTTAGACCCGGTGTGAGAGTTGATATTGATCCTGTAACAGGTGAGGGCTTTGGTTCGTATCCTGTATGGAAGCATGATGCTGCCAATAACCCTTACGGCTACAGAGCTGTTGTAACAGGCTTTATCTATAGAGACTCAACCATTGTTGTACCCACAGAAAAAGATCATATGAAGGATGATAATACTGTTGTTGTTGCTTATACCGACGGAAACTACACCGCAACAATGGGTGATGTAGCAGACGGTAAAAAGTACAGCACATCTCTTTTCGGTGCTTATTATGACGATGCAACTGAGGGACAGAAGGGTACTCTTGACGGTGTAATCACCGTTGAAAAGTATAATGTGACCTTTGATGCTCAGGGAGGTAAGGTTAACGGCAAGGATACCGACACGGCACGGGAACAGTATTATGTACCCTCCTTTGACGTATATGAGCCCGTAATGCAAGATCACAATTTCCTTGGATGGTATCTCGACAAGGAGTGCACAATTTCTGCAAAAGAGGGCGTGCTTCTCACTCAGGATATTACACTTTATGCCGAATGGGACAGAGTGCTCACCGGTACACTTGTAGTTGACGGTTATCTCGACAGTGAGCACAAGGTTAATGATTCCGACAGAGCAACTCACGCTCTTGTTGAGCTTGAGGAAATTACTCCTGACGGCACCTACAATATTGCCGGTCAGACGGTTGAAATAGATTGGTCAAATAATCAGCATTTCAGCAATCCTGCACCTTACAAATTCACAGGTCTTGATCCCGATAAGACATACCGTATTTGTGTTTACCTTATGAACTATGAGGCTGCTTATCAGAACTCAACAACGGTTATCAACGGTAACGGTGATATTCACGACGATTATAATGCAACGGATTATACTGCCGTTTATTCCGAAAGCAGCAGATGGGAAACCTTCGTAAATACATATCTGCATTTTGAGCCTGAAGCCTATATGCAGAATGTTGAGGTTGACACAAGCCTTATCGGTGATAATTTCAGACCCGAAAGTGCTCTTGTTGAGTATTTAGGCAAAGAGATTGGTACAGACAATGATTACAGTGTAATCATTCAGCACAAGGCAGATCCCTACGGTGTAGTTGTAGGTATAGATACTGTTACAGGTAAGAATGATGTGTCTTACGGTGAGAAAATCTGGAAAAAGAACTTCAACGGTAACCTTTACGATTATCAGGCTAATCTTACAAAGCTTGACGGCAAAGAAACAGATGAATGGCCCGTAATTGTTGTTTACGGTGACAGCGTACGCTGGAGTCCCTACAATCAGGCTCCTACGGATAATCTTAAGGTTACGGTAATTCCTATGTGGTACAACATCACATATAAATGGGACAGCTCCGAGGAAACAGTATCCAGAGGCCACATCTGGAGCCACGAAACCGCAATCACGTATGTTCCTGAAAAGGAGGGTTATATTTTCAGCGGTTGGTATGCTGATGAGTCTTGCAGCGGTGAGATAATTACAAAAATTGATGCTTCTGTTCACGCTGACACAACTCTTTACGCAAAGTGGGAAAAGAGAAGTGATTTAGAGTTTACGGTTAACCATGTTGTTAAGAACACGGGCACTGTTATTTGTACAGAAACAAAAACGAGCCAGACCTTTGGTGATATAATTACTGCGGAAAGCCTTATGAGAGATTTTGCAGGCTATTCCTATGACAGTGCAAGTGCTGACAGTGTTACAATCGGCACTGAAAACAATGAGATAACTCTTTACTACGCGGCGAATTCTTACGGCTATACAGTAAACTACCTTGAAGAAGACGCAGAAAATATTCTTGCTGACAGTAAAATTGCGAGTGCTCTTTATGGCGAAGCCGTAACGGAAAGTGCTATTGTAATTGACGGCTATATTCTTTGCAGTGAGGGCAGTAAATCAATTACAATCGATACGGAAAACAATGTAATCAGCTTCTACTATACTGCCGATAAACTTGGCGGCGGTGAAAACGGCGAAGCAGGTGACGGTATCCCTGACAAGTATCAGAAAAAGATTATCTTCGAGGTTATAAACGGTAAATGGTCAGATGATACAACAGAGAACATTTCAGTTTATGCTACCCTTCTGACAGACGGCAAGTGGGATGTAAACGGTTCTGCAGAGCTTGTAGCACCTGAAGGTATGAAGGCCGATGAAGGTTTTGAGGACGGCAACTGGATAGTTATTCCTCCCTCTGCTGTAAGCGGAACTGATGAGGTTAAATATACCTTTGTATTTGCGGAAAAGACAACTGAACCCGAAAATCCCGATATTCCCGTTGATCCGGAAGAGCCTGATAACCCCGACGATCCCGATGAACCGACTGACCCGGATAATCCTGACAATCCTGATGCTCCCGGCGGTAACGGCGGAGTAAACAGCGACAGAAAACATTATATCGTATTCGGTAAAACTGACGGTATCGGTTGGTACAATGTGTCAATGGACGGCGGAGAAACATACCAGATAGTTTTCGGTAACTCTACTCTTGAAGTGCCCGAAGGAACGCAGCTTATTATTAAGGTCGGTGACCTTATGGGTAATGCTTTCACCTTCTATGTGAACGGTAATGCAGTCAAGCCCGATGATAATGGCAATCTTGTTGTAACAGTTGATCGTTATATGCTTATAGGTGCACTTGGGTATAAAATTGATGTGCCCGATGTCGAGGAATCCTTGAACTGGTTTGAGAAGCTCATCAAGGCTATCAGAGATTTCTTTGCTATGATTGGCAGTTGGTTTAAGTAAAAGATTTTAACCGTCAATGCAGATTGTTTATTTAAAACAAAGCTGTAAAAAGTTCAATACACAACAAAGCGGCGATAAGTGGATGCTTACACTTATCGCTGTTGTATTTGTTATCCGGAGACACCGCAAGTTTTACGTGTGGTGTCTCTTGTTTAGCTGATTTGCACATAATGCATCCGTTTTCTTTTGTAAAATTCTAACAGCAAAACTTTACAGATAAGTTGACAGATGTAAAGCAGAGTGATATAATTCACATCGCAACAAAATTAAATCAAGGAAGCAAAAAATGAAAAATAAAATTTTAAAGCTGAAAAAAGAAAAAAATGCAGTTATTCTTGCTCATTATTATACCCCTGCAGATGTACAGGAGCTTGCAGACTATGTTGGAGATTCCTTTTATCTTGCCAAAATTGCCAAAAGCATAGAAGTTGACATAATAGTTTTCTGCGGTGTACGCTTTATGGGTGAGAGTGCAAAGATACTGAACTTTGATAAAAAGGTCCTTGTGCCCGACCTTACTGCCGACTGTCCTATGGCTCACATGGTTGCCAAGGGCAAGATAGCCGAAATGCGCAGACAATACGATGACCTGGCTGTTGTATGCTACATAAATTCAACGGCCGAACTCAAATGTCAGAGTGATGTTTGCGTAACATCCTCAAATGCCGTTAAGATAGTAAAAGCACTAAAAAACAAAAACATATTTTTCATTCCCGATAAAAATCTCGGCTCATTTGTTGCCAAGCAGGTACCAGAAAAAAACATAATAATAAACGACGGCTTCTGTCCCATACACGCAAGAATTACCGCAAAGCAGGTTCTTGAGGAAAAAGAGAAGCATCCTTTTGCACTTGTGCTTACTCATCCCGAATGCGAAAAAGAGGTGCTCGGGATATCTGATTTTATCGGCAGTACGGCTGAGATTATAGATTATGCCAAAGGTGCTGATGCGGAGGAATTCATTATCTGTACGGAAGAGGGTGTAAGCTGTAGGCTTATGGGAGATGGTCCCGATAAAACATTCATCTTCCCTGATCCTTGTCCGTGCTGTGTTGATATGAAGCTTAATTCATTGAAAGCAATCCTCGATGTACTTGAAAAGGAAACGAATGAAATAACAATTGATGAAGAAACCTGTCACAGGGCTTTGCTTCCACTTGATAAAATGCTTGAACTTGCGAGATGATATTAAATGAATACAGATGTTATTATTGTAGGCAGCGGTGTAGCAGGGCTTTACTGTGCACTCAATCTGCCTGAATATAAAAAGATTACTATTGTAACAAAGGATGAAGCTCCTAAAAGTGACTCATTCCTTGCACAAGGCGGTATATGTGTTCTGCGTGATGAATCGGATTTCAATGCCTTTTATGAAGATACGATGAGAGCAGGTCACTATGAAAACAACCCGGATTCTGTAGAAATTATGATTCGGTCCTCTCAGGAGGTAATAAGGGACCTTGTTTTCTTCGGTGCTAAATTTGAAAAAGACGGTGAAGAATTTACATATACCCGTGAAGGAGCTCATTCAAATCCGAGAATTTTGTTCCACGAGGATGAAACGGGCAAGGAAATTACACAGAATTTACTTAACACTGTAAGAAACAGAAGAAATATTACTCTTATAGAAAACTTTACAATGGTAGACCTTATCTGCAATAATGATGAGTGTAAAGGCATTATAGGTCACAATGAGAAGGGTGAGTATATAAGCATAAGTGCAGATTACACGGTTCTTGCTACGGGCGGTATAGGCGGTTTGTTCAAGCATTCAACCAATTACCGACACCTGACGGGCGACGCTTTGGCGGTAGCCTTGAAGCACGGAATAAGGCTTAAGCATATTGATTACATACAGATTCATCCTACAACCCTCTACACCGAAAAGCACGGCAGAGAGTTTCTCATATCCGAATCAGTAAGAGGTGAGGGTGCAATCCTTCTCAACTCAAAGGGAGAAAGATTTGTAAACGAGCTTCTTCCGAGAGATGTGGTCGCAAACGCCATTTTTGATGAGATGAAAAAAGAGGGCAGCGAGCATGTTTGGTTATCCCTTGCTCCCATTTCCGAAAAGGAAATCAGAGCCCATTTCCCTAATATTTATCAGCGTTGTCTTGAAGAAGGCTATGATGTAACCAAAGAGCCCATTCCGGTCGTGCCCTCACAGCATTATTTTATGGGCGGTATTGATGTTGATGCCTTCAGCAAAACATCTATGGATAGACTTTACGCTGTGGGTGAAACAGCCTGCAACGGTGTTCACGGCAAAAACAGATTGGCAAGTAATTCTCTTCTTGAAAGCCTTGTTTTTGCAAAACGAGCCGCAACCGACATTGTGAAAAATTACACCGTTTCAGATGATAAAAAAGAAATAATGGTCGACCCTTCAGCCTATGAAGGCTACGAGGATAAATACAAAGCTTCGGTTCTTGAAGCGATAGAAAAGGAGAGAAAAAGCCATGAATGATATTTCAATGAAGCTCAATGCAGATAATCTTATTTTAAGTGCCTTACAGGAGGATATAACAAGCGAGGATATTACAACCAATTCCGTTATGCCGTGCTATCAGCTCGGTGAGGTTGACCTTATCTGTAAGGAAGACGGTGTTATTGCAGGTCTTGATGTCTTCAAAAGAGTATTTGAGTTGCTCGATGAAAATACTGAGGTCAGCTTTACCGTAAAAGACGGTGACTTTGTTGCAAACGGACAGAAAATCGGTCTTGTCAAAGGTGATATCAGGGTGCTCCTTTCGGGTGAAAGAACAGCACTCAACTATCTTCAGAGAATGAGCGGCATTGCCACTTATACAAGAAAAACAGCTGACCTTCTCAAAGGTACATCAACAAAGCTTCTTGATACCCGTAAGACTACACCGAATATGAGAATTTTTGAAAAGTACGCAGTTAAGGTCGGCGGAGGTTACAATCACCGCTATAATTTAAGCGACGGTATTCTCCTTAAGGATAACCATATCGGAGCCGCAGGCGGTGTAAAAGAAGCTGTTACCATGGCCAAAGAGTACGCACCCTTTGTACGCAAAATCGAGGTTGAGGTTGAAAATCTTGATATGCTCAGAGAAGCTCTTGAGGCCGGTGCAGATATTATAATGCTTGACAATATGAGTGTTGAAGATATGAAGGAAGCCGTTCTGCTTTGCAAGGGCAAGGCTGAAACTGAGTGCAGCGGTAATGTTACCAAGGAAAATGTTGCACGACTCGTTGACATCGGAGTTGACTACATTTCAAGCGGTGCTCTCACACATTCTTCACCAATTCTTGACCTCTCACTCAAAAACCTTCATGCAATATAATTTTAATTCAAGGAGAATATTATGAAGGCACAGGAAAGAAGAAAATCTATTATAAACCTTCTGCTTTCAGTAGACAGACCAATATCCGGAGGAGAGTTTTCGGAAAAGTGCGGAGTATCCAGACAGATAATCGTACAGGATATTTCTGTGCTTAAGGGTCAGGGCTTCGATATTCTTTCAACCCATAACGGTTACATTCTTCAGAAGTCACCTCTGAAGGAGAGGGTTTTCAAGCTGAAGCACACCACTGAGGAAACAGAGGACGAGCTTAACACCATTGTTGAACTCGGCGGTACCGTGGTTGATGTTTTCGTCTGGCATAAGGTTTACGGAAAAATGGTTGCACCCCTAAATATTTTCTCCGCACTTCAGATTAAGCAGTTTATTGAAGGTGTAAGAAGCGGAAAGTCAACGGAGCTTATGAACATAACCGGCGGTTATCATTATCACACTGTCCGTGCTGAAAAGGAAGAGATTCTTGACAAAATTGAATTTGCTCTAAACAGCAAGGGCTTTATCGCTCCCGGAATTTAAAAGGAGACGAATAATATGGATAAAAAACTGTATCTTCAGGCAAAGGCTGTTCTGGAAGAATTAGGAAATAAAGCAAGGTTGACTGCAGGAAGCATTGTTATAATAGGCTGCTCAACAAGTGAAATAACAGGCTCAAGTATAGGCACTAATTCTTCACCCGATACGGCAAAGATTGTTTTTGAAGCTTTATATGAAGTCGCGCTCAAAAATGAGTGGTATTTAGCAATTCAATGCTGTGAGCATCTTAACCGTGCCATAGTTATAGAAAAAGAAGCTGTACCGTATGCGGAATATGTTAATGTTGTACCGCAGCCCAAGGCAGGCGGCTCAATGGCTGCTCAGGCATACGGGCATTTTAAAGAGCCTGTGCTTCTTGAAGAAATAAAAGCCGATGCCGGTATAGATATAGGACTGACCCTGATAGGTATGAATCTGAAAAAGGTTGCAGTACCCTTGCGCCTTGAAAACAACAGAATAGGCGAAGCCTTGATTGTGGCAGCCAGAACAAGGCCCAAATTCATCGGCGGAGAGAGAGCGGTATATAACACAGATATTATGTGATTTTTTGTGTTGTAACGTTAAAAGTATGTTCCAACCCAACTATATCAAATTTTAGTTTGTAGGAATGAATCTGCAAAGTCCTGCCAAACAAACCAATCTGAATACATTAAAATCCTTGTACGTTTAGTTCCGGTACAAGGATTTTTTATGTAAAATTTCAGTTGTGCAAGTGAAAAAACACTTGGGAAAACAGCGAAAAAGAGCAAAAAAATTGAGTATTCACAGGTCAAATCCCTTATGAATACTCACTATGGTGCGGATATTCATAACACAAGTTCAATTCTCCGGTAACACACATTCACCGTGCTATATAGATTTTCCTCATACGCGGAGGAATACATAATGTCAAATATAATAGAAGAATTATTCTACGGGAATCTTGAACCGCAAGAGCTTACTACTGAAATTACACCAAGACTCAAAAAGAAATTAAGTGAGCTTGTAAAGAAAGAGGAAGAACTGACTTCTAAGCTATCTGAAGAAGAGAAAGAACTTTTTTCGAACTATACTTGTGCTTACAACGAATTTTCAAGTATCAGTAATTCTGACAGTTTCATATCAGGATTTAGATTCGGTGCGAGATTTGCTTATGATACTTTTATAAAATAGTAATCTCACACATTCGACAAAAGTCGCACCTCCTTGTACAATTTAATTACAAAATACAAGGAGGTAAAATTTTATGTTCAGCAAAAAAATCAAACTTAAACTTGACAGCTTTGAATGTAATTTACTTATCAATGGTATGAATGAGTTTCGCAATATGCTTTTAGCGGAGGATTTACCCACCGAGGATGTTGACGAACTGCTTTTAAAACTCATTGATACTTATGAAAAATAAGGAGGATAGAACTATGTCAAACAAAACAAAGATAACTTATCGACAGGTTGGCGACTATAAAATTCCTAATATTATCCTGCCTCCCGAACAAGCAAATATTACCCTTGGTAAATGGGGAATGATGCATAAAGATTACCTTGAGCACAACAAACGAGGTCTGTTTATGCTGATGATAACTAAATGCACACTTTGGCCTTATCTTGCAGATATTGACCGTCAGGCAAATGAAATGTATGACCTTTTGATTGAGCAAATGAAGGTATCTGAAGGAGTAAACGAAGAATTGAAAGAACAAGACCAGCTTGAGTGGGTGCAGAGGATGGGAAACATTCAGCAACGTGCAAGAGAGATTGTATGTAGTGAGCTGATATACAGTTAAATTGAATTTGATATAGCAAAGCACGACATACAGATTGTAGGTCGTGCTCAATTTTTGGTGTTTTCTCAAAAAAATAACTTTTGTTCGTTAATTTTCTTGGATAATAGCTTGGATCATTCCGGGAATTTCTATCGAATACAGAGCAAAATTCAAAAAAATCATACAATATGTTGTGGTCGATGTTGGTTGATTTTGGAATATATGGTATGATTTTTCAGCTTATTGGATATGCTTTTTATATAGTTGGAGAGTTCAACTCGTTTAAAACGAGTGTAATAGCAGTGCATTCGGATATTTAAGACGGATGATTTGTTATTATAAAAAACAAACCAGTTGCAAATCTAAATTACTGATTGTTTTTTATAATATTAATTTATGTCTGAACATATCTTTTCTTTTAAATTTAAATAACCATAATAAATGAAAGAAAAGGGAACAACATTTAGTTGTCTGCGATGATTGATTGCTTCTTGTAGTTTTTTGGCAATTTCAACGTTATATTCAACAACCTCAATTTGTGATAAAATATGCTCAATGTGCTTTTTACATTTATTATACCTGTTGATATCGATAATATAATTTACTATTTTTATCACTATGGATAAAAAAGCACACAATAACAATCCATGGTTATCCGCCTTGAAAATTGCTGCGATAAAACCAATTATTAAAGAAATCGTCAATATGCAATGAATTTTTGTAATAACCGAATCATAGTTAATATTGCTTAGTTGACATGATTTAATTGCATCGTAAGGTGTAAGGCTTTCGTCAAAGACATACCAATCTTTAACACCTCTAGTTTTATCGGTTTCAGAGTTTTCAATTTGCTTTTTATAAGTTTTTTTGTGTAAGTGTATTACAATATTTGTTATATAATCTAAAACATTCAACGACATTTCCCCGTAATACTCTTGTTCACCGAAATTAAACAGATAATTGTCTATGTATATTCTTAAAGCTGCTCCAATTTTAATATACCATTGACATATATTGTCGAAGCTAAATTCGAAAACAGTTAATAAAGCTATTAAATATGCACTGCTATTTGTTGTATCATTTTCAAAAATAAAAGGAACAATGGCAATAACTATACAACATATCCAAGACAATACTCCAAATAATTCAGCGCAATTATAGCAATGGCGAGCGGCATACTGTTTCTTTAGTATTTGTGTTTCATTTTGCTTTTCTTTTATGCTCGTCAAATTCTTTCACCATCCCGATAAAATCTATACATATTTGTTTGTAGACTAATTCATCAGTCATTAACTTTAGGATTTTGGGGTGACATTTTCTTGTTCGTTCACCACTCCCACAAGGGCAGGGTAAATGCCCACGATAATGATATTCCTTTCTACATATTTGTAAAAGAAACCTTGCAAGATCCAAATCGTCCTTTATGCCTGTGATTTCTTTGTAAGAACTTTTTACACCTTCTAAATCATGGGCTCTGTCACCATATGGGAAAAAGCCATAAGTTGTATAATACTCATATATGAAAAAATATTGTTCAATATATTCTCTGCAGAAGTTCACCAGAGAATTGTTGTCGGCGTTTGATATTACAAGGTCTATATTGGTTGCTAAACAAAGACGATTGTCTTTGTACTTATGACAATAATTGCCTATGTATCCGCCTGTTTCGTATACATCAGATAAGTATACAGACTCGGGATTTACAATGATTTTAATATCATAATATCTTTGAACTGGAAAGTGGTCATAAACCATATTTACAAATATTTTACCTTCTAAAGAAACATTGCCGTCTTTCTCGTATATGACATCCAAATCATTTTGATAAGCCAATAGTTCTTTAATACTTGTATCAAGCATTTTCATAATCTAACCACGGCTTATGTTGTACATGGGGTTCAATTGGTGTTGGTGAAACAAGCTTATATTTTCTGTCATACCCAAAATCTTTTACTTTTCCTTCGCCAAACATCTTAGATAATACCGAACCATATACCAAATCTTGGTCACCGATAATTGTGTCAAAATCTTTTATAGCTGAGTTTACCCACATAAAGAAATACTTAACATACTCATTATCCTCGTTCCAACTGTTAGCCAGGTTGTCCATAGGATTTGAAGGGTTTTCTATTTTCCATTCTGTACCATCAAACTCAATAATTCCTTTGTCGGGATTTAATGCTTTGAACAATGTAGGGTTGTCTTTTAATGTAGAATACTTTTGCAAATCTTTAAGAACAAAATCTAATAACTCAAATGTATTATAGTGTGCTGGAGCTTTTTGGGCACTATGAGCTGCTAAAGTTGCGATAATTACGCTTTTAACAGAAAAGTCTTTAACATTAGGATTCGAAAAGTATGATGCCTTGTGCAATTTCAGTAACTGTACTACTCTTTGTAAAGGGGTTCTTACAATTTGAAGAGGAATCTCGTCTGCCGATGAGAACACAGTTAGGTTATTCTGAAAGATTTGCTGTCTATTTGTATTTACGCCAAAATCATAGTTGTGAAATCTTTCATTTATTTCAGAAAACCATTTTTCATAACCTTTCGGATTGCTTTTTCCCCAACCAAGAGAATCATTATCAAGCTCAGTTATAGCGATTGCTGTATCGCATAAGTCAGGACGTTGCGTAAAAGACTTCATTTTTAGTATTTCCCTAATTTCTTCTGGAACCGAAGGTACTATATCCATACTAAATTTATACCCGCCAACATCTGCGTATTCGATTCTGATGCATTCTTCAAAAAAGTGCAGTTTTTTATCATACCTACCACTTGATTCTAATGCATCTTTTATTTTTTTGTAAAGTTGAGGAGCAGTGGTTTCAGCTTTTGAACATGATACTTCACAGATTACATCTAAATCATAATCTGCATCTTTATTTCGTCTTAAAGGTTTGACTACTGTACCAATAGCAAAAGAACCTTGAGGATAAATATGTGAATCAATGCCGTTACTGCTCAATAAATCAACTACGGCAGTATATTTTTCAACAGCATTTTTGTACATAGAATAAGTTATGTCTGCATCCTCTAAAAGTTTGACCAAGTCTTCTTGTCTTTCAATAAGTTTGAATTTATCTGTCATTTATAAATCCTCCTGATTCAGATTAATTGATTTTTAAATTATTTACATATAATTAAGGTTCACACACATGAATGAAAACCTTTACATATATACAGTGTCAAAATTTGTTAAAAGTAACAATATTTTCCGTCGAACATTTGTTTTTATTATATGCTGAAAACATTAAAAAGTCAAGTAGTGGTGATTGAATAATATAAAAAACACAATATCTTGTGTATAAAAGCACAAAACGGCAGAGAGTTTAACTGCACCCTCTGCCGTGAATCTATGTCATCTGTTACCCTTTGCTCTGTTATGTGTCTTGCAAAGCATCTGACAGTTATTTATATCAGTTGCACCGCCTTTACTCCAAGCGGCAACATGGTCAGCATCCATTTCATTCTGCTTCCATATCCGTTTATTGTTACTGTCGCTACCTAAAGCACAAAGTGGACAGTTTGAAACACCTTTAGTCTGAGCATCTGATGTCTGTCTTGCGTAAACTGTCTTTTTGGTAGCTTCGTCAAATACACGAACATTTAATAGCTCGTTATGTTCACAGCCACCCAAAACATATTCCCAAATGCCTTTCTTGTCGCTTACATAAGTATCCTCAAGAAGCTCACGTACTTTATCCGAAACTGCTTGCGGGTCATAAGGGGTACTGTGGTATCTTTCGTACAAATCGCCCCATTTAAGACCGCACATCTTGCTGTCAACATCAATAAAAACACTTGAAATCCAATTAATTACCGAATTGAAATATGTCTTAAGCTCTGTAATATTATCATCGTATCGGTGCATACTCATATAAGCATCTATATGACCGTGACTTACCCAATCTAAAGCAGTGCGAAGATAATCTTGCCTTAACACATTGCCTGAAATATAAGCACTCCACTTTTGAATATTGGCATTCTGACTGTTACTGAACTCTTCTTTTGCTTTTGTAACAAATGGGCCGGAATGAATAGCGTTTGAGAGTTCTTGCTCGTTAAGAGGTACACCTGCTATATTTATTGTCTTAAACCATTCCTTGATTTCGCTTTCGGTGCCTTCGCAAATATAAATAGTAAGCGGCGTTTCTAAAATAGTCTTTTTCTTATCGTCGGCAAGACCGCTGAAATAGCGCTCCATACCATTTTCGTCTTTAATGGCAAATTTACCTGTTATAAATCTACCGAAGCTTGTTATACGCTGCTGACCGTCGAGAACTTCATATTTATCTTCACCAACCTTTGTGAAGTAGATAAGACCTAACGGGTACTTTTTGAGAAGAGAGTCGATAACTGCAACATCTTTTTTACCGTCGGCATATATGTAATTACGTTGGTATTCAGGCTGAATGGTCAGCTTACCTGAAAGACCGAACAAACCTTTGCCTTCGTATTCGTTGTAAACAAAACCTTTGCAAAGATCTTCAACTGTTATATCGGTTCGTAGAGTAGTATTCATTTTTTCCTCCTAATAACTATTCTCGCATATCTTGGTTTTCCATGTACCTTGGTTAAATAGGTGCCTTGTGTTTCTGTCGTAGGACCCGTTAGCATACTATATCTGCCTATTCCATCTACAATTTCAAACTGGTCAGGATTGAATTTATCTAAAAAAGTTATAGGGACTCCCATTAACCCATCATAATCACTTGGAATTGCATCAGTAAAAGGAACATCAATAGCATCATAATAATCGTAGTGAGGGTACCCTTCTTCGCGTACTTGCTTGTGTTTACTGAATTTTCTATTATCTGCCATTGTCATAAGTTGTAATGGTTGATGTCTTCTGCCATGGTCAATGTTTGTTAACCAAAGACAATTGTTGGTGGAAACAATTCTATTTCCTTCTTCATCTATCCTTGCCTCTGAACCATATAATTGATATTCTGATGGTACAATAAATCCAGAAATCCATCGGCCCATTCCATTGCCAAGCCACGCTTTGTTTTCTTTGATTTTTGTGAAAATTTCTCTATATGAAATGCAATTGATGTTTCCTATTATTAAAAACTTTTTCTCAGTTTCAAATAACCATGAAAAAAATTCTCTGAACAATGAAAATGGTGGATTGGTTACGATGAAATCAGCCTCATCTCGCAATGCTTTAACTTCGTCACTTCTGAAATCACCGTCACCCTCAAGATACTGCCATTCAAGGTCATCAATATCTATTGTACCTGAACTGTTGCTATCCCTTGTAAGAGTAAATATCTTTCCATGCGTTTTTGTTTTACTCTCATCAAACTGCGGCGCTTCACTTTCGAACAAACTATATTGGTACGGAGTATTTAACTTTTTGCTTTCATAAGCATAGCTTGTGCTGATTAACTTTTTAACTCCAAAGTTTTCAAAATTCTGAGCAAAAAATTTTGTAAAGTTACTCCATTCAGGGTCATCACAAGGCAAAAGAATTGTTTTGTCTCTGAACACATCAGGATTAAATTCAATATAAGCATTTATTTCTTTTTGGATGTCTGAATAAAGTGTATAAAACTCATCGTTTTTTGCTTTGTTTGCTTCTCTAAGATTCGAATGTGCCATAGTTGCCTCCGCTTTTTCGCAGAATGTACCCATTTGCGAAT
>JAFWYB010000016.1 GCA_017517865.1 Clostridia bacterium | reverse complement strand
TGCTTCTCCACCGTATATTTTATATGGTTTCTCAGTCTCGACAACAATTTTGAAGTGTTCAATGGGACACTCTTTTTTATTGCGCTTTTTATATTCGCCATTATCCAGGTTAGGATTTCCTTGATGGAAAAGCGAGCTTCTCAAATTATATATTATTTCGCCACTCAAATAAGGCATGTCCGGAACCCCGTCAATAGGTGGAGATTTTTCATATTGTCCGATATACTCATCATACCAAAGTTTGTAGCGGCTTGTAGAACCTTTTTCGGGATACTCTGCTTTGCCGCATATATCAGGGAGAGTAAGTGCCAATGATAATGCAGCAAAATATAAGTTATGAGATAAAGCTTCGTTGATTTCTGTAATAAGCTTGTTTATCAAAAGCACACACCTCCTTGCTATTTAGGTCTATTTTATAGATTCAGATAGAACAGGAATTAGAATGCTTGCGGCTGCGATACCTTGTTCAACAAGCCATTTCATTATTTCTTTTGCCTTTGCCCAGCGTTTTCCCTTGCTCTCTTTACTTTTGGCTATTTCTTCTAACTCTGACAGTTTGATAAACAGTTCTTGTGTCTGCACATCCGACAGGCCTGCATCCTCAATTTGTTGCCGTGCATTATCAAAGACAGCATCTATAGTTATATTTGTCTCATTTTTTGTTTCAATGTTAATATGCGGTTGAAAATTTATCTCCTGCTTATTTTGCACCGAAGAATTACCATCCTTGGCAAGCGGCTTAGGTTTGCTTAGAATGTTGGCATACGATTTCATTTTTGCAATAATACCATCAATCATCTCTTCTGAAACTTGATACATATTTAGATTCCACATTTCTTGTGGTGCAGTTGCAATTGTAGCAGTCATTTGATCAAAAGCAATTTTATCTGAATACGAATAATATACCTTAGAAACATATCTTTCCCACAACTCTCTGTTGTTTTTTATATTCTCGCCTTCTTCAATTAAATTCAAGATGTCAATTATTGCAGAGGCATTTATATCCTGGGCAAGCAATGACTCAAGGAAATTGCGAATTGCAATTTTATCATTCTTTTCATACACTTGCGAATATGTATCCTGTGTGTTCCAAGTCGTTATTTTCAACTTTGTTGTAAAATCGTCTCCATAAAACGCTTTTACTTCGGAAACAAATTCTTGCACCTCTCTTAATCCGTTTACAGAATCAACTCTTGATAATAAATTTCTCGTTTTTTCTATTTGTTTTAATGTCATAACGGTGACCTCGCTTTAATTCCTTATAACTTCTAACGATTTAACAAACTCAATTTCTTCTTTAGACAGACGCTGAGCATAATTCTTAACCGTTTTTGTTATTATCTTTGCGCCTTGCATTTGCAAAAAGTGTTCAGCATTGATATAAGATTGCTCTATCGTTGTCGGCTGAGAAGTATTCACAGCATTCCAAGCAAGAGTTTCAACAAGATGCTTATTCATCAACTTGCGAATATGATCCTGCATTTGAGAATACTGCTGTGTTGCGTAATGGTGTCGGAGGAGGATTATATCATCGATATAATCCTTAACCTCTTTGACATCCTTGAATTTTTCGTATATCTTTAAGTAATCTGTCATTTTCACTCTATTTGCTTTATCATAGATTTCTCTTGAAAAAGTATTCAAGAGAACCGTCCTCTAAATCTATACTGTTTACTTGAGAAACCTTTTTCTTGCCTTCTTTCCAATTAAACCGCCCAGAATAGTCAACTTTATCAAACAACTGCTCACAGTCGCCCATAATTGTATCAAAATGCTTTTGTAATATTTGTGCTGTTTTTAACACCAATGGATACGTAGTGTTGATCGGGCCATTAAAATGGGGATTTTTCATCAATTCATCAATTTGTGTTTGATTTATCGACATCCGCAAATAAGCACACTCCCTTATCATCGCCATATAGGCAGTATGCTTTTCCTTAAATGCGGTCAACCCAACAAACAACTCTTGTTTTTTGCAAAATGTTGAATAATCCAAGTTAAATATACAGTTTAATGCTGACGATATTTGGTACTGCTGCTGATCGAGCATATCTGGGACTACATGAATTCCTGTATTTTCAATGACTGCTGTCATTGTATTTTTTGCAACTTTGGCAGCAACATACAAGTACGAAAGATGACTATACAACTCGTTTTCCATAGCTTTTTTAAGTTGTCTATAACCAAAAATTTCACTAATCAAGACAACCAAAGAACTTGCAAAAGCTCCGCTGAAAATTACAAATAAGAACTCATTTGAAAACCACTTGCACTCAAAAGAAATGACAATGCCAAACAAATACGATAATGCAAAAAAAGCAACCGAAGTAATTGCTGTATATATTAGAGTTTCTTTCTTGTTTGTCATACAATTCACTCCATCGGCTTAATCATAGATTCGATAAATGCGATTTCTTCCTCTGTCAGTTCGTATTTAGCATACAATTCCTCATCTGTCCACGGTTTTGAAAAATCCAAAATTGGAACAAATCTATATGTTTTACTTGGTAAATCTTGAGAAGTTTTACTTGCCAAAACCAAAGCTCTAAACATTTTTGTCTTAAGATAAGTGATAAAGTTTTTTGCTTCAATTTCGGAAGAAAACGCTGCATATAGGTATGTTTGCGAACATACTGAGTTGGTCGGTGCATATTCGGGTTGTCCTACAATTTGATGCGGAAAACTATCACCAGCTCCATATGCTTTGGGAAGGAATACTTTATATTTTTCGACATCTTGAGAATTCTTGCTTATTTGTTGCTTGTCGATATAGGATATTTTTCTTGTCGCCTTTTCAAGATAGAACAACATGGTATCATGTGAACCATCGCATGTATCATATACAGGGAATGCTCGTTTGCTACTTGTTTTAGGATTGGTAGGTATACCAAACGGAGTATCGCCCGAAATAATAGATGCTACGGTATTGTCCTGATCTTTAATATCTTGGCTAACTTTTCTAACAATACTTTCCAATCTTGGATCCTGAATCAAAATATCGAACTCATCGAGTTTTCTGCTGACAAGACTTTCTGTACCGTTTTGAATAAGCTTGTATGCACAATTTCCTGTAAATTTGCCATCATGCAAGAAGTAACATATTCCACCCTTGATTGCGACATCTGGGAACACTTCATGTGAATCTGAATAAGAGACCATTCCCTTGATAGATTTATCACCGAGCATTTTCTTTCTGAAATCACCCAACAAGTGTTCTCTACCAGTTGCAAACCATTTAGAAGGTATTATAAGAGAAACAAATGTCGGATTTGCTTCATACGCAACTTCAACAAAGTGTTGATATATGGGTGCATCATTAGTTCCACCAGAACCTCCAGTTAACTGATACGGAGGATTACCCAATACTACATCAAAATTCACTATCTCATCTCCTTCTGTAATTTCATCGTTCATTGTAATGCTGTTAAATGACTTATTCTGTTTTAAGAATTTAGCAATAGATTCATAATCAACTTTTCCGTTTTCATCAATTAAACCTATCAGGTCATAAGAATTAAATTTTTCCGCTAAATTCTCTTCGTTTAAAGCAAGTTTTTCATATACAAATCTTGTAAATTCGTATGCTATATTAGATGTGGGGATTGAATAAATACTATTTTTGATTACTTCCTTAGATATGCCCAACGATTCGGCACGTCTGTAAATTGCAACAGCAAATTCACCCATTTTAGAAGCAATATCCAAAAACTTTTTGCCACATTCAAAGACTTTTTTGAAATCGTCATCCGGGATTAAATCAACCATTTCTTTTGCGATTCTTTGCGGGGTTACCACTTCAGAATCACTAATTTTACCAAATCTTTGAATTGCTGTTGTCGCACGCTTAATAGGATCATCTTCGCTATTTTCATACTCGTGGGATAATCGATACAAATCATAAATTTTGTTATCCAAAGAACGTAAAGCTGCGCCAGACATATTGTTTTTGAGAAATTCTACAAAATCTCTATTCATACCAAGATTGTTAAAAATTCTCTCATTCTCGGCATTACTTAGGCTTTCAATTACAGCATTAAGGTTCTTAATCTCTTTCTCGCCTTTGCTAAGAAAAGCATAAAAGAGAATTCTACGATAATATGAACGGCATTTTTTGACAAAGACTTTTACATCGGTTTCTTTTTCTTGCGTTTCGCCAGTTCCGGTGTTATCGTCTTGTTTTGCTTCATGATCATCAGGAGTTTCGTCAGTCTCTCCACCAGTGTGAATATCATCATCGTCCAGATCAGTTTCATCTCCTGAATATGCTTGTTCTGCAAACCCTTTGCCCGAACCTATTTCAAATTCCTTGTCAATTACATTTTTTACATTCTCAAAATTTATTAGATTTTCATCAACAATAATATCGTTTGCGGCTTCGGTAATACCGCGATTGGTTGAATATTCACTAACTGCTTTCAGTATATCCGTTGGTTCAACTTCAACCAATTTGTTCTCTGATATATGAATAATGGGTGAAACTTCTAGATCTCGCTTGATTCTTTCCTCACTTTCATCATTACCAGCATCGGCTGTATTGATATTATTAATACGCGATTTTGTCTCTTGCAGATAAAACATTCTCTGTGGATTGAAGTCAACCAAAAGGGTTTGAGGTTTCATATCTTTTTTTATAACCTTTTTAACCTCTTCGCCATTAACCAATTCTTTGCCTTCATATTCAACTACGTATTGACTTTGAAGTCTAAAGATCGCTTGGTCATAATCCTGTGGAGATGCTGTATCTTTCAAGAAAATCATCGTATCCCACTGGGGTACAGTACAACCTGTAAGCATACGATTTACAGTTAAAGTTATAGTCTTTTTGTCTTCCGATTCGCAGATTGCAATTTTGGATTTTACTTCTTGAATTTTCGTGTACTGGGAGTTGAGACCGGAAATATTTATTATTTCATAATCGGAAAGATTTTTTAAAGCGTCTTTATTATCGTTTATCAGCTTCTCCATTGCATCACAAGAAGCACAGTAGGGCATAACCATCACAATATGACGGCAAAGCTTACCCTCTTTAATGCGCTCATTGTCAAGGAACGATAAAACATTCCTATCATTTTTAGTTCCATCAATGCTTTGGAGGAAATCTAAAACCTCGTTCTCGTATTCAAATTTTTGATATTTGCCTTCATTATCTTTTTCTATTGACTGAGGTGCAAAAAGTGCAGATAAATGATATGAATATCCTTGTTCTTCCAGTTCCTTTATCTTGCTCATGGAAGACTCGTTCAAATTGAACGCAAAGCGAACCATTTGTGGAAAACCATAATAAGGGTTATCCCATTCTTCTTTACCGGTTTCTTCCTGCTTGCCACCAGCAATATTTTCTTTATACCATTTTTCTTTTTCGCTAATTATATCAGAATATTGGCAAAAAGATATTACATCTTCTTTTTCGAACTCACTGCCCAACAATATGCGATAAGGAGTTCCAGATAAATGCAGTTTTACCTTTACGTCTAATCCTTTTGTCTCTTTCTCGAGTTCTTTTTCAGCTTTATCCACTTGCAGACTGCCTAGTGCTTCACTATTAATTCCATCTTCTTTTTCTATCTGTTTTAATGCAGTATCTTCCTTGTAATGAGCATCAGCAATTACTTTTCCGAGTGTTTCAGCTCTTGCGCCAAAATGAGTTTCATCAATGATCATCAAATCTATTTGGGAATTAAACAGCTCTGAAAAACGTTTTTTCTCTTTCGATAAATCCTGCAAAGTGAGGAATAAGACGATACATTTTCCGTCAGCTTGTGCATCGGTAATAGCTTTATCGTTTTTCTTTAATTCTTTTGAATTTAAGAATTTGAAATTGTTAAATTGTCCAGGTTTTTGTACATTTTTCTTCCATTCATCTGCAACATCTGCTTTTCCCGATACAACCAAAACAGATTTTGCGTTCATTGCTTTTGCGCAACACAAAGAGGTAAAAGATTTACCAAAACGCATTACTGCATACATTAGCAAATTACTTCTACCGTTTGCTTGAGCTTGGTTAAACTTATCGATAGTATCTGTTTGAAGAGGTCTGCGAGGTTCCCAATCAAAACTATCTCTTTTATATTCCGTTTCAACTGTGGCTCTATTTCCAATTGCATAATAAATATACTTTGTATAATCTTTTTCGCTTGAATCAACGATATCTGCAATGGCTTGTTCAACATCTTCTTTAGAAGCATCCTTAAAAAACTCTTTAGAATATGGTTTACCCGGATAAACATCTCTTGTTAATCTCGTTTTCCCATTGTCCTCTAGATAACTATGGACAGAATAATCTCTAAAATAAATATCTTTTCCCGCTATTTCGGATGACCAATCTCCAACGTGTTTTAAGTCGCTAAAGCCAGCTTTCTTCCATTCATTTAAACGTTCATCAACTGAACGAAAAGTGTCGCCTACTTTAAGATATCTAGGAATAGTATCCGTTTCAAAAGCATAAATCTTTGGTTCGATTCTACCAAAAACTATTTTTTCAATGATTGTATCATCTATACTGAAATTATTTGTCATAATTTTTCTCCTTTAATAACGATACAAACGATGTCGTTTTATTTTCTTTCCAGTCTTTTATAATACAGTAAACCCCTGTGTGTGCATAAGGATCGTTCTTGGCACATCCGGGACAAGGCTGTTTTTCTGTATTCATATCAAATAACGTAAGCTGTCCTTCTTCTACCTCTTTACAACTTTCGGGGATTACGAATTTCAAACCGTCCATCTGCCATATATTCCACGAGAGAATTTCAGCAATTTTCTTGAGAATATCGATATCGGGTTCTTTGTCAAACTTTGCTTTGTAGTAATCAATGAAAGTAAAAAGTAGATTTTCACGTGCCAAAAGCACATTGTCGCCCTGCCAATCGTAGCCATAGATATTCTGAAAGGATTTGATTGCCCATTTCAGCCATTCTTTTTCTGTTTGTGTATTCTCACTCACAACACGGAGTTTTCTGTCAAGCAAGCCAATACGCTGTGAAAGTTCTATCATATATCCGCTGACAGTATCGTAACGACTAACAAGGTACGGTGCTTCACCGCAGGTGATTTCCAAACGAACATCGTTAATATAATCTCGCCAAGTCTTGCCTGTTGCGGTGGGGAACACGATCGGCTCGGTGGTTGCTACCCAAGTCTTTTCTGTTTCCTCATTGAACACAAAGTCTGTTCCGAACCATGCGTTGTCCACGAGATTATTCTGTTTGTTGCATATCCAAGAAGGCGTGAATACTTCCGCTTTATCGCGGATGCGATCAGCCTGTTCTTTTTTAGACTTTTCGGTTCTTGGCTTTACTACTCCGCCTTTATGACCAGTAATCGCCATAATAGTTATCTCATCTGAGAATTGATAACCGAACCCTTTATGCGCATAGTTATCTGTAGCCCAAATAATGTTTTTCTTTGAGGATCGATCTTTTAACAATATCTCCAATAGTTCATTATCGAGCTTGTATATATAGTTTTCTTTTATATCGATTTGATTTCTATTCATAGTAAGACCTATTATTTTCCTTCCGGAACAAATTCCATAATATCGTCCACACCACAATTCAATGCAGCGCAGATTTTACCAAGGGTTTCGACGGTGACATTTTCACCCTTGCTCATTTTTGTGATTGTGTAATTGCTGATATCGGCGACCTTTGCAAGATCTTTTTTCTTCATATCGTGGTCAATCAAGAGTTTCCAGAGTTTTTTATAACTAACAGCCATAAGCACACCTCTTAAATATAATAATCCACTTATTATTATAACAATCTGATTTTGATATTGCAACAAAAAATCGAGTTAAAACTACATTTTATATTAAAATATTAGTAGTAAAATATTGTGCACTTTGTATATTGCCACCTTTTATAATATAGTGTCAAAAAGCCGAAAAAGTAACAGAAAAAGTTCGAGGGGCAGTAAAATCACTGCCCCTCATTTTAGTTAGCTATAAATTAAATCTTCGAGCACAAGCTCTGCTGCAAAAGAATAGATGCGATTCATTTCCTGCACCCATTTCATCTGGTCGTTTTCTTTCAGATCTTCAGTTATATCATTATCTATGCACATATCTTCAACAAGTGCTTCAAACATCTCCTGGGCCTGTTTGTCTATTTCCTGAAGATACTTCCATAAAGAACCCTTGGCAAGCATTGTTGTAAGCAACACCTGTTTATTATGAGAAAGATAATCCAAATGTGCTTGTCCCCATCTGCTGAGAGGTTTCTTAGCTTCTTCCGGTAAATCCAAATTGGGGATTCTATAACCGTTAACCATTCTGTAAGTGCCACCGTTTTTCTCAAATGAAGATTTATTATTCATATTAATATCATCCTTTCTTATTTTACAAATACATCTTGTGTGAATTTTGCACCGAGCCGAAAACCGGAAATAAAACTGTCGGCAACACTCATACTGAGAAATTCGTTGTATAAATTTGTGTATTGCTGAAGCAGTTTCTTTTCTTCCTCGGTTAGCTTTTCTCTGAACTCATCTTCGTTTTTTACGAGTGAGTTCAGCTTCTTTTTAAGGGAAGAGCCGAGCTCAGAACTAAGTTCCTGCGGCTCTATATTGCCGTAATAAAATTCTTCAATAAAGCTTTTCATATCGACCTACCTTTCTTTTCGTGGTGTTTGTTTTCTGTAACGTGACTGACGGTTTGCTCTTTCGGTTTCTTTTGCTTTTGCTACAAGAGAATCAATCTGTTCATCACCGAAGATTTTACGAAGCAGCTTGTAGTTCTGAACATCTCTGTTGAGCTTCTCATTCTGTTCAGTTAAGGTGCGATTTTCAGACAAAATTTGCCCTGCATTGACTTTATCAGCCTTACCCCATAACTTTATACTGTTAAACTGATTCTGCAGCTCAAAGCACTTTCGTACTGCAGTTTTTGCAAGGTCAAGAAGCTTCCTGAAAAGAGGTTCAACAAATTTTGACTTATAAACTTTTGCTGTCATCAGAGGCGGAGGTTCAGGTAATTTGAACTCATCAGTTTCATAAAAGTCTTCTGTTATCTCACTTATATCTGAATTAAACTGCATCAGAGCTTCTGCCTTTTCGGTTAGTTCTTCAACCTTTAAATTCAGCTTTTCAGATTCTGCCGTGAGCTTTTCAACCTCCTGAGAACGCATTTTCTTTTCGTAATCATAAACAGATAAGTGCTTTTCGTGAGTGCCTTTCTGCTCCCATTCAACACCGTACCGTTCCATAACTTTTGAAAGTGCTTCCTTTTCAGACTCTACCCAAAGACTCCATTCAGTTTCATGTTTTGAGTTGCCGGTGAAACCTTGATTAGCCAAAGCCTGTTTTAGTGAAACTCTTGTATCGAGTCCTCGTTTACTTTTCGTTGTGAATGGTACGAAGTCGATATGCAGATGAGGTGTTGCTTCGTCCATATGCAAATGCGCCGAAAAGACTTTTAAGCTGGGATTACGTTTCTGAAAACCCTGATAATACTCATCGAGTATTATCTCTGCAAGCTCGCCGTCAGAAGATTTTGAATTCATATTATCACAGTTACCAACTTGGATAATAATCTCATGAAACGGTTTTTCTTGCTTACCTGAACGGATTTTTTCATAGTAGTTTTCTATTTTTCTGTCGGCTCGTTTTTGTTTATCGTTATATCTTTGAAGTGCTTCATCAAACAGTTGATGGTATACATTTTTAATTTTTTCATTGCAGTATTCGGTATTCATATGAGTTCTTTCGGGGTCAGTATTCTTTGCATTGAACTCTCTGCTGTTGTGTTTCACCGAACCTTTACCTACGCATATACTGATTGTTCGTCTTATAGAATCACCTTTCCTTTACTTTTATAATCTACAAACCTTATAAAAAGTTCTGTTACTCTTGTCAAGAGTAACGCAAAAGCACTTTTGACATCTATAAGGCTATCAAAAGATGCTGTTGCGCTCTCCGAGGGGGTTATAGGGCTTTGCCCTGCAATTTGCGAATTGCCACCCATATAGACGCCCTCTTGCGGTGCCCAAAATTCATTACGGCTTGTAGCGCCTATGAATTTTGACCGCTGCGCCATAACAACCTCGTTTCATCTGCCACCGGCAGCACTTCGGTTGTTATGCCCGTAAAACTTCACACTCACCATTTATGAACCATACAGATTATTCATAAATGGTGATGCCGTCGCCTCTATGCCAATGAAGCCTCTTACTCTGCGATGCTCTCTGTTGTAAACATTGTTACTGCTTTTAATGCCGTATCTGTTTTCATTGGCAATCAGGAAATCGCTCAGGCTTCTTGAACTCATAGGCGACAGAGCATTTTCTTCGCACCACAGCTTGTAAATCGCATACAATTCCTTTGAGGTTACGGACTTGTCTTCTGCGAATACAAAGTAGCCGTCTGACTCCATAAATTCAACTGCATTGACATTATTACGCTTAACTGTCTCACGGTTACTTATTGCACGCTCACTCTCGGTAAACTGAAAGTTATTTGAGAGTAATCTCTGTAAGCCTTCAAATGCCCACAGAAATATACCCTCAATTTCCTCACGCATTTTATCTGCTATATGAGGGTCATCTATTCTCTCTGCATTTTTATCCTTTGTAGTCAGTACAAGCTGTCGTCTGAAAAAGCCGTCACTTTTATCAAACATAGCCTGCAGGTCACCGTTGCTGAAAGCAAGAAGTCTTGCATACATATATCCCTGATAGCTTTGCTTATTCTTCTTTTCGAGGTCCATCTTTCCTTGTGCGGTTACAATGGATTTGACATAGTTTGTATGCTTGAGTCCCTCCATGCGAAGGTCATCATCAATACACAGCAGAATATGCTCAAGGTCTGCTCTTGCAAATCTGTTCTCAGAGATTTTGCCTATACTTCCGTCTTTCATATTGCTACCGAAAAGCGTTGTCATAACAGCACCTATCTGCGATTTACCTTCACCGCCGTTACCTTTGATAACCATCATTCGCTGACCTTTATTACTCGGTATCAGGCAATAGCCTATGAACTCCTGAAGCGTGGGTATATCCTCGGGATACAGAAGCTCACTGAGAAAAGACAGCCATAGCTTTGGTACAGGAGCATTTGGATTGTAGCTTATGGGAAGTCTGCTTCTTACAATCTCCGACTTGCTTTCATCAAAAGTACCGTCAATATACAGTGTTCCGTTCTGCAGGTGTATTCTGTCTGTTTCAGGTGCAAAGGTTTCATCAAGTGCTTCTATTTTCAGAAGTTCAACAATATTAGAAATCTTCTGCGGTACATTAGCTACTGCACAAATTTTGAGGTCATCGAACACCATTCTTTTAAGAGGTATTTCGTCAACAACTCTGCCTTCAGTAGTAAAGAACGAACCACCCGAGAAGAGAATTTTATGCTTACTCAGAAACTCTTCACAAAATATTGCCTCGTTGATTATTTTCCCGTCTGCCCATGAAGGTCCCTCAACACCAAACTCGTCATTTGAAAATTTATCATCTGAACCTTTTCTCATTTCTTTTTCCTCCTTTCTTCGGCATCCTTTGTTTTTGCTCCTTTCATTTTATTTAACCTCCTTGCCGAAAGAACGGCCAGTGTATGTAGTACCGCACGAATTTATATATGAGATTTAAGGTGTTCCTCTGCGTACGTGCGTACAAGTGTACGTATGTACGCAGGGAAATAAATAAACTCACACTATATGCAAACGAGATTTAATTTTTACTTTGCTGATAAAACTTCATAATAATCCTTGAAAAATTCATTTTATTCGGTTATACTGTTATCAAGGTTTTGCTTTGACTGTCCGTCATCTGTTGCCGCAGATGTGCTTAGGACGGTCTTTTCTTTTTTCACATCATTCATTAAAATCTCCTTTCAGTTCCTGAAGTGTTTCGGTGATGAGCCTGATTATTTCAAGCATCTCATCGGTCACCTCTTTTTTATTTTTGAGCTGTTCGAGAACTTCTGCAAGATTGTTACGAAGTGCTTTGAACACTCTCGGATTACCGCTGTGAACAATTATGTCCTGCTGCATACAACGACGGTAGCAGTATTCCTGTTTGCTCAGTCCCGATATTGCAACGACCTTGTTTATCTGTTCGTTTTCTTCGGGTGAGACTCTGAAGCCAACCGTTATACTGCGGAAACGGTTATGCCGATCTAAATTTTTTGCTGACATTTTAAGCACGCTCCATATTAAGTTTTTCTGCAATCTCCGTCTGCTTTGATGGGAAGAGGTGAGCATATCTGTAAGTGATGTCAATGCTCTCGTGACCGACTCTGTCCGCAATAGCAAGCGGTGTGAAACCCATATCAATGAGAAGTGAAACATGTGAATGTCTCAAATCGTGTATACGGATTTTCTTAACTCCTGTTTCTTTGCAGCCTCTTCGCATCTCACTATGGAGATATGCTTTGGTTATAAGAAACACTCTGTCATTCTTCTTCGGCTTGTAAAGACCTTTGAAGTACCTTTGCATTTCATCACAAAGAAAGTCAGGCATCGCAATTATACGGTTGCTCTTTTTTGTTTTCGGAGTAGTAACAACATCCTTGCCCTTGATACACTGATAGGATTTATTTATTCGTACTGTCTGCTTCACGAAATCAAAATCACCGTAGGTAAGAGCCAACAACTCACCAAGACGGATGCCGCACCAATAAAGCATTTCAAATGCGTAGTAGGATAAAGGCTTGTCCATCATCGCATCGGAGAACTTTGTGTATTCTTCCTTTGTCCAGAAGAGCATTTCCTTTGTGTTTTCTCTGCCCATGTTACCGACCTTTGCTGCAGGGTTTGACGGAAGCTCGTAAAACCTTACTGCGTGATTGAAGATTGCACTGAGCTGATTGTGAATTGTTTTGAGGTACCCCGTAGCATATGGCTGACCGTTTGCATCCCTGTATGCCATCATTTCCTTTTGCCAAGCAATAACATCTGACACCTTAATTTCACACATTTTCTTTTTCTTGAAATACGGCAAAATCTTAAGCTCAATTACGCTTTCTTTCATAACCCAAGTGTTTTCTTTCAAACGCTCTTCAAGGTCACTTTTGTAGATGTCATAAAACTCCGCAAATGTCATATTCAGATCACCGGCATTTTTGTTGAGAAAAGTATTTTCCCAAGCAACCGCATCCTTACGGGTTTTAAAGCCGCGCTTCAACTTGCGATCACTTTCACCCTTCCAGTTTGTGTAATAGACCGAAACATACCACGTTCCTCTTTGTTTGTCTTTGTAGACTGCCATTTGCATTCTCCTTTTTTTACTTAGTCTTTTTCAGGCATACCGTAAATCTGTTCAGAAAGATAACGGCGACTGACTTTGCCTTTGATTACGAAGAAGCCTTTTGCTTCAAGCTCTTTGTTGAGCTTTTCCATAATCTGATAAGCAAGTGTTTTGGAAATACCGAGCTCTTCGCTGATTTCCTTTGCTGTCATTAATACTGCCATTTGGTTTTCCTCCTTTCGGTTAGTATTTATTACAAGTCGGATGACCGACATCGAACACATAACCCTCTATTTCTTTATTGGGACATTTTTTTGCATACTTGCAAAAAAAAGATTCCATAAATTTACGGTTTATTTACAATTACATTGTAAATACCCCTTACTTCTATACCGCAACAAAATTCAGGTTTTGCTCGCCAAATTTTTAAAAATATGTCAAAATCAGTTCCCATTTATATACCGCACGAATTTTGTAGTTTTGGTAACCAAAATTCTCGTAAATTCACAAATTATCTACGATCAACTTGATAACCACCTCTACTTCTTTATTGCGACATTTTTTGCGTATCATCCCACTTTTTTTGAAAATTTTCTCCTACACTTCTCTATTGCGACATAAATTCAGCTTTTTGCAAAAATAATTTTTCAAATATCCTCTACTCTTTATTGGGACATTTTTGGATTATCAGTTGCGTTTTTAAATAAAATTTTTCAAAAAATATAGGTTACTGTTGCAGTATCACGATTTCAAAAAATGGGCATAAAAAATACCTCTCTCGAATGAACTAAGTGTTCAAACGAGAGAGGTTTTCTCTTGTATGAAATTAATGTGGGAAAGCCGTATACAGTATCATTTTTGTATCACGAGGCTTTCTGAAAGTCTCAAAACCCTTGATATATAAGGCTTTATGGACTTTTCGTTTCTTATTCCCACTCTTACGTATCAATTTAATCTTAAACGTTTTTGTTATAGCGGTTTATCTCATACTATTTGTATTTTTCAGATTATCATTAGAATATTGGCTATCCGATTTTTTGTTGTCATTTTGTTGTCACGGCTATTATCCGATTAAAGCCTTGACTTTTATGAAAGAATAAAAACCTGTGCTGTTAAACCATTTGACAACTACTTCTATATTATACTACGAAAAAAATAAATGTCTATATCCGGTATCGACTTTATTAACCACTCATATGCAATGCGATATTTTGTATCGGTATATGTTAATGAGCGAAAAACAGCTCGCCGAATCGAGCTGCTTTGCTTTATTCTTTTCTTTCTTCTTTAATTCTTTGAACATCTTCAATTGAAAGACAGGTGTGCATTGCTATTTCTTCTTCGGAAAGATTTGTCTCAAACAATCTCGCAGCGATTTCCTTGGCTCTTAAATCAGATGCTTCTTCACGAATTTCATCCATTATTTTACTCATCTTGTTGATCCTCTATGATTCTTTGAACTTCTTCAACTGAAAGACCGCAATATTTTGCTATTTGTTCAACAGAAAAGGTAGTATTCAGTAAACTCTTTGCAATCTTTGTCGCCCTTACATCGGAAGCTTCTTTGCGAGCATCGTCAAACATTTTAAATATCTCTGCCTGACCTTCCAGTGTCTCTTTAAAATATCTGACTCTATCAGCGAACACTTTAAAATACATTTCATCCGGGTCCGTACGGTTGAGATCGTGGATCAGTTTTACAATATCAGGTATATCTTGGTTGGACATAACCTCTCATCCTCTTGATATGATTAATTATTTTCTATGTTAAATGTATCGGCAGCAAATGCAGCTCCGTGTCTGAAGCCTGTTTTGTAGCTGTCAAAATCAATGTCTCCCGAGATGATTCCCCACAAATCAACATACTCTAAAAACAGCTTTTTCTCACCGCCTGAGAGTTTTGTCCTGAGTTCGGCTTCTATCTCGCAAAGTCTGCTGAAATCCTTTTGAAAGTCCGAATTTTGCTTAATATTGCGTGTTTGCGGTTCAATGTTGCCGTAATAGAAATCTTCGATGAAATTCACTATACTCAACCTTTCTTCTGCACAAAATCCTTGTATGTTTTCTCTCCGGATTTTCTCCAACCGATGATTTTTCCGAGCACTTTTACCTTGTGCTTGAATATGATGAAATCCCTGTTGTAATGCAAATCAGGCACAATATAATACTTGTCCGGTTCATGCTTAAAGTCCTCAACAACAGCGGCAAACCTGAAACCGTCTATTTCGAGTGCCATATATCCGTCAAGTACGGTGTCTCTAGGATCAAAAAGGAGAATATCTCCGGGCTCAATACCGTTGAATTGGATTGAGTTGTCTGTCAGCAGAACTTCATTTTTCTTTGCCTTTATTTTTCTTGCCTCATCTTCAAGAAGGTACATAAACAGCCGTTGTTCATAGATAAGCGGCGCTATCGAATCAAGCCTCAGCCAGTTTCGCACAATCACATGCTCGGCACTTGAAAACGATTTTTTCGGTTCGTTAAACATTTTAATCAGTATGCCGGGCTCCATTCCGTATTCACGGCATACGCCCAACACGATAAGCTCTGCAGCTGCGTACATTAATCATTCTTCCTTTCGGTATTTATTCGGAATTGTGTGAATTCCTCTCGTAAATATTTTACCGAAAACGAAATATAACGTCACGTTCAAAAGCGCACGATCTTTAACGCGAATAACGAATTATGGCCAGCTATAGCGCACAAATAACGTGTAAACGACTAAGAAAATGTTAATAAACATATAAACGATATGCTATATATAGAAACCACACGGTGTTTAAATCCGTGTGGTTTTTTGAGAAGTTATATCATAGCAAAAAACGCCGAGAAAATACAATGCGAATTATTGCAAATGTAGTTTTTTGACAATGTTTTTATAGAGTTATCTATGCATCTACTTCCTTGTTATTTTTTCTGAAATTAATACTTCAAAGAAACACTGATACAGAACATATTATCTTTAACTTTGCTTTCGAAAATACCGTTATATTTTTCGGAAATTGATTTAATGATTTCAAGACCGTAATGTGAATCTTTTTTTCTTTGTTCATCTGTGTTTTCTGCGGTGCTATTTTCTTCTCTCAGGTAAATGTAACCATCCTTGCAATCGATATTTAAAAGCACGGATTTGTCTGCTGCTTCTGATGAAGTTAAGGCGTTATAAGCGTTATCAAAAATATTAGTAAGAAGTCTGCAGATATCAAGCTCAGAAATATTTGTTGTTTCCGGAAAGACAACATTGAAATCACAGGAAATATTCTTGTTGTTAAATCTTTTTTCGTTATTTGCAAGTATGCAATTTACCAGGTTGTTGTTAGTGTACTTTTTAAGTCCGACTTCATTAATTTCTTTTTCAAGCTGATTAGTAATTCTTAATATTTCTTCTTTGCTTTCTTCGGAAGGCATATCCATCATGTAACGTATTGTCTGAATGATATTGTTTACATCATGCCTGTATTTGCGCATTTCGGCAGCATCTTCCTGCAATTCCGCATAATACTCGTAGTTCAGTTCACTTTCTTTTTCGAGCAGTTCAAGGCGCTGCTTTTCCTGAATACCGTTGACGGATTTTATTGCTATATGCATAAATACATAATCTGCAGCTAAAGTAGCAAGTGAAAGAATAATAAAGAATATCGGGAATTTACTGTCACCTGTGTATTCGTTTGCAACACCGTCAAATGTAATAATACCGACATCAAACTGAAGGTAGAAGAAATAAATATATGTTACAATTTGTATAATGGGAATAAATAAGAATGCAATAAATAGCTTTTTGTCCGGCAAACCTTTGAATGATTTTATGTACTGATGCGCAACAGCAAGAGAAAAAGCATACATAACAGAGAAAACGCAATTCATTACCAAGTCGCTTGCAAACGGATCTGATATGTTGAGCCAGTGTACCAAATAATAGCTGACCGGGTCGGTAACACAGGAGAAAAACATCCATATAATATATGCTATAATTTTGTTTTTGATTGAATCGCCAAATAAAGTAAATACCATTATTAGCGGCAATCCAAAAGTAACAAGTCCGCGATACGGCTGAACAACCCTTTCAAACATAATAAGTACAGCGGCAACTATAACTATCGTGTAAATTATACAGCTTTTTGGAAGTGAAAGTTTGCGTTTGAGCGTAGTACCGAAGAAAATAGCAGCAATTATCGCCTGTATTCCGGATAAAAGTATAACCATTAAATATGCAGGTAAACCCATTGATTTTACACCCCTGTTTTATTAAGCAGATTAAAATTAAATTCCATATATTTCGTTTTTACATCGGTTCTTTTTGAAGGGCTGATGCTTATTTTTTTATTATCTGTCATAACGAAGTTGTTTGACTCAAGTGACGAAATATGACAAAGGTTGACAATAAAGCTTTTCTGACACCTTATGAAACTTTCATCAAGTCTGCGTTGAATATCGTCAAGCTTTTCATAAACCGTAAACACATCATCTTTAGTATATATGTGAGCTTTTCTTTTGTCGGATTCAATATAAATAATTTTATCGAAAGCTAAAGAAAGCTCTGAACGGTTTACTTTAATTATCAATTTTTGCTGATTTATGTCTTCAGCAGTTTTTATTCCATTTATATGCTTTAAAAGGTAGTCTTTTTTTATCGGTTTTTGAAGGATTGCGAAAGGTCGCACCGTCAGGAATATTTCTTCAAAATACTCATTGCCGAATCCTGTAATAAAAATCAGTTTGATATCGGGATAATTATTTGAAAGCTGTTGAGCAAGGTCAATACCGCTTGAATCGGAAAGGCGGATATCAATAAACGCAGCATCTGTATTATTATGCTCTGTTTTTAAATACTCAAGTGTTTGCTTGCTGTTATCAAAACAAGCAACATCGAGAGAATTATCGGCTTTAAGCAGTTCACTTTTAAAACCGTTAAGGAATATTTCATCATCATCGCATACGACAAATTTCATTTTATTTCACCACCCTTATTTATTAAATTATATCTGTAAAAGTATTGCAAGTCAACAAATCAACCGGCAAGTTTTGAAAAACGATGAAAAGTTATTACATGAATTTGCAAGTTATTACATTCAGCCTCTGAACCGTATTGACCAATGAGCTTCAGTGGATAAAATGGAATTTAGAAAAGCTATACTATAGTATAAAAATAAAGTGCAAAAATGAAGCGATAACTTCACTTTTACACTTTTGTCGGTGAATTTATTAGATTGAAAGTCTGTCAATCAGTTGTTCGATAATTCCAAGCACAAATTCCTTATCTTCGTTGGAAAGTTTTTGGAGTTTCTTTTCGAGTTCAGAAACGGTTTCATGCAAAACGATATTTGACTCAATTCCCAGAAGCACGTCAACCGGAATATTAAGTGCATTGGAAAGTGCAACGAGAAATTTCCTGCCTGGTTTTCTGCGCCCGGTCTCAATAGCGCTGATGTAGTATTCGTCGGAATTTATCAGTTCTGCCAATTGGGCTTGAGTGAGATTCAGTTCCTTGCGTTTGGCTTTAATAATATGCCCTATCGTTTCGTTAGCCATATACTATACCTTTCTGAACAATCTTGTGCTTTTGTACAATATCTTTATAGTTATAGTATATGATTTTAAAAACAAGTTAAATGTGCAAAACATCAAACTTGACAAATTGCACTATATAGATATATTATTAATTGTAGGCAATTTATTAAAGTAAATAATTAACATACAGGAGGTATGATATGAAAAGATTTATCTCGGCAATTTTAGCATTTGTTATGCTTTTTACGGTAGCAACAAATGTGTCAGCTGTTTCTGACAGGGTTTATTCAGAACCGGTGGTTTGTGAAAAGGGTGACAGAATTACGATACCAATAAAAATTGAAGGCAACAGCGGCTTTATGGGATTTGCGGTGATTGTCAGCTATGATAAAGACATATTCACACCGGTTTCTGTGTCAAAGGGAGAAATGCTTAAGGGCATATTTAACGACAGTATATCTACCTCATCAGACAATACTTTCAAAGCTGTGTTTACCGGAACAGAAAATTTTACTGATGATTGCATTTTATTTAATATGGTGTTTGATGTTGCAGATAACGTAAGCGGAAAATATGACATATCGCTTTCATATTCGCAGCCGGATACTTTCAAAGAGGGCTGGGCGGATGTCAACTTCAACTGTGAACCCATAAGTGTCAGTGTTTCTTATGTTGAACCTGAAACTGAACTTACAACAGTTCAGCCGGAGGAACCAACAGAAGAGCCTGAGGAAGAAACAACAGAAGCTCCCACACAGCCGCAGGATACCCCCGATGTATCTCAAAAGCTTTCAGAAAGAATACGTGCATGGGCGAACGGTCTGCCGGTGCCGCTGAATATTATTCTTGGCATTTTTGCTTTGCCGTTTGCGTGGATTGTTTCAATTTTTGAATAAGGAGCTGATTGTTTGAAAGCGAAAAGAATTTTTCAGACTGCAGTGCTTGTGCTTATTGCTGTGTTCTTGTTTTCATCATCCGCTGTTGCGGCGGATAAAGCGCTTGTTTATGCGGATAAGATAAGTACCAAGCCTAATTCAATTTTCTTTGTGCCTGTAAATGTCAAAGGCAATCCCGGATTGATGGGCTTCAAGCTTACCGTCAGCTACGATAAAGAAGTCCTGTCGCTTCCTGTGGTTACAAGGGGCACGGTAACGCAAGGCGGAATGCTAAATGACAGCATAGGTGTAACAGATGAAGGCACGTTTGACATTGTGTGGACAAACGATTCCGCTGTCACGAGTGACGGTACACTGCTTGTGCTCAGCTTTAATGTTGATGATACCGATGCGAAAAACACAAATCTGAAACTATCCTACAGTCAGAATGATACGTTTGACGAAAGCTACAATGATGTTGTTTTTGACTGTAAAGATATTGATATATCGTTTGGCGGCGAAGAAATATCAAACGCATATGTAGGTGAGATAAAAGAGCCTGATTACAGTGACATTATAGTTTCGGTTGATGCGGCACTTAAAGAACTGAATTTCAGCTTGGTGAACGAAATTGACCCCGACCTTGCGGATAAACTGCTTGAGTCAGCAAACAATACATTGAATCTTATGACAGGTAAGGAAAATCACTTTGCGGATGTTGATTCACTTGTCAGCGGATATAAAGACGCAGTTGCCAAGGATTTTGTAAATACTTCGCTTGAGGCGGTTGACCCCGATATAATAAAGTCCGCTGTTTCGGATGCACTGACACAAGTCAATGCGGAATCCATTGAAAAAATCCCTGAAGATAAAAAGCAGAATTTTGTTCAGTCGGTTGAAAATGCTTTGAAAAATCAGGCAGCTGACATCGACGGCATATCCGATACGCTCAGCGCAGATGAGGCAATCGGCGCAATTGCAGAGCTTGACGGCGAAAATGCAGAACAGATTGCACAAGGCAAAAAAGTTCCGTTAAAAGGCCCTGAAAACAGTACGGTGATAATTATTGTAGCAGCGGGCGCAGGCCTGATTGTAATAATCGCTGTTGCGGTAATTGTCGTTTTACATAAAAAGCGCAAACTCAAAAATAACGAGGAGGCAATAAAAAAATGAAAAATATATTCAAACGAGTTGTAGCATCCCTTCTTGTTGCGGTAATGCTCTTTGGCTCCGCACCCATCGAAAGCCTTACAGGCATAGACTTTTCTTCGCTGTTCGCAATTGAAGCAGAAGCGGCAAAGGAAGATGAAGAGTTAAATGGTACTGTTTTGTTTACATCCGTAGCAGCAGATGGATACGAAAATGCAATCTTCCCCATGGAATATATGTACATTAATCAAGGTGAATGTACAGGTAATCATACTTGGAAAAAATATAATAGCGAGGGCGCATTTTCTCGTTACAGGTATGCTAACGATTTAACTGGAAAAGATGGCGAAATAGATGGCTTTTATGCACCCTTCACTTGTGTTATCACTGACATTGATTGGGATACAGCTTCAAATTCTATTTTTTTAAAAAGTAAAGATCCTGTACATTATGCAGATGGTCGATTACAGCATATGTACATTACGATTGGACACGATTGGTATATTGATAATCTTATTGCTTTGGGGGAAGGTGCAGTTATTCCTCAAGGTACAGTTTTTTATCAAGAAGGTTGTAAAGGTATCGGCACAGGAAATCATATTCATATGGAAATTTTCACAAGTATGGATTTGAAAAGCGCAAATTCTCCAGTGCATATTTACGATGCATTTTTTGTTCCTACTGAAGGTGTAAAAATAAAAAAACCGCTATATTCAAATTGGAGATATCTTTCTAAAGATGAATATACTGATAATCGAGATCCCTACCTCTCCCAAAAAGAATCCGAGTATGCTCAATATACCGCTAATAAATCTGGTTTCTATATGAAAAAAGAGCCGTTTGCTGATGCTGAAAATGCGGTTGAAGCTGCTGTTTCGAAGGGTCAGCAGTTTGTTGTAACCGGCTTCATCGGCGATAACGGTCACGGCAGTAAGTGGTATTATACCGAGTACAAGGGTGTTCAGGGTTGGATTTATTCCGGACACCTGAGCAAAAACCCACAGCAGACTCTTAAGCCCGTTGTTTTTGAGGCGAATTATCACGATAATAACAATGTTGCTGCAGCACTTGACGGAAGAACTCATACAAAGGGAAAAACTTTCTCTGTCAGAGGAACGCTGACATCTTACACAAAAAATATTGTTGATGTAAAAGCAACAATCTACAAAACGAGTTTGTTTGGTATTGTTACTTCAACCGCATGTACCGGTAATCTTACTAACAATTCAAAGATATGTACACTGAGTAAAAACGGAATAATCGACAACGCAATGACTTTCAAGTCGCTTGGTGAAGGTAATTATCGCTTGGAAATTTCTGTTAAGCTTGACGGAAGTAAGGATTACATCGTGGTTGAAAAGGCAAGCTTCTGCGTTGTGGATCCAAATAAAACTTCACAAGCGGAAGAAATAATCGATGCTTTAAAAGTTATATTGAAAAAGACCGACGAACTTGTTAAACCTGTTGAGCCTGACAATAAGCCCTCAACAGATAAAACTCCGGTTAATAATACTGTTTCTGCTCCAACCTACAATACCGGTGTATATCGTACAACATCAGCGGATAATCTCAATATACGCACCGGACCGGGTTCGGGCTATTCTTTGGCCACAAGCGCAATCCCCAGAAGCACAGAGGTTGAAGTTACGGAAATCTCCTCAAACGGCTGGGGCAAGACGGTTTATAACGGAAAAACAGGTTGGATATGCCTGAAATATGCAACCTGGATAAGGGCACTTGAAACCGTTAAAAAGCCCGATGCGCCCACAGTGAAGCTTACAAGTGAAGCGAATGTTCCCACAGGAGCAATAGTTGGAGCAAGCTGGAACGCAGTTGCTAATGCAGATACATACACAGCCTATCTTAAGGATAGCAACGGAACGGTAGTTGATACATCCGAAGGTATTACCGGCAGAAGTGTTTCCTTCACCGTCAGCAATGCAGGTAAATATCATATTACTGTTTGCGCAGTAAACGAAAAATACAGCGTGGAATCCGTTGCTTCTTCAAGCTTTACTGCTCATGCACCGCTTACAGTCAGTTTTGTTGACTGGGATGGCAGAACAGAAACCAGAAGCGTTGCCTACGGCTCCAATGCTATAGCTCCTGATCCGCCCACAAGAGAGGGTTATACATTTACCGGCTGGGAAGGCAACTATGAAAAGGTTACAACCAACCTTACAATTCACGCAGGCTATAAAATTAATACATACAATGTTAAGTTCATTGATCGTGACGGAAATCAGCTTGGCAGTACTCAGCGTATTAATTATGGTAGCAGTGCCGTTGAGCCCGAGGACAAGAATATTCCCACCGGTTGGGTATTTGTCGGTTGGGATACTGATGAATGGACAAAGGTAAAGCGCGATCTAACTGTTACCGCTTCCTATAAGTGGGGTAACGATGAACTGCCCGTAATGGTTACCAACGTTAAGGCCGACCTTATTTCCGGCGGATATAATGTTACATTCAATGTTTCGTGTACGGAGGCTGTTACAAACGGTAGAGCTGTTGTTGCAATCAAAACGGCAGAAGGCAAGCTCATTTCCACAACCGAATCGGAGGCATTCAGTCTCGCAAGTGGCACCAGTGATTATCCCAAGAGTATTTATACTCCTGCCGATTCTCCCGCCTCTATTGCAGAGGTTTATGTTGTAAACAGCTTCAAGGATGCAGTTCCGATTTCTTCTTCAAAGAGCTGCACCATCGACCTGCATGACCAGTGGTCGGATTGGTCAGAAAACAAACCGGCAGACAACCTTTATAATGAAATTGAAACAAAGGTTCAATATAAATACCGCGATAAACAGTTTACAACCGCAAGCTCAAAAACTCTTTCCGGTTGGACACATTACGACACAACAAGCACATCGTCACGTGGCAGTTCAACCTCTTATGTCGGTGCAATAAATACGGATGCCCATAAAAGAACAGTGAGCACATGGACTGAAACCTTTTATAAAACTCAGTATAAGTATAACCATTACAGACATCCAACTCAGTACACAGTTTCTCCTGTTAAGTATGACAAGTATACCCTTCATGAAACAGCATGGATGGATAAGCCCTATGCTATATCAGGTACTTCAAATGCTGGCGGTGCAACAAAATACGGAAGTACCAGCAGCACAAAATGCAGTTGCGGTTGTACTCATTGGTACAATCAGCAAACCAGACAAGTAGAGGATTATCACATCACCCACTATGATTATACAGATACTTATTACACCTATTATTTCTGGAAGTGGGGAGGCTGGAGCAACTGGAGCGACACTCCTGTATCTGCAACATCAAATCGTGAGGTGAATACGAGACCTCTTTACAGATATAAGAACACCGGTTTTGCTGCCGAAGAAAATAAAGACGGCGTATTCAGAACGGTTTCAGGTACTCTTGATGCCTCACTTGCCGGTGAAGAGGCGACTCTCTTTATTTATAAGATTGATGAGGCTTCCGACTGGACTGGCGAATATGTGGGCCAGACGGTTATCGCTGAGGACGGATCTTACAGTTTTACTTTTAAGCTCAGAGAAGAGCCTTCGATAAAAACCGGTGATTTCACAATGTCCTTAGGTATTGAGGGAACAACAGAAGCCATCACCATTGGCACTATTTCAGCTCCCAAACCTGAATATACAGTAACTTTCTATAATGACGATGGTTCAGTTATTGAAACTCAGACCGTTACTGAGGGTGAGGCCGCAGTAACTCCTGCAAACCCTGAAAAAGAGGGCTATACCTTTGTAGGCTGGGATTCCGATCTGAGTTGTATAGATTCCGATATTAACCTTACCGCTCGTTATATCAAAAATAGCTACACAGTTGTTTTTGTTGACTGGAGCAATAAAACGGTTGTAACAAAAACATTTGAATACGGCGATTACCTTGTTCCGCCCGAAGCAGATGAGGTTGACGGATACGACCTTGTTCGGTGGGGTGATGTTGTTCTTGGCGAAACAGTTGTTAAGGACAATATGGTTATTACGGCTGAATTTGCAAAGAAGACCTATGAAGTTAATTTTTATGATTATGAGAATAACCTTGTCAGTACACAAATTGTTCCCTATGGCGAAACACCTTCGGCGGTTGATATAACCGATAAGGATAACTATGTTTTCATTGATTGGACCAGCTATGATAACGGTCTTGAAAACACAAGCGGAGCAGTAAATTTCTATCCGACCTTTGTCTTTGAGGAAACCGTTGCTGACCCTGTTTCAAGCCTCGAAAATGGCACGTATTATGAGACTCAGACAGTTGAACTCACAACGGAAACCGAAAATGCAATAATCTATTACACGCTTGACGGTTCGGATCCCAAAGAGGGCGGCGAGGAATATGCAGGACCGATTACCATTGACAGAAGTGTTGAGCTCAGATACTATGCCTGCGCATTTGAGAAGAATGACAGCGAAGTTATGAACAACTACTACGCAGTCAATGCAGGCGTTATGACAAGTGACTGGATGGAGTATGCAGATATTCCGCAGTATGTTCTTAACGATACTGAAACCTACACCATAACCACCGACGAGGGATACAGTTGCAAGGATGTAATTGAAACCTCCGATTATAGCTATATTCTTCAGCTTGAAAACGAAGGCTGGACAAACAACGGCTCGGAATTTGGTGAATGGAGTGACTGGAGCCTTACAGAACCCATATTTGACGGACTGGCATATGAGGTCGAAACACGGCAGCCCGATCCGGTAACTGAGTCAAGATACAGGTATGTTCGTTTTAAATATCTTGATGAAAACGGAACCGCAGTTTACTCAGCCGAAGAGGTTGAAGGTGTTGAAGGCGAATGGGAAGAGCATATCAGTGAATCAAAGCTTTCTGTTGGCGGTTTCATCAGCGGAACAACGACACCTTACTATGCTCTCAACGGAGAAAAATGGTTTAGTCAGACTCTTGTAAATGTTGATGTCATTCCGGACTATATGATGTACCGTTACAGAATGAAAATATTCAATCTTTTCAAATGGTCTGAATGGACTGTTGGTGAACCCTCTGCTGAAGAAACCAGAGAAACAAAAACAGCTGCAATTTATCAGTACCATATTCCCGAAATGTTCATAGTAAATATTATTCCCGATTACTCGGTTTTCGGATCTGGAAGTCAGACCCAGATAATAGTTGCAAACGAAATGCTTGAAATTGATAAGAGAGATTACGATTATGAGGGTTATGATTTTCTCGGCTTCTTTACCGACCCTGAATTTGCAACATACTGGGATTATGAAACTCAAGCTGTTACAAGCGATCTTAATCTCTATCCAAAATATTCAGCACATACCTTTGACGTGATTTTTGTTGATTATGATTCAACTGTTCTTTCTGAACAGACGGTTTCATACGGCGAATATGCCGAAGTTCCCGAACCCGAAGGAAGAGATGGTTATGTCTTCATAGGCTGGGATACTGATGCTTATGAATTTACAACCGAAAACCTTATTGTTACAGCTGTGTATGTGCCTCAGGATGAATATTGCACTGTTTCTCTTGACAGAAGTAAGTATTATATGATGGCAGGCACATCCGTTCAGCTGAATGCAACAGTAACTCCCGAAGATAGCCTTAACAAGAACCTTGAATGGTATACAGATAATTCCTCTGTCATTACAGTTACTGATGACGGTGTTGTTACAGCAATAGGTGAAGGCATTGCAATAGTCAGCGTTGTAGCCGAAGCTACCGGTGAATACGCGGAATGTGTAATTACTGTCACGGCAAATCCGAGTGAATCGCTTTGTCTGAACATAGGCTCAACACTTACTCTGGATGCTGAAAACAAGCTGCTCAGAGGAGTTAAGCACACTGTTAGTACAGTTGCAAGCGTAAAAGAGCAGTTCGCAAACACTGACCTTGTGTTTACAGATATCAACGGTAATGTTCTTGATGAGGATGCTGCTGTAGGTACCGGTACGGTAATCAGCTTCTCTGACGGCGATACAGTTATCGACAGTGTTAATGTAGTTGTAACCGGAGATATGACAGGTGACGGACTTGTTAACAACCGTGATGCTGCGATGATCACAAGATATCTTGTTGAAAAAGAAACTGCAGATTTTGCACAGATGGTTGCAATTGATGTAAACGGTGACGGATACATAAACAACCGTGATGCATCGATGGTTTCAAGATATCTTGTAGGCAAAGAAACTATCTGAATTTAAATTGTTCCGAAGAGCCCTTTTCGGCTTATCGGATATGGTATGTGGGACAAAGAGTTTCTTTGTCCCCTGTACCGACATAGTCTGAAAGAGAAACCTTTCAAGCTGTGTCGGTGCAGTTGCATTTTTAATACCGGGAGGTAATGTTTAATGAAAAATAAGCTTTTAAAATATTTAACATTTGCGCTTTCGATTGCCGTGATATTTTCGGCTGTTCCGCTGAACTGCAATAATTCTCTAATGTTTTCGGCTGTTGCAGCTGAAGAAGAGCAGGATTCAACCTCTAACCCAACTTATTCGGGCACCTGCGGTGAAGACCTTACTTGGACGTTATGTGCCGGTGTACTAACAATTTCCGGTACGGGAGAAATGGACTATTGGTCCTCAATAAGCTCTGTTCCGTGGTATTCGTACCGCTCAGAGATCAATGAAGTTAATATTGATGACCGTGTAACCACCTTAGGCAGATATTTTTGCTATGAATGTACCGCTTTAACCCAAGTGGATCTACCTGAAAGCCTTACCCTGATAGATGCTTGTGCGTTCAGCGGTACAAGCTTAATTGAAATTACAATTCCGGATACAGTAGAAACTATTGGTATGAAAGCCTTTGAAAGCACTAATATTTCCTCTTTTTTTGTGCCTAAAAGCGTATCATCGTTGGATGAAAGTTCTTTCGATAGTAAAAAACTTGCTGAGATTATTGTTGACCCTGAAAATAGTTTTTATGCTTCAAAGGATTCTGTTTTATTTGATAAAAATATCACTAAACTTATTCAGTATCCGTTTAAAAATACCCGTACAAGCTATAAAGTTCCTAATAGTGTAACCGTAATTTCAAATGGAGCTTTTAAATCTGCACAAAATTTACTTTCGATCACTCTTCCTGAGGGCTTGATTTCAATTAAGGATTATGCGTTTGAATATTGCACATCCCTTACTGAGATAACTTTGCCCGGTACTTTGGCCAAGTTGAATAATTCAATGGCTATTTTTTCCAATTGTTTTTCGCTTGAAAAAGTTGTAATAGAAGAAGGCGTTACTTATCTTGGCGGTTATACGTTTATTTCGTGTGATTCACTTGAAGTTGTAGTTCTTCCACAAACATATTCTATAATTGGCGAATATATGTTTTATGGTTGTAAAGCATTGAAAACTGTTGCTTTTTCAAACAATGTTATACGTATCGGTTCAAATGCTTTTGGAAACTGTGATTCTTTAAACTCTGTTTATTATTCAGGCTCAAAGGATGATTGGGATTCGATTACAATTGACAGTGGTAATTCAGCGTTAAATTCTACAGCAAAAACATTTGATGCAAAAACTTACCAACTGTCATATTATTCTGATGCATCAGAACAGATGCTATGTTCTCAAACAAAATATAGCGGAGTTACTTATCCGTTGACTGGCACGATTCCTCAAAAACAGATTGAAATTGTCCTTGATGCAAATGGCGGCAAAGTTGCTGAAAGCACATTTGCTTATGATGCCGAATTTGTAAAATGGAATTCTTCACCGGATATGAGCGGAACAGCCTTTTGTTCTTATTCGAACTTTGCAAACGACGAGAATACGGAATTATATGCTCAATGGAACTACCAAACGGCAGAAAGACTCCCTGTTCCTTACAGAGAAAATTATGTTTTTTGCGGTTGGTATACTGCTGGAAGCGACGGTAAAAAAATGGGAGAGTTAGATGATCTTTCTCAGGACATGACGCTTTTAGCTCAGTGGGAGCGTCCGAAGTTTACTGTCAGCTTTGATTCAAACGGATCGGATGAGGTTTTTGACGACATAACAGTAATTTATTCTGGTCTTTATGGCTCCTTGCCAATACCGGCAAGAAATGGTTATACCTTTGAGGGATGGCATACATCCGTTAATAATGGAACGATCATTACCGAGCAAACCACTGTTGAAATCACTGATGATCAAGTGCTTTATGCGGTTTGGTCTCCGAATGTATATACTGTAAGCTTTGATCCCGGTGAAGGCGAGTGCAATATATCAGATAAAAATATAGAATTTGATGATTGCTACGGACAGTTGCCTGTTCCGACACGTATCGGCTATACATTTCTTGGTTGGTATAAAACGCAGTCTTACAATGAACTTATAACGGAGGAATCAATAGTTTCCGTTTCCGGTGATCATTATCTCTATGCATTATGGTCAGCTAATGAATATACGGTTATGTTTGATCCCGGCGAAGGTGAGTGCGACATAACTGAAAAAACAGTTGTTTTTGATACTTGTTATGGTAAACTCCCTGTTGCTAAAAGAACTGGATATAATTTTCTTGGCTGGTTTGATTCTCAAGGTAATCATATAACACAGGACTCGCTTGTTAAAATAACTCAATCGCAGACATTCTATGCATCATGGGATGTGTTAGTTGTTACAGTGAATTTCGACTCTGATGACGGAGAGTGTTCTTTTTCTAAAAAAGATATTGAGTATGGTCAGACTTACAGCGAACTGCCACAAGCATACAAAGATAAAATGCTGTTTGTAGGTTGGTATACAGGTCAGAACGATGGAGAAAAGATAAACGAATCAACGATAATGACTCAAACTCAAAGCCATACCTTGTATGCGAAGTTTAAGAGCTTTACTTTATCTGTAAATGAATTGCCGATTAAAACAAATTATTATTTATTTGAAAAACTTGATTTATTCGGATTATCGTTGTTGGTTTACACAGAAGATGGAGAAAGCATACTGATTGATGACGGATTTACAGTTTCGCAGCCTGATATGAATACAACCGGAATTAAAGAAGTTACGGTTTCGTTTAACGGAATCAGTTGTTCCTTTGAAATTGAAGTTTTAGATTTTGCAGTTACCAAACTCGAAATTAGCAATCCCATTACCAAAAATGAATATTTTGTTGGAGAATATTTGGACACAGAGGGCTTGGAAATTATGGCTGAGAATGAGAATGGGATAAAGGTTAAAATTCCCACATCATTTGTTGATTTTTCTGTTGAGCAATTTTCAAGTCCTGGCAAAAAACTCATCAAGGCTTATTACGGGGATAAATACGCAACATTTTTTGTTACTGTAAAAGAAAAAGATATTACAGCAATTGAAATTACAGCCCCTCCGAACAAAACGACCTATACGATCGGTGATGATTTTGACACGACGGGAATGAAATTAACGGCAAGTTATAATGATTCAAGTACGAAGATTATTACAAGCGGCTACACAATAAGCTGTAATATGGAAGCGGCCGGAACAGCGATTGTTACTGTATCGTATACAGAAAACGGAATTACTGTTACCGCAGATTTCACGATTACGGTAAATGAAAAGCAGGCCGACGGTAAACCGACCATAACAGCATCTCATGCTGCTGTTCAAGCAGGAGAAACCGTGGCGATTCCTTTTATTGTGGAGCAAAATACAGGCTTTATGGGTTTTGCCATTGAAATAAGCTATGATGATGCTGTTTTGGCTCCGGTAAGTGTTTCAGCAGGAGAGATACTCTCATCAGGTAATCTCAACGACAGCATTGGCGGTGTTGTTGAAAGCGGAACACTCAAAGTGGTGTTCTATGCTTCCAAAAACATAACTGCTGACGGAACGCTTTTCACAGTTGAGTTTGAGGCTATTAAGGATGTGTCCAGTCAGCTGAGTAAAGTGGAAATCAAGGCGATTGAAGCAGACTGTTTTGATGAAGAATGGAACACGGTTTACTTTAATACTTCTCCGTTTGAAATTCAGATTATTTCAAGCGTTGGAACTGTGCCGTATATTGCTTTTGCGGATGCTTTTGCAGATGAATCAAATAGAATAATTCTTCCGCTCAAGCTTAAAAATATGCTTGGGGTGACAGAGTTTAAATTTGAACTTGTGTGTGATAGAGATGTTATGTTGCCCAATACGGTTATTTGCAGCGGTTTGCCTGATGGAAATGTTGAACTAACTCATTCCGGTAAAAAGTATTCTCTGAAGTGGTCAGGTACAAAAATTGTTCAGGATGAAGTAGTGTTAAACATATATTTTGAGGCTTCAGAGTTTGCTTCGGGCGAAACAGATGTAACAGTTGCTTGCATTATTCCCGAGAATATCGATGATATCGGTACAGTGGTTTCTATCAATAAGCTGCTGCCCAAAACAACAAGACTTGAAACTGACCTTGCAATAACAAGTGCAGGTGGTACTGTTAGAATTCCGGTTTATATAAAGTATAATAACGGAATTATGGGATTTGGACTTACTGTTGAATATGACGATAGCATACTTACTCCCATTTCAGTCAGTAGAGGCGAAATACTAACTGATGGATTAATGGATAACAATATTTCCAGGGCATCCGGTAGCTTTAAAATTGTGTGGAATAACACTGCTAACCTTACAAAAGACGGAGAGCTTTTGGTTCTTGAATTTGCCGTTGCATCAAATATAGATATTTGTGTGTCAGATATTTCATTTGCTTATTCCCAACAGGATACATACAACGAGGCTTGGCAAGATGTTGAACTTAAAATTGAGAACACCGCTGTACTTATTGATCCGATTTATGTTGTGCCACAATCGGGTGCAGTTGAAAACAACGGCTATGTCTACGGGCTTAAAGCCGGTCTCGAAAGTCTTGATGGTTATTTTGAAACAGTCAGCGAAGACATAGAATTTTATGCTATTGCTTCGGCTTTGAGGTTTGGCAGCGGTTCAGTTGTCGGAGTTCAGTACAATGGAAATACTGTGGATGTTTATAAAACTATTCTATTCGGCGATGTCAACGGTGACGGATGGTACGACGGCGAAGATGCATTTCTTGTTAATCTTATCGCCAAAGGTTTGCTTGACGAAGAAGATGTAGGTGAGGCAATCTGGACTGCTGCCGACTGTAACCACGATGGCGTGATTGATGAAGCTGATGTTGACTTGCTCAGCGGTGCCGGTCTTAAACTCAATGATGTTAACCAGACCAAAACAGTTGCAGAGCTTGCAACAAACGCAGATTACATTGAATATGTAATGCTTATTGACCAGTCTGCAGGACTCAATGTCGAACCCGATACAGACGAAACAGAGCAGGGTGCAACAACACCTGAAACAAACGAAACAGTTGAACCTGATGAGCCAGTAACTGAAGACCATGTGGATTTTGAAATTATCTTCACAAATATATTTGACTTCATCAAGAAGATTTTATCTCTCATTTTCTCATTTATAATCTAAATATCATTTTAACGCAACACCCGACTTGAGCAATAAGCTCAGGCCGGGTGTTTTACTGACTGTCAATACCGAAAAACATCATAAAAACAACTGAATATACTCAACGATTCAAGCTCCCTATACGTCAAATTTTTGGTGTATGGGGAGCTTTTTGTCGTTTTTTCAGATCAATCTGCACATATTTTAGGTAGAAATAAAAAATTATCACTTGTATGAAAGGGACGAATTTAAGTTTTATGAATCAAAATTTTTTTGCTGTATGAAGAGTTTTTTTACTTTTTTGTTGTCTGAGCTTACATATTTTTTACGAACATATGTTCTGCAGTTCTTGTGGAAGGAGCGTATTTGAATAAAAAAGCAGTTGTTTACCACGGTAGAAAAAAGGCTGAAATTGAGTTTTGGGTATACCTATAAAATTAGCTCAAAACGCAATTTCAAAGCGGCAATGATATTCGGTTTATATTCTTTGCCGCGTGGTCCGCCGCACCCCATATGCCCCTCCGGCACGAGGAGCGAAATGGGGTTGTGCCGCGCACAACCACTATTGAGTTATCGGCTATGCGCAGCAAACACGAGTGCAGCCGGAAGCAGCATAAACCGTAAAAGGGGCTTTGGTTATCGGCTCAGCCAAGATTCGGTAAATAAAGCTGATATCGTTTCTTATTATGGAAACCTCTATTCCATATAAGAAACCAAAGCCCTCAGTCAGCCGCAACTGCTGCCGAAAGGTTGCAAGCATACCGATAAAAACATATTTGAAAGGAATGATTTTTTATGATGAAAAATCCACCTATGACATCATCGGTTCATAACGGGCCAGACGTCAAACAGCTGCATAATGCACGTGAGCGCAAAATTGTTGAAAAAGAGAAACATATCGACCCGAACGGTCATTTCGAGATTTGGTATCACGAAATGGCTTCAGATGCTTTTGAAAGAATTTTCGGAGATTCTGTAAAGGAGTATAATGCCGTACAGCCGGATAAACGCAGACAGATTGATAATTACTATCAGCATATCAACAGATCCAAACAGAAGAATCCGTGCTATGAGGTAATTGTTACAATCGGAAACAAGGATTACTGTCCACCGGAATTTGTATCAAGAAGCATTGTTAAAGAGTATACCTTGGGTTGGGAAAAAAGGAATCCGAACCTCGAACTTATCGGTGCCTATTGGCACGCAGATGAACCGGGTGCACCGCATGCTCATATTACATATATACCGGTTTCTTATGAGAACAAAAGAGGTATGCGTACACAGTGTTCACAGAGCGGAGCTTTGCGGGAGATGGGATTCAGAAATACGAGAGGTAAGTGTAGGGAGACCGAGCTTACACAATGGAATCATAGAGAAAGAGAAGTGCTGGATGCTATATGCCGTTCTCACGGTATAGAAATCCACCACCCTGATGCAGGCAAAGGAAAAAAGCATCTTGAAAAAGAACAGTATATTATGACTCAGCAGATTGCAGAGCTTGAAGCTGAAAAAGAAAGCATTCAAAGAGAAACCGATCATCTAAAAAACGAACAGAACATTTTAATTTATAACAAGAAAAAGAGCATTCAAGAACTTGACGAATATAGAAAAGAAATTGAAAAAATCAAGGATAGTGACAGATTTATTAAAACATCGGTTGATTTCTACGGTGCTTTCCTTCAGGTAAGCATCGACCATGAGTTTGATCCTGCAGTTAAAATGGTTGAGAAACTTGTAAAACAGCAGATGGAGGAAGAAAGAGCTTTTCGTGAAGAAAAAGAACGTAGCAATTCCTACTATGACAGAGATTCATCAAAAGATGAATATGAGTATTAGGGATGAAACCAAATTAAATCTTAAATAAGTAAACAGCACCGTATCTGTGAATCAGATGCGGTGCTGCGATTTTTGATATGTAGTTTACTATTTCATTCCTTCTACTGTTCTGGCGACAAACTCAATAATGGCAAGAAAATCCGGATTCGCTTCTGAACAAGACTCCATTCTGCGAAGCTCAGAAAGGATGTTGTCCATTTCTGTTTTGAGAGCTTTGTAAATTTTGGGGGTGGATTTTACGATTATTTCTCTATTCAAAACCCTGTTGACAAGATATTCCTGTTTTGTCAGTCCCGACAGCTTAACAGCAGTATCAAGTAATTCTGCTTCTTCGGATGACATTCTGAAATTTACATTTTTGCAACGCCATCTCCCTTGTTTGTCAAGTGCTCTTTCGCTCATTTTTATACCTCCTGATTTCTTAAGTTATCAAGGTCGTTTGCCATTTCTCTTTTTACTGCCTGAAAAATATGACCGTAATGAAACGTAATATATGGACTTTCGTGACCCACTCTGTCGCCGATATCAACAGCGGTATACCCCATATGTATAAGTAACGATATATGACTGTGACGCAAATTATGAATCGGTATGCGCTTTACACCTGATGCTTTGCTGCCTCTTGTCATTTCACGGTGAAGTGTGCTCTTGCTGATATTGAATATACGTTCCGAATCTTCAGTTTTATAAAGCGAATCAATATACTCTTTTATTTCTTCACTTAAAAACTGGGGAAGACTGATTGTTCTCTCGCTTTTTTCTGTTTTGGGCGGGAGAATAATATCCTGACCTTTGATATGCTGTAAATTCTTGTCAATAGTAACGGTGTTGTTTTTAAAGTCAAAATCCGCTGGCGTAAGAGCAAGAAGTTCTCCCAAACGAATACCGATCCAAAAAAGCATCTCAAAAGCATAGAAGGAAATGATATTATCCATAATTGCAAAAGAGAATTTTTTGTATTCTTCGGGAGTCCATATAACCATTTTTTTCTTTGCCTTTTTGCTTCCCATCGTTCCGGCCTCTTTTGCCGGATTTTTTTTAAGCTTATAATGCTTGATAGCATAATTGAAAATAGCACTGAGCTGTGAGTGCATTTGGCGAAGATAAGACGGAGCATACATACCGCTTTTTATCATTTCATTCTGCCACGCCCCAACATCGTTAAGTGTGATTTCACTGACTTTTTTGTTCTTGAAATACGGCAGAATTTTATTGTTGATAATGTTTTCTTTTGTAATGTATGTAGTGGGTTTGTTACGGGAAGCAGCATAATCAAGATATATTTCACACAAGCTTTTAAAGCTCATATCCATATTTGTATCCCGTTTAAGGTTGAATTCGTTTTCCCACGCTGTAGCGTCTCTCTTTTTTGGAAAACCTCTTTTTGTTGATTGTTTCTCTTTGCCCGTGGTATCTTTGATGCGATAAACTACATACCAATTTTTGCGTTTAGAGTCATAGTATACAGGCAAGTTCTAATTACTCCTTTCTTTTGAAGTGGGCTTATAACAGGTTTTTTCAATGAAGTAGTGTTTGTTTATTCTTCCGGATATTACAATATAACCTTCTTTTTTTAGCTCGGCGTTTAATTGTCTGATTATTTTGTAAGCATAGGATTTGGAAACTCTCAACGCTTCGGCTACTTCATCAACTGTCATAAAACTGGTTTCTGACATGGATGATACCTTCCTTTTTAATTATTTGCGTTGGGCGCTTAAGGATAGAGTGTATCCCGTATCTGTGTTATCCAAATTCGTTTTAACCTAACGCTATTTGTTTAGTGTATTCATATTGTACTAAACATATTTGCTAAAGTCAACTGAGCAAAATGCACAAACTTAGCAAATTTGTTTAACAAATATTGACCCATATTAAGCAAATATGCTATAATACGGTCAATAAATATCAAAGGATTGACTTTTATGGCTATAGGTGAAAGAATTCGTTATTTCAGAAACTTAAGAAAAATGACTCAGAAATATCTCGGCGCTTCTGTCGGATTTCCCGAAAAAACAGCGGATATCCGTATGGCTCAATATGAATCCGGCGCAAGAACACCTAAGGCAGATTTAACTGAATCATTGGCTAAGGTGTTGGATGTATCACCGAATGCATTGACCGTACCGGATATTGACAGCTATATCGGCTTGATGCACACACTCTTTGCAATGGAGGATATTTACGGATTGAAAATTGACAAGCTCAATGATGAAATCTGCATCCGTCTTAACCGTGAAACCGGTACAACCTACACCTTAATGTTCGAGCGTTTTTCTGATTGGCAGGAGATGGCAGAGAAATACCGTAATGGAGAAATCAGCAAAGAAGAATACGACAAGTGGAGATATTCGTACCCAAGTTAAGGCCTATGATATACTTGTATAAGTTGATCATTCTATTTAACAACAAAAAAGCAATAACGAGGCGAAATATATGGATAATAAAACTGCTTTAATGAACGAAAAAATAGTTTCAATATACGAAAATATTTATAATAATGAGTTGGATTGGAAAAGAAGTTTAGATGATAAATTTTCTTCACGATTAACGCTTTTAGTTGCAATAACAACGGCAAGTTTTGTGATTTTCACAACAGTATTTTTCCCCGATTCAGATAATTTGGAATGTATACAATACAACAAGCAAATATTGTGTAAGATTTTATCATTGTTGTCGGTAACGCTTTTACTTTGTCTGTGCTGTTCATTTTACAAATGCTTTTTTAGAGCAAAAAAGAATTATAAAGTTATGCCAACGGTAGATATTCGAATGTTCCATTTTTATATTCATAAAAACAATCTATGTGGAACAAAAGATGAACAAGATTTATATAATTATTTAAATGATTCATACCAATTTTGCGCATATACAAACGCAAACATAAATAGCAAAAGAGAAAGTGCGCTAATCATATTTGACAATATTGCTTCTATTTCTTTTGTGCTCTTAATAGTTACATATGTTCTTATGGTGCGTTTTGGATATTCAATAAGTTGGATATTTTAATAGAAAGGAGATAAACAAATGATTAGCAATAAACACAAGTTGTTTTGCGGCGGCGGTGGAGAAACACGTTCACCAAATTCCAAAACTGGCAATAAGCCTCCTAAGCCAATAAAACCAAAAGATAAACAAAAATAAAAAGTATAAGAGCTAACTGACTTAAAAAAATCAGTTAGCTCTTATACTTTTTAAGAAAATCTGAAAAATGTTGTCGTTTTGTTGTCACGGGTTTTGAAAAAGTCCCGCAAACGGCTATTCTGCGTGGGTTTTAATTTTATGATATTATTCCCACTCGATTGTGCCTGTGGGCTTGGGAGTGAGGTCGTAGAGGACACGGTTGATGCCTTCTACCTCTGCGGTGATTCTTGCTGTGATTGTGTTGAGGACTGTGTAGGGGATTTCCTCGATTGTTGCTGTCATAGCATCTGTTGTATTGACTGCACGGATGATTGCGGGCCAGCCTTCGTAACGCTTGCCGTCTCTTACGCCTACGCTCTTCATATCGGGTACTGCGATGAAGTACTGCCAAACGTGGCTTGCAAGGCCTGACTTGTCGAATTCTTCACGAAGGATAGCGTCTGCCTCACGCAGTGCGTGGAGTCTGTCACGGGTGATTGCACCAAGGCAGCGTACGCCGAGGCCGGGGCCGGGGAAGGGCTGACGGTCAACCATTTCTGCAGGGAGACCGAGTGCTCTGCCGACTACACGGACTTCGTCTTTATAAAGGAGCTTGATGGGCTCAACAAGGCCGAAGTGAAGGTCCTCGGGGAGACCGCCGACGTTGTGGTGAGCCTTTACGCCCTTGCTTTCGATGATGTCGGGGTAGATTGTGCCCTGTGCAAGGAAATCAACATCGTCTGCAAGCTTGCGTGCTTCCTCTGCGAAGAGGTAAACGAATTCGTTGCCGATAATTTTTCTCTTTGTTTCGGGGTCTGCAACATCGACAAGCTTGTCGAGGAAACGGTCGGTTGCATCGACATAAATGAGGTTGGCGTCAAGGCCGTTTTTGAAAACCTCGATTACGTTTTCGCTTTCGCCCTTGCGCATAAGGCCGTGGTTGACGTGAACGCAGACAAGCTGCTTGCCGATAGCCTTGATAAGAAGTGCTGCAACAACAGAGCTGTCAACACCGCCGGAGAGAGCGAGGAGAACCTTTTTGTCGCCTACCTGCTCACGCACGAGAGCAACCTGCTCGTCGATAAATGCGTTTGCAAGCTCAACGGTTGTAATGCGTGCCATTGATTCGGGTCTTTTGTTTGAATCCATATATTTGTTTCCTCCTTGAGAAAGATTAACAAGTTTAAAAAAACGGGATGATTTATTATAAAATATCTGAAAACAAAAATCAACAGTATTTTTACCGCTAATTACCCGATTAAAACAAAAATTTTTGTGCAATTGTATTTTTTCTTTTTGTGATTGACAAAGATAAGGCAAAATGCTAATTTATAATTATAATCAGTATAGGGGGTCTTGGATTTGACAATCTTCTCTTTGCTTTATGCTATGTTTGTTGCTTTGTTTTCAACAATAGGTGCATATCTGCCCGTAAACTTCAATATTACTGTTGAGCCTTCCGTTTTCGATTGCGGCGGCGAATACTATTCCGTTGTCTGGGTTACCTCGGGCAAGGGCAGCGGCTATGTGAAATACACTTACAACGGTGAAGAAAAAACCGTGTGGGATGCTTCGGGCGGTCTTATCAGAACAGATGACACAATACACAGTGTTCAGGTGCCCAAGGCAGAGCTTCAGGGCAATACATACAAGGTCGGCTCACAGCAGGTCGGCTTCAAATTCGGCTACAGCGCTTTTAAACGCAAGACGGTTGAAAGCAAGGAATACAGCTTCGACGGTGTTGCCAAGCAGGACGGTCTGAAGCTTTTGTGCATTTCCGATATTCACGAAATGAAAAAGGAAATGTCGCAATCCGTTTCATATTTTACTGACAAGCCCGATATGGTGCTTATCCTCGGTGATGTCAAGGGCGAAATGGAATTCAAGAGCGATTTTGTTGACCACGTTCTTGAGAATGCATTCACTCTCAGTGGCGGTGAAATTCCCGTTGTTTACACAAGGGGCAACCACGAAACACGAGGCGAATTCGGCTCACAGGCAATCAAGTATCTGCCGAGTGAAACGGGCGAATACTATTTCACCTTTGATTTCGGACCGCTTTCGGCTATAGTTGTTGATTCGGGCGAGGACAAGGAGGACGACCACGAGGAATACAGCGGTCTTATTGATTTTGCAGCCTACCGTGAGCAGGAGTATAACTGGCTCTGCTCGCTTGATGCAAGCGATTTTGAAAATGCAGCATACAAAATTGTTTTCAGCCACGACCCCACACTTACAGACCATTTTGGTAAGGACTGGACACAGCCTATGCTTGACCTCGGCATGGACCTTATCGTAGGCGGTCATCACCACATGAACAAGTTTATCGAAGAGCCTCTGCCCGTATTTATTGACGGCGGCAAGCAGAACGACGGCTCCGACGCTTGGATTGCTTCAATGCTCACCCTTGAAAACGGAACAATCCGTATGCTTTCGATTGATGACAGCGGCAACGTCAAGCTTGACCGCACCATTACCGTATAAGCAACTTGCATTTTTCGCCATAATATGATAAAATCTTCTTCGTTTCGGCGGAGGAGATTTTTTTATGAACTGGGATTTTTCTTTTTTCTGTACAAGCATAATGCTCGGTGCAGGTCTTGCAATGGATGCGTTTTCCGTGTCGCTTGCAAACGGACTTAACGAGCCAAAAATGAAAAAAGGCAGGCTGTGCGGTATTGCCAGTGTGTTTGCGCTGTTTCAGTTTGCAATGCCGATTATCGGCTGGGTGTGCGTACATACAGTAATGCAGTGCTTTGCCGCCTGTGGTAAAATTATTCCGTGGGTTGCTTTCGGTCTGCTTCTTTTTATCGGCGGTAAGATGCTCATTGAGGGTATCAAGGAAAAGGACGGCGGCGACGAAAAGCCTGCCGTAGGTATAGCAGGGCTTCTTGTGCAGGGTGTCGCAACCTCAATTGATGCGCTTTCTGTCGGCTTCACAATTGCCGATTACGACGGCTTAAGTGCTTTCGTCTGCTGCCTTGTGATTGCTGTTGTGACCTTTTTCCTTTGTGTCGGCGGTCTTGTGCTCGGCAAAAAATTCGGTACGAAATTTGCCGGCAAGGCTTCAGTTCTCGGCGGCGTTATACTTATTGCAATCGGTCTTAAAATTTTCATTGAGGGAATATTTTAATATTCTAGAATATAATTAACATTCTGTTAATTGACACCAACCTTTCTTATTGTATAATGGAATTAACATTATAGATAAGAGAGGTTGTTTTTTATGAAAAAACTCATTTCGCTTATTCTTTGTATCAGCCTTTGCTGCGGCTTTGTCTTTGTTTCTGCCGCACATGAGGAGGGTATTTCCGTGAAGAACGCAACAATTGTTGTCGGCGCAAACGCTTCGCAGACAGACCGCTATGCCGCCGAAAAGTTAGCCTACTACCTCGGTCAGGTAACGGGCAGCGAATATACGGTTGCAACCGATTCAACTGCCAAAAGCGGTGCGGAAATTGTTGTCGGCGAAACCGCAAGAAAACAGTTTGAACTGAGCGATTACGACAACGGCGGTTATATCATCAAATCCGAGGGCGACAGCGTATATATCTGCGGTGCAGGTACAAGAGGCACTATCTACGGTGTTTACGGCTTCCTTGAGCAGTACTGCAACTGCCGTTGGTACAGATACGACGTTATCTCCACACCTTCAAACGCAGACCTTACTGTTCCTGCGGATATTGATTACAGCTACAAGCCTTTTTTTGAGTACACGCAGACCGATACAAACAGCTCCCGTGACACTGAGTTTTCTGTTGCAAACGGTCACAACGGCAACGTTTACTGCAATCTCAGCCCTGAGCAGGGCGGAAGCGTAGGCTATATCGGCAGCTTTGCTCACACGCTTACAACACAGTTCTGTAAATCGGCTGATTATTTTGAAACCAATCCGGAGTACTTTGCACTGCACAATGGCAAGCGTACACCCAATCAGCTTTGTCTAACCAACCCTAAAACGCTTGAAATTGTTACAAACGAGGTTCTCGCCGTAATCAAAGCCAATCACGACCCGAGCGCAAGCGTACAGATCGTTTCACTCACACAGCACGACAATCAGGAGTACTGCGAGTGCGAAAGCTGCAAGGCTCTCGACAGGGAAAACGGCTCGCAATCGGGAACTATGATTACCTTTGTAAACGCTGTTGCAAAGGCTGTTGAGGATGCCGGCTACACGAACATTGCCATTGACACCTTTGCCTACCAGTACACCCGCAAGGCACCGACAAAGGTTGTTCCCCGTGATAACGTCATAGTCCGCCTTTGCTCAATTGAGTGCTGCTTCGGCCATACACTTGACGATGAAAAGTGCAAGGAAAATGCTGCATTTATGGCAGACCTTGAGGCGTGGGGAAAAATCTGCAACAGAGTTTATATCTGGGACTATGTAAATAACTACCGTGAAACAATTTGCATATTCCCCAACTTTGGCGTTATGCAGAGAAACGTTCAGATTTTCTATGAAAACAACGTCAAGGGAGTTTACGAAGAGGGCAACTATTACATAGCCGAGTGTGACGGCGAGTTTGCCGAACTTCGCACCTATCTGCTTCAGAAACTGATGCAGAACCCGTACATTGATCTTGAAAAGGAGTTTGACGGCTATCTTGCAGCCGTTTACGGTCCGGGCTGGGAGAGCATAAAGGAGTTTCTTGAAATTATAACCGACCACGCTGTAACAGACAGAAAGCACCTTACAATTTACCAGGAAGCAAAGAAAACACTCTACGGTATGACAAACTCCGATATTGCACACTGTGACGAGCTGTGGCAGTCTGCTATGGATGCGGCAACAACCTCACAGCAGTTCAGAAATATTTTGCAGTCAAGACTCTCCTGGAGATACTGGAAATGTGCCAATGCCAAGGTTGAGTTTTCACGCCTGCAGTTCCCGTATTTGTGGATGAAGGCACAGGACGACCTTTATAACGACCTCAAGGCATTCGGAGTAATCCGTGTCGGCGAGGGCAACAACCGTTACCTTTCCGATTGTGATATTCTCCACCTGATAAGAGAGCCTTTCAAGTGGTCTGTGCTTTATGATGAGCCGTTCTGGGACGCACTCAACCCCTATATGCTCAAGCTCTATGCTTTCCTTGAAAAGGTTTACAATTTCTTCAACGCCTGAAGGTATAGTATATGATAATTCTTGTTTCAGGTGCTTCTCACACGGGCAAAACTCTGCTTGCGCAACGGCTGCTGGAGCGGTTTAAGTTTCCCTACCTTTCGATAGACCACCTTAAAATGGGTCTTATCCGAAGCGGTCAGACCAAACTCACCCCCGAGGATGATGCGCTTCTGACTCCCTATCTGTGGGATATCGTAAAGGAAATTGTGAAAACTGCCATTGAAAACGGGCAGAACTTAATCGTCGAGGGCTGTTACATACCTTTCAGTTGGGCAGAGGATTTTGCACCCGAATATTTACAGCACATAAAATACGTCTGCCTTGTTTTAAGTGAAAGCTATATCGAAAAGCATTTTGCGCATATCAAAAACAACGCCAACGCAATTGAACAAAGGCTCGACGATTCCGACTTCACAAAAGAACTGGCAATCGAAGAAAACACGATGTATCTGCAGAGATGTAAAGAAAACGGCTGTAATTATGTGCTGATAGATGAGCAGTACGATATTGATGAAATTTATAAAAGCATAATATAAAAAACGAGGCTTGCACGAAGACCGTGCAAGCCTTAAATTTTTGTGTTATCAGTCTTTATAATCCCTTACAAAATCTGCTATCAGATTGCTGTTTGCGCCGTATGCCTCAAGCGCAACAACTCTGTTCTGTGCGGGGGCAATAATCAGCTTTTGTCCGCACATACCGCCTTTAAAATAAATTGTGTGGCTTTCGTCCCACTCGAAGGCGTAGTCTCTTTCAACGGCGGTGTTACACCATTCCTCGCTGAGCACTCTTTCGCCCTCAAAAATACCTTTGTTGAGGTAAACAAGGCCGAGCTTTGCCATATCCTCACTGCTGATGTAAAGACCGGTTGCGCCCATTGCGTGACCCTTCGGGCAATGGCTCCACGCCATCTCCTGAAAGCCCAGCCTGAAAAGAAGCTCTTTCCACAAGAAATTATCAAGCGTAAGACCGCTTTTCTTTTCGACTATGCAGGAAAGCAGGTAATAAGCGCCGTCGGAATACCTCTCCTCTGTGTCGGGTGTGTAAGCAAGGGGATAGGTGAGGGTGTATTTCAGGTAATCCTCGGTGAATTCGCTTGACTTGTGCGTGTCGATGTCCAGAAAGCCGCCGGGCAGACCTGCACGGTGGCGCAGAAGCATATCAACCGTGACATCCTTCCAGCGTTCGTCCATACCGCTTTCGGGCAGCTCGTCAGCCAGAATGTCGCAGAGCTTTTCTTCCGTGCGGATCAGCCCCTTGTCGTAAAGCAGACCTACAGCTGTCATTGTGAACGCCTTTGCAACGGAATAGGTGTTCTGGCAGGGGTTGCCCTGAACATCCTCGTCTGTTTCGGATACGCCGTTGTGAATTTCCGTAAGGCGGATAATTCTGAACGGCAGGGTTTCAATGTATTCCATACATTCTTCAAGAAACCTGCTCATTGTACCTTATCCTCCGAAGCAGTCGGACTCTATGTAATCAACGCCCATTGCGCTGATTCTCTCAAGCTCATCCTGTGTGTTGACTGTCCATACGCCGACCTCAAGGCCGTGTGCGTGGAATTCATCAACCATCTGCTGCGTGATAACAAGTCTGTCGGCATCAATTGCGATACCGTAATCAAAACAGCGCTCGTAGTGGCTTTCGCACATACCGTAGGTGTACATGAGAGGCAGGTCGGGGAACATCTCACGGGCTTTGATAAGGTTGTCGAAATCAAAGGACTGGAGAATGCACTTTGAAAGGTCGTAAATTTCGGCGGCAAGGTCGAAAACAGCCTTTACCTGCTCGTCGGTGTAGCTGCCCTTGAGCTCAATAAAGCAGACCATATTGTTCTTCTTCATTATCTCAAGGTATTCCTTGAAGGTGCAAAGGTAAACAGTATCGTCACTTTTGTCGTTGAAAAGGGGCTTTGCTGTAAGCTCCTCAAAGGTGCTTTCGCTGACGAGCAGCTCAGTGCCGTCAAAGAACTTTGCCTCTGAATTATGGCAGGCTACAAAAACACCGTCCTTGGTGATTCGCACGTCAGTTTCCGCACCGCCCGAGCGGTTTTCGGCAGCCTTTTCAAAGGCAACCGCCGTGTTGTCGGGGTATTTTGCGCTGTAGCCACGGTGGGCAATCATACAGATGTTTGACATATGGTTTTTCCTCCGTAAAACTGTAATAATGTAAAATGCAAAGTTCAAAATGCAAAGTTCAAAATGCAAAATTGTGGGAGGGCTTCACCCTCACCCATTTGTAAAAACTATTATCTTTTACCTCTTATCTTGCGTTGTTCCTATATCGTTTAGATAAAAGATAATAACTAATAAATAATAATTATAATTCAAAGCGAAGCACTTTGCATTCATTTCGGTAAACTGTAATTTATTCTATCACTTTGCGCTTTTCAAGTCAATCACACAGTACGTTTTCTGTGTTGAGTATAAGGTTTAAATCCGAATCGTAAACATTGATTCGGTCAGTATAAACTGCGTTTATAAAAGTTTTACCGCCGTATTCGCCGACGGTTATTTCTTCACAGCCGTCAAAGAGCACTTCTCCGGTTTCGTAATTGATAATCGAATATGTGCCGTCAAAATACGGGAATTCAATTTCCTTCAGGTCGCTTGCTATTGCAAGTTTTCTTTCAAAATCAATAAAATCAAGCGACTTCATTTCATCCTCTCTGAAACTCACTTTACCGAGCTTTTCGCCATTATCGGAGCGATAGTAGGTTTCGGTTGCAATATCGCCGTAAGTGCAGGCTGTCAGGTAGGCTTTATTATATTCGCTTAATACGTTTTCGGTATTATGTATTTTCAGTATCAGGTTGCCGTCAATGTCGAACACCCACGCTGTTGAATTCTCATCAACAGCACAGAAGCGATTGTTGCCGAGGTACTGTGTTGCAGGCAGACCGTTTTCCTTGCAGGTGATGATTTCATCGGTGAACATATCACGGTAGTAATCGTCCACGGCACTCGAATGACCGCAGTAGTAAAGCGGTCTGTCCTCTACAATTTCATAATAACGGTGTTCGCCTTTGTAGCTCCAGGTGTCGAATTCGTATAACTTATTGAGTTCTTTGTCGAAAACCGTTACCTCCCGGTCATCCTTTACGGCAACAAAGTATTCGTCGTTTACTGTGTCAATGTCGCTGTAAACGGGCTCAAGCAGCCATTCGCCGCTGTCGGTAATGATTCCGTAAAGGTCGGTTTCTGTAACCCTTACAACGGATTTACCGTTTTCAAAGCCTATAAAAAATGTGAACTCGTCAAACACAACCTTGCCGTTCATATCGAAAATGAGCAGAGGCGTACCGTCATCATACCAGTTGTATGCACCGACAAGCTTTGCGTGTGAGCTCGTGCCGTTATTCCACGTAACGGAAAGATTTTTGTCGGCTTTGTATATGAGTTTTCCGCTGTAATCGTAAATCTTAAAGTATTCGTCGTATTTGCTTGTAATAATTCTTTCGGGTGTAATGTGGTTTATATCGCCGTCAAGCGTAACAGCCCACGAGCCGTCGGAAGGCATAAACAGCGACGTGCATTTAAGCTCCTCAGGTGAGCCCATTTCATTTTCTGATATCATCATGCTGTAGTACTTTTTGCCGTCAAGCTCAAAAATTTCATATCTGTTGTAAACGGCTTCGGCAACAATTTTGCCATCAAGCGTCATAAGTCCGTAACGCTTGGGTATGGTTTCATCAAACCATATATCGTCACGGTAGCCGCCTGTGAAAATTGCAAGCTCGCCGTAGTCCTTACGGGGCACGAAGTTAGCCGTTGGTTGTGCCGATTGCTCGGAAGGTGAGGTCGTAGTGCTTTTTCCGCCGTTGGGCAATGTGCTGCAGCCACACATAATTAAGGGAAGAACAAGTATTGCAAAAATAACTCTTTTCATAATAATAACCCTCCTTGATTACAGTATCGCAACAAGGAGGGTAAAAGTCAATATGAATTACAATATTGTAACTATTTGTAATCTTTCATTAACAGTTTGTTAATCAATCAAAGAAATAGAGATTCTGTGCGTCGTCACAGTACTGGAACTGCGGGTATTTTTCGTTGGATTTTACTGTCGGCTGGCCGTCGAATTCGCTTAACCAGAATAACATATCCGCAATATCCGAGCCGTAGTTACAGCACACGTGAGATGCGCCCCTGATAAACCAGGTGGAGTCGGGGAAAAGGCAGGTTGAAGCGTCAACAACTCTGTCGGGTGAGAGCTTTGTCGGGTCTGCGGCAACGTAATCATCGCCGAGTGTTTTGCCGTAGGGCGCTACTGTTGCACCGGCGCTCATAAGCTCGGTTTCAAGCACTGCATCACTCTGTACATAGGAGTGCTCAAAGGCAGGGATATGGGGCTTGCCGTAGGAGGTTACGAGCATAACGCCAACGCCGTCTGCCTGCATTTTTGTGAGGAATTCGTCACGCTGGAGTCTGTACTGCTGGTACTTGTCAAGCTTTGCGATAAGGCCTGCGTACTCTTCTTCAACTCCGCTGAACATCAGCTTCTTTGCGGCATCAAAATCAGCCGTTTGCTGCATACCCCACAGACCCGGCCAGGTTGCAAAGGTGCTGCGCATAAGCTCTGCATAAACCTTTTCCTTGTGCTCGTTCATAAGGTTGTTGGCAAAACCTGCAACGGCATCAACAAGGCCGAGTGCTTTAAGCACCGTCCAGAGCACCTTGAGGTCGGAAAGTGAGTCGTTGAGGAAGGTCATCAGAATGTCAACATCAATTCCTACCTTGCCTGCGTACGGGTCGGACGAGCAGTATGAGCCGTAAATTGCGGAAGAGAGGAAAATACAGTTTTCAACCTTTTCGTAGCCGTACTCATCGAGATAAGCCTGGGTCATAACACCGCCGAGGCTGCAGCAGATAATGCGCACCTTGTCAGCACCGCTGTCGGCAAGTGCACGGTTGACTGCGGCATCAATCTTCTTTGCGGTATCGTAGGGGTCAAGACGCCAGTCGTACGTAACAAAATAAACGTTTTCTGCGCCGTAGCGCTCAATGGCCTCACGCACAACTGCACCCTCGGCACCGGTTTCGATATTGAAGCGGTTTGCCAGCTCCTCGGGGTAGTTGCTCATTGCAAGGGGATATTCCTTGACGGTAATATTGCCTATGCTGTCGCCGTTTTTATCGCACGCAAGGGGAGCGAAAATGCCGCCTGCAATTTCAATTGCCATATCGGCAAAGGCCTCACTGCCCTTGAAAATGCTCATAAACAGTCCCTTGAAAACAGAGGCGACAATCGGGCCGGCTTCAACGCTCATTGCAGGGCGTTCGTTTTCCGTGCCCTGGTCAAGAATAAGTCCGCCGAAATCCATACCACGGACTATGACAATCGGGTTTTCGGGCTGTGAGCCCTGAGCGAAAGCGCTGACCGAACAGGAAAGGCCGAGCACAAGCGCCAGAATAATGCAAAGTATTTTTTTCATAAATATTACCTCCAAACGGTTTTGGAAATTATTATAAAGAAATTATACATTGTTTTTTTCTGCAAATCAATAGCGACAATGTAAACATTATGCTAAAATATAAAAATCAATGTAATGAAAGTTGAAAATTTTTTGAATTTTCTCTTGACAAACGACAATGCTGTGTGTATAATAGCAACTGTTGTTTGTGCGGATGTAGCTCATCTGGTAGAGCGCCACCTTGCCAAGGTGGAGGTAGCGAGTTCGAGCCTCGTCATCCGCTCCAAAAAGAACGAACTTTTGCTTGTCAAAAGTTCGTTCTTTTTGTATATGAAAACCCCTGGCTGTGCCAGGGGTTCAAAAAAGCTTAAGCGGTGAGTGAAAAATAAAACTCCTTTTGGTAAAATAGAAGTGCGGCTACCAACTGCACAAAAACCAAAAGGAGGACATTCAAATGAATGAC
>JAFWYB010000063.1 GCA_017517865.1 Clostridia bacterium | reverse complement strand
TTTGGGTCTGCGATTTTTTGCGGAGCGGATTTTTGGCAAGACAAGACACAAAACGCAGTAAATCCTATCGGATTTACGAGTATTTTAACGAAGTATTGGCGGAAATCCGCCCGTAAAAAACGGGGTTCGGATTATGCTCGTCACCCTAACCATATCATAATAAGATAGTGATATACATATTATAAATAGGTATTCACTTGACAACAAAAAGCAATTGGGTTATACTTTTCGTTGGATAATAAAACATTAAAAATAAAGGAGTTTTTATCATGGCATTAGTAACAACAAAGAAAATGTTTGAAGATGCATACAAGGGCGGCTACGCTATCGGTGCATTCAACGTTAACAACATGGAAATCATTCAGGGTATCACAAGAGCTGCAAAGAAGCACAACGCTCCCGTTATCCTTCAGGTTTCAGCAGGCGCAAGAAAGTATGCTTCACACGGCTACCTTGTAGCAATGGTTAAGGCTGCTGCTGAGGAAACAGGTCTTCCCATCGCTCTTCATCTTGACCACGGCCCCGATTTTGAAACCTGTAAGTCCTGCATCGACGGCGGCTTCACATCAGTTATGATCGACGGCTCACATCTTGATTACGAAGAGAACGTTGCTCTTACAAAGAAGGTTGTTGACTATGCTCACGCACACGGCGTTGTTGTTGAGGGTGAGCTCGGCCAGCTTGCAGGTATTGAAGACGATGTTAACGTAAGCGATGAGGATGCAAACTTCACAGATCCCGATCAGGTTTACGATTTCGTTACAAGAACAGGCGTTGACTCACTTGCTATTGCTATCGGCACAAGCCACGGTGCTTACAAGTTCAAGCCCGGTCAGAAGCCTCAGCTCCGTTTCGATATTCTTAAGGCAGTTGAAGAAAAGCTTCCCGGCTTCCCCATCGTTCTTCACGGTGCTTCATCAGTTAACCAGGAGGATGTCAAGACGATCAACGCTTACGGCGGTGAAATGCCCGACGCTATCGGTATCCCCGAGGAAATGCTTCGTGAGGCTGCATCAATGGCTGTTTGTAAGATCAATGTTGACTCCGATATCCGTATCGCTATGACAGCTGCAGTTCGTAAGCACTTCAGCGAGAATCCCAAGCACTTTGACCCCAGACAGTATCTCACTCCCGCAAGAGATGCTATTGAAGGCGTTGTTTCACACAAGATTGAAACAGTTCTCGGCTGTGCAGACAAGGCATAAGTTAAACTGAAAGTAAAAGTCCTCCGAAAAAACGGAGGACTTTTTATCTGCAGCAAAACGGCGGAAAATGCAGAAAGCAAAATTACGGGACGCTTCGCTCCGGAAAAAATCCGCTTAAAAAAGATACAGTATAAAAGCACTGCCCGCGAGACTTAAAGATATGCGGTCAGGAGCGAGCGCAATTTTGCATTTTGCACTTGTAATTTAAATTTTAGCCGTAAACGCAAAGTGTTATTGACAAGGGCAATCAATCAATGGTAAAATTATGAAAAGGAGGTATTTCTGATGAAAAAACTATCAGCAATTTTATTGGTATTGTGTGTTCTCTTTTCTTTTGCGGCCTGCGGCGGTGCAAGCGGCGGAAAGGAAACACTTGCAGGCAGATGGGAGCTTTATGACGAGGGCTCAACCGCACCTAAGACAGTGCTCGTTTTCAACGAGGATTTGACCGGTGAAAGAACAACCGTAAGAAACGGAAGAACAGAGGTAAACGCATTTACCTACACAGACGACGGCTCGGTTCTTTTTATTTCATACGACAACAAAACCACTCAGACCTTCAACTATACTCTTGAGACAGGTAAGCTTACCGTCAGTGAGGGCGTGGTTTACGTTAAGGCAGCAGAATAAGGTGATATTATGTGGGACAGAATAATTGCATTTTTAATGAGTATAGTAGCCTTTTTTGCGGGCTTTTTCGGTATTGATAACCTTTTTGAAAAGAAGTGCTATGAATACAGAGATTTATCCTACGGCGCTTACGGTGAGAGGAATCTGCTTGACCTCAACATTCCTAAGGAAAATGACGGTGAGATAGGTCTGATTCTTTCCATTCACGGCGGCGGATGGGTCGGAGGCGACAAGAACGGCTATGAATCGGCTGTTGAATACGCTTCTGAGAAGAAGGGTTATGCAGCTGCGGCAATCAATTACAGATATCTCAGCGAGGATGTTGATATGTACGACATTCTTGACGATATTGACGCGGCTCTTGCGTGTATAAAGGAAAAGGGAAGAGAGCACGGTGTCAATATAAACAAGGTGCTTCTTACGGGCAGCTCAGCGGGCGGACACCTTTCACTTCTTTACGCATATATGAGAGCGGATACTGCGCCCGTAAAGCCTGCTGCGGTTGTAAGCTATTGCGGCCCGACCGACCTTACCGATGAAGGATATTATACCGACAGCCTTCTGAGCGACGGTGATATTATAATCGACCTTTTCTCATGGGCCTGCGGCAAGGAATATACATATGAGGACAGAGCCTCGGTCAAAGAGGATCTGCAGAAGATTTCTCCGTTGTATCTTGTGAATGAGAATACGGTGCCTACCGTTATAAACCACGGAATGAAGGATTCGGTTGTGCCTTACAGCAACGCGGTGAGCCTTGATGCAAAGCTTACCGAATACGGTGTTGAGCACTATTTCAACTCATATCCCAACTCAGACCACGATTTAGGAGACGACAAGTCCAATATAAGGCTCGCCGACACTCTGTTAGAGGAATACTGCAGCAAATATCTTAACTGATAAAGAGTGTTTTACGGCGCCTTTATACAGCCATAGGGAGAATTACTTATGTTTTACGAGCAGGATTGGCTGATGAAGCAGATACAGATGCTGGTACGCTTTATCGGTAAGGCTGTTTTCAAAAAGGATACTGACGAATTTACACAAATAATTGAAAAAAGCGCTTCGGGTGCGGACATACTGTTTAAGGAGCTTTTGTGTATGCTCGCAGAGGGCGAAATATGCAGAGCGGAAAACCATCTTTTCGACAGTGTGGACGTAAAAAGCAAATATCATCTTGCTGTTGCACTTGAGTTTTATTCAAGGCTGAACATGCTTTCCGATGATGAGCTGGAAAAAGCCGATTTTTCCCGCGAGGAAATCAAAGAAGGAATGGTAAACATAACCTCCCTTTTCGGGCTTGATTTTACCGATGAATATTTTAACTGAGATTATGAAAGGCGGAAATACAATGGTAAAAAATGAAAATGCAGCACTTTTCAAGCTGGGATACGGTCTTTACGTGATTACAACAAATGACGGTGAAAGGGATAACGGTTGTATACTTAATTCTGTTATGCAGGTTACAAATACGCCCAACAAGGTCGCCGTTGCAATCAATAAGCAGAATTATACCCACGACGTTGTGCTTAAGACGAATAAGCTTAATATAAACTGTATCGCAGAGAGTGCTCCCTTCAACCTTTTTCAGAATTTCGGCTTCAGAAGCGGCAGAGATACGGATAAATTTGAGGGTGTCGCCTTTGAAAGAAGCAATAACGGTCTTGCCGTACTCAATGATAATGTGAACGCGTATATGTCACTGTGGGTTGAAAGCACGGTTGACCTTGATACTCACACGCTTTTCATCTGCTTTGTAACTCAGATGGATGAGCTGAGCGAAGAAAGAACGATGACCTATACCTATTATCAGGATAATGTCAAGCCTAAGCCGCAGCCGCAGAAGAAAAAGGGCTATGTGTGCAAAATCTGCGGCTATGTATATGAGGGCGATGAGCTCCCCGAAGATTTCATCTGTCCTATTTGCAAGCACCCTGCAAGCGATTTCGAGCCGGTTTAATCAATGCGCAATTCGCAATGCGCAATCGCGGAGAACAGTTCAATCAATATAGGTTTGCCCCGCCAAGTAAGCGTGTGCTTAATCTGTGTAAAAAAATTAAGTCGTCTGAAAAACAGACGACTTTTTTATTTAGTATAAACTACATAAAAGCGGCGGAATAACGCTGAAAGCTTTTACAATGCTATCCCGCGATTGCGCATTGCGAATTGTGCATTGCGCATTGCTTTTACTTGTTCTCAAAAATCTCGTTGTATCTGTCTATTGATTCCTGGATAATTTTTCTTGCTTCCTCGGGACCTTTTGCTTCGTCGATTACGGTGCTTTTATTTTCGAGCATTTTGTAAACCGAGAAAAAGTGAATCATTTCTTCGAAAATGTGCTTCGGAAGCTGATTTATGTCGGTATAGCCGTTATAAGTGGGGTCACCTGTGTGGATGGCGATAATTTTATCGTCGGGGTCATTATTATCAAGCATTGAAATAACGCCGATGGGATAGCACTCAACAAGAGCCATAGGCTCAATCATCTCTGAGCAGAGAACGAGTACGTCAAGGGGGTCGTTGTCGAGAGCATAGGTGCGGGGAATAAAGCCGTAGTTGGCGGGATAGTGGGTTGAGGTATGGAGCACTCTGTCAAGACGAAGCATACCCGTCTGCTTGTCGAGCTCGTATTTCATTTTTGAGTTTTTACTGATTTCAATAACCGCGTCGAAGCAATCGACTCCGATACGCTGGGGATTTATGTCGTGCCAGATGTTCATATTAAGTCCTCCTTGATTTTTTTACTGAAAATATGATAACATAAAGAAAAGAAAATGGCAACAGAAATCCGGGAAAAAGCTTTCGCCGACACCCCATAAGGCAGTATTTGTTTCTCAAACAAAATTCCCCGTATTTTTGCCAAAAGCCTCGCAAGGCGACAGCCTTGCTGCGTTAGGGAGGCTCTTATGATAAAATTAGTATCTGTTAAGGCAGAAGAAAAGGAAAGGTTCCGTAACATCAATCAGAAGTATCTTTATGAAATGACAAGCTTTTACCCTGATGTAATGGATGAAGATGGTAATTACGGCTACGGATATTTCGATGAATATTTCGTTGATCCGAAAAGAAAGGCATATTTTATTTATAACGATGAAACAATGGTTGGCTTTGTGATGATAAATCCCTATTCCGTAATAGGTGGTGAGCCTGACTTCACAATGGCGGAGTTTACAATATTCCCGACCTACAGAAGAAACGGCTATGCCGCCGAGACGGCAAGGCTTATCTTTTCTGAAAACAAAGGAAATTGGGAGCTCAAGTACAATGAGAAAAATAAGGCGGCAAAAGCTCTGTGGACAGCAGTAACTGCGTCGTATAATCCGAGGTTGCATCACCTGAACGAGACAGAAACCGTTCTTGAGTTTACTGTAAGATAAAAAAGAAAAAGGGTTCTACTCTCGTAGAACCTCGTTTTCCTTATGGCGCGCTGTAAGGGATTTTGTCCCGGTGCTGCCGCACCTATCGCCTCGCCTACGGCTCTTCCTCTTGCGGTGCCCGAAAGTTTTTTCGGCTTGGAGCGCCGAAAACTTTCGACCGCTACGCCATCCTCACCTCGCTTCTTCTCCCACCGGGAGCGCTTCGGTGACGATGCCCCGTCGGCGAAAAGGCTCCCCCGGAGCCTTTTCTTCCGCTGCGCTCCCTCCTTGTTCGAATCCCTCCTGAACTTCATAAAAAAGAAAAAGGGTTCTACTCTCGTAGAACCTCGTTTTCCTTATGGCGCGCTGTAAGGGATTCGAACCCCTGACCTTCTGGTCCGTAGCCAGACACTCTATCCAGCTGAGCTAACAGCGCATTGCTTTTCAACTGCCAAAGTATATTATCACAATCAATAAGTATTGTCAATAGTTTTTTTGAAAAACTTGATATTATTTGCTCTTTTGCTTTGTTTGCCTTGACAAAAATTTTTTCTGCGAATATATTTTATATAAAGCTTTTATATCGGGGTGACACTATGATTTTACGCGTTCCTGCCTATTATAACCGATTCAGATGTATTGCAGATAAATGCACCGATAACTGCTGTATAGGCTGGGAAATTGATATTGACGCGGAAACTGCTGAGTATTACGCTTCTGTCGGCGGTGCTTTCGGGGAGAGGCTTAAAGATAATATCAGCCACGAAAACAGCTTTATTCTGAGAAACGAAAGATGCCCCTTTCTTAACGGCGGTAACCTTTGCGATATCATAATAAACTGCGGTGAAGAGCATCTTTGTCAGATATGCCGCGATCATCCGCGTTATTTTGAGTGGTACGGTGATATAAAAGAGGGCGGGATAGGACTTTCCTGCGAGGAGGGGGCAAGGCTTATTCTTACGGATGATACACATACCGTTGCCGAGAGTCTGACCGACGAAGAGGAGGAGCCTGTTGACAGAGACCTTTTCACCTTTCTGACCAAGGCCCGTGATGAGATATTCTTTTTGCTTGACGGTGAGGGTACGCTGAAAGAAAAGCTTTGCAGTGTGCTTTTATTTGCCGATGAGCTTCAGTTTTATACCGACAACAGAGAAACGGGCGAGGAGTATATACCTTCTGACGGTATCAAAGAAGCAGACATCAGTGATATAATATCACTTTATTCCGACTTTGAGCCAATCGACAGCGAATGGGAAAAGGAGCTTTCCTCGCTTATCTCAGGTGACGGAGCACTTTCTGCACCAACTGCCGAGGAAGAAAAATATATGCTCAACCTATGCCGTTATTTTATATGGCGATACTTTCTCAAGGGTGTTTTTGACGAGGAAATACTTTCAAAGGTGAAGCTTGCCGTTGTTTCCGTGCTTTTTATAAAGTGTATGACAAAGGGAGACTATTCTCTCAAGGGTTGGATAGAAAAAAGTAAGCTGTACTCCAAGCAAATGGAATACAGCGACGAAAACCGGGAGAGGTTTTACGACTATACCTACGAAAAGGATTGCCTTTGCGTGGCATCGCTTCTCGGGGTTATCCGTAAAAGCTGAAAATACAAACAAAAATCTCCTGAGCACCCTAAGGCTCAGGAGAAATTCTTTTATATGCCGCCAAGCTTATCGCCTATCTGCTTTACGAAGTTGATGATCATATCAATAAAATTCGTAATAGCGGTAAGGAACTTATCAATAATACTGCTTGATTCTCTTATGTCCTCGCCTACCTGATCCGGGTCGCTGACGTACTCTGAAACGAGGTTTGAAACGAGAGCGTCAATTTCCTCGTCGAGGCTTGAGGTGGGGGGCAGCGTGGTGGGTACGTATGTAAGAGGATGTGTTGTTGAGGTATCCTCGGGTGCCGAGGTGTCTGCGGCAGTACCCGAAACAGAGCCGCCAACCATAAGCATAGCAATGATTATTGCTATGAGGGGGATGATAAATTTATTTCTGATTTTCATTTTGCATACTCCTTTTCATAATTACTGTAAAAGCATTATACCAAATAAAGGAGCAACTTGCAATAGTATTTACGATTTTTGTTATGGACAACCGTAAGTCTTCTACGGTTGTCCATTATATTATGCGGAGAAGGCATAAAGCTACATCGGCTGTTCGCGGACATTTTTGTCACCGATAACGTTCACCGCTTATATGGCTCCCTTTTTCATTTTATGCACAAGTTAAGGCGTTGACATAAAGCGGTGAAATGGAATATAATAAAACAAAAAACACACAGAAGGATGAATAAAAATGACAAAAGTTGCAGGACTTGTATTTGCAGATTCAATGGAATACGGACCCTTTCTTTTATGGGCCGGGGAAAAGGGAGGTAAAGAAAGCATCAGACACGGCAATGAAAGCGTTGAGCTCACTCTTACCGAAGGCGACAATGCGCTCAGGGTAATAGCCGTAAAGTGCGGAATAGGTAAGGTTAATGCTGCTTCGGCAACAGCCTTTCTTATTGCAGACGATAAGGCGGATTTTATTCTGAATGCAGGCCTTTCGGGTGCAATTCAGGGCCTTCGCAGAGAGGATATGGTTGCAGGAACGACTTATATAGAGTGTGATTTTGACCTTACTGCTGTCGGTAATCCTTTAGGTGTAAAGGCTGACGGTCAGAGATATCTTTATGAGGCTGACGGAAGGCTTCTTTCCTATGCGCTTGAAAGTGCGGGCATAAAAAAGGCCAAGTGCGGCACGGGCGACATCTTTCTTGCCGACCCCGTAAAAAAAGAATTTTATAAAAATACATTTTCAATAGAAAGCTTTGATATGGAAACAGGTGCTGTTGCGGCTGTCTGTGACAAGAGCGGCGTGCCTATGCTTTCTGTCAGAAAAATCAGTGATGATGCGGGTGATACGGCTTGTGACGCCTACCGCGAGATGAATGAAAGGCAGGAGGCTTGCCTTACGGAGCTTGTGGAAAATATACTTATGAGATATCTCAGAGACCCGGATAATTTCTGATATTTATACAAAAATATTAAAAATTATTCAGAAAAATCTCTTCTGATACTTGAAAAATGCCTTTCAAGGTAGTATAATAAAATACATAATAGTAACATAGCCTAACTATGCCCTTTTTTGGGTAATTGTCCGGGCAGATGTTTATTTGAAAGGATAAAAAAGGCAAAGACCACAGGAAGCGGGGATTATTTTGAAAGCAGATTTACATTGTCACACCAAACTTTCAGACGGCACATTAGGCATTGACGATATTATCATTCTTGCCAAAAACAGCGGTGTTACAACACTTGCCATAACTGACCATGACTGCCTTGCAGGTATAGTAAGAGCAGAGCTCATCGGTCAGCGTCACGGCGTTAACGTAATACCTGCAGTTGAGTTTTCCGCTACAGATTCAAAAAGAAATTCAAGGGCACACATTCTCTGCTATCTTCCCGATAAGCCGGACAGACTTGAGGGCCTTTGCAAGAGCAATTCTCTTATAAGAAAAAGAGCAAGTCAGATGATGGTACTCAAAACGGCAAAGAAATTCCCCGTAACTCCGGAATTTATCACTAAGTGCTGTCAGGGCTCAACAAATATATATAAGCAGCATATTATGCAGGCTCTTATGGAATGCGGCTATACCACCACAATATTCGGTGACCTTTACAAGATGCTCTTCACAAAAGAGTCGAGAATGAATGTGCTTATGGAAACCAAATACCCTGAGCCCACAGAAATAATCGATGCAATTCATGAGGCGGGCGGTATTGCCGTACTTGCCCATCCGGGCTTCTATAATAACTTTGAGCTTTTAGAGGAGCTTATTCCCGCAGGTCTTGACGGCGTGGAGGTATGGCATCCCGAAAACACCCCCGAGCAGCAGGAAATGCTTATTGCAACCGCTAAAAAGCACGGTCTTGTTATGACGGGCGGCAGCGACTTCCACGGTGCATACAATATGTACCCCATAAGGCTTGGCGATTACGGCCCCGATGAGGAGCATCTCAATCAGCTTCTCAGCTACAAGGCTAAAAAAAGAAGAAAGCAGAAAAAGCTTGAGGCTGCAGCAGCTGCTGAGGCATAAATAAAAAAAAGAAGGGAGATAACCGATGAGCGACAGCGACGTAAAAATTTATCACAGCAAAAGTGAGCTTAACAAATGCGGCAATGACCTTACCGTAGCCTTTGATGCGGTTATTGCCCACAGAACAAACGGAAACATTGACAAGGCACGTAAATTGGGCGAAATTCTTGCAACAATAACGCCTACGGGTAACGGAGACGGAATAATAGTTGACCTTAAGGATCATCTTGCGCCCAGATATTTTGCGCCCGATATTCTTTATCAGATAAAGGTGCTGCTTGTTTTTGCCTGCGAAACCCTGCTTCAGATAGAGATTCCCGAATCGGTTGTTTCAACAACGGCAATTTCGTCAATGTATGAAAGCATAAGGCTCAACTCTCAGGGCTTTTACAGTAATATAGCAAACGGAGCCGCATTTACCTTCTATTATCTTGCAATTCAGAAGGAAGGCGAGCTTTCGGATAATATCGGTGAGGCCTTTGCAATGCTTTGCAGCGTAAAAAACAAAGAGGGCTTCGTCAAAGCGGGTAAAACCGTATGGAACCTTGCGGTAGATATTATCGAAAAAGAAATTGAGAAAACAAATTTTATAGGATTCTGACCCGAAAAAGCCGGGTTTTTGAGGGCTGTCTTATACAGCCCTTTTGTATTAGGAGGAAATATTATGAAAATCAAAGACATTAAGGAAATTCTCGGTGCGGAAATTATCTGTAATGAGGAAGGACTTGAAAGAGAGGTTTACACAGCCTGCGGCAGTGATATGATGAGCGATGTGCTTGCTTTTGTAAAGGAGCAGGCAGCGCTTCTTACGGGCCTTGTGAACCCTCAGGTAGTAAGAACGGCCGAAATGATGGATATGCACTGTATAATATTCGTAAGAGGAAAGCGCCCTCACCTTGATATGATTGAAATGGCTGAGGACAGAGATATGGTTATGCTCTGCACAGACCTCGAGATGTTTACCGCCTGCGGTAAGCTTTATGCGGCAGGTCTGAAGGGGGGCAGCGGAAAATAATGGACAGCATCAAGCTTCATTACGACGTACCCGGTGACGATTTCACAAGAGCGGGCGCGGCTTCAAGCGACGTTAAGCGCAACCTCAAGCAATTGGGCGTTTCTCCCTCTGTTATAAGAAATGTATCAATTGCTATGTATGAGGGCGAAATCAATATGGTGATTCACGCCGGAGGAGGAAATATCGACGTTGAAATCACTGAGGAAGAGATTATTATGATTCTGGCCGACGAGGGCCCCGGTATAGCAAACCTTGAGCTTGCTATGAAGGAGGGCTACTCAACGGCGCCCGATAATATCCGCTGTCTGGGCTTCGGTGCGGGTATGGGCCTTCCTAACATAAAAAAATATACCGATGATTTTAAAATAGAAACCGAGGTAGGCAAGGGTACCACCCTTTATCTGAAGGTTAATCTCGAATAGTGAAAGGAGGACGGCTATGGAGCAGCAGTTGTTTCATTCCGTGCGTCTGGATCCGGATAAATGTCAGGGCTGTACCAACTGTATAAAGCGTTGTCCGACACAGGCAATAAGAGTAAGAAATAAGAAGGCATACATAATTTCAGACAGATGTATAGATTGCGGTGAGTGTATAAGGGTATGTCCCCATCACGCAAAGTATGCCGTAAGCGAGCATTTCAATGAGCTTATAAACTATAAATACAGAATTGCTCTGCCTGCTCCCGCACTTTACGGTCAGTTCAACAATCTTGAAAACGTTGATTACGTGCTTACGGGGCTTAAGAAAATGGGCTTCGACGATGTTGTTGAGGTCTCAAAGGGTGCCGAGCTTATAAGCTCTGCAACGAGAATGATGGATAAGGACCTTAAAAAGCCCGTTATCTCATCGGCCTGCCCTGCCGTAGTAAGGCTGATAAGAACGAGATTTCCCAACCTTATAGGTAACCTTATACCCCTTGTTGCACCTATAAATATGGCGGCAAAAATTGCAAGAGAAGAGGCAAAGAAAAAAACCGGGCTTCCCGATGAGGATATAGGCGTATTTTTCATTTCGCCCTGCCCTGCAAAAAGAACCGCAATCAAGGCGCCGATATGTCTTGATTCAAGCGGAATAAACGGTGCCTTTGCAATGAAGGATGTTTACCCCATACTTTTTCAGACTATGGATAAGCTTTCACCGGAAGAGGTTGAGCCGCTGAATAATTCGGGCATTATAGGCGTCGGCTGGGCAAGCAGCGGCGGTGAAGCGGCAGGCCTTCTCAAAGAGAGATATCTTGCAGCTGACGGCATTGAAAACGTAATAAATGTGCTTGAGGAGCTCGAGGACGAAAAGCTTAACGACCTTGAGTTTATTGAGCTCAACTGCTGTACGGGCGGCTGTGTGGGCGGTGTGCTCACCGTTGAAAACCCCTATGTTGCCAAGGCGAGAATTCAGCGCCTTCGTAAGTTTATGCCCGTTTCCTGCAACAGTCTGCCTGCGGAATATGACGTTTCAGAGCTCAGCTGGTCAAAGGAACTTACACCCTCACCGGCAATGAAGCTTGCAGATAACGTTATAAAGGCTATGAAAATGATGACAAGACTTCGTGAAATAGAGGCATCTCTGCCCGGTCTTGACTGCGGTATATGCGGTGCGCCCTCTTGCCGTGCTCTTGCCGACGATATAGTAAGAGGCTACGCCACGGAGGATTACTGTATTTTCCACAAGGTTGATTACAGCACAGAGGAGGACGAGTCACTGCCCATACCCTTCAGAAACAAGGTTATAAACGGTGAAAACAGTGAGGAAAAGATAAATGAAGGTTAATGAACTTATTGAAAAGCTCTCCCTCGAGGTGCTCTGCGAGGGTGATGCTGATAAAGAAATATCGGGCTGCTACAGCGGCGACCTGCTTTCCTGGGTAATGTCAAAGGCGAAAGAGGGAGACGTATGGCTGACGGTAATGGGCAATATCAACGCGATAGCCGTTGCAGTGCTCTGCGACTGCGCCTGCATAATCCTTACCGATAAGGCGGCTCTTGACGAAGAAGCAAAAGCCAAGGCTAAAATTCAGGGTGTAACCGTTCTCAGAAGCGAAAAGACCGCCTATGAATTAAGCGTGGAAATCTCAAAGCTGATATGAAGCTCTATTACGATTTACATATACATTCCTGCCTTTCACCCTGCGGTGATAATGAGATGACACCCTATAATCTTGTCAATATGGCTAAGATTTTCGGCTATGACATTATCGCGCTGACTGACCATAACAGCTGTCTCAACTGTGAAAGCGCAATAAGAATCGGTGAAAAAACAGGCATAACGGTGGTGCCCGGTATGGAATTATGCACCTCTGAGGAAATACACTGCGTGTGTTTGTTTCCCGATGTGAAAAGGGCTATGGAGTTCAGTGATTACGTGCGTACCCTTATGCCGCCGATAAAGAATAAGGAGCACATTTTCGGCGAACAGCTTATTATGGACTGTGAGGACGGAATACTCGGCAAGGAGGAGATTCTTCTGACAACTGCGGCAGATATAAGCATAGACTATCTGCCCGACACCGTTGAGAGCTACGGCGGAGTATGCTTTCCTGCGCACATAAACAGAAGTTCTTACAGTATAATATCGGCTCTCGGTGACTTCAGTGAGTACCTCAGGGTAGGCGCCTTTGAGCTAACTCCCGATGCCGACGAAAAAGAGTACCTGCAAAGATACAAGGGTACACAGGGTAAGATAATACTGCGCTCGTCAGACGCTCATTATCTTGAAAATATGAGAGAGCCCGAGTTTACGGTTAATCTTCCCGAAAACTCAGCCGAGGCACTTATAGCTTATTTAAAGGGTGATATATAATGACGGAAAAAGAAAAGGCAAGGCAGCTCTTTCTTGAGGGCTTCAACTGCTCACAGTCGGTTTTTACTGCCTTCTGTGACCGCTTCGGCATTGACGAAGAAACGGCAAAGAAAATCAGCGCGGGTCTCGGCGGCGGTGTAGGCAGACAGCGCGAGGTATGCGGTGCGGTATCGGGTGCGGCTATGGTTTTAGGCTCTGTTACTGCAGCTGTTGACGGAAGTGACAGCGAAAGCAAAAAGAAAAATTATGAGCTTGTCAGAGAATTCTGCGACCGTTTCAGAGAGCTTCACGGCAGCATTGTCTGTCGGGAGATACTTGAGGGAAAGGCAAAAAATAAAGGTGCCTTACCCGATGAGAGAACGGCGGAGTATTACAAAAACCGCCCTTGCCTTAAAGCGGTCGAGGATGCGGCGGAAATACTTATGCAGATGTTAAAGGAGAATTAAAATGGGAAGAACAGTAAAAGATTTTCAGTTTATGTCAGAACCCTACGGTTTAGCTGAGCAGGTTCATGCCTATCTTCTTTCTGAGGGCTGTAAATGCAAGCAGAAAAATGGCGAGACAGTATATCAGAAGGGCTCGGGACTTATGATGGGACCCACATTTATAAAATTTACCGTTATGAACGGCGGTGCCCGTTTGGAGGGCTGGCAGAAAATGGCAATTCTGCCCGGTGTTTATGCGGGCGAAGTTGATGTCGGTTCCTTTGTAGGAATTGCAGTGAAGGGCCCTTTGAAGGCAAGAATGAATTACATAGAAAACCTTATAATGCAATACGGCGGCCGCCCTGCATTCCCGGGAATGTATCAACAGCCCGTAATGCAGAATCCTTATCAGCCGCCACAGCCTTCGCAGATGCCTCTGAGCGGCAACGCTCAGGCTCATTCAGACAGAGCAGCTTTCTGTACTGACTGCGGCTCAGCTCTCACTCAGGATTCAAAGTTCTGTGCTGTCTGCGGTAAAAAGGTTGAATGAAATAAAAAAGAACAGTGCCTCGGCACTGTTCTTTTACTTTTGGTAATCTGCGGTGTATTCAAATATATAAGCGGTATTCATTTCTGTATCATAGGATATATATATAAATTCATATTCACCGTTGCTGTCAGGTAGCTTCCCGAACTCATCGGTGGTGACGTTGTAAATCAGGAACAGGTCGCAGGGTATGTTGCCAATACTCTCGGGCAGAATTTCGTAAAAATCCTTCCTGCCTGTGCTTGACCATCTGCTGTCCTTTTTTATGGTGGTTTCAAATTCGTTAGAGGCGGATTCGGTAAAGCTCATTGAGGTTACAGTTTGCGCATTGTCTGAAAAGCTTGTAGAGCGCCGAAAACTTATGCATTCGGGAAAATCGAAGCCCAATGTAGCCTCAACGTAGCTGAAATTATTCTCGACGTTTCCGAAGATAGCGGGAACAAAGCCAAAAATAAGCATATATAAGCCGATTATGATACCGACAACAATGTTTTTTCTGTTGCGGATTTTGTTTTTATTGAGAAGGATTCCTACTATAATTGATAATATCGGAACGGGAAGAAAATAGTGGAATATACGAAGGTTGTCAAGCGCTTCCATTATGCTGCTCTCGGCAGATTCGGGCATTGAATCCAGAATCATTGATATTGCCGTAAATAAGCTTAAAAAACAGCAGATAAATAAGGCTTTGCCTGCGGTTTTCAGAAAAGTGATTTTTTCGCTGCTGAAATCGGTTTTATCTGTTTTCATTTGCTGACAGAAATAGCGAAGCGGAGAATACTCCGAAAGAACGGTTTTTTTTATTGTAAAAGTGGTTCTGTCTTTCAACTCGAGAAAATAACAGTAGGGTGTTTCCCAGCATTTTGTAAATTCATTGAAATATACTTTATAAGTTTTAATTTCATCTTCTGCATTAAAAATCCTTACAAGCATATAGTCTCTGAACATTTCATAGGTGTAATTTCGGTTTAATAAAAGCTCGGTGTTCTTTTTGGTTGCCACCAAACCGAGAATATATCTTACAAGAATCAAACAGAAGAAAATTATAGCAAGGAAAAAAACAAAATAAGAATTTTTCTCCTCAGAGCTATCAGTAAAGGTGACGAATATTGAGAAGAAAACAAGAAATATCCATATAACCAGTTTTTTCAGCAAATGCATAGTGGATATTTTATAGATATATTTCAAATCTTTCTTATATAAGGAAAAGAAGTATTTCTCAACAGGAGCCGTGTAATAATAATCTGCAGGCGGCACTTCTGCCACAGCGGGCTGAATATCGGGCGCCGCAACGGGAACAACAGGCTCCTCTCCCGTTAAAATAGAATCTATACTTACACCGAAAATTTCCCTGAGTCTTATAAGGTTATCAACGGTGGGAACTGTCTGATTGTTTTCCCACAGACTTACGGTTTGTCTGCTGACTAAAAGCAGATTGCCCAGCTCTTCCTGTGACATCTGTTTTTCTTTTCTTAATTGCTGTAATCTTTCTCCGAGTGTCATAATGTCAGCACTCCTTTCTTTTTCTGTCTAATAATAGCTTATCCTGACAAAAATTGCAAGCACAGGCTGCTTGCAGATGTCAAGTAAGGCTTGCATAGACCGATTTTCGGCAGATTTCTGCCTTTTTCATCAAAAAAAGCACCTTCATTCTGTGAAGGTGCTTTTTTAATGTATCTGTTCTCAGCCTATTTCATAAAACTCATAAAGAGCCGATGTGTCAGTAACGGTGTTGTCAACATACCATGAGCTCTTGATTTTTACAACAGTAACATCTATTTCGGCAATTGTTACATCTGCATTTATTCCTTCGGGTGAAACATAAACAGTACATATCTTGATGTCCGAAATATCGTCCTTTTCAATACCGTATGTCTTGAAGGTTTCTTCATCAAGGTTGGCAAGATACTCCTTGAGAAGATCTTTATTTGCATTGTCGTGTCTTGTTGAGACAAAGGTTGTCAACTTATAATCCTCACCGTAAAGCTTCTGATAAACACCCTCCTGCTTCTTGGTCAGCTGAGCGCCGGTATTTTCGTCAAAGGTGTCTTCGGTGCCGGTGAGCTTCTGACCGTAGGTGAGTACGTTAGCCTCGAGAGCGGTAAACATAATCTCGTCGGAAAGGTAATCGTCACCGAAAACCTCCTTGCGTACCTTTATAAACTCGTTGAAGTATTCGGTATAGATTTTATCATAGTTGTCCCAGCCGTTTTCACTTACGAGGTCCTCATATAAGGGGTACATTCTGTCGATAAGCTGACCCTGAAGAGTACCGTCATCGTTAAGGGTCTTTTCGCCCTTGAAGCTGTCGTCGTTATAACCCTTGAGTGCATCGGTGGGGCTGTTGGGTGAATAGTCACCGTCTCTGAAAATAAGGGGGTTCATATAATACTTGCGTATAAAGTCGCCGTATTTCATATTTTTACTTGCGACGGTGTTTTTGTAAGCGTTGTAGCCGTCACCGGTCTGTGCAACGGTATCAACGAAGTTTGTTGCAACCTTTTCAGGGCTGAGAGCTATGTATCTTGAAACATAGGTCGAGTATGTGATAGCAACGAGTGCCGCCGCAACAGCGAAGAACACAACTATTGCATAGAGCTTGAAATTAAACTCCTTATTGGTGCTTTTCTTAGCCATTTCAGTAACCTCCTTAGCCTTCAGCTTCTGAGCTCTTGTTAGCCTCACGGCGGGCCATAAGCTCTTTTGTTATGCGGTCCTTCTTTTCGCCAACCATATCATAGAAGAAAATGGGAACTGCCTGGAAAATAACGAATACTGCGGGGATGATTGTGTAAATCATAAGAAGCTTATTGAGAGTACCGTCGGTCTGCTCAGCGTAAGCAACGCTTGCGTTTGTTGAAACAACATAGCCCGACCATGTGTAAAGAAGCCAGGGACCGAGACCTTTTGTAAGCGCAGAGGCAACCTTTGAGAAAAGACCGTAGCCTGCATAAGCAAGGCCCTCCTGACGCTTGCCTGTTTTATACTCTATTTCGTCAACGCAGTCGGCAATCATAATGTTGGGTGTAACGTTTGTGTTGCCGTGCTGAAGACCGCAGAAGAAGTTGAGAATGAGGAAGGGTATGATAAGACCGTCGTTAAAGCCTATTCCGCGGGAAACGAGGAAAAGAATTGCAAGTGAGGATGCACCGTAAACGCAGAAAAGAATGAAGGTCTGCTTTGTGCTGAACTTCTTAAGAACAAAGTTTACAAGCAGTGTACCTACTGCAGTACCTATACCCATAGGTAAAAGGAGTGCAAGCTTCAGGTCCTTTGAGCCTAAAAGGAAAACTGCTATGTAAAGAGAAACCGTACCGTAAACGCCGCGGCCGCAGCCTGTAAGCTTTGTAAGGGATACCATGAGAAGATTTTTGTTTGTGAAAACAACCTTTACGGCATCCTTAAGGCTTACCTTTTCCTGGGTAAAGGGAACTCTTTCCTTGTTGTTGACAAAGAAAATCATTGTGAAAAGAATGATACCCAGAGCGCAGACTGCTGTTGAAATGATGAGGTCAAGGCCCTGAGCCTCAGCATTTTTGAACTGCTGCTGACCCATAACGGCCTTCATAACAAGACCTACAACAAGAATAACAACCATACCGCCTGACTGACCTACCGAGCGAAGGAAGGAGGCGATTGAAATAGCACTTGAACGCTCAGAGGGATTAGGTGAGCAGAGGGAGCCGAAGCAGTTTGCGGGGCTCTCAACTGCACAGCAGAAAGCTGTATAAAGTGAGTAAATTACAAACATCCAGACGATAGCAACGGTCTGATTATCCGTGTTGGGAGCGACGAAAACCAGCATTGAAATAAGAGCAAGGGGAACAACGCCGAAGCCGACCCAAGGCTTTACCTTGCCGAATTTTGTTTTTGTGTTGTCAACCAGATAGCCGATAACAAGCTCACACACGGCACCGACGATACCTGCAACGAAGAATACCGTTGAGATAACGCTTGACATTGTGTCCGTGTCGAAGCCCTTGCCCTTGAAGGCAAAGTCGGCAAAGAAGGTTGCTGTGTAATCAGGCATCCAGCCTGTCAGAAGTGCAACACCGAAAAGGCCGATACCAAAGGTGATGATCTCTGATTTTTTCATGTACTTTTGTGTTGTTTTATCAGACATAAATTTCTCCAATCTTTCTTCTTGGGTTTACAGCTTAAAGAAGAATATTTTATACCGGATTATATCACAAAAACAAGCATTGTTCAAGGAAAAATACACAAAAAAACACAGAATATAAATCAGATTTGTGAAAAACGGAAAATTCTTGTAAAAGCTGTACGATTGTTGACAACTGAAAGGTTTTTATGTATAATTAAACCGTAATTTACATGACTGACGGATCAGCGGTCAACCGCAGGGGAATGTAAATTTTTAATGCCGACCGTCTGGGCGATTCAGTTTATTTGAAACTGTGTCGTCCTTTTTTATTTTGTAAATTTCTACCAGGAGGTTAATATATGGAACACAAGAACTGGAACGGCTTTAAAGCCGGTGTATGGAAGGATGAAATCAATGTGCGCGATTTCATTCAGCAGAACTATAAGGAATACTGCGGCGATGCGGATTTCCTTGCAGAAGCCACCCCCAGAACCAAGAATATGATGAAAAAGCTTGAGTCGCTGTTTTTGCTCGAAAGACAGTATGGCGGTGTGCTTGATATTGACACCGCAACCGTATCGTCACTTACAAGCTATTCGCCCGGCTATATAGATAAGGAAAACGAGCTCATCGTTGGTATGCAGACTAACCGACCCCTTAAAAGAGGTGTAAATCCCTTTGGCGGAATGAGAATGGTGCGTCAGGCCTGCGAGGCCTACGGCTATAAGCTGAGTAAAAAGGTTGAAGAGGAATTCCGCTTCCGTACTACCCATAACGACGGCGTTTTCAGAGCTTATACAGACGAAATGCGTCAGGCAAGAAAGTGCCACGTTATAACTGGTCTGCCCGATGCTTACGGCAGAGGCAGAATTATCGGTGACTACCGCCGTGTGGCTCTTTACGGTGTTGATAAGCTTATCGCCGAAAAGAAAAAGGATAAGGCTCTTCTTGCCAGTGAAGCCTTCAACACAGAGCGTATCCGCCTTGATGAGGAGCTTTATCAGCAGATTGCTTTCCTCGGCTATATGAAGGAAATGGCCCAGATGTACGGCTTTGACATCAGTGAGCCCGCAGGCAGTGCCCGTGAAGCAATTCAGTGGACCTATTTTGCATATCTGGGCGCTATCAAGGAGCAGAACGGTGCCGCTATGTCGCTCGGCAGAGTAAGCACATTCTTTGATATTTATATTCAGAGAGATATCGAAAACGGTATTCTTACCGAAGAAGGTGCTCAGGAGCTTATGGACGATTTTGTTATGAAGCTTCGTATTGCCCGTCACCTTCGCACTCCCGAATATAATGAGCTTTTCGGCGGTGACCCCATGTGGATTACCGAAGCAGTCGGTGGTATGGGTGAAGACGGAAGAACACTTGTAACAAAGAACAGCTTCCGTGTGCTCAACACTCTTTATACCCTCGGCTCATCTCCCGAGCCTAATCTTACGGTGCTTTGGTCAAATGCGTTACCGGAAAACTTCAAGAAGTTCTGTGCTAAAGTTTCAGCAGATACAGATTCAATCCAGTATGAAAATGATGATCTTATGCGTCCCATTTACGGCGACGATTATGCTATTGCCTGCTGTGTTTCCGCAATGAAGGTAGGTAAGCAGATGCAGTTCTTCGGCGCAAGATGTAACCTTGCAAAGCTTCTTCTTATCGCTATCAACGGCGGCTATGATACAACAAGCGGTATTCACATCGGACCTCAGATGTCCGTTATGGATACAGAAAAGCTTGACTTTGATGAGGTTATGGAAAGATATCAGATTTACATTGAATGGCTCAGCCACCTCTATGTAAACACAATGAATATTATCCATTATATGCACGACAAGTACGCTTACGAAAAGACTCAGATGGCTCTTCACGATACAGACGTTGAACGCTTTATGGCTTTCGGTATCGCAGGCCTTTCCGTTGTTGCAGACTCACTCAGCGCAATCAAGTACGCTAACGTTAAACCTCTCAAGGATTCAAACGGCTTTATCACAGAGTTTGAAACCACAGGTGAATTCCCGAAATTCGGTAACGACGACGACCGTGTTGACCTTATCGCTAAGGATATGACACACCGTGTAATCACCGAGCTTCGCAAGAATGACACCTACCGTCATGCAGTACACACCCTTTCGGTGCTCACAATTACTTCAAACGTAATGTACGGTAAGAATACAGGAGCAACTCCCGACGGCAGAAAGGCGTCTGCACCCTTTGCACCCGGTGCAAACCCCATGCACAACAGAGAAGAAAACGGCGCACTTGCATCACTTAACTCAGTTGCAAAAATCAGCTATGACGATTGCCGCGACGGTATATCAAACACCTTTACAATCACTCCCGAGGCACTCGGCAGAGACGAGGAAGAAAGAGTAAATAACCTTGTAACAATCCTTGACGGTTACTTCAAAAAGAAGGCACACCACATCAACATTAACGTGCTCAATCGCGAAACACTCAAAAAGGCTTACGAAAACCCCGAAGCATATCCCAACCTCACTATCAGAGTATCGGGCTACGCAGTTAACTTCAACAAGCTCTCCCGCGAGCAGCAGCGTGAGGTTATCAGCCGTACCTTCCACGAAGCAATATGAGTGTAAGCGGAAGAGTACACTCCATACAAAGCATGGGTACCCTTGACGGCCCGGGCGTAAGGTTTGTGGTATTTTTGCAGGGCTGCAATCTCAGATGCGGCTGCTGTCATAATCCCGATACCTGGGAAATGCAGGGCGGCACGGAATATACAGCTGAGGAGATAGTGAAAAGAGCGTCACGCTTCAAGGAATATTTCGGTAAAGAGGGGGGAATAACCCTTTCCGGAGGCGAGCCTCTTCTGCAGGCTGATTTTGCCCGTGAGATATTCACCCTCTGCCACAAAGAGGGGATAAACACTTGCCTTGATACCTCGGGCAGTGTTATGAATGATAAGGTCAGAGCGCTTCTTGACGAAACTGACAGGGTTCTTCTTGATATCAAATATACCGACGGTGAAAAGTACCGTAAATACGTCGGCTGCGACCTTGAAAAGCCTATTGAGTTTCTTTCTTATCTTAACGGAAAAAGGATTCCCGTAACCTTAAGGCAGGTTATAATACCCGCACTTAACGGTGACAGTGAAAACGCGAAAAAACTCAGAGCAGTTGCAGAAAAGTATGAGAATGTTGATAAAACAGAGCTTTTACCCTTTAAAAAAATCTGTCAGGTCAAGTACGATAAAATGGGAATAGAGTTTCCCTTTGCGGATTACGGTACCCCTGACAGAGAGCTTATGCAAAAACTCAACGATATAATAAAGGAGCGATAAGGTGAATTCCAGACTTTCGATGATAGCTTCGATGGTAATTTTCGGAACCATAGGAATTTTCGTTGAATTTATTTCAATGCCCTCGGGTCTTATTGCGGCTTTCCGCGGTATAGTAGGTATGGCGGTGCTGCTTATAACAATGGCTGTGACTAAAAGAAAGCCCGATAAGGCGGTAATAAAGAAAAGGCTTTGGGTAATCATTTTTTCGGGAGCTGCAATAGGCTTCAACTGGATATTGCTTTTTGAGGCCTACCGTCATACGGGAGTGCCCGTAGCAACGGTCTGCTATTATATGGCACCGATAATAGTCATAGCATTTTCGCCTCTCTTTTTCAAAGAAAAGCTGGGGCTTAAAAAGATAATCTGCGTTGCGGTTGCTCTTGTGGGAGCCGTGGCTGTTTCAGGCGTGCTTCAGGCAGATACCTCAAAGCTTGCCGGTATATTTATGGGCCTGGGTGCAGCGGTGCTTTACGCCTCGGTTGTTATTATGAACAAGTTTCTTGCTGACGTGCCCTCCCTTGAAAGAACAGCGTTCCAGTTGGGCGTTGCGGGCTTTACCGTGCTTCCCTATGCACTTATCACAATGGGGGACGTAGTCTTTAATCCGGTTTCTCTTGCTCTTCTTTTTGTTGTAGGTGTATTTCATACGGGCTTTGCTTATACGATGTATTTCGGTGCAGTCAGTAAGCTTAAGGGGCAGACGGTAGCGATTCTGAGTTACATAGACCCCGCCTCGGCAATACTTCTTTCGGCACTTTTCCTTTCACAGACACCGACCCTCTATGAGGCTGTTGGAGCAGTGCTGATAATAGGTGCGGCCTTTGTAGGTGAGGTAAGCTTCAGAAAAAAAGCGGTTTCAGAATAAACTGAAGGCTGTTGCACAAGGGCTGCGGCAGCCTTTTTGTATAGAAAAAATTCATACCTTGCGAGGGCAACTATGAAAAAGGTTTTAAACTCAAACACAATAAAATTTATTGCAATTGCTGCAATGACGGTTGACCATATTGCCTGGTTGGTTTTTCCTGGCTACGATGACGGTATTATCCCGGTTGTGTTACATATAATCGGCAGGCTCACTTGCCCTATTATGTGTTATTTCATAGCGGAGGGTTACTGCTACACAAAAAATATAAATAAATACACTTTACGGTTGTTTGCGTTTGCAATTATATCGCATTTTGCCTATATGTTCGCTTCTTCAGACTTCATTGATTGGAAATCCTTTATCCCGTTTTATTACGGTGATATTTTCAATCAGACGAGCGTTATGTGGCCTCTTGCCTGGGGTTTGGTAATGCTCCGTGCGGTAAACAGCGAAAAAATAAAGCCGGGCATAAAGATTATTATTGTATTGCTGATTTGCATTATTACCTTCCCGAGCGACTGGAGCTGTATTGCAAGCCTTTGCATTACGGCAATCGGCACAAACAGAGGAAATTTCAAAAAACAGATGCTGTGGATGCTTTTTTATGTAGCCGTTTATTCTGTTGTATACTTCTTTGCACTTGACAGACTCTACGGAATTATACAAACGGGAGTAATCTTTTCAATACCCGTTATTATGATGTATAACGGGCAGAGAGGACATAACCCTGAAATGAATAAAATTATGAAATGGCTTTTTTATATATACTACCCTCTGCATCTGTTTATCATAGGTTATGTTCAATGCATTTTATGAAGCGGTAAGGCCGTTTGCTGTGCGAATGTCAGTAACGGACTTGCCGAAATATATTTTACGGTAATTGTATACACATTGTTATTGATTTTATGAGCTCCCTATGATAAAATTTATTTCGTAGGTAAAATTGTGTAATCAGGAGGATTTTATAATGTTCAGACTCTATTCAGAAATAACCGCAGGCGGCTCAAAGGCAGAGTATAAGAGCTTTGACAACGAGAGCTTTTCTTTCAGACTTGAAGAAACAGAAGAGAGCATAAAGGGTGTTTTGACCGCAAAAAAGGATATGACAATGTCAAAATTTATTCTTAAGGGCGAAAGAGATTTTGACAGTGACGATTTATTCTATGCAAACGGCTATCAGGCATGGACAACATCAAGAGAATTCTCGAAACACGACAAATTTGACGGCCTTATGAAGGCTGCAAAAATTTCAAAATTCACGGCTCATTTTGTAGGCCTTTCAGGTGATTATCATTTTGAAAAGTACGGTGAAGAAGGCAAGTTCCACGGCTATACATACTGCTATTTCCGCAAAAAGGGCAAAAAAGAAATCACACTTTACGGCTCAAAGAGTGAAAGAAACGGCTACACAATCTTTGAGGTTGATATGAAGGACGATGATTTTAACATCAAGAAAGATGTTGAAGGTCTTGCCCTCAAGGCGGGTCAGGAATATGAAATGTTTGATATTGCTGTCATCAGAGGCGGAATGGATGAGGTAATGGATAAATATTTCTTTGACTTTGTCGGCTGTAAAAAGCCTGCTATCGACCACCTTTCGGGCTACACCTCCTGGTATAATTATTTCCAGAATATCAATGAAGATATTATCCTTCGTGACCTTAACGGACTTGACAGAGCAAGTGACGAGGTTAACATCTTCCAGGTTGACGACGGCTATCAGGCGGCAGTCGGTGACTGGCTTGTTACAGATGAGAAGAAGTTCCCTAACGGAATGAAATATATTGCAGATAAAATCCACGAAAAAGGATATAAAGCAGGTATCTGGCTTGCACCCTTCTCTGCACAGTTATCCTCAACCGTCGTAAAGGAACATCCGGATTGGCTTTTAAGACACAACCGCAACGGCAAAAAGATGCTTGGCTGTCAGGGCTGGGGCGGCGCATATACCCTCGATATTTATAATCCCGAGGTGCGCGAATATTTAAGAAAGGTTTTCGATACGATTCTCAATGTATGGGGCTTTGATATGGTTAAGCTTGATTTCCTTTACAGTCAGTGTATCGAGCCGAGAAACGGCAAAACCCGCGGTGAAATTATGTGCGACGGCGTAGATTTTCTTCGTGAGGTCTGCGGCGACAAATGGATTCTCGGCTGTGGCGTGCCTCTCGGTACCTGTATGGGTATTTTTGATGCTTGCCGTATTTCCTGCGACGTTAACAAGAACTGGAAATTCGAGCTCAGAAAGAGCCTTAATATCAATTCTATTGTTACCTGTGTGAGAACAAACGCTGAAATGCCCTCATCGCAGAATGCCATTACAAACACAATTTTCCGTAATCATCTTGACGGAAGAGCCTTCTGCAATGACCCCGACGTATTTTTCCTGCGTGACATTAACATAGGTTATAATATGGAACAAAAGCTCCTTCACGGAAAGGTTAATTCAATTTGCGGCAACGTTCTTTTCGTTTCAGACAATGCAGGCGATTTTGACGGTGAGAGAATCGGATATTTAAAGGATTTCTTCAAGGACAAGGATTACAAGGTTAATTTTGCTGAATTTGTGGGCAAGAATGACATCCGCCTTGATTTCACGGAAGACGGTGTTGACAAGACCCTTACGCTCAACCTTGATTCGGGCAAAAGCAATGTCCGTGAGGTGCTCTGAACCGGAAAAACGGGCATCAATGAGTAAAAACTGTATATGGCAAGACGGCGGGAAAAGCTTCCCGCCGTCTTGTTTGTTTTTGTGAGGGCGTAACGGTGAAAATGTAAATCCCCGTACTTTCGTACGAGGATTTACGGCTGTTACGAACCGTTTAGATGCCACTTTCTGTTTGAAAAAAGAGCTTGAACCGGCAGCTTTTATTATTCTTTCGAAAAATATTGTCAATTCGGTAAATTGCGGTTTCGTTATTATAGATTGATATTGATTTCGTATTTATTATCTATAAAAATATAATTCACATTATGTATCTGTGCAAGTTTTAAGATTTCGGCATTGTCTTTCAAAACACTTTCCATCGTGCACCATTCATCGTTCAAACGGCTCTCAATAGTATTTGCGTATCCCTTTATGTCTGCATAATGATTTCTTATATAATTCTCACTCATCACCAAGCAATAGTATTTAATATGCTCAAGATATAGCTGCTCAAAATCCTCTTGCCAATCGAACGGAATATAGCAGCCTTCAACAACTAAGTTCTGTTTGTTTTCAATTGCTGTTTTAATGATTTCACGGACAATAGGCCACAAGTACGCGGTCAAAGCTTTATCATCACTCATCGGAGTAAGGTTCGTATTTCCGCTGCGGATTAGTCCCATTTTCAAATGGTCAACGGACAAGTACGGATATTTATATTTTTCGAGCAGTTTTTGTGCAAGCGTCGTCTTGCCCGTGTGTGATGCACCTGTAATTAAAACAATCATTATTTTCATCCCTGCAAATTTTATTTGTCGGTTAGATTATACCAAAAAACATATTTACAATCAACGCTTTGCGTAGAAAAGCACCGAGAACTCTTCGCTATTACTTATTACCTTTTACTTTCAGAAATCCGAGTTGGAGAGATTGAAGAGTGAAGAATGAAGAAATCCTCGCAACTTTCGTTACGGGGATTTCCGGTGCGAGTGTTTATAACGGATTTGATTTCAACGAAATATTTTCCTTGGGAAAATATGAAATAATCCTGACGGATTGTGAGATTTTCTGCTGATGCAGAAAGCCATAATTTTTCCTTCGTTTATGTTTTCTTACTTTTGATTATATTGTTTTTCAGCCGCTTTATCAACAAAAATCTTACGTCGGGCAAAAAACAATATTTACCTGTGCCGTTCATCACGAAAAAAGGAGAATTGTATTCGCCGTTTGAAAAGGAGGTCTGTTTTTTTATAGATAATGCTGTTAATGCGTTCTTAATATTTTTTAATATTTTTTAACGGTATTATTGAAATAATGTATAAACCTATGATATAATTAATTGATTAAAAAGTGGAGGTAGATATAATGAAAAAGTTTATTGCGCTTATTCTTACTGTAATTCTCTCTCTTTCAATTATGGCACCTGCTGCCTGTGCGGTAGATGTAAACGACACACCTATCGTTATTCTCAGAGGTGACGGTGTTGAACTGGTCAACAGAGACGAAAACGGCAACGAAACAGAAATCTGGCCCATAGGTGCAAGTGATTTCGACGGAAAAATCGGTGAAACCGCAAAGAACATTCTTATTCCGTTTCTTACAGAGGGTCTTCTTTTTGATAAATGGGATAACTACTACAAGGTTTGTTATGAAGAGCTTTCACCCATTATGGCAGACGTTGTTCTTGACGAAAACGGTTCTCCCCGCAACAGCTCAGGCATCAGCTCTTCAAGCTTGAATTCAAACAGAACAAGCTGTAATGCCGACCGCAGATACCAGGCTAAATACGGTGCTACCGATTACACCTTCTATTACGACTGGCGTCTTTCGCCCTACGATATTCCCTACGGTGAAACCGTAAGAATTGTTGACCTTCTTCACACATATATCAAAAACGTAAGCAAGGTTAACGGCGGCAGAAAGGTTACTCTTGCAGGCAACTGTCTCGGCGGCTCATATGTTCTCGCTTACCTTGAAGAATACGGAGATGAGGGTTATGTCAAAAACGTATTTTTCAACTCAACAGTCGGTAACAGCGCCGCTATTCTTACTGACGTTTTCTGCGGTGACATCGAAATTGATGCAAAGAGTCTCCAGAGATTCGCAGACGAATATATCGACGCCGATGCAGATACCATTGCCGGTATGATTGATGCTTCTCCCGTTATCAATGAGGTAATTGTTACAACACTTGATCTTTTTGTACAGCTCGGTATTGTTGATATGCTCGGTCAGACAATTGACGATATTTACCAGAAGGTATATGAGGTTCTTGTTCCCATGCTCGTCATCGCCTTCTACGGCACAATGCCCGGCTACTGGACAATAATTCAGCCCGAACGTCTTAACGAAGCAATCAACTTTGTATTCGGTTCCGAGGGCAGTGAATACCGCACAAAATATGCAGGCGTTATCGCAAAGATCGAGGACTACTTTAATCAGACGGGTAATTGCAAGGAAGATATCATCAAGGCTTGTCAGGAAAAGGGCATACACTTCGGTGCAACAGCCAAATACGGAGTTCAGATGTATCCCTTTGTAAAAAGTCAGGATCAGCTTTCCGACGAAATGGCAGATCTTGAGCACGCTTCCTTCGGTGCAACAGTTGCCAAGAGTGTATACGACGTGCTTCCCGATTCTTACATTCAGGCTGCCGTTGCAAACGGAACCGACAAATACATCTCACCCGACAAGCAGATTGATGCTTCAACAAGTCTTTTCAAGGATTCCGTATGGTACGAAAAGAATATGCCTCACAACGCATGGGCTTATGACTATAAGGTTCTTGAGGCTTTTGCCGCTAACGACAACTTCACTGTAAATTCAGACCCCGACCTTCCCAGGTTCGTTGTCCGTATCCCCGGCACAGGTGAAATTGATCCCGACACAGGCCGTGAAGATGCCGAAACGTCAAGAGTTGAAAAGATGACCGAAGAAAACGCAAACGTAAGCAACTGGAACGACACCTCAGAAGACACAAAAACACAGAAGCCTTCAGTAGTTACAAAGCTTATGGCTTTCTTCCGCTGGCTCACAGCAATGCTCAAGTTCCTTGTTAATCTTACAAACGAAAATCCCGGCTCACTTGACAATGCCGTCAACGGATAATCACAAAAAATAATACCGAATAAAAGAACCAAGGCTATTTCTAACCTTGGTTCTTTCTTTGTTGTCAGAGATCCACTCTCACGGCGAAGCCGCTGCCGAAATTATAATAACATATATAAACAAAAAATCCGAAGCAATCGCCGATTGGCAATAGTTTCGGATTGTTTGTTTCTGGTATGAATGATTATAACGGATTTAAAAATTCACTTCTTCACTATTACTTATTACTTTTTACCTCCGGAACTCCGAGTCGGAGAGCTGAAAGTGAAGAGTGAAGAAGTAATAGGTAAAAAGTAAATCCCCGTACTTTCGTACGAGGATTTCTGGTGGGCAGGGATGGATTCGAACCATCGAAGTCGTTGACGGCAGATTTACAGTCTGCTCCCTTTGGCCACTCGGGAACCTACCCACATTCTGGAGCTGGTGGACGGACTCGAACCCCCGACCTGCTGATTACAAATCAGCTGCTCTACCAACTGAGCTACACCAGCACATTTTTGTGCTTGCGAGGCTTCCCCTCGCGGAATGCTTGACTATAATATCATATCATTTATGATTAGTCAATACCTTTTTTAAAAAAACTTTCAAAAAAATGTCGCTTTTTGATTAGCGGCTTTGATACTGTAAAAATTTATAAAAACGGGTGAATATTAAAATCTATAATGTTAAAAGTGCTAATTGAAAAAAAATCTTTAGGGAGTATAATTGTTTTCGACTGTTGATGAAAGGAGAAAGGCTATGAAAAAGCAACGTTCAATGCTTGAGGGCAGTCCCATAAAAAGCATTATTCTATTTGCTTTGCCCATTATGGCCTCGTCGATGCTTCAGTATAATTACTCCCTTGTGGATAATATTATCGTTGGCAGATATGTAAGCGATCAGGCTCTTGCTGCTGTGGGCTCGGTGGGCTCTATCGGTTCCTTTCTTGTCGGTACCGCCCTTGGACTCACAAGCGGATTTTCCATACCGGTTGCCCATGCTTTCGGTGCCGGTGACAGAAAAAAGGTAGCCCATTATGCAGGCAACAGCATTGTGCTTGCCGCTGCCGTGGGAACGGTGATTTCTTTGGTTGCCCATATTCTTTCGGGTCCGTTGCTTGAACTTATCGGTACCCCCGATGAGATAAAGGGTCTTGCTTCCTCATATATCAATATACTTTATTACGGCATACCCTTCCAGATGCTTTCAAATAACTTTACCGCCATTTCAAGAAGTGTGGGAGAGAGCAGAAAGCCTCTGTATTTCTTTTCGGTTACCGTTGTGGTGAACTTCCTTCTTGATATGCTTTTCGTAAAGGGCTTCGGCTGGGGAGTAGAGGGTGCCGCCGCGGCTACCCTTCTTTCTCATATATGTGCGGCCGTACTTAACGGACTTTACGTAATAAAATTCAATAAAGAGGTTGATATCAGACGCAGCAATCTGCGCCTTGACGTAAGCACCTCTCTGAAGCAGATAAAGCTCGGGGTTCCCGTATCGCTGCAGTTTACCATTACCTCAATCGGCTCAATGAGCCTGCAGAGCGTGGTTAATTCCTTCGGTACGGATGTAATTGCAGGCTTTACCGCCGCAGGCAGAGTAGAGGGTCTTACAAATATACCTATGTCGGGTCTGGGGGTAGCAACACAGACCTTCGTCGGTCAGAACTACGGTGCGAAAAATTACGGCAGAATCGTAAAATCGGTAAAAAAGATATTTGTGCTTGATGTTGCCGTTTCGTTTATTATGAGCATCACCCTTTATATGATAGGCGAGCCGATGGTTTCGCTGTTTATGACAGAGCTTAACCCCGGAATTATGGCAGCTGCAAAAAGATATATTCTTGCTATTGCACAGTGCTACAGCCTTGTTGCGGTGCTTTTTGTTATGAGAAATACCCTGCAGGGTCTCGGCTTTACCTATGCAAACTCCGTTGCCGGTATAGGTGAGCTTTTCGGCAGACTTTCCGTAGCTTTCATTTTTACTCCGCTTTTAGGCTTTGACGCTGTCTGCTATGCGGGTCCCGCCGCCTGGCTTCTTGCTGATATACCTTTGATTATTATCTATATTACTAAGCATATTCGCTTTAAAAAACTTGCTTTTGAAGACGGGGCTGTAAGCCGTAAACAAAGTATTTGTTAATCTTTATTGACAAAGCATTACGTTTGGTATAAAATGGTTGTGGTTGAAGAAAACCTATTATTTATACGGAGGTAATTATAATGGATAACAAATTTTCAGCATTCGTAGAAGCTTATGCAGATGATATCAAGGCTTTTATTGAGGCTTTAAAAAGCTTTATTGAAGCCATCATTGCCAAGCTCACGGCAGAGCCCGAGGTTATAGAGCCTGTTGAATAAGAAAAACAAAACGGTCAGGTTGCCTGACCGTTTATTCTTTTGTTGTGTTGTTTTATCTGAAAGCTCAGTCTGTTGAAATTGCAGCTGCATCATCAGCAGAAGCCGCAGATTCTTCAATATCGGCAATGTCGGGAATATCGGTTGCTTCTGCCTTGCTTCTTCTTCTGAAAAATCTGTTTTCCTGCTTGCCTTCATTCTCATCCTTGTCAGAAACGGGTACCGGCTCGGGACGGGGAAGAAACATCGGGTTTTCGGGTGAGTATATTTCAACTGCCTTTTCAAGCACGTTAACCATAACATTGTGATGGTTGCCGCCGAATTCACCGTCAAGAGTCCACGCAACGGCCTCGTCGGGGGAGGTTATTTTAAGCTTTCTTGTCTGGAACATGATAATCTGCTTGCCGTCATAATGCTGCTTTCTGACCTTGCTGAGGATGGAGAAAAGAGAGGTCATATGAACTTTTCTTACAAGAAGCACCTCAAACTGTCCGTCGTTGAATTTAACCTTGTCCTTGGGAAGCTTGAAGAAGCCGCCGACAGAGAGAGAGTTTGATATTGCACCGAACATAAACTCATCTTCTATTACTCCGCCGTCGTATTCAATTCGCATTTTTGTGGGGTGAATTTCGAAAACCTGAGGTACGGCTGCGGCAACATATGCGGCATGACCGAATTTGTTTTTGAGCGACTGCGGTGTGGAATAGGAGCTTCTTGCAAAGGCACCGAAGGAGGCAACGTAACAGAAACAGCGGTTGTTGAAAAGACCGATATCGTAATCGTTTGTGTGACCGTCGATGATGATATCTGCCGCCTCTTTTATAGATGTGGGAAGTCCGAGTGAGTTTGCAAGGTCGTTTGTTGTGCCGGCAGGCAGATAGCCTATAGGTACGCGCTTCGGCATATCAATAACACCGTTAATGGTCTCGTTGAGAGTGCCGTCACCGCCACAGCAGACAACAAGGTCGTGACCCTCAAGCTCGTTTTTTACGATGTTTGTGGCGTCGCCTTGGCATTTTGTTGAGTGAATTGAAAATTCATATTCGCTTTTTGAAAACTTATCAACGATATCAAAGGTTCCTGCTCTTGATTTTGTTTTACCTGAGCAGGGGTTGACTATCAGTAATGCTTTCTTCTTTTTAGACATAATTGTTTACCTCTGGAATATGCTTAAATTGTTTTTAGAAAATTTTATCACTTCAAAACGGTAATGTCAAATAAATTATTACAAAAGCACAGTTTTAAGTCCGATAGAGAAAATAAACGGCTTGAAAGCGGTGTTATATGAACTTTATGTAAACGCAGACTAAAAATTCAATTAAAATTGTTTGTGCAAACCAAACAAAAAATACAGCTGAAGTTTTCATATATTAACCAAAAGGTAGAAACCGAAAAAATGTGAGAAAAACTATTGATTTTCTCGTTTTTTTGTTGTATTATTACCTTGCACTTGAGAGAGTGACACAGAGCTCTTAGGAGCTCGACTTAAACTAACTTACTCCTCTATAATGTTTTCTTCATATTTTCTCCTTTTTAAAAGCACTCGGTTTCTCCCCGAGTGTTTTTACCTTTTACAAAGCTTTTTGCACCCGTGAGGGTGCTTTTTTGTTTTATGCCGTGTGAAAAGAAAGCTCTTTCTTTGCTCTAACCGCTCAGGCGCTTCCTTTTCTGATGATCGCGTGTGCCGTTTATCAGCTTTTTCCCGCAGCTGTAAACCGCTGAAATAATGTATCCGGTAAGTTTCATCTCCGTCACTGCGTGACACCTCTCTCTAAGGGAAGGGGGCAGGTTTTCCGCAGGGTTGAGGACGGGGGCGGCTCCCTGCCCGCGGGCGCGCTTTCGCGCCCGCGGGACTTTTGCGCAAGCGCAGCTTCCGCAAAAGAAGCGGAGCGGCCAAGGGCCCGCTCCGCTTCAGGGAGCCGCCCCCGTCTTCACGCACTTCTCTGATATATCTGCTGAGCAAACACTATTGAAAATTCCGTCGGAAAAGGGTATAATACCATTAAAAGGAGTGATGCTCTTATGAATACGGTGCAGTGCGAAAGCTGTTCATACTATTGCTACGATGAGGAGTATGACGAATACTACTGCTCTGTCAATCTTGACGAGGATGAAATGGAAAAATATATGTCGGGCAGTATGGATTCCTGTCATTATTACAGTGCCTACGATGAATATAAAATTGTAAGGAAGCAGAATTGAGGATATTAAAATGAAATCACTGAGATATTTATATAAAATCGGCAGAGGTCCTTCATCCTCGCATACGATGGGACCCGATAAGGCGGCAAGATATTTCAAGGTGGCCTACCCCGATGCCGAAAGCTATAAGGTAATCCTTTACGGCTCTCTTTCGGGCACGGGCAAAGGGCACAAGACCGATGAGGCTATACTTGATGCTTTTGACGGTGAAGCAGAGGTGGTTTTCGGCCCTGTTGAAACAGAGGGGCTTCCCCATGAAAACACAATGGAGTTTTTTGCATATAAAAACGGAAAAGAAATTGCAAGACAGAGAATAATGTCCGTCGGCGGAGGGCAGATTGTAGTTGAGGGCAGGCCTGAGCTTGATGAGGAGGACATATACCCTCTTCGCACCTTCGGTCAGATTGCCGAATACTGCAACACTCACAACATCAGACTGTGGGAGTATGTTGAAAAGTACGAGGGTGAGGAAATATGGGATTACCTTCACGAGATATGGAAGACTATGAAAAGCGCCATACATCAGGGACTTTCAACAAGGGGAGTGCTTGACGGCGGCCTTGGTGTTGAGAGAAAGGCACAGTACCTTTACAATCAGACCCACATAGACGAAAGCGATATAACAAGAGAAAACCGTCTTGTGTGCGCTTACGCCTTTGCAGTCAGCGAGCACAATGCGGGCGGCGGAGTAATTGTTACCGCACCTACCTGCGGTGCCTGTGCAGTGCTTCCCAGCGTGCTGAAATATATGCAGGATAAAAAAGGCTTTTCTGATGAGCAGATATGCCGTGCACTTGCAGTAGGCGGTCTTGTGGGCAACCTTGTCAAGACCAACGCATCAATAAGCGGTGCTGAATGCGGCTGTCAGGCTGAAATAGGCACTGCCTGCTCAATGGCGGCAGCAGCTCTTTGCGAGCTTTTCCGTATGGGCATCGGTCAGATTGAATATGCCGCAGAGGTTGCTATGGAGCATATGCTGGGTCTTACCTGTGACCCGGTCTGCGGCCTTGTGCAGATTCCCTGCATAGAGAGAAACGCTGTTGCGGCTATGAGAGCTATCAACGCTCTTTCTCTTGCAAACTTTCTTTCCACCACAAGAAAGATAAGCTTTGATACGGTTGTTGAAACTATGTATCAGACGGGCAAGGACCTGAATGCGATGTACCGTGAAACGGCTCAGGGCGGTCTTGCCGCCACCTTCCATCAGGGCTGCTGAACCCGTATAAGTAGTCAGTAGTTAGTAGTCGGTAGTCACGCGCCATCGTGGACGAAAACGGCAAGGTGTAACCCGCGGGAAAGAGATTGATGTTATATGCATAATACGTAATACTATATATAAGGAGAATATAATGCCCACATTTGAACAGATAAGAAAAGATGAAAAAATCAAAACCTATATAAAAAAGGCTGACGAGTCTCTTGCGGCTCTCGGCTTTACCGAACACAGCTTTCCTCATGTACTGCGTGTTTCCGATATAGCGGGAAACATACTTTCTGAGCTGGGTTACAGCGAAAGAGAGATTGAGCTTGCGCGTATTGCAGGCTATATTCACGATATCGGCAATATGGTCAACCGTATCGGACACTCACAGTCGGGGGCAGTAATGGCTTTCGAGCTTCTTCGTGATATGGGTATGAAAACCGACGAGCTTTGCGATATCGTTGCGGCAATCGGTAACCACGACGAGGGTACGGGAGTAGCGATTTCACCCGTAGCGGCGGCACTTATAATTGCTGACAAATCCGACGTACGCCGAAGCAGAGTGAGAAACACCGACAAAACCACCTTCGATATCCACGACAGAGTAAACTATTCGGTTGAGAAATCTACACTTAAGATAAACAAGGAAAGCAAGACGGTGACTCTCAGACTCACTGTTGATACCGAGTACGGCTCGGTTATGGACTATTTCGAGATTTTCCTCGGCAGAATGATAATGTGCCGCAAGGCGGCTGAAAAGCTGGGGCTTGCCTTTAGATTAGTGATAAACGACCAGACGGTTGTATAAAAATATGTTGCTTGGTATGCGGGAATATCCGCCCGTGATTCCGGCAGTGCGAAGAAAAGTAATTATTAAATTTTTTCTGCCTATTTACTTTTAAAAATCTCTGTGCTAAAATACAAAAGATAGATAAAAGGTCATCGGCAGGATGAAAATATTGTGGTTTAAGTCCTGCTTTGCAGGGCTTTTTTTCTGTAAAAAGGACAAAAAAGGAGAAAAACAAAATGAAAATGGTTTACAACGTCAAGGACAAGCCCAAGTTCCCGCAGCTTATCGTCTTTGCATTCCAGCAGCTTCTTGCAATTATGGCTGCAACAATCGCAGTACCCGCTATCGTGGGTAACGGAATGACCGCTTCCGCTGCTCTTTTCGGTGCAGGTGTGGGTACACTCATATATCAGCTCTGCACAAAGTTCAGAAGTCCTGTATTCTTAGGCTCATCCTTTGCTTTTATCGGCTCAATGGTTGCCGCCTTTGCAGGTGCGACATCTATGCAGTTAGGTTATCTCGGTCTTCTTATCGGTGCGGCTTTTGCTGGTCTTGTTTATGTTGTTATCGCAATCGTTGTCAAGCTTGTAGGCGTCGGCTGGATAAATAAGCTTATGCCCACCGTTGTTATCGGCCCCACCGTTGCTCTTATCGGTCTTTCCCTTGCAGGTGCCGCAATAAATGATGTATTTTCATACGGTGAAAAGATCACTTACGGTGTTTCCAGCTATTTTGTAATGTCCACGAATATCTGGGCATCCTTAATCTGCGCTATCGTTACTTTTGCCGTTGTTATCCTTTGCTCCGTTTACGGAAAGAAGATGACAAAGCTCATTCCCTTTATTATCGGTATTCTTGCAGGCTATGCAGTCGCCGTTATATTTACGGTTATCGGTATGACAACAGACAATGCAGCTCTTCAGGTTATCGATTTTTCACCCTTCAAGGCTCTTGTCGCCGACGGTGTTACCCTTAAAACCTTCCTTTCTGTGCCTGATTTCAGCTTCCTCAAGGCTATTGAGGGTATAAAGGAAGCCGACGCTTCCTATGTTGCAACAGTTGCAGTTGCATATATTCCCGTTGCATTTGTTGTTTTTGCAGAGCATATTGCAGACCACAAGAACCTTTCATCAATCATCGAAGCTGACCTTCTTGAGGATCCCGGTCTTCACAGAACTCTTTTAGGTGACGGTATCGGTTCAATCTTCGGTGCAATCTTCGGCGGCTGCCCCAATACCACCTACGGTGAATCTGTCGGTTGCGTTGCTATTACCAAAAACGCTTCTGTTATCACAATTGTAACTACTGCTGTTATTGCAGTTGTTATTTCATTCCTTTCACCCTTCGTGGCCTTCCTTGATTCAATTCCCGGCTGCGTAATGGGCGGCGTATGTATCACTCTTTACGGCTTTATCGCTGTATCAGGTCTTAAGATGATTCAGAAGGTTGACCTTGAAAGCAGTGCAAATCTCTTTACTATTGCCGCTATCCTTATCCCCGGTATCGGCGGAATGGCAATGGCTATCAAGGGCGTTTACATCACAAATATTGCCTGTGCACTTATTCTCGGTATTATCACAAACATTATTCTTTCAAAGAAAAAGGCTGCACAGCAGTAAAATTTTTTAACGTACCTTCACCCTGTCTTACGGCAGGGTGATTTTTCTTTATCCATTGCCGAAGCTTTACGTTCTTGTTTGCTGAGCACAAAGAAGAAAAGCACAGTCTCACGGCCATGGTTCTGAAAGGCTTTTCCGCCTCTCTGCATTTTTCTCTGAGTGAGCACATATTTATAAAAAGGTATTGACAACGGTTCTTTGTTGTGTTAATATGTTACCACGCTAAAGCGATGAAATAAATCGCAGTACACAAAAGAAAGGTAGATTATTTATGAAAAAATTACTCGCAGTTCTTCTCGCTGCTCTTATGCTCTTCTCATTTGCAGCTTGCGGCGGTAAGACAAACACAGATGCAAACACAAACACAGACGCACCCGCAGCTTCCGACCTTGCTGACATCAAGGCAAAGGGCAAGCTCGTTATCGGTTACACAGAGTTCGCTCCCATGAACTACTACGATGCAGACGGCAACTTCATCGGCTTTGAAACAGACTTCGCAAAGGCTGTTTGTGCAGAGCTCGGCGTTGAAGCTGAATTCCAGCTCATCAAGTGGAGCACAAAGGAAACAGAGCTTAACAGTAAGGCTATTGACTGTATCTGGAACGGTATGACAATCGACAACGACAGATTTGAGGCTTTCTCAATTTCAACTCCTTATATGGCTAATAAGCAGGTTCTTGTTGTAAGAGCAGAGGATGCTGACAAATACACAACAGCAGAAGCTATGAAGGGCGTTGCAGTTGTTGCAGAGCAGGAATCAGCAGGTGAAACCGTAATTACAAAAGACGCATTCTTCGCAGAAGCAAGCTACACAGGTGTTGTTGATATGGCAACAGCTCTTAAGGAAGTTAAGGCTAAGACAGCAGAGGCTTGCGTTGTTGACTATGTAACATCAATCGGTATGCTCGGTGAAGGCACAGACTACGCTGACCTTGTAGTTGTTGATTCACTTTCATTCGCAGACGAGCAGTACGGTATCGCATTCCGTAAGGGCAGTGACATCACAGCAGAGGTTAACGCTGCAATCACAACTCTCGTAAATAACGGTAAGCTTGCAGAAATTGCAGCAGATTACAAGCTCACAGAGCAGATCATCGCAAAATAATAAGAGAGATCAGTTTTTCAGAAATGCCGTCTTTCCCGGGCGGCATTTCGGTGTGTATATAAAGAAATGTAGGTTGAGAAAATGGATTTCAGTGTTGTAAATAAAATGCTGTTTGAGGGAAGCATAGGCCAGGAGGGCGGATTTCTTCATAACATTGAGCTTTTTGCCGTAACACTTCTTGCGGCATTACCCTTAGGCCTTATAATTGCTTTCGGCTCTATGTCGAAGTTTAAGCCTCTCAAGCTTTTTACAAAGTCAATAGTGTGGATTATCCGCGGAACACCGCTTATGCTGCAGCTCTTTATTGTTTTCTACGGCCCCGGACTCGTTTTCGGTACCCCGTTGTTTGTGGGTGCGGAGGGCAGAATGAAGGCGGCGGCAGTTGCATTTATTATAAACTACGCCTGCTATTTTTCAGAAATTTACCGTGGCGGTATCGAAAGCATACCCAAGGGACAGTATGAGGCAGGTCAGGTGCTCGGTATGACAAAGGCCCAGACCTTCTTCCGAGTTGTTCTTTTACAGGTTATAAAGAATATTGTTGCACCTATGAGCAACGAGTTTATGACTCTTATCAAGGATACCTCTCTTGCGAGGGTTATTGCCGTTGTTGATATCATTATGGTTGCAGAAAGCTTCTCTGCAAAGGGTATTATATGGCCGCTGTTCTATACGGGTCTCTATTTCCTCATTTTCTGCGGAGCACTTACGATTATTTTCAACAAAATTGAAAAGAAACTCAGCTACTTCAAATCATAAGGAGGAAGGAATATGGCAATTCTTGAAGTTAAAGATTTAACCAAAAGCTTCGGAAAAACCGAGGTTCTCAAGGGTATATCCCTTTCTCTTGAAGAGGGACAGGTAATGTCTGTTATCGGCTCTTCGGGCAGCGGTAAAACCACACTGCTTCGCTGTATCAATTTTCTTGAAACAGCAGACAGCGGACTCATTACCGTTGACGGAGACGTGATTTTTGACGGCAACGACAAGAAAAAGCGCAAGGCAAAGGAAACAAGAGAAAAGCAGCTTAAAATCGGTCTTGTTTTTCAGCAGTTCAATCTTTTTCCCCAATATAACGTGCTTGACAACGTGACTCTTGCAGTCAAGCTCAAGGCCAAGGACAGACCCGACTACAAGCAGAACAGAAAGCAGATACTTAAGGAAATAGACGAAAAGGCGCTCAGAATTCTTGATGATATGGGTCTGAGTGAGAAAATCAACAACTATCCCTGCGAGCTTTCCGGCGGTCAGCAGCAGAGAGTTTCAATAGCAAGAGCCATGGCGCTTGAGCCTAAGATACTTTTCTTTGACGAGCCTACGTCAGCACTTGACCCTGAGCTTACGGGCGAAATTCTCAGAGTTATTCGTGAGCTTGCGGCAAAGAAGATGACAATGGTAATCGTTACTCACGAAATGACCTTTGCAAAAGAGGTTTCCGATTATATCGTATTCATGGATGACGGTGTAATTGCCGAGGAAGGCAAGGCAGAGGACGTTATCAACAATCCCAAGACAGAAAGATTGCAGGCTTTTTTAAGCAAAATTTCAGATTAAAATAAGAAAAGTTCTTTGGTTACTTTCTTTCAAGAAAGTAACGCCCGCACGGCGAGTGCGTAATCAAATAAAGAAAGCAGACACTTGAAAATGTCTGCTTTTTCTTATATAATAGTCCGAGTAATAATTGTGTGGTGATTGATTTGAAGAAAAGCTTTGCACTTGATTCTAGACTGTTTCTGTTTGTGCTTTGTCTGCTCTTTGCAGGCTTGATGACGGTAATAAGTTTGCAGGACGGCGAAAAGGGGTTCTCTTTGTTTTGCGGAATGTTAACGCTTATGTTTGTTTTTGGTGTGATTACGGCTCCGAAGCTTTATATTGCCGATGAGGAAGGATTTTCGATTTATTATCTGCCGTTTGTGAAGGAATATTTTAAATGGAACGATATTAAAAGAATTAAAATCAAAAAAAGCAATAGCCGTAGTATCATATTTGACTTTCTGTGGAGAGAATATGAAATAGTTCCTACTAAAGAAAAAAGATATAAAGGCTCAAAATATCACAGCATTTTTCATTCTTCTGAAATATCCCGCACCTTTCTGACGAAAAGAATAATAGAAAAGTATTGGGAGGGCACAATAGAGGATAATTCTTTATCGTGGTTTAAAAAGCGCTTCTCAAATAAGGAAAGCGGTAAAATCAAGTATGAGCTGACTGAGGTAAAGGAAAAAGAAAAATGGGCGAGAGAGAGCCTGAATAGAATTGCACAGCAATATGAAAGCAAGGCTTCTTTATCCGGAAAAACGATTGATACATCCTGCACTTATTTTGTTGACGGAGAGGATTTTAAAAGCCGACCGAAAGAGAATTATTCCTATGCTGCTGGAGTGTTTGTTGAAAAGGAAAACGATGAAGAAAGAAGCTTTTACATAAAGCAGGAAATTCTGTTTGTCAGCTACGGCAAAAAGCAGATAAAGATTATTGAAAACAATGGTGCATTTGATGAAATATCAAAGCTGATAAACGAGGCAATCGAACGATAAAAAATTACAACCGTTGATTTTACTCAACGGTTGTTTCTTCTTTTATAAGCACTCGCCGTGCGGGCGTTACTTTCTTGAAAGAAAGTAACCAAAGAACTTTTCTTATTTCGCTAACTTTGCTCTCATCGCCTTAACCTCAGCGAGCACACACTCGGGTGAGGGACCGCCTTTAACGGTGCGCTTGCTTACACATTCATCAAGGTCTATTGCCTTGTAAACGTCCTCGTCGAAAAGCTCGCATACGGCTTTGTATTCCTCAATGGGGAGTGTTTCGAGGGTGAGTCCCTTGTCAATGCAGGTTGCAACAAGCATACCCGTTGCCTTATATGCATCACGGAAGGGGAGCCCCTTGTAAACGAGATAGTCGGCGGCATCAGTGGCGTTGATAAAGCCCTTAGCGGCGGCATTTCTCATATTTTCACGAAGCACCGTTGCGGTGTCGAGCATGGGAGCAAAGGTGTCAAGGCACATTATAACGGTGTCGAGAGCGTCAAATACGGCTTCTTTATCCTCCTGCATATCCTTGTTATATGCAAGGGGGATACCCTTCATAACGGTAAGAAGTGTCTGCAGGTCGCCGAAAACTCTGCCAGCCTTTCCGCGTACAAGCTCTGCGATGTCGGGATTCTTTTTCTGGGGCATAATGCTTGAGCCGGTGGAGAAGGCATCGTCAAGCTCAATGAACTTGAATTCCCATGAGCACCATGCGATAATCTCCTCAGCAAAGCGGGAAAGATGTACCATCACGATAGAAAGCACACTAAGAAGCTCGAGAGCATAGTCTCTGTCCGAAACGCCGTCAAGGCTGTTATCAGTAACGCCGCTCAGACCTAAAAGCTCTGCAACGTACTCTCTGTCGAGGGGGTAGGTTGTACCTGCGAGAGCACCTGAGCCGAGGGGTGAGACAGCCATCCTTTTTTTGCAGTCGTAAAGACGGTCAAGGTCACGAAGAAGCATATTACCGTAAGCGAGAAGGTGATGCCCGAAGGTTACGGGCTGAGCTCGCTGAAGGTGGGTATAGCCGGGCATAACCGCATCGTAGTTTTCCTCTGCCTTGTTGACGATAACCTCAATAAGAGCCTTGATTGACTCCTCAAGCTCTTCGCAGCGGTCAAGCAGATAAAGACGAAGGTCGAGAGCAACCTGGTCGTTACGGCTTCTTGCGGTGTGAAGTCTCTTACCGCTGTCGCCGATGCGCTTTGTGAGCTCGCCCTCAACGAAGGTGTGTATATCCTCGGCGGTCATATCAATTTCGAGAGCACCGCTTTCGAGGTCTGCGGCAATTCCTTTGAGAGAAGCAACAATTTTGTCGCTTTCGCTTTTGTCAATAATATTCTGCTTGCCGAGCATTGTGGCGTGAGCCACGGAGCCTCTGATGTCCTGCTGAGCCATACGGCAGTCAAAGGGTATTGATGAATTGAAATCGTTGGTTTTTTTATCAAGTGCTTTTTTAAAGCGTCCTGTCCATAAAGGCATAGGGTTTCCTCCTAAATTCGGAATTCGGAATGCGGAATTAAGCGCCGCACCCGTGAAGATTATATTTAATTATCCTAAAAAACAACTAATTTGTCAATAGTATAAATCATTTTGCACTTTGCATTTTAAACGCCCGAAGGGCATTCCCTTACTACTTGCTGCTTACTACTGACTACTTAAAAAATGGGTGTCGTAAGACACCCATTTTTTATTACTTAATGTCCCAATCCTTTGAAAGCATTGCCTTAACCTTGAGGGGAAGACCGAAGAGGTTGATGAAGCCCTGAGAATCCATCTGATTGTAGCAGTCGTCCTCGTCGAAGGTTGCCATATCTTCGCTGTAAAGTGAATAGGGTGATGTCATACCTGCGCCCATGATGTTGCCCTTATAGAGCTTGAGCTTAACTTCACCTGTAACTGTTTCCTGAGTCTTGTCAACGAAAGCAGCAAGAGCCTCACGGCAGGGAGTAAACCACTGGCCGTAGTAAACGAGCTCAGCGTACTTAACTGCAAGCTGTGACTTGAGGTGCTGAGTGTCTCTGTCAAGGCAGAGCTGCTCGAGCATTTCGTGAGCCTTGTAAAGGATTGTTCCGCCCGGTGTTTCGTAAACGCCACGGCTCTTCATACCTACAAGACGGTTTTCAACCATATCTGCGATACCGATACCGTTTTCGCCGCCAACCTTGTTAAGAGCCTTAACCATTGCGGGGCCGTCGAGCTTTTCGCCGTTAAGTGTGGTGGGTACGCCCTTTTCAAAGCCGATTGTGATGTATGTGGGAGCATCGGGAGCCTTTTCGGGTGTTACGCCCATTTCAAGGATTTCATCGTACTTGGGCTCATTTGCAGGGTCTTCAAGGTCAAGGCCTTCGTGTGAAAGGTGCCAGATGTTCTTATCCTTTGAGTAGTTGGTTTCTCTTGTAATCTTGAGGGGGATGTTCTTCTTGATAGCGTATTCGATTTCATCCTCACGACTCTTGAATTCCCAGGTTCTCCAGGGAGCGATGATTTCCATTTCGGGAGCGAATGCCTTGATAGCGAGCTCGAAGCGTACCTGGTCGTTACCCTTACCTGTGCAGCCATGGCAGATAGCGTCAGCGCCTTCAGCCTTAGCGATTTCAACAATTCTCTTTGCGATGAGAGGACGTGCAAAGGAAGTACCGAGAAGGTACATACCCTCGTAAACTGCGCCTGCCTTGAGGGTGGGGTAGATGTAATCTTCAACGAATTCCTTGTTGAGATCCTCAATGTAAAGCTTTGATGCACCTGTCTTGATTGCCTTTTCTTCAAGACCCTCAAGCTCTGTACCCTGACCTACGTCACCTGAAACTGCGATAACCTCACAGCCCTCATAGTTTTCCTTGAGCCAGGGAATGATGATAGATGTATCAAGACCGCCTGAGTAAGCGAGTACAATTTTTTTAATCTGTTTCATAGTTGTTTTCTCCGTTTCTTTTAGAATATGCACTCAATTATACACCCTTTTGCATAAAAGTCAATAGAAAAAACCACTTTTTTTGAAAAAATATACACAATTGTTGAATATATACATAGCAATAATGCATATTACTGCGAAATTGTGCATAAAACACATCACATTTTGCATAAAAGCTATGTTTTAAAGTGATAAAGTGTAAGAAAATGCAAAATTGAGGCTCGCTTCGCTCAGTAGCCGGTAATCAGTAGTCAGTAGCCAGTAGCCACGCGCGGTCGCTGCGCTTAGTAGTCAGTAGTCAGTAGCCAGTAGTCACGCGCCACCGTGAGAAGAAGAAATAACGTGTTCCCCGCGGAAATATGTGTTGTAGGGAAACTTGCAGAAGGTAAAGAGGCATTCTCTGACTAAAATCACCACGGTAGCGGTCAGCGAATGTCGGAATACACGGCAGTTAAACAGCAGACGAGAGTATTAGACAAGTTCAACAGCTTGACAGAAGAGTACAACCAAGCGGGCGATTTTATTAAACCTTCAAGTAAGCTGAGCTGTGAAACTCCCGAGCCGCGGCAAAGCAGACGAGCAGAAACGCGGCGTGAGTGAAGATAAAGATAGAATCTTTTTAAGAGTCTGACGAAAAAAAGGTTATATTAAGCCTGCTTAAGAGGGACACTTAGCACTTTCGGACTAATAGCACCAAAGCGTGTTTTTGCTTCCTTTTGTCACAACCGACAAAAGGAAGAGCCCCCGCGGCTCGAGCGGATGACGAGTTGTTTTTTCATACAGCACAAAGATGAAAAAGCAGAGCTTTAATTTTGCATTCTGCATTAAAAAAAGCTCCCGAAGGAGCTTTTTTATTCTGCACAATAGAACTCATAGCAAGCTCTGTAAGTGCTGTATACGTCAAATTTTGAAACGGTTTCATAGGGTGCGTGCATTGAAAGCACGGGTACGCCGAGGTCAACAACGTCAACACCCAGGTTTGCAACATATTTTGCAACGGTTCCTCCGCCGCCCTCGTCCACCTTGCCGAGCTCACCAATCTGCCAAGAAACATTTGCCTTGTCAAGAATACGGCGGATAGTGCTCATAAACTCTGCCGAAGCATCAGAAGTGCCCGACTTGCCTCTTGAGCCGGTGTATTTTGTGATAACCGCACCGTAGTTTACTGCACAGCAGTTGTATTTATCGTGAACCGTGGGGAAGTTAGGGTCAAAGCCTGCATTAACATCGGCTGAAAGACACTGTGACATTCTCAGAACGTCTCTGCCCTTGAGACCTTCCATTTCTGCAAGGTCGTGAATGAAGTATTCAAGGAAGGCAGAGTGAAGACCTGTGTTGCCGTCACTGCCTACCTCTTCCTTGTCAGCGAGCACCGTAACCGTCGTTCTTTCGGGAGCGGTGCAATTGATAATCGCTTCAACTGCGGGGTAAGCGCATACTCTGTCGTCGTGACCGTAGGCACCGATAAGGCTTCTGTCAAAGCCGATGTCCGAAACGGGAAGGGCGGGTACCATTTCAAGCTCGGCAGAAATGAAATCCTTTTCCTTTATTCCGTATTTTTCGTTGAGAAGCTTCAGCACGTTAAGCTTTACAAGGTTACTGCCCTTGTCGCTCTTAAAGGGACGTGAGCCTACGAGCACGTTAAGCTCCTCGCCTCTTATACCGTCGGAGAGGGTACGCTTGGACTGCTCTGCGCCCAGATGGGGAAGAATGTCGTTGATAACGAATTTGGGCTCGTTTTCCTTTTCGCCAAGGCTTACCTTTACTGCGGTGCCATCAGCGGTGTAAACGATGCCGTGAAGTGCAAGGGGGATGGTAACCCACTGATATTTTTTGATGCCGCCGTAGTAGTGGGTCTTGAAATATGCAAGCTCACTGTCCTCGTAAAGAGGTGTGGGCTTGAGGTCGAGGCGGGGAGAGTCGATGTGAGCGGCAACGATTCTTGCGCCTTCGCTTACGCCCTTTTTACCTATAACCGCAAGAATAACCGACTTGCCTTTGATGTTCATATAAACCTTGTCACCAGCGACGTATTTTTTCTTGCTGTCAAATTCGGTGAAGCCTTCTTTTACAGCTCTGCCGAGCACGAAGTCAACACACTCTCTTTCGGTCTTACCCTGCTGAAGAAATTCCTTGTAGCCCTCGCAGAATGCGTCGGCCTTTGCAATTTCCTCATCGGAGTATGCTTTTGAGAAGTGCTTTTTTTCAAAACCGAGCTCTTCCATAAGGATTTCGGCTTCATTTCTTTCTTTTTCCATTGTAATTCATCCTTTCGGGTCAGTTTGTAAATTAAAGTGTGCATAATTGTTATTTCGACAAACTTAGCTGATACGGGGGACTTATAATACTGAAAGTATTGACCGCCGGACTACAGCTTAAGCTTTTCCGAGAGCTTTTCAAGCTCCTCGTCAATACTGTAGGGAGCATAGTTTTTCACAATGTAATCTGCCTGTGAAAAATAGTATTCGTCGCTTTTCTGAGCGTTTATTCTCGTTTGTGCCTGCTCCTTTGTTATATCGTCACGCTTCAGTATTCTTTTAAGGCGCGTCTCCTCGGGTGCGGTGACAACAACAAAGTATGAGCAAAGCTTTTTGCAGTCGCTTTCAAGAAGTGCCGCAGCGTCAATTACTGCAATTTCATAGCCCTCATTTTCAGCTTTATTTATATCGGCAATAAAACGGGCGGTTATATGAGGGTGGGTGATTGCATTCAGAGCCGCTGTGCTTTCAGCACTTGAGAAAGCTCTTGCGGCAACCTTTTTTCTGTCCACTGTGCCATCGGCAAGAATTATATCTTCACCGAAAAAAGCGGCAAGCTCTTTCACTGCAGCCTCGCCCGGGAGAAGAATGTCCCTTGCAATTTTATCACCGTCGATTATATAACAGCCCTTTTCTTTAAGAAAAGCGGCAACGGTGCTTTTGCCTGCACCTGTTTTACCTGTAAGACCTATAACCTTCATATTGGCACCTCACAGTTCAATTTCGTTAAAGCCTGCCGCGCGGATAAGTCTGTTAAAAACAGCAAGACCTACTCCGTCGCTTTTCGGGTACCGTGCAAAAACCTTATCGGCGCCTATTTCGTCAAGCTTTCTCAGGGCATCAAAGATATGCTTTGCCTGACTGAGAGCATCGTCTTTTTTGCCGTAGGTAACGGTTCTCAGGGGCATATCCTTTTCCTCGCCCTCAAAGCAGAGCACCGCAGAGCTTTCTGTTGCATTCTCTTTTGCATAGGCGATGAAGGTATCAAGGTCGGATTTTATAAGAACAATCTGTGCCTTAGGTGAATAGTGCTTATATTTCATACCGGGGGAGGCGGCCTGCTGACCCTCAGCGAGCCTGTTGTAAACCGCATCGTCGATTTCGATTTCACCGAGGACCTCAGTGAGCATTCCGGGTGTGATTCCTCCGGGCCTTAAGAGTCTCGGGGGAGAAACGGCAAGTGAAATTACGGTGGACTCTACACCTACGTCACAGTCACCGCCGTCAACAACAGCGTCAATTCTTCCCGAAAGGTCTTCGATAACGTGCCTTGCCGAGGTGGGACTCGGTCTGCCTGAGGTGTTTGCCGAGGGTGCCGCGAGAGGCACACCTGCCTCAGTGATAATTTTTCTTGCAATTTCATCAGAGGGCATTCTCACCGCTACCGTATCAAGTCCGCCGCTCACCTCATCGGGGATAATATCAGATTTGGGAAGAATAACCGTCAGAGGTCCGGGCCAGAATTTATCTGCGAGAGCCTTTGCTGTTTCGGGGATACTCTTTACCAGCGGCGCCCACTGTGAAAATTCACTTATGTGAACAATCAGAGGGTTGTCTGAGGGCCTGCCCTTTGCTTTATAGATTTTTTGTGTAACACTGCTGTCGAGAGCGTTTCCCGCAAGACCGTAAACCGTTTCTGTGGGAATTGCGACAATGCCGCCGCTTTTCAATATGTCAGCGGCTTCTCTGATGAGAGGACTTTCGGCAGAGTCAACCTTAAATATTTTAGTTTCCATATTATTTATCACTGCTTTTTTATTCGTTACTGCTTTTGAGTTTTTCTGCTGTGAAGAAGGTGATGAGCGAATCGATTATCTCATCGAGGTCACCGTTAAGTATCTGCTCGAGTCTGTAAACCGTAAGACCGATTCTGTGGTCGGAAAGTCTGCCCTGAGGGTAGTTGTAGGTGCGTATTCTTTCGCTTCTGTCACCCGTGCCGACCTGACTCTTTCTTTCGTCTGCTATTGAAGATATCTGCTTTTGCATCTCGGCCTCGAGAATCTTCGAGCGGAGAATTCTCATAGCCTTATCCTTGTTTTTGTGCTGGCTTCTTTCATCCTGACATTCGACTACCGTACCTGTGGGGATATGGGTGATCCTTATGGCGGATTCGGTTTTGTTTACGTGCTGACCGCCCGCACCGCTCGAACGGTAGGTGTCAATCTGCAGGTCTGCGGGGTTGATTTCAACGTCAACCTCCTGAGCCTCGGGGAGCACAGCTACCGTAGCTGTCGAGGTGTGAATTCTGCCCTGCGTTTCTGTTTCCGGTACTCTTTGCACGCGGTGAACGCCGCTTTCGTATTTGAAGCGTGAATATGCGCCTTCGCCGCTTATCATAAAGGAAATTTCCTTAAAGCCGCCAAGCTCCGTAGGATTGGAGGAAAGTATTTCGTATTTCCAGCGTCTGCTTTCGGCGTACATAGTGTACATCCTGAAAAGCACACCCGCAAAAAGAGCCGATTCCTCGCCGCCTGCACCGCCGCGTATTTCAACGATAACGTTTTTATCGTCGTTGGGGTCCTTGGGCAGAAGAAGTATTTTCAGCTCCTCAAAAAGCTTTTCCTTAAGCACTGCACTTTCTTCATACTCCGTCTGTACGAGCTCGCGGAAATCCTTGTCAAGTCCGCCCTCGTCGAGCATAGCCTTCGCAGAGGAAAAATCCTCCTCGGCCTTTTTGTATTCTCTGAATTTTTCAACAATGGGTGTAAGGTTTTTGTGCTCCTTCATAAGGGCACTGTACTGCTTCATATCTGAAATAACGTCGGGATCGTAAAGAAGGGCGTTAACCTCTTCATAGCGCTCCTCAACGCTTGTGAGCTTGTTAAGCATAATTTATCTCCTTTTTCAATGCGCAATTCGCAATTCGCAATTGTGGTCGCACCTGAACGTATATATGATTTTTGGATTGTACCTGCGTAAGATAGGTTTTACTAAACATTTGAAGAGTTAATAGAATTTATTTGAAAAAACACTTCGACAACACAAATTTGGCGGGCAGAGCCTTGCCATTACCGAACTGTTCCCCGCGATTGCGCATTGCGAATTGCGCATTGCTTAAAGCTCTTTCCCCTCGCGGATAACCTTTTTTATGTTCTTTTCTGCTTTCAGTCGGGGAGTCATAACAACACGGTCGCATTTTGTGCAGCGCAGCTTGAAGTCCATACCCGAGCGTATGACCTCAAAGGTGTTGCAGCCGCACGGGTGATTCTTTTTCATAATAAGAATGTCCTTGACCTGTATATCCATAAAGCTGAGCCTCCGTTTTCTGCGTTTAATGAATAATGAAGAATGAATAGTGAATAATGAATAATTGCGGTTGCAACGGCACCGTATATTATAAAATTATACCATATAACGGCGCATAATATCAATCACATAAGACAAAAATTATAAATAAATAGGAAAAAATAAGCATATAGATAAAAATATAATCGTATGACAGAAAGGGTTTTAAAAATGAAAAAGTATTTTCCTGAAAATTATCTGATTGCCACCAATGAAAACAAAAGCATACTTTCGTCGGTGGCGTCGGTGAAAGAAGCCTGCTACAGCGGAAAAATCGTAGAGGTCAGAGCAACGGTCTGCGACAAGGATCACAACCTTCACGTAGATCTGGGAGTGATGAAGGGCATTATTCCCCGTGACGAGGGGGCAATAGGTATTGACGACGGCTCCGTACGTGATATTGCAATCATATCCCGCGTAAACAAGCCCGTTATGTGCCGTATTACCGATTTCACCACTGATGAGAGAGGCGAAACGATAGCGGTGCTTTCAAGAAAAAGCGTTCAGCTTGATTGTATGAGGGAGTATATTTCAAGGCTTACTCCCGGCTGTGTTATAGACGCGGTTGTGACACATATGGAGGCCTTCGGTGTCTTTGCAGACATCGGTGCGGGAATATCAGCACTTATGCCTATCGATTCAATTTCCGTTTCAAGAATTCCTCACCCGAGCGCAAGATTTACTCCGGGGCAGAAGATTAAAGCGGTTGTGAAGAGCATAGACGAAAACGGCAGAATAACTCTCAGCTACAAAGAGCTTCTCGGCACGTGGGAGGAAAACGCGGCTCTTTTCAGAGCGGGTGAAACAGTGCCCGGTATAGTGCGCTCCGTTGAGCGGTACGGTATTTTTGTTGAGCTCAAGCCCAACCTTGCAGGTCTTGCCGAATACGTGCCGGGGGTTGTGCCGGGTCAGCACGCCAGCGTATACATTAAAAATCTCATCCCGGAAAGAATGAAAATAAAGCTCATCATAGTTGACTCCTTTGACGCCGAGTACCCCAACGAGGAGGTAACCTATTATAACGACAGCGATTTCATTGACCGTTGGGTATATTCCCCCGAGGGCTGCGAAAGAAAAATTGAAACTGTTTTTTCGGAGGGTGAGTTGACTAAGACCGCAATTTGATATACAATAGTAATATCATGTTAAAAGGACGGCGAAAATATGAAGATTAAAGAGATAATGAGAAAACGCAACCACACGATAAAATTTGCAGCGGTAAGAGGCGTTGCTTCGGCTGCGACCTCGGCGGCTGATATGCTTTGTGCACCACCGGATCTGAGCAAGGCTGAAAGAGTACTTTTCGTTCAGCCGCATCCCGACGATAACCAGATAGGTGCAGGCGGCACCATTGCCTGGCTGCGCTCACTGGGCGTTGAGGTTTACGAGCTTACCGTAACAGACGACAGATATGCCGTACCCGAATATATCGGTAAAGAAAATGCAATCCAGACTCTCAGACAGAGAGAGGCGCTCGCGGCACAGGCTATGCTCGGAATGAAAAATGCGGGCTTCCTCGGCTTTGCAGATAAAAACGATAACACCGAAAGAGAGATTTCTCTTAAAATCGTCGAGGTTATAAGAAAGCTTCAGCCCGATTACGTGCTTACCGTTGACCCCAACCTTGCAACAGAGTGCCACAGCGACCATATCAAGGTAGGTAATGCCGTAAAATTTGCCTGTATGGATGCTCTTTGCGATTTCTACCCCGAATTCAAGGACGGCGGCTTACGCGACGATGCCTGGAAGGTCAAGGGCATAGGCTTTTACTATACCGACAGACCCAACACCCTCGTTGATATAACAGATTTTGAAGAGCTTAAAATGGAAAGCATCAAGTGTCACAAATCTCAGGCTGAGCCCACACTTCTTGCGGCTATGCTCTTACAGCATCAGATGTATGCTGAGGGTACTGCCTTCAAGGCTGCTGAGCCTCTGAGGCTTCTTACAAACCTTCAGATGCACTGCTTCAATCTTCCCGTGGAATAAGAGCAGTAAGCGGCAACGCGCTGACATGGGAGGAAACCGAAAGGTACTACCCGCGGAAATAGGTTGTTATTGTATGGGCACGGTTTGGCGTGTCTGAAAAAAGCGAGAAAGAAAAAGGATATTTAAAATGAAAATAGTATATGTAACAAACACAGGCTCAACAAAGCAGTATGCCGAAATGCTCAGTGAAAAAACAGGTTTTGAGGCTGCTGAATTTTCCGAAGCGGTAAAGAGCTTTTCAGCCGACGAAGAAATCATCTTTATGGGCTGGGTAATGGCAGGTACTCTTCAGGGGTACAAGGAGGCAAAAGAGGTATTTTCAAATATCAGGGCAGTCTGCGGTGTAGGACTTTTCAAGGGCGAAAAGGCAGAAAAGGAGCTCAGAGAAAAGAATGCCGTAACCGAAGCTCTCTTTGCGCTTCAGGGCAATTTCAGCGTTGACCGCCTTAAGGGTATGTATAAAATGATGATGAGCATGATGATAAAGATGCTCAAAAGTAAGCTCAAGGAAAACCCTCAGCCCGATGCCGACAAGGTGCTCGCCGCCTTTGAAACAGGTGTGGAGTGTGTCAGTGAAGAAAACCTTGAGGGTATTCTCTCGTGGCTTGAAAACTAAAATAACAGCACCCCCACGGTTCAGTCCGAAGGGGTGCTGTTTAACTTTTCAGGGAGACTGTGGAATCCCAACGGTTCTGCTATACTTATTCCCTGGTACCTAACTTATATACTTCACTCTCAATCATAGCCGTAACCTCGTCAACGTCAAAGACGAGTCCCTTTGAGAGAAGGAAGGCAACAACGTATTCCTTTTTCTCAAGGCCTGTTTTACCTTTCATAAGCTGCTCGGCAGCGGTGACAGCAATGCTTACCCAGCTTCTGAGCTTTTCACGCTTTTCATTGCTGAGTTTCTGCTTTAAAAACGGGATAAGAAATCCCGTTATAATGAGGCTGACAAGACCGATGAGCGCCTCAATGATTGGTGTTATATCAATATTTTTCATATAATTCTCCTTTCTTAATGCGGTTTATTTCCGCGGGCAGTACCCTTCGGTTTTCATACGCTTACGCGCGTGACTACTGACTACCGGCTACTGACTACTCACTTCGGCTTGTGAAATTCCTCAAGGTCACGAAGACGGTTGTTTATGACCTTGATTTTTTCTTTTTCAATTTCCATATCCTCTTCAAGCTGATACGTTCTTTCCACAAGGCAGTTGTGCTTTTCAACACGCTTTTCAAGCTGCTCAATGCGGTAGGCGGTGAGTCTGCCTGAGGTGAGAATGCCCGTGAAGGAGCCTGCGAGAGTGCCGATAAGGCTCAGGAGAGCTACTGTTGTTTCCTCGCTCATTCAATCGCCTCGCAGTAGTCGAGGCAAACCCAGCCCGAGGGGGTTCTGCCCCAGTTGCTTTTTATTTCAAGTGCTGTAAAGCAAAGCCCTTTTACGTAGCCGTTCTTTTTCTTGTCCGAAAGAGCAAGGATTTTTCTTTGTGCGTCACTTGTAAGGCTTTCAAAGGTAAGCTTTTTCCCTTTCAGTGAGGGAGATTTTCTCACGTTGAGCAGATCGGCGCTGACACGGTAATTGCCGACGGAATAAGCCTTTGCGGGCAGAGTGCGGAAGCTGATGCCCTTTCTGTCAATAACACGTGTGAAATCCGGGTCAATGAAGAAAAGCGCTTCGGGACGGCAGGCTCTTCCCGTAACGGTAAGCACCCATTTGCCGCGGCTGTTTTTTATCCAGCCGTTGCTCTTTATCCTGCCCTTGCCTGCGCTGAAGTGAAAGTGGTTTGCAGTCGCGCCGTCCTTGCCCTCGCGACAGATTTTTTCCTTTCTTTTAAACACCTGACCCACGCAGAGCCCTTTAAGGTCGTCATCGTCGGGGTGAATAACCATAAGGGTAAAAAAGTCCTCGGTGCCGTCGGCGAAAAGTACGGGTGACGTGCTTTCGAGCCATAGGGTGTTTGTGCCCTTGGTGCCTACACCGTAAATGCGTACTATTTTCATTTCGTCGCAGGGGCAGTACATATAGCTGCGTTCAGTATCCTCACCGCCCTCGTCTATGGGGTAATCGGAGGGATAGCCCTTAACGTGGGGCAGGTGAGAGGTTGTTCCCGAACAGCTTTGTGTTATTCTCATAACCCTGCAGGGATAAATAAGATAATTTTTACTCAATTTTTACCTTCCTTTGAATGAATTTGCGGTTTCTCGGGACGGCACAGATGAAAAAAGAAGCCATAGAGAAATGCTCTGTGACATCTTTACTTATAATTTTAACCGGTAAAAACAAAAGCGTCAAAAGGGTGAGCGGACCGCAGTCCCTTTATAGGTACGCAGAGAGAAAAAAGCATTGTTCGGGTGTTGCATTGCAGCCTGCAGATTCGGATTTAATAAATTATATGCCGCAGAAACGGTCATTCTGTCAGAAAAATTGAAAAATATGTAAACATATATAAAAAAACTTAATTTTTTTCTACACCCGCCACGGTTGACAAGCAATTGCTAAATATTGTATAATTATAGGGAACAACGAGTGAGTGACGGCTCACCGAAATATTTTATACAGGAGATGTTAAAGATGGACACAAGATTTGCTATTACAAATTATCCTGATTGCAAGGCAGTTACCGAAAAGCTCGACAAGCTTATCAAGCTCCCCATGCACTCAATCGCACCCGATGTTCTTAAGCAGTATGAAGAAGAATACTTTGAGAAGAAGTGTGCAAAGTCAAAGGAAATGATCTCAGAAGCTAAGCAGATCATCCCCGGCGGCGTTCAGCACAACCTTGCCTTCAACTATCCGTTCCCCCTCGTTTTCACAAAGGCGGAGGGCGCAAAGCTCTATGATATCGACGGCAACGAATACTACGACTTCCTCCAGGCAGGCGGCCCCACAGTTCTCGGTTCAAATCCTCCTGAGGTTCGTGACCAGGTTATCGACCTTCTCAAGACCTGCGGTCCTTCAACAGGTCTTTTCCACGAGTTTGAATATAAGCTCGCTAAGAAGATTTCAGATTCAGTTCCCACAGTAGATATGTTCCGTATGCTCGGTTCAGGTACTGAGGCTTGTATGGTAGCTTGCCGTGTTGCAAGACTTGCTACAAAGAAAAAGCACATCCTTAAGATGGGCGGCGCTTACCACGGTTGGTCAGATCAGCTCGGCTACGGTATCCGTGTTCCCGGCTCAAAGTTCACTCAGGCAAGCGGTGTTCCCATGCGTCTTATGAGAGATACACAGGAATTCTTCCCCAACGACCTCAATGACCTTGAAAAGAAGCTTCGCAGAAACCAGCTCAACGGCGGTACTGCAGCAGTATTCATTGAACCCGTTGGTCCCGAAAGCGGTACACGTCCCCTTGATTTCGAATTCAACAAGGGCGTTGAAAGACTTTGCCGTAAGTACGGCGCACTCCTTATCTTCGATGAGGTTGTTACAGGCTTCCGTGTAGGTATGGCAGGTGCTCAGGGCTACTACGGTGTTGAACCCGACCTTACAATCTTCGGTAAGGTTATCGCCGGCGGTTATCCCGGTGCAGGCGGTATCGGCGGTAAGAGAGAATATATGCAGTATATGGGTGCAGGTCTTGATGCAAGCGGTATGAAGATCAAGAAGGCATTCTGCGGCGGTACTCTTGCAGCTACTCCCATTTCATGCGTAGCAGGTTACTATACTCTTGAAGAAATCGATAAGCAGAACGCTTGCCAGAAGGCAGGTCTTATGGGTGACAGACTTACAGCAGGTCTTAACCAGATTATCGACAAATACAACCTTCCCTTCGTAGCATTCAACCAGGGCTCAATCTGCCATATGGAAACTGTTGCTACAATGCACTTTGCACTTGACTGGATGAAGCCTTGGGAAATCCCCGGCATCATCAAGGAAACAAGCAAGCGTAAGGCTGAAATGACCCATATGGGTGCCGCTTATATGGCAGAGGGTCTTGTAACTCTTGCAGGCTCAAGACTTTACACATCAGCAGCTTATAATGAAGAAATGATCGACGATGCTCTTGCACGCTTTGACAAGGTATTCGCAAACATCGCTGTTGTTGAATAATTAAAACATAACCCGCAGGGCAGGCTTCTTGCCTGCCTTGTGTCAACTTTAATCAGAGGTGATACAGATGGATATTTTAGAAGCTAAAAAAATAGTTGTTGAAGCAGGTAAAAAGCTTGTTGAAACAGGTCTTATCGCACGTACATGGGGTAACGTAAGCTGCCGTATCAGCGATACACAGTTTGTTATTACTCCCTCAGGCAGAGACTATATCTCCCTTACACCCGACGATATCGTAACAGTTAACCTTTATGACCTTGCTTACGAGGGCGACATCAAGCCCTCAAGCGAAAAGGGTCTTCACGCTCAGTGTTACATTCTCCGCCCCGAAGTTAACTTTGTTATCCACACTCATCAGGCAAACGCTTCAATCGTTTCCGCTATGGGCTGTGATATCAACGGCATTGAAGGTGAAAGCAAGGAAATCGTAGGCGATAACATTCCCGTAAGCTCCTACGGTCTTCCCGGCACAGGCAAGCTTCGCGAGGGCGTTGTTGCCGCTCTCAAGCGCTCGGATTCAAAGGCTGTTATTATGAAGAGCCACGGCGCAGTTTGTCTCGGTACAGACTATGACGATGCCTTCAAGGTAGCAAACGAGGTTGAAAAAATCTGCGCTGACTATATTTATAAAAAGTATGAAGCACTTACCGATAAGGCAACAAACACATTCTCCGATGTTTATGATTATATTGTAAGCCTCAAAAAGAGAGCCGATATGCCCGCTCCCAAGCTTACCGCTTATGACAGCGTTAAGATTGACGACGTTGCAGTTCTTTCCGATAAGGAAGGTAACGTTGTTGCAACCGTAGGTCTTTGCCCCTGCCATGACGAGCTTATCACAGGCGATAAGTACCCCTCAGAGGCTGACCTTCACAAGGCTATTTACAACAGACGTGAAGATGTTAACGCTATAGTACATTCCGAAAAGGATGCAATCGTTGCCGCATCAAAAATCGGCAAGACTCTCAAGCCTCTTCTTGATGACTTTGCTCAGATCGTAGGCGTTACCGTTAACTGTGCTCAGTTTGACCCCAACTATACCGTTAAATCGGCAAAGAAGACAGCCAAAAAGCTTGGCGGCAAGGGTAAGAATGCTCTTCTTCTCAAGGACAACGGTGCAGTTTGCGTAGGTCCCAATAAGGACGAGGCTCAGGCCGCTGAGATGGTTATGGATAAGAACTGCAAGGCGATTCTTGCAGGCGAGCTTTTCGGTGGCTCAAAGCCCATCGGAAAATTCGACAGCGTGCTTATGAACGTTGTTTACAGACTTAAATATTCAAAGCAGAAATAAAGCGAAAAGAGTACCTTAGGGTGCTCTTTTTATTTGTGAAAAACCACCAAAGAAAACGGAATATTTTCTATCAACTTTCATCTATGCTTCTCTTGAAAAAAAGCGCGCATTTTGTTAAAATTAGTTTTATGATGAATGTGCATCGGAGGGGAATTGGTATGAAGCTTCTTGAGGAAAAAATCTTAAAAGACGGACAGGTTTTTCCGGGCAACATTCTTAAGGTGGATTCTTTTCTCAATCATCAGATAGATGTTGGCCTGCTCAACAAAATGGGTGAAGAAGTCAAGCGCCTTTATGCCGATACACAAATAAATAAAATTCTCACCATTGAGGCTTCGGGCATAGGTATAGCATGTGTTGTTGCACAGTATTTTGACTGCCCGGTGCTTTTTGCGAAAAAGACCAAAACCAAAAATATTGCCGCTGATGTTTATAAAACAATAGTGCCCTCATTTACACACGGCGTTGACTATGAGGTTATCGTTTCAAAAAACTTTCTCAATAAAGGGGACAAGGTTCTTCTCATAGATGACTTCCTTGCAGAAGGAAATGCTCTTTTAGGCCTTATTGATCTTTGCGAGCAGGCAGGCGCAGAGGTTGCAGGCTGTGCGATTGCCGTTGAAAAGGGCTTTCAGAAGGGTGCCGAAAAGATTATGGCAAAGGGTGTAAGGGTTGAATCTCTTGCAATTGTTGAGTCAATGAGCGACGGAGTAATCACCTTTACACAAAGATAAGTAACCCACCGGCAGGTGCCGGAAAATATAAAAAACAAAAACTATGGAGGTAAGAATTATGAAAAAAATTCTTGCACTCGCCCTTGCAGTAATAATGCTCTTTGCATTTGCAGCTTGCGGCGGAAAGACAAACACAGATGCAAACACAAACACAGACGCAGGTTCAGAGGCAAAGGGTCTTATCGCCTCTCCTCTCGCAGCAGCAACAATTGAAAAGGATTTCGAAATCGCTGAAGATTTCAAAATCGGCTTCATCTGCTTACACGATGAGAAGTCAACATATGACCTTAACTTCATCAACGGTGCAAACGCTGCTATAGAGGCTCTCGGCCTTACAGAGGAGCAGGTTATCATCAAGAAGAACATTCCTGAAGGTAACGAATGCTACGAAGCAGCTAAGGACCTTGTTGAGCAGGGCTGTGACATCATCTTTGCTAACTCCTTCGGTCACGAGGATTTCATGATCAAGGCTGCAAAGGAATTCACAGATGTAGAATTCTGCCACGCAACAGGTACAAAGGCTCACACAGAAAAGCTTGATAACTACCACAACGCTTTCGCATCAATCTATCAGGGCCGTTACCTTGCAGGTATCGCTGCAGGTCTCAAGCTCAACGAAATGATCGCTGCAGGCAAGATCAAGGCTGAAGAAGCTAAGATCGGTTACGTAGGTGCTTTCACTTACGCAGAAGTTATGTCAGGCTACACATCATTCTATCTTGGCGCAAAGAGCGTATGTCCCTCAGTAACAATGGACGTTCAGTTCACAGGCTCATGGTATGATGCAATCGAAGAAAAGAATGCAGCTGAAGCTCTCATCGCTAACAAGTGCGTTCTTATCAGCCAGCACGCTGACTCAATGGGCGCTCCCTCAGCATGTGAGGCTGCAGGCGTTCCCAACGTTTCATACAACGGCAGCACATACGAAGCATGCCCCGAAACCTTCATCGTTTCATCAAGAATCGACTGGGCTCCCTACTTCGCATATATCATCAAGTGTGAAAACACAGGTGAAGCTATTGCTGCTGACTGGTGCGGCGGTATCGCAGAAGGCTCAGTAGTTCTTACAGAAATCAACGGTGACGTTGCTGCTGAAGGCACTCTTGAAGCTATCAACACTGCAATTGCAGGCTTTAAGGCAGGCACTCTCAACGTATTTGCTACAGAAAACTTCACACTCAACGGTGAAGCTGTAACATCATATATGGCTGACGTTGATACAGATGCAGATTTTGCTAAGGATACAGAGGCTGTTGCAGACGGTTATTTCCACGAATCAGAATTCCGTTCAGCTCCTTACTTCGATGCAAGAATCGACGGCATCACTCTTCTCAACGAGAAGTATTAATTTAAAAAATTTTTGATAGGCGGAGTCCTTGCTCCGCCTATTTTTTGACTTAATTGCATAGGGTGACGAGTATAATCCGAATCCGCCCAAAAGCGTGTATTTTCGCGGCTTTTCGGCATTTCGGTTTTGAAAGGCGTCAGCCTGTCGGCACCCTCAATATCCAAAAATCCTGCAAAAATTCGCACTTTTGGGTCTGCGATTTTTTGCGGAGCGGATTTTTGG
>JAFWYB010000062.1 GCA_017517865.1 Clostridia bacterium | reverse complement strand
GCGATTTTTTGCGGAGCGGATTTTTGGCAAGACAAGACACAAAACGCAGTAAATCCTATCGGATTTACGAGTATTTTAACGAAGTATTGGCGGAAATCCGCCCGTAAAAAACGGGGTTCGGATTATGCTCGCCACCCTATGTTGACTTATTTAATTGTAGTTGATTTTTTATTTATTTATCAATCTGATTTTCGCGGGCAGAGACTTTCTTTTTTTGCCCACGACGGCGCGTGGCTACCGGCTACTGGCTACTGAAAAAAACGCCCCGAAGGGCGTTTTTTTACTTAGTAGGTATTCTGATAACCGTTGCCGAATACTGGGGTACGGTATAATTGAACTGATTGCTGATGCCTTCAACGGTGAATTCCTTCATTGTGCAGTCCTCCTCAGCGCCGAGAATGTTATCATTGTCGAGGCTGTCTCCTGCAACCTGATAAACTGTTGCGGTTGTGCCGTCAATTTCAGCATTCCTTATGTCGATTGCGAAGGCTCTGTCTACACCCGTTACGTTAACGAGCTTGATGATGATATCTCCGCTTTCGTCTGTGGAAACAACCTGATAGCTTTCTGCTTCGGTACCGTTGGTTGCATCGTAGCTGAACTGAAGAACGCCGTCGATGTAGCCCTTGATATTATTGCCGTTTACAACAAGCTTGATTTCGTAGGTTACTCCGTCTTCAACGGTGAAGCTGCTTGAGGTGCCGGGAATAGCATCTGTTTTGATGCCGTCCTCCATTCTCTGAAGAGCGGATTTTGTGTTACCCCAGCCGCCTATGTTCCAGAAGAACATATTCTGCTCGTCTTCAATAAGGAAGGGAATATAGAAGCCCTCTGCACCTTCGAGCTTTGTTGCTTCAAAGCTGTAGGTATAATCTGACCAATCAGCGTCGCCGTAGGCTGCCGATGCACCGAGAAGGTGGTAAGCGTGATAATCGTTCTGCTGAATGAGCTTGCCGTTCTTTTCCTTCCAGTCAGCAGGGCTCATTTCATAAAAGTCCCACCAGAAATTCGGCACGGTGAAATTATCCTTGGCAAGGGTTTTGCCGGTTTTGTTATCTGTAACCTTAAGGTTGTCAAATTCTGCCTTGGTGTACCAGGTACCGAGTCCCACCTTGCCTCTGAGAGACTCTGCGGGTACGTCGGCTCCCGTAAGCTCAGAGCCGAGAAGGGTTGTGCCTGCATTGGTTGAGAAAAGCTTCTGCATATAGTAGTTGATTGAGCCCGTTGAAAGGTGGTTGTTGAACCAGATAAGATTGGGTGCCCAATGGGTGGCTGTAAGGTTGCCGAAAAGGGGTGCGTAGGCAGCCATTTCAACAATGTCGCCGTTTCTTTCAAGCCCCGTCATATATGCTGCTTCTGCGAGGGCCGCTTCAAGTCTGTTTGAGCGAGCCGCATATTCGCCCACGAAAACCTTGATACCGCCGCCGTAGTAGGTGTCGGTCATGCTTTCGTAATCTCTTTTGTAGTTCTTTTCGTCATAGTGGTCTGTATTCTTAAGGAACCACTGGGGTTCGTTGTAATAGTGGTGGTCTGTTGCGCCTGCGAAATCCTCAAGAGTGATACCGTTTTCTTTTATGTAGTTGTAAGCGTACTCATAGGAAGCAAGATAGTTTGCACCGCTTGTTGCATCGTCTGCGCCTGATGAATAGATAAGCTCAAGACCCTCGTAAAGCTCCGGGTTCTTTTCCTTTTCTTCATTGAAGCGTTCAAGGAAGGCTGCATATCTTTCAAAATATACCTGACCTTCGTTTTCGTTGCCTATGCAGATATATTTAAGCTTGAAGGGCTCGGGATGACCGAGAGAAGCTCTTACCTTACCCCAGGTTGTGCTTTCGTCGCCTCTGCAGAATTCCACAAGGTCAACCATATCCTGAAGATACTGCTCAAATTCGGGTGTGTACATTTCTACGGGGCCCTTGCCTCTCATCTGACAGTAAAGACCGCAGTTGAGCACGGGAACGCCCACAGCACCGATATCCTCGGCAAGAAGGAAGTATTCATAGAAGCCCAGACCGTAGCTCATATAGCAGGGGAGGGGATCCTCGGTTGCACTGATATTTGTCCAGAGGTTTGTGCCGTAGGGACGGGCGGCAATATCGCCGTATTTACCGTTGAATTCAAGAGGAAGACCGTCGGGACCTGTTGCGACAGAATCCTTCCAGCTGTATGCCGTTTCCTTGTCGTAGCCCTCAATGATGCAGCCGCCGGGGAAGCGGAGAAATGCGGGCTCAAGCTCTGCAAGCTTTTCGGCAAGGTCAATTCTCATACCGTGGTTTTTATATGTGGGAGGCATAAGTGAAACCATATCAAGAGCAATTTTGCCCTTTCCGGTGAGAACCTGAAGGTAAACCTCACTCGTTGCGCTTATGTCTGAAGTGAGAGAAGCCTCGTATTTTTTCCACTCTGAACCGATGTCTGAAATCAGTGCTTCTGCGGCAACGCTGTTTCCGGCGACGAGACGCACGGTGATATCACCGTCATAATCTGAAAGAGCCTTTGCATAAACTGAAAAGCTGTATGTTACGCCCTTTTCAATTGCCATACCCTCAAGGAAGCCCTTGTTGGCAACACCGCTCTTTTCGTCGGTGGTGTTATTTATAACAAGATAGTTGGTGTTGTTTACATTGAGTCCGCCTTCAGCGTCGTTGGTGACAACGCTGTAATCAGCCTTGCCGATACCGCTCCAGCCGTGAAGCTCGTCACCTGCGGCAAGTTCACCGTATTCAAAGGAACGGTTGATTACCTTTTCGGCATAAAGACCGCCGTCTGCGGCAAAGTTGATATCCTCAAAGAAAATGCCGTAAAGGAGCTCACTTATTTCGTGCACCTCATTGTCGGCATCAACTGTGAGCTGATAGTCGGAATTGACGGTGTCGTAAGCGGAAACCGAATTTTCCTCGCCTCTTACGATGCTGTCTGTATCACTGCCGCCTGAGCACATACCCCAGGAAAGGAAAAACGCCATAACCGTAGCAATGATTTTTTTGTAATATGCAATTATTGTATGCCTCACATTACTCTCTCCTTTGTGTAAAGATAATTAAAATATACAGTAATCTGTAAGTTTTGTCAACAAAAGAACGGCTTTTAAATATACATTAAAGCACGGACAAAAAATTTTGGCATAAAATTGCACAAAGCATTGGGTAGAATTTCACAAAGTTTTAGCGCGCTAAAGTTTTTGATTGACATAATTTCTTTATAATAGTATAATATAAGACAATTATTTTATTAAATACTTCTATGAGGTGAAATATTATGAAAAGGGTTTACAACTTCTCGGCAGGTCCTTCAATGCTTCCTCTTTCAGTTCTTGAAAAGGCTCAGAAGGATCTTGTTTGCTACGGTGACAGCGGTATGTCCGTTATGGAAATGAGCCACCGTTCTGCAGATTACGATGTTATCATCAAGGAGGCTGAGGCTCTCCTTCGTGAGATTATGGAAATTCCCGATAACTACAAGGTGCTTTTCCTTCAGGGCGGTGCATCAACACAGTTTGCCGCAGTGCCTCTCAACCTTATGAACAAAAACGGTAAGGCCGACTATGTGCTTTCAGGTCAGTTCTCAACAAAGGCTTTCAAGGAGGCTCAGAAGTACGGTGACGTTGTTGCCGCCGCTTCATCAAAGGATATCAACTTCTCAGCTATTCCCGCAACCACAAGAGAAAGCTTCCGTGCGGATGCAGACTACGTTCACGTTTGCTACAACAACACAATCTACGGCACAAAGTTCCCTGCTGTTCCCGATACAGGCGATATACCTCTCGTAGCAGATATGTCCTCCTGCATTATTTCAGAGCCCGTTGACGTAAGCAGATTCGGTATGATTTATGCAGGTGCTCAGAAGAATATGGCTCCCGCAGGCCTTACAATCGTTATTGTCCGTGAGGACCTTATCGGCAATGCAAGAGATATTACACCTGCTATGCTTGATTACAAGCTTATGGCAGAGGGTGAGTCGATGTATAACACACCTCCGTGCTGGTGCATTTACGTTGCAAAGCTGGTTTATGAGTGGATAAAGGAGCTCGGCGGTCTTGCTGAAATGAAAAAGCTTAACGAAAAGAAGGCAGCAGTGCTTTACGATTACCTTGACAGCCAGGATTACTATATCGCTCCCGTTGAAAAGGAAAGCCGTTCAATGATGAACGTAACCTTCGTAACAGGCGATGCAGACCTTGACAAGAAATTTGCCAAGGAGGCTTCGGATGCTGGCCTCAAAAATCTTAAGGGCCACAGAAGCGTAGGCGGTATGAGAGCTTCCATTTACAATGCTATGCCTTATGAGGGCGTAGAGGCTCTTGTTGAATTTATGAAGAAGTTTGCCGCTGAAAATCCCAAAGGAGAGAACTGATATGAAAATCATTAAAACAATGAACAAAATTGCCGATATCGGTCTTAATGAGCTCGATAAAAGCAAATATGCTATTTCGGACGCAACAGATAACCCCGATGCCATAATGGTACGCTCGGCAAGTCTTCACGATATGGACTTCGGCTATAAGCTCACTGCTATTGTTCGCTGCGGTGCAGGTGTAAACAATATTCCCGTTGATAAGTGTGCAGAAAAGGGTATTGTAGTTTTCAACACACCCGGTGCCAATGCCAACGGCGTTAAGGAGCTTACCGTTGCCGCACTTCTTCTTGCTTCAAGAGATATTTACGGCGGTATCAAGTGGGCAAAGGGTCTTACAGGTGAGGATGTTGCAAAGCAGGTTGAAAAGGGAAAGAGTTCCTTCGGCGGCTGCGAGCTTCTCGGCAAGAATCTCGGTGTTATCGGTCTTGGTGCAATCGGCGGTATGGTTGCAAACACTGCAAAGAGCCTCGGTATGAAGGTTCTCGGCCACGACCCCTTTATTACAATCAGTGCAGCATGGCATCTTTCACGTTCAATAGCTCAGGCTGCATCCTACGATGAAATTTACGAAAAGTCAGATTACATCACTCTTCACGTGCCTGCAACAAAGGATACGAAGGGTATGATTAACAAGGAAACAATTGCAAAGATGAAGGACGGCGTAAGGATCGTAAATCTTTCACGTGCAGACCTTGTCAACACAGCCGATATGATTGAGGCGCTTGAAAGCGGCAAGGTTGCGGCTTACGTAACAGACTTCCCCACAGAGGAAACCGTAAAGTGCGACAAGATAGTCACAATTCCTCACCTGGGTGCTTCAACAGGCGAATCAGAGGATAACTGTGCAGTTATGGCGGCTCATCAGCTTGATGATTTCCTTCAGAACGGTAACATCACAAACAGTGTGAACTATCCTGCAATTTCACTTCCCAGAAGCGGCGGCTACAGAATACTCGTCCTTCACAAGAATGTGCCCAACATCATCAGCCAGATAACCTCAAAGATTTCACTTAAGGGTATCAATATTGACCACCTTGCAAACAGCTCAAAGGGCGATTTTGCATGCACTCTTATTGAGATTCCCGAAAAGGCTGACGGCGCACTTATCGAAAGCATTTCAGAAATTGAAAACATCATCCGCATAATTGAAATCGGCTGAGTTTAATTTTCGGCATAAAGTATAATTACAATGAAAAGGGGCTGTAAAAAAATACAGCCCCTCTTTGTTATATGCTCAGCTCGTCAAGAGTCAGCACGTATTCGCAGTTATAAAGCCCGTAAAGCTCCTCGTCTGTGTTATTGCCGGTCAGATACTCCGTATGCCAGGTCATAAAATAGCTCCAGGGGGAGTAATTAAGGTCAACAAGCGACGGGTTTTTGCCGCACTCGTGAAGGCAAAGGGGCTTGGGCGCATCAGTTATGCTCTGCATTTTTTTATAAAGCTCTCTGCAAAGCTCAATGTTATAGGTGTCTGCCCCTATTACGTCACAGTATTCGTCACCCACATATCTTTCACTGCTGTCGGTGCCCTGATCGGAAAAACCGAGCACCCAGATAAGATTGTTGAGCTTCCAGTAATCCGTATAGCGTTCATACATAATACGCCACATCCGCACAAACTGCCCGGGAGAGCATTTTCCCCACCAGAACCAGGTGCCGTCAAACTCGTGAAAGGGTCGCCACAGCACAGGTATGCCTTTTTCTTCAAGCTCCTTTAACGCTGTAGCGGCTTTATCCATACCCGCTATCATAGCATCGTACTCCTCGGTGCCCTCGGTAAGCATCTTATCCCAATCGGTAACGGTATCCTCCATAGCGTCCTTCCACTCACCGCTGAAATCGCTTCCGCAGTGCCAGCATACTGTAACGATACCGCCCTTTTCGTGCCAACGTATTGCTCTTTCGTTCACACCCTCGAAATCATCGTTCATATAGTCAAAGCCCCTTATAGCGGGAAGCTTTTCCGCCTTTTCGGTGAGATATTCGAATTCGTAATCATCAGAGCCCATCCAGGTGCTTTCCTGCTGCCCCGAGAGGATTTTCTTACCGCTGAGGGAGGCTATGTATTCATAAAGCTTCACCGCATTTTCATCAGCACTTCTGTTAGAAAGCACCGCACCCTCGGTGCTGTGAGGTACGGAACAGGCTGAAAAGAGCAAAAGCATAATAAGTGCCGCTGATATGATTCTGATACAGTTTTTCATCATATTATCACCTCAGCCCGATTATAACAAATCCGCAAGGAGAAGTAAAGAAGCCTCCGGAAGAAAAAACAGGGTCTGCACGTTGCTGTGCAGACCTTACTTTTATTTGCAGTATTCTGATATTGCTTTGCTTATAAATTCGGCAGTACCCTCGCCGTGCTTGTCTATGTTGCTTCTGAAGCGTTCATCGCACACATACATCTGACCGAGCCCCGAAAGTATCTCTTTTGTGCAGTTGTAGTAGCCTTCGGTGATATACTCCTGAAGAGACTTAACAAGAGTCTGAGCCTCGGCTGAATCGTAGGTATCACCCTTTTTCATACACAGACTGAACTGTTCAAGTATATTATCCATTCCCTCGGAAAGACTGCGCCACTTGCCTTCGGAATAATTCTTCGTTTTTTCCGTGTGCTCCCTGTAGGCCTCGGTGCTGCCCCATTTTTCCTTTGCTTCGTTTTTGTATTTTTCAAGCTCTCTGTTATCAAATACACTCATAACATTTGCTCCTTTCACAGCATTGTCAATAGCAGAAATCAATCGCTCCAACCGCTCTTTTTTGAGTGTGAGGAGGTGCATCTGCTCATTCAATGCCTTGTTTTTGTCATAATTCGGAGATGACAAAATCTCTTCAATGCGCTTTAAGGAAAAGTCAAGCTCACGGTAAAAGAGAATCTCTTGCATACGAAGAAAAGATTTTTCGTCATAAAAGCGATAGCCGGTAGCCCTGTCAACAAAGGCAGGTCGCAACAATCCTATTTCATCGTAATAATGCAGTGTGCGCACACTTACACCCGTAAAATCGGCAAATTCTTTAATCCGCATTTTCAATTTTATCACCTCGCAACAGTAGTATATACTATGACGTATAGTGAGAGTCAAGAGTTTTTTTAAAAGATCGGTTATGATTTTTATCGGGATATTATTCATTATTTATCAGCGAAGCGGCTTCATTATTCATTCGAAAATCCGTTCTTCATCAATGAATAATGAAAATTGAATATTGAATAATGAATAATACAAATAAAAAATCCGCTCACATAATGTGAACGGATTTTCGTTTGGTGATCCATCGGAGATTCGAACTCCGGACACCTTGATTAAAAGTCAAGTGCTCTGCCGGCTGAGCTAATGGATCATATTTGCAACGTGCTATATTCTAAACTAAAAATACGGAAAAGTCAATAGTTTTGGTAAAAAATGTTGGCGTAAACTAAAATTTGACGGTAATATAAAAACACGGAAGTGGTTTTATAAGTTTTTTATATCAGTTTGCCACCAAAAAGGGGATATATACCTTTCTGCAGAGATGATATTCTATTGACAACTTAAAAAATACTGATATAATTTTAATATGAAAACTACCCGAAAGGATGATATAAAAATGAAGTATGTAGTTGTTCTTTACGACGGTATGGCAGATTACCCCGTACCCGCTCTTGACGGCAAAACACCGATGATGTGTGCAAATAAGCCTATTTTTGATTCTCTTGCAAAAAAGAGTGAGGTGGGTCTTGTCAAGACCGTTGACGACACACTCAAGCCCGGCAGTGACGTTGCAAATATGAGCGTTATGGGCTTTGACCCTCTTAAATATTACACAGGCCGCTCACCTCTTGAGGCAGTCAGCATCGGAGTAAATCTGCGTGACGATGACGTGACACTTCGCTGTAATGTTGTCACTCTTTCAGACGAGGAAAAATACGAGGATAAAACTATGGTGGACTACTCAGCAGGTGACATCAGCACCGCTGAGGCGGCTGAGCTTATAAAGGCTGTTCAGGAAGCCTTCGGAAACGAAAAATACACCTATTACAGCGGCGTCAGCTACCGTCACTGCCTTACGGTACGTGAGGGTACAACAGACCTCGGAGATATGACACCTCCTCACGACATCAGCGACAGAGTGGTAGGCCCCTATCTTTCAAAAAGCGAAAATGCGAAAGAGCTTATCGCTATGATGAAAAAGAGCTATGACGTACTTAAGGACCACCCCGTAAACCTTAAGCGAGTTGCCGAGGGTAAGCGTCCCGCAAACTCAATCTGGCTCTGGGGTGAGGGCAACAAGCCTATTCTTCCCTCTTTTGAAAGCCTTTACGGACTTAAGGGTAGCGTTATCTCAGCGGTTGATCTTCTTAAGGGTATCGGCATAAGTGCAGGTATGTCAACTCCCGAGGTTGAGGGGGCTACCGGCTACATTGATACAAACTTTGAGGGCAAGGCAAAGTGCGCTCTTGCCGAGCTTGAAGGCGGCAAGGACTTCGTGTATATCCATATTGAAGCTCCCGACGAATGCGGACACAGAAATGAGCCCGAAAACAAGGTGCGTTCCATTGAGCTTATCGACGAAAAGGTACTTTCAATTCTTCTCGAAGGTCTCGAAAAGTACGATGACTATAAGATAATGATTCTTCCCGACCACCCGACGCCCATTGTGACAAAGACACATGCAAGAGACGCAGTGCCCTATATGATATATCATAAGAGCACTCCTGTTGAGGGCGTTGACACCATCAACGAGGAAACTGCAAAGGCTACGGGCAACTTTATTGAAAAAGGCTCGGAGCTTATGGGCAGATTTATAGGCTGAGAATGAATAAAAAAGGATTACTTTTAAAACCGACCGTTTTTTCTGCAGCAATTCTTTTTCTCGCTTACGGTGCTGCCTTGATAAGCCTCGGAGCATCGGCTGAAAGTGGCAGTTCAACGGCATATAATATAAATCTCACCCTGGTTTACGGTGTGGTTGCCTTGCTTTCTTATCTTCTTGCGTTTGGGTACCGTTATATCGCAAAAAACAGAGAAAGGTGGCTTATGCTTCTTTTCGTTGCGGTTTGGATTGTAAATACCGGCTATTATATGCTCTCAGGGGCACAAACTCTTGACGGTGCTTTATGGGCAAACAGAGTTTCATACCTCGGCTCTGTGTTTCTGCCTCTTTGTATGCTTATGTCAATAGCGGGAGTGTGCAGGATAAAACTCAGTAAAGCCGGTGTAACGGCTGCTGTTGTAATCGGCTGCCTTGTGTTTCTTCTTGCCGCAAGCGGAGGCTGGCTTGATATTTATTATAAAGAGGTAAGCCTCGTTATTGAAAACGGTACGTCAAGGCTTGAAAAGGTTTACGGCGAGCTTCACATACTTTTTCTTGTTTACCTTGTTGTTTATTTTGCTCTTATGGCAGGCTTTGTAGTGTATGCCGTAATGCGCAAAAAGCTCGGCTCATATAAATATGCGGCTATGCTTGCTCTTGTGGTACTGCTCAATATGCTTATATGGTTTCTTGAACAGCTTGTTGATACGGATTTTGAGTTCCTTTCAGTTTCATATATTGTCAGTGAGCTTTTACTGCTGTTTATTTACGGAATGCTTAACGATCAAAACGAGCTTCACAGAAATCTTGAAAGAATTACCGCTCAGGCAGATAAAAAACAGGAAAGAGTTATTGATAAAAAGCCTGCTTTCACTGCACAGCAGCTTGAAAGAGCTGCCGAAATAATCAGCCGAAATGAAAAGCTTACCTCCAGGGAAGAGGAGGTATTAAAGCTGACTCTTATGGGACAAAAAAGAAAAGCCGTTGCCGATGAGCTGTGCGTTTCCGAAAATACGGTGAAAACACATCTCTCTCATATTTTTGCAAAGGCAGGCGTTTCTTCAAAAAAGGAGCTTCTTGAAAAAATAAGTTCTGAAATGGAATAAAACAAGGTAAAATCACCCTTTTTTTGATAAAAAGGGTGATTTTTTTCTTTGTTTGCTGTGATAAAATCAAAATTACAATAGGGTTATTATATATATAATAGTCCTGAAAAATAAAGGAGGAACACTTTATGAAAAAAACACTATGCTTATTATTAAGCACACTTATGCTCTTAAGCGCACTTCCCTTTGTCGCTTTTGGTGCATCCACCATCGGTCTTGTTGAACTTATCGGCCTTGTGCCTCCCACAGAGAACGCCTATCCCAACTGGTATATAACCGATAACGATCCGGACTACGAGGTTGTTTACGTTGAATGGTTTGATAACGAGACCGGACTTGAAATGGATGCCTACGATAAATTCGTGGCAGGTCACAGCTACGCTGTTGTAATATGGGTTGAGACTCAGAATAATTTCGTATTCGATACGACCGTACGCGGCGACCTTTACGTACGTGTAACCAACAACTATGAAGAAATACACGAAGTATATGAGCTGACCGGTAGCAATGAACAGATGAAGATCCGCATCGACTATGCGCCCTTTGAGTCAAAGCTTGTCAGCGAGGTTGCAGTAACGGGCATTGATGCTCCCGCTCCCGGTAAAACTCCCGACTACACAGGTGTTGTTGACAGCGAATGCTATAAAATAGACGAAGAGGGTATTGCAACAATCGAGTGGTACGATATCACCGACGGCGAAAGTGCTCCCCAGATGCCTGAAAACGAAAAGTTTGTTGCAGATCATAAATACAGAGTATGCGTATGGCTCAGAGCAATCAACGGCTACCAATTTATTACTGACGCGGATCTTGCGGTAAGCATTAACGGTAATGCCGGTGAGCATCTGAACGAAAGCAGTGTAGTTGCTTATGTCTCATATGATTTCGCACCTTGTAAGATTGATGCTTCTGCCTGCTCTGCCTCTCTTTCCACCTCAAGCTGCACCTATAACGGTAAGGTAAGAACCCCCTCCGTTACCGTTAAGGATTCAGAGGGCAATCTCCTTGTTAAGGATACCGACTACACCGTTACATATCCTGACGGCAGAAAGAACCCCGGCAAGTATGTAATTACCGTTGAATTCAAGGGCGATTACAGCGGTACAAAGGAGCTCGATTTCACAATTCTTCCCAAGGCTCCCGCCGCTTCCGATATTTCTGCTACACAGTCAACAAGTGTAATCAAGCTTTCGTGGAAAGCAAGCGCCGGTGCAACCGGTTACAGAGTATATCAGTACAGCCCCTCAAAGGGTAAGTATGTTCAGATTGCTTCAATCAAGACAACCACATACAGAAAAGCAACCAACCTCAAGGCGGGTACAGAATATAAGTTCAAGATCAAGCCCTACACCAAGCTTTCAGACGGAACAGTTCTCTGGGGTACGGCATCGGCTGAGTTTGCAACAGCAACAGAATGTAAGGCTCCCGCAATTACGTCTGTAGCCTCAACGGCAAAGAGCAAGGCAACAGTCAAGTGGTCAAATGTTTCGGGCGAAAGCGGATATCAGCTTTACTATTCAACCAAGAAAACAAGCGGCTACAAAAAGGTTAACAGCTATGCTGCAGATAAGCTTGCAGGCTCAAAGACATTCTCGTCGTCAGCAAGCGGCAAGACAATTTACTTTAAGGTAAGAGCTTACAAAAAGGTAAACGGTCAGACAATATTCAGCGAGTGGAGCGCTGTAAAGAGTGTAAAGCTCAGATAAAGCAGTAAAAAACATAAAACGGTCTGTTCCTTTAAGGTAAACAGACCGTTTTTTCTATGTATATATAATATCATATTTATTATTGAATTTCAAGTCTTGAAATATGTGCACAGTTGTACTATACTGTAAAAGAATCAGATTTACTTTTTAGAAAAAAGAGGTGGTACTATGGCACCATATCGCAGATACAGAGATTTCGACCGTGACAAGAAGGTGCCTGTTGTAAAAAATGTGCTTTATGCGCTTAAGCTTGTATGGCAGACTGATAAAAGGCTTGTTATAAGCCTGTTTGTAAATATGAGCGCAGATATGATATTTTCTGTTTTTCTTCAGAATATTCTTTTTCTCAAGGTGCTTCTCGGCATTATAGACTCAAAGGGAGATTTCAGTGAGTTTGTAAAAAATCTTATCCTCTTTCTTGTGCTGTCAGTGGCTACCAAGGGCATAAACTGGTATGCGAATTATGTAAAGCAGGTTTCTACAAAGGCTGTTCTTAAGGGGCTGAACAATAAGGTTTTCGACAAGGCTGTAAAGCTCGATGTTTCCTGCTACGAGGATCCTGAGTTTTACGACAAATATCAGAGAGCAACACAGATTCTTGCCTGGGGTATGTTTGATTCCGTATGTGCTAACGTAGCTTCAATCTGTGCGGCAATTATTTCTCTTATACTCGTTATCGGCACGGTTACCGCTATTGACCCTGCCTATATAATTTTCCTTTTGCCCGTTGCTCTTGTTTTTGCTGTTGAAATGTTCAAAAGCAAGCTCGTTTATAAAAGAGATAAGGAAATGACGACCAACGACCGTATCAAGGCCTACGTTCAGAGAACGGTTTTCCTTAAGGATTATTCCAAGGATATGAGAACCTCAAATATTTTTGCAGTGCTTATGGAACGCTTCTCGGCGGCAATTGCTTCAAATGTTGAGATTCTTAAAAGATACGGTGTGAGACTTTTTCTTTACAGCTGTCTGAGCTCACTTTTCAGTGATTTCATACCCACAATCGGCACCTACGCCCTTGCGGGATATCAGTTTATATACACAGATAAAATGACTGTGTCATCCTTTTCGGTGGTGCTTTCTTCAATAAATGCAGTTCAGCATGCGGCAATGCAGGTTGCCCAAAGCTTTGAAATGCTCAGCCGCGGGGCCTTCTATTTTCAGAATCTGCGGGACTTTTTTGATTATGAGGCACAGGTGGTCAGCGGTAAAGAGGAATGCGGTGAGTTTGAGTCTCTTGAATTCAGAAACGTATCCTTCCGCTATCCCTCAGCAAACAAAAACAGCATAACAAATCTTTCCTTCCGCATTGACAAAGGCGAAACCGTTGCTCTCGTGGGCGTCAACGGTGCGGGTAAGAGTACGATAGTCAAGCTTATGCTGCGCTTTTACGACGTAACCGAGGGCGAGATACTGTATAACGGCAGAAACATAAAGGAATACAGTCTTGAAAGCCTGAGAACAAGCTACGGAGCAGTTTTTCAGGATTACAGAAACTTTGCCGTTTCCGTTTTTGAAAATGTGCTGTGCCACGAATGTACCGATGAGGAAAAGCAGGCGGCTCAGGCGGCTCTGGCTCAGGTGGGTATATGGGATAAAATTTCGGCTTTGGAAAAGGGCGGCGACACAGTGCTTACAAGAGAGTTTGAAAGCGACGGTATCGGTCTTTCAGGCGGTGAAAACCAGAAGGTTTCAACGGCCCGTCTTTTTGCAAAGGATTTTCAGTTTGCCGTTCTTGACGAGCCCTCTTCCGCTCTTGACCCCATAGCGGAATACAATATGTATCAGAATCTTATTGAGGTTACAAGGGGCAAAACCGTAATGTACATATCTCACAGGCTTTCGAGTGCCGTGCTTTCCGATAAAATTATAGTTATCGGAGGCGGGGAACTTATTGAAACGGGCTCTCACGCAGAGCTTATGGCAAAAGGCGGCGAATACTGCCGTATGTTTACCCTGCAGTCCTCAAGCTATAATCAGGGCGGGGAGGTGAAGCGGAATGAAGAATAAAAAAGAAAATCACTCAATGCTTTCTAATATTATTTTCTTCGTCGGTCTTATTTTCAAGGCCTCTCCCTTGCTTGTTATAGGTGACTTTATATGGGGTATTCTCACAATACTTCCCGGAAGGCTTATTTCTGTTATAGGTGTTAAATACGTTATAGACGTCGTTTCCGAGGGTGAGAACCTTCAGCGTATTTTTTATGCTGTGCTGGTCATAGCGGCAGTGCTTGTTCTGAGTACACTTCTTTCTTGGCTTTACAGAGAGTTTTTCTGGAACGTGGAGAAAGAAAAGGTACACTATAACCTTAACAGAAGCCTTTACGAAAAGGCAAAAAAGCTTGACCAGGAAAGCTACGACAACCCTGAGTTCTACAATAACTTTATTCTCACTATCGAGTCCTCCTCAGACAACATTCAGAATCTTCTCGGACTTGTGAGAAACTATGTGGGTAATTTTATATCCCTTGTTACAGTCGGCGGTGTGCTTCTCACAATTGACCCGGTCTGTCTTGTTATCATACTTGTTTTCATCTGCGGCTTTCTGCCTCTGAGCCGCAAAATCGGCGATTTGCAGATGGGCAGAAGAATCGACAACACAAAGTTCCACAGAAGGAGCGACTACTTTCAGCGTATTTTCTACCTTCAGGAATATTGCAAGGAGGTGCGTATGAACGACATCGCGCCGCTTCTTATGGAACGTTACAACGATGCGGCAGACGACGTTATAAAAAATCAGAAAAAGTATTGGAAGAAGATATCCTCACTTTATATGGTGCAGGAAACAGGTATTCAGATTTTGGGCTTTATGTTTGTGCTTCCTCTTTATCTGGGCTACTGCGTGCTCGTTAAGGAAAGCATAACCCCCGGTGATTTTGTCGCTGCCTTCAACGGAGCTCATTCAATAGCGATATCAATAAACTTCCTTACGGTGTGGGCGGTTGCAGTCTTTTCAGAAAGAGGAAAAATGATTGAAAAATACCGCGAGTTCATAAAGGCGGATTTCAAGGTAAAAGACGGACAAAAGACGGCAGAAAAGTCAGAGCCGAAGGAAATCAGAATAGAAAACCTTTCCTTTACTTATCCCGGCAACGATAAGCCTACTCTTAAAAACATAAATCTCACTGTAAAGCCCTATGAAAAAATAGCCCTCGTAGGCTATAACGGTGCAGGCAAAACAACACTGACAAATCTTATTCTCAGACTTTACGATGCCACTGAGGGCGGCGTGTATATCGGCGGGGAAGATATAAGAGAGGTCACTCTTGATTCTCACCGTAACCGCTTCTCGGCTGTTTTCCAGGATTTTCAGTTGTTTTCCTGCAGTGTTGGTGAAAACGTTGCACTTGATAAAAGCTACGACGGTAAAAGGGTAGAGCAGGCACTTTCTCACAGCGGCTTTGATAAAAAGCTGAAAAACGGTGTTGAAACAGAGCTGCTCAGAGAATTTGACGATGAGGGTCAGATGCTTTCGGGCGGTGAGAGTCAGAAGGTTGCTATTGCAAGAGCTTTTTACAAGGACTGTCCCTACGTAATTCTTGACGAGCCGAGTGCAAATCTTGACCCTATAGCCGAATATAACCTTAATCAGGCTATGCTCAGCGCAGCGGCAAACAAAACCGTTATATTTATCTCTCACAGACTTTCCACAACGGTAAATGCAGATAAAATATATGTTATGGAAAACGGTGAGATAATCGAAAGCGGCTCCCATAAGGAGCTTATGGCTCTGGGCGGCACCTATGCCTATATGTTTAATCTCCAGGCAGAAAAGTATAAGAACTGAAAAAGTATCCGGTATGCTTCATTTTTCGGCAAAATAATTAAATGTAATCCTTTATGATGGTAATCCGTCATAAAGGATTTTTTGTTTGGAGGAATTGAAATGGGCGTAAAAATTCAGAAGGAACAAAAAAAGCTCATAGCCTTTATTCAGGGGGAGATTGACCATCACAGTGCGGCATTTATAAGAAATGAGATAGACTGTGCTGTGTGTCAGGTAAGACCCGCCTTGCTTATTCTTGATTTTTCAGAGGTTACGTTTATGGACAGCTCCGGAATAGGTCTGGTTATGGGAAGGTACAAGCTCATAAAAAGCCTCGGCGGTGAAATAAGGGTGGAAAATCTTTCACCGTCGGCGTATAAAATTATGCACCTTGCAGGTATGGAGCGCCTTGGAGAAATAAGACAAAAGGAGACGGTACAATGAAAAATATCAACGAATTAAAAATGATAATCGACTCAAAAAGTGTCAACGAGGGCTTTTCGAGAGTGGCTGTATCAGCCTTTATTGCCTGCCTTGATCCCGATATTGAGGAGCTCAGCGACATCAAGGCGGCAGTGAGTGAGGCAGTTACAAATTCCATAGTACACGGCTACAGAAACACTCAGGGCAAGATTTACATAACGGTTAGCATTCTTGAGGGCTCAACGGTCAGAATAAGGGTAAGAGACAAGGGTGTGGGCATAGAGGATATAAGGCAGGCTATGGAGCCGCTGTTTACTACTGCGGGCTCTGAAAGAGCCGGCCTCGGCTTTGCTGTTATGGAAAGCTTTATGGATTCGGTCAGAGTTACGTCTGCGCCTTCAAAGGGTACAACCGTCACTCTGAAAAAGAAAATCTGGGGCAAAAACAGTTGACGGGAGGTCGGTGCCGTGAGAGAGAATAAGGATGAAAGGGAAGCTCTCATAGGCGAAAATTACGGTCTTGTTCATGCCTGTGCCAACAAATTCAGAGGCAGAGGGGTAGAATATGACGATTTGTTTCAGGCGGGCTGTGTGGGGCTTATAAAGGCAGCGGATAACTTTGACAAAAGCAGAGGCTTTGCCTTTTCTACCTATGCCGTGCCTGTTATACTCGGTGAAATAAGGAGGATATTCCGCGACGGAGGCACGGTCAAGGTTGGCAGAACCCTCAAGGAAAGGGCAAGGCAGGCTATGAAAATACGCGACGAGCTTGCTTCGGAGCTTTCAAGAGAGCCTACCGTAAGTGAGCTTGCCGAAAGGCTGGGTGTTGACGTTGCTTCGGCGGCTGAGCTTATAACCGTTTCAATGCCTGCAATTTCGCTCACAGCCTGCGACGATGAAAGCAAGAGCGGCCAGCTTGATATACCTGTTCAGGCACCCGAGGCGGAGATAACGGAAAAAATGGCACTCAGGTCGGTGGTGGAAGCTCTTGAGGAAAAGGACAGAAGGCTTATAGAGTTGCGCTATTTCAAGGGTATGACTCAGGTAAAAACGGCCGAGGAATTAGGTATGAGTCAGGTGCAGGTTTCCCGACGGGAAAAGATAATACTGGGCATAATGCGAAAAAGTATGATGTAATACGGTAGAAATATTTTAAAAGATGTGTTATAATACAGAAGTCAACACAAAAATAAGGAGTAAGGCTATGAAAAAAGCTAAAGGATATATCTGTATTATAATGTGTATTGCTCTTATGCTTTCTCTTTTCGGTTGCTCTGAGGATAAAGCACAAGCGGATACCTTTCTTATGAAAACCGGTGACGATACGGCAGGTCTGGTGCTTGACGGCGATGACAATTCGGTGTTTACCGAGAAAACTCTTTTCAGAAATCTGAAAGAGATTACCGAATCTGATATGTTCAGGCTTTGCTTCAGCGAAGAAAGCTACGGCATTTCGGTTTACGATTCGGGCTCAGATACTCTTTGGAAAAGCATTCCCCGAAAATATAAGGGCGAAAAAACGGGTGTGATAGTTCTTGAGCTTCTTATAGACGGCAAGGTTTACACACTCAATTCTCAGAGTGACTCAAAGGAAATGGGAGGAGCCTCTTACGAAACAGCGGACGACGGAATTTGTATAAATTACAGCTTTAAAAGAACGCTTACAGACGGAACTAAAATAGACATTACGGTGCCCTGTGCTTTCAGAGCCTCAGACGGTACGATGTCTGTGAGCATTGATTGCTCTGCTCTTGAAGGTAAGGGTAATTCCGATAAGGTCGTTATAAAATCCGTTAGTGTGCTTCCTTATCTTGCTACGGGCAAGGAGGGTGCAGACGGAGATTTTATCCTCATTCCCGACGGAAGCGGTGCGGTTACGGAGCTTGCCCGCAGAGGTAATGAACAGCAGAGCTTTTCTGTTGCGGTTTACGGTAATGACCCCTCGGCTGATGCTTCAGGGGAGGCGGAGGCAATTGTACCCGCCTTCGGTATGAAGTCCGGTGACGGTGCCTTTGTTGCCGTTATAGACGAGGGTGATGCTATGGCAACCGTTATGGCAAATAAAGCAACTGAAAAAGAGGGCTTCGACCGTGTGTATGCAAAGTTCAATATAACTCCCACCCTTACAACGGAGGACGGTATATATGTTTCTTCAGAAAGCTACAAGGGCAATATAAAGCTTTCATACCGCTTTATTTCAAAGGAAAACACCGACTATGTGGGTATGGCAACCGTTACAAGAGAAATGCTCACAAGAAACGGTGCTCTCACAACCGACGGAATAAAGGATAATGAGTATCCCTTTAACCTGAGCATCATCGGAGCCGCGGGCGGTAAGGCTTATACAGACTTTTCACAGTGCACCGATATATTGCTTGCGCTTAAGGGTAAGGGTATAAACGAAATCAACCTCAGATATAAAGGCGTGCTTTCGGGCGGTACTGATAAAACCGATGCGGCAGAAACGGATTTCGAGAAAAAGCTCGGGTCTGCCAATGACCTTAAGGAGCTTTATGAAGCCTTAGGTGACAGCGGTATAAATGTTTTCACGGATGTTAACATCATACGCTTTGCGTCTTCCTCTGACGATGTGGCTCTGAGAGCTGACTCTGAGGCGGTAAGGACTGACCGGGAAAGCTTTACGCAATACGAGGAAACCTATATAGGTGCGCAGTCGGTTGACGAAAGAGTAAACAGCGTGCTTTACTCTCACCTTGAAAGCGGCTTTTCGGGTATATGTCTTAACGACATAGGCGAAAGCCTGTATTCGGATTTCACCGAGGGTGACGTGACTCTCAGAAGTGATATGCAGAAGCTTTTATCTGCCCAGGCCGATTCGGCTTCGGCAACAAAAAGGGTGATGGTTGAAAACGGAAATCTTTATGCAATCAAATATGCCGACGTTATTGTCGGGCTTCCCGATAAGGCATATTACGCAGACAGGGAATCCTTTACTCAGGTGCCCTTTGTGCAGACCTTGCTTCACGGAATCTGCGACTACTCACTTTCTCCCGTAAACCTTGCCGAAAATCGTCAGCAGGAATTTCTGAAGGCTGTGGAATACGGTGCCGTGCCCTATTATGAATGGTACTATGAAGACAACGGTACGGACTCTGAGACTGACAGCAGATATTATCTTAATTCAACCGCTGAGGCTCAGCAGCAGTATTCTCTTGCGAAGGAAGCATTTTCAGATTTAAGAGAATCCAAAATCACTCAGCACGGTAAGGTGGCAGAAAATGTTTATCTCACCGTTTACGATAATGAAACGGAAATCTACGTAAATTACGGCTCGGAGCCGGTAACCGTTTCGGGTCTTACTGTTGAAGCGATGAGCTTTATCAGAGTAAACTGATATGCATAAGTGCTGTATATGCACAAATCAGTGCATAATGAATAATCAACAGAGCTTTTCAACAAAAATGTTCAAAACTCTGTTAGTAAAGTTAAAAACTTGTCAGTTTTCAACACCGAAAAGTTGTGAAATGACCGGTCAGATGTTAAAAACCAAGGGAAACTAACATTTTTAACCGGGTTTTCCACATAGGTAAGAAAAAAACTTTACAGCTGAATTTCAGCTGTAAAGTTTTTTTCTTTACTGAATTTGTGTATATAAGGCTGCATATAAGCACCTTTTTAAGGAATAAATTCACAGACAGGCTTACGGCAGGTTGTTGCATATATCTGCAAGCTCTTCCATTGAAAGCTTTTCGGGGCGCACGTTTCTGTCAATACCCACACCGTCAAGAACGGTGTAAAGCTCCTCCTTTGAGAGGGAAAGCCCCGAGCTGAGCGAATTTACGAGGGTCTTTCTTCTCTGGGCAAAGGCGGCCTTTATCATTCTGAAAAACTTTTTTTCGTCAACCTTTACGGCCGGTTCTTTTCTTATGTCAAGCTTTATTACGGTGCTGTCAACATTGGGTGCAGGCATAAAGGAGCCCCGCGAAACGTTGAACAGCTGCTTTGCCGTTGAATAATAATTGGTGCATACGGTTATGGCACCCGACTCTCTTGAGCCGACAGGTGTGCACAGTCTGTCGGCTGCCTCCTTCTGCACCATTACGGTTATGCTGTCAATGGGGTAGTGTCCCTCAAGAAGCATTGTAAGAATGGGGCTTGTGATGTAATAGGGGAGATTGGCACAGACGACTACTCTCATATCCCCGAACTTTTCTTTTATAAGAGCGTGAAGGTCAATTTTCATAATGTCGGCATTGACACACTCAAAGTTGTCATATTCGGAAAGGGTGTCTGAGAGCACGGGTAAAAGGCGTGTATCAAGCTCAACACAGACAACCTTTTTACTTCTTTTGCAAAGCTCGTTTGTGAGCACGCCCACGCCGCCGCCGATTTCAATAACGCCGGTGTTTTCGTCGGTACCGCACAAATCAGCCATTTTAGGGCATACTGTGGGGTTAATAATGAAATTCTGACCAAGAGCCTTTGAAAAGCTTACACCGTGCTTTTCCATAACCTCTCTGACAACGCGTATATCGGATAAATTTTCCATTTATGTAACTCCTGACATAAAAAAGTATTGCAATTTGTTTTTATTCTCTGTATAATTATATCACATATTATAAACGAGGTGAAGCATAATGTCAATTCTTGTAACAGGAGGAGCAGGATATATCGGCTCCCACACCTGTATTGAGCTTCTCAATGCGGGTTATGAAATCGTTGTTGTAGATAATTTCTATAACAGTAAAAGAGAATCACTTAACAGAATAGCTGAACTCAGCGGTAAGGAATTTACCTTCTATGAGTGCGATATCCGCGATGCTGAGGGTATGGATAAAATCTTTAAAAAAGAGAAAATTGATGCAGTTATTCATTTCGCAGGCCTCAAGGCTGTCGGTGAATCCTGTCAGAAGCCCATTGAATATTACGATAACAACATCGGCGGCACGCTTACTCTTTGCGACGTTATGAGAAACAACGGCTGTAAGAAAATTGTTTTCTCATCATCTGCAACCGTTTACGGCAGCAACAATGTTTCCCCTCTTAAGGAAACAATGCAGACCGGCGGCACAACAAATCCCTACGGCACAACAAAATATATGATTGAAATTATTCTTTCAGATATTTACAAGTCAGACAACGAATGGTCAATCTGCCTTCTCAGATATTTCAACCCCATCGGTGCACATAAGAGCGGCAGAATCGGTGAGGACCCCAACGGTATACCGAATAACCTTATGCCCTTCATCACTCAGGTTGCTATCGGCAAGCGTGAGTGCCTGAGCGTTTTCGGCAACGATTACGATACCCCCGACGGAACAGGCGTAAGAGACTACATTCACGTTGTTGACCTTGCTCTCGGTCACGTCAAGGCTCTTGGCAGAGCTCTTTCGGGCAACACCCTTGATGTTTACAACCTCGGCACGGGTACCGGCTACAGCGTTCTTGACGTTGTGAATGCCTTTGAAAAGGCAAGCGGCGTAAAGGTTAACTATAAAATTGTTGACCGCCGCCCCGGTGATATCGCTACCTGTTATTCAGACCCCACTAAGGCTTTTGAGGAGCTTGGCTGGAAGGCTGAAAGAGGCATTGAAGAAATGTGCGAGGATTCGTGGAGATGGCAAAGTCAGAATCCTAACGGATATTAAACAATTCGCAATTCCCAATTCGCAATGCGCAATCGCGGGTTACAGTTCGAAGGTTCAAAGGCTTTATCCCGCCAAATTATATGTTATACACAAATAAAAAGGAGCTGTTCTCGCAGCTCCTTTTTGATATATAAATGCTTGTTTATTATTCCAGCTCAAAGGCACCGGTATAAAGCTGATAGTATTTGCCCTTTTTTGCAATAAGGTCCTCGTGAGTACCCCTTTCAATTATGACCCCCTTTTCGAGAACCATTATAACGTCGGAATTCATAACCGTTGAAAGGCGGTGAGCGATAACGAATACGGTTCGGCCCTTCATAAGAGCATCCATACCCTTTTGCACAAGAGCTTCGGTACGGGTATCAATAGAGGAGGTTGCCTCGTCAAGAATCATAACCGGCGGGTCGGCAACAGCGGCTCGGGCAATTGAAATAAGCTGTCGTTGACCCTGAGAAAGGTTTGCGCCGTTGTTTGTAAGCAAGGTATCGTAGCCTTGAGGCAGTCTTGAAATAAAGGAATGGGCATTGGCAAGCTTTGCTGCCTCTATAATCTGCTCGTCGGTGGCATCAAGGTTGCCGTAGCGGATATTTTCCTTTACTGTACCTGTAAACAGGTTGGTATCCTGAAGAACAATACCGAGTGAGCGGCGAAGGTCGCTCTTTTTTATTTTGTTAATGTTTATACCGTCATAGCGTATTTTACCGTCTGCTATATCATAGAAGCGGTTGATAAGGTTTGTTATTGTGGTTTTACCTGCACCCGTTGAGCCTACGAAGGCAACCTTCTGCCCGGGCTCGGCGTAAAGGCTGATGTTGTGAAGAACAATTTTTTCTTCATTGTAGCCGAAATCAACGTCGAAGAAGCGTACCTCTCCCTCAAGCTTAGTATAGGTTGTTGTGCCGTCCTCGTGGGGATGTTTCCAAGCCCAGAGACCTGTGTGCTCAGCGGTTTCGGTTATTTCACCGTTATCGCCGTATTTTGCATTGACAAGACTTACGTAACCTTCGTCAGCTTCACTTTCCTCGTCTATAACATCAAAAATTCTCTTTGCGCCTGCCATAGCCATAACAACAGAGTTCATCTGCTGGGAAATCTGGTTTACGGGCATTGTGAAAGACCTTGAAAGCTGGAGAAAGGCGACAACTGTGCCCGCGCTTATGGTAAAAATGCTCATAAAGCCGCTTTCGGGGAATTTCCCTGCGGCGGTAAGAATGGCAAGGAAGCAGCCGGCAATTGCAAGAATAACATACTGTAAATGACCAAGATTGTTATTTATCGGACCGAGCATATTTACAAACTTGTTGGCTGAGAAGGCGTTGCGGTAAAGCTCCTCGTTCTTCTCGTCAAAGATCTCCTTGGTTTTGTCCTCACGGCAGAAAACCTTGATAACCTTCTGACCCGTCATCATTTCTTCTATATATCCGTTGACATCGCCGAGAGCATCCTGCTGCTTCATAAAGAATTTTCCGCTTTGTGAGGCAATTTTGCCTGTGAAGAACAGCATAAATGCAACGCAGATTATTACAACCGAGGTCAGAGGTATGCTTGAGGTAACCATAGCCGTAAAGGTGACAACGATAGTTACTGCCGAGGAAATAACCTGGGGCACTGTCTGAGAAATCATCTGTCTGAGAGTATCAATATCGTTTGTGTATCGGCTCATAATATCGCCGTGACTGTTGGTGTCAAAATACTTTATCGGCAAGCTCTGCATATGGGTGAACATTTCGTCTCTTACCTTTTTAAGCACGCCCTGAGCCACAACAACCATAATTCTGTTATAGGTAAAGGTAGCAACAATACCCAGGGCGAAAAGGCCTGCCATACGAAGCAGCATACTGAGAAGCCCGCTGAAATCGTCTGAGCCGTTCAGAAGCATAGGCTTTATATATCCGTCGATAAGGTCCTCTAAAAATAAAGAAGAATAGACGTTTGCGAGGCTCGAAAGAAAAATGCAGGCCACAACGCAAAGCAGAAGCACGATGTGCTTTTTGCTCATATATGAGAAAATTCTCTTTATTACCTTTGGGTCAAGCTTCATACCTTCAATTTTCATCGGGACTCCGCCGTGACGGTTGGGAGGCATTTTCGGCGGCATCTTAGGAGGAATCTTTTTCATATTATCACTCATTTTCTTTTCCTCCCTTCTGCTGTGAATAATAAACATCCCTATAAATTTCATTTGAGGCTATAAGCTCACTGTGAGTACCGAAGCCTGATACTTCACCGCCGTCAAGAACGATTATCTTATCGGCAGCCTCAATGGAGGATATTCTCTGAGCGATAATGATTTTTGTTGTTTCGGGGATGTATTCTTTAAAGCCTTTTCTTATAAGTGCATCGGTTTTGGTGTCAACAGCACTCGTTGAGTCGTCGAGAATAAGAATCTTTGGCCTTTGCAGAAGTGAACGTGCAATACAGATTCTCTGCTTCTGTCCGCCGGAAACGTTGGTGCCGCCCTGCTCGATAAAGGTGTCGTAGCCCTCGGGAAGCTCTCTTATGAAGGAGTCTGCCTGAGCGAGAGTACAGGCCTCTGTAAGCTCCTCGTCGGTGGCGTTTTCGTTGCCCCAACGGAGATTTTCCTTTACGGTTCCGGAGAAAAGAACGTTCTTCTGAAGTACGGTTGCAACACTTCTTCTGAGAACATCAAGGTCATATTCCTTAACGTTTACTCCGCCTACCTTAAGGGTACCCTCAGTGACATCGTAAAGTCGGGAAATGAGCTGAATGAGCGATGTTTTTGAAGAGCCGGTCGAACCGATAATTCCTACGGTTTCTCCGCTTTCTATGTGGATATTCACGTTTTTAAGACAAAGCTTTTCCTTATCTCCCGAATAGCTGAAGCCTACGTTTTCGAAATCGATACTGCCGTCTCTGACCTGTGTAACGGGGCTTTCGGGAGAGATAAGGTCGCTTTTTTCATCAAGGACCTCACATATTCTTTCGCCTGCTGCACGTGACATAGTAAGCATAACGAAAATCATTGAAAGCATCATAAGCGTGGAAAGAATCTGCATCGTGTAGGAAATGACAGAGGTAAGCTCACCTGTTGTCAGCTCGGTTTCACCTGAGCTGACTATAAGCTTTGCACCAACCCAGGCAATAAGAAGCATAGCGGTATAGGAGCTTATCTGCATAAGAGGGGCGTTATAGGAAAGATAGAATTCAGCCTTTTTGGAAAGCTTGTAAATTGTTTGAGAAACACCGCGGAATTTCTTTTCCTCTTCATTTTCTCTTACGAAGGCCTTTACAACCCTTATGCCGTGAAGATTTTCGTTAACAACTGTGTTGAGTTTGTCGTAAACCTTGAACATTCTCTTGAAAACCGGGTGCGCTTTTGAGACGATAAAGGCAAGTCCGGCACCGAGAAGGGGAATTATGCAGACGAAAATAAGGCTAAGCTTTGCATTTATGCTCAGTGCCATTGAAAGAGAGAAGATAAGCATTGCAGGTGAGCGCACCGCAATACGTATTATCATCTGATAAGCATTCTGCAGGCTTGTAACATCAGTGGTAAGTCTTGTAACAAGTCCTGAAGAGGAGAATTTGTCTATGCTTGCGAAAGAAAAGGTCTGTATGTTGTGAAACATATCGCGGCGCAGATTCTTTGCAAAGCCCGCCGATGCCTTTGAGGCGTAGGTACCTGCCGCAACACCGAAGAAAAGGCTGAGAAGACAAATAACAACGAGTAGTGCGCCTACCTTAAGAACATAGCTGCTGTCACCTTTTTCGATGCCGTTATCAATGAGTTTGCCCATCAGAAGAGGTATGAACACCTCCATAACAACCTCAAGTGAAACAAAAACAGGTGAAAGTAAAGAGGGAAGCTTATATTCCCTTATGCATGCCGAAAGCCGTTTGATCATTCAGTATCGCTCCTTTCTGTATTTCGGTTGATTTTATCAAGCACGGTGAAAAAAACATTCAGCTCATCTTCACTTATGTTTTGCTTTAGCATATTTTCAAAGCGGTCAAACGCGGTTTCAACGGGGAGCTGTATGTCTATTGCCTTTTGCGTGAGCGTGATTTTTTTGAGTCTTGCATCGTAATCTACACTTTCACGCTTTATAAGTCCGTTTTTTTCCATCAGTGAGAGAATTGAGCTGGCTGTTGAGCGCCGTATGTTGAATTCCTGCTCAAAGTCCTTCTGAAAAATATCTTTGTCACGGTTGTGGTAAAGATAGCCTATTGCCCAACCGTGGGTGCCGGTTATTTTATCGGCATAGCTTTTTGAGGCGTCTGAATCCATATACCGCTTTGTAAGACGGGCGGTTTTATGAATTTCAAAGCCGAGTTTTCTGTTGTTCATAGTGCCTCCTTTACGGCGTGAGGGATGGGGCGGATGAAACGGTGAGGAGCGGCGGCTCCCGGCAAGGGGAGCGCTTTCGCGCGCCCCTTGCCTTTACGGGCTGCGAAGGCAGCCCGTAAAGCACAAAGCAACCTGCGGTTGCTTTGTGACGGGAGCCGCCGCCGATCTCCGCAAGCTTTAATTGTTAGCCAACGAACTTTTATATTATATTCCCGTTGCCGATATTTGTCAACACGGCAAAGCGAAATATTCCCCGAGATCAGAATAAATTCCGGGATGCAGTGCATATTCGAAAGAATTTTGGTTTAAGTATGAAATTTTTTTAAAATAGTAAAAAAGAACGCTCTATTTTACAATTTCTCGTTGAAATGTTTACGGCTTTGTGTTAATATCTATAAGTATTATTTTAATATGGAGTAATAGACCTCTGTTTAGATATAAATATTACTAAGGAGATAGTCTGAATGAACAGATTTATGAAAAAAGCTTTTAGCTGTATATTAGTTGTTGCTTTGCTTTGTGTTTCGCTTATGCCTATTGGTGCATCGGCTACTACCTACCCTGAGGGAGTAACTTCTGCTCAGGCCGAGAATGCCATAGACAGCACAGATACTCTTATAAACGGACTTCTTACACACCTTGCGGATACATCACTCAGGGATATAGTTATGCCCGAGCTCTGCTCTGACGAGGTAGTTTCACTTATTATGCTTGAGGTTTACAAGGCTCTTGAGGCAAACGGAGAAAGCATTTCTTCCCTTGGCCTTAAAATAAGCGTAAGCGACCTTGCTTCATATCTGAGCGTATACCCCGATGTAAGTGCAAGGCTTTCGTCATACAGCTCCTGGAGTCAGGTTAACCTTGACGGTGTAAAGTGGGGGGTAACCGGCAAAAGAGGCTTTGCAGTTGCCTTAAGTGCTGTTTTCGGACCGCTGAATTCTCTTATTTATGCTCTGGTCTGCGGAGGTACTTATCCCATTATCGGTACGCTTGTCGGCATAACCGGTGCAAGGGGCTATGAAACGGCAATTATACCTATATTCAAAAGTCTCGGCTGTACCGACTATATGAGCCCGGAAGAGTTTTATGCTCAGGCGGCTACAGACAGACACCTTATGATAAGAAACGTTGTGCTTGATTTGCTCAGCTATATTGAAAGAATTCTTGATGCACCGGCAAAAATGCTTACGGAAAATCTGCCGAGCATAGCATATTTTATAAACAACGGCGGCCTTGAGGCGGCAATTTCAGAGCTTATGGCTCCGATGAGAATATCGGTTATGGGTATTCCTCTTCTCAAGGTGGATTCCTTTGTTGACTTAGGCTCTCTTGAGGGCGGTATGAGTCTTAACCTTGATTTGGGTAATATTTCACTTGCTGATTTCAAAACAGCACCTCTTGATCTTGATACCTTTGCATCCTGCGGCACGGTTGAGGGTAACAGAGTGACTCCGCGAAAGGGCGATGTTTATATTGAGCTTCTTAGGTGGATTATTGAAACCGCAAAGCTTAATCAGGGCGCAATAATGAGCCTTATCGCTTCAAACACTGCAGATATGGGTACGGTTGATATCAATTCGGTAACGGCAAATCTTCTTGCAAAGCCCACCGACGAGATTATTTCCATGCTTGTAAATATACTTGCTTCTGAGGGCGGAGAGATAAATAACTATCAGTGGCGCTTCTCAAAGCTCAGAGATAATTCGGTCAAGTATACTCAGAATCTTACAAAGGAAGACTTTGACAGAGCTATTGAACAGGCAGATGTTCTTGTAGATCAGTTTGTTGCAGAGATGGGCGAATACAAGACACTGAGAGAATTGCTTGAGCCGGCCATTTATTCGAACTCATTTCTGAGCGGGCTGGCACTTGAGGTATACAAGCTTCTCCAGAGTGATGATGTAAATAGGTTTGTCGAGCTTCTCGGTGTTGATTTTGCACCCTGTTCTGTTGCCGAGACACTTACGGAGGAGCAGTTCAGCGTTGTTGCGGGTCAGCTTGCAAATCTCAGCTCGTGGGAGTATGCAAACAAGGATGCTCTTGACTGGGGCTTCGAGGACGGAGATAAAGAGGGCTTTATCAATGCTGTAACAGCTATGCTAAGACCGGCAGACGGAATATTCAGAATGCTTCTTGCAGGCGAAAAGATTTCTCTTCTCGGCTCGGTTGATTTTTACGGCAGTGACGGCTACAACACGGCTGTAATACCTCTTCTTGAGGCGCTCGGTATTTACGGCGAAGACATCCTCAGCTATGCTGAGTATCTTAAAAAGATTGCAAACGGCGATGCAATACGGCCTGTTCTCGATTCGGTTTTCTCGCTTCTTGACAGAATAATGGATAAGCCTATAAACACGGTTACGGAAATTCTTCCCAACCTTATGTATTTCCTCAACAACGGCGGTCTGAGCATCTGCGCACAGAATATTATCTTCCCCGTTATGAGTATTCTGGGTAAGCTGGGTCTTGAAGGACTGATAGATTTTTCTGTGCTTACGGATGTTGACGTAAATTCTCTTATAGCAAAGCTTACGCAAATCTTTGAAATAAACTTCGATTTTGCTGAGCTAAACCTTTCTCAGTTCGAGGGTATGGGAGAGCTTATTGCCGTTGACTCAAAGAGAACTCAGGGCGGTATGCCTATCAGAATTTATGCAGTCAATTCTTCAAAGGCTGATGTGCTGGTTACTCTTTTCAGATATGCGGTTGAAACAATCAAGCTTCCCGGTAACGACAGCATAATTCTTAATCTGGTCGGTGACAGTGAGCTCGGAGGCAACAGTATGGTATCAAGCTTTGCCAAGGGTATAAGCGATAACATAAGCTCAATGAGTGTTGACGAAACTCTCGAGTGGGTTTTCAACATCTTCTTTGCGGAGAGAGTTATTTCGCAGGAGATTATTGATGACGGTTATGTTCCCGAGGTAACCTACGACGACGGGAACAGAATGCCCTCGGAAACGGTTATACTTGTGCTGGTTATAGCAGTAATGCTTTTGATAATAGCGGTTCTTGTAAACAGAGATAAAATAAAGTTCCGCATTCAGGATATGGCTGCCGCAAGGGCAGAAAAAAATAAGGGGAGGTAAGAAGGATGCTTATACTAAAAAATATTGTTAAAGACTATATAACGGGCGACACCAAGCTTCGTGCGATGAACAATATCAGCATAAATTTCAGAGAAAGCGAATTCGTTTCAATTCTCGGTCCTTCGGGCTGCGGTAAAACGACAATGCTCAACATCATCGGCGGTCTTGACCATTACACAAGCGGTGACCTTATTATAAACGGCAAGAGTACCAAAAACTTCAAGGATGAGGACTGGGATACGTACAGAAACCATTCAATCGGCTTCATTTTCCAAAGCTATAACCTCATTCCTCACCAGACGGTGCTTGCCAATGTCGAGCTTGCTCTTACCCTTTCGGGTGTCGGTAAAGCAGAAAGACGTGAAAGAGCGATAAAGGCTCTTGAGCAGGTGGGTCTGGGCGATTATATCAATAAAAAGCCCAATCAGATGTCGGGCGGACAGGTGCAGAGGGTTGCTATTGCCCGTGCTCTTATCAACGACCCGGATATTCTTCTTGCCGACGAGCCCACCGGTGCCCTTGACAGTGAAACAAGCGTGCAGATTATGGAACTTCTTAAGGAGATTTCCAGGGACAAGCTTATCATTATGGTTACCCATAATCCGGAGCTTGCTCATGAATATTCAAACAGAATCATACGCTTCAAGGATGGCAGAATGACCGGTGACAGTAACCCCTATGAGCCTTCTGATGCTGATTTTCGTATGGAAAAAGTCAAGGCGGAGGAGGAAAAGAAAAAGGGCAGAAAGCCTTCTATGAATTTCAAAACAGCCTTCGGTCTTTCGCTGCGTAACCTTATGACCAAAAAGGCAAGAACAATACTTACGGCCTTTGCCGGCTCAATCGGCATTATCGGTATTGCTCTTGTTATAGCTCTTTCTCAGGGCATTACCGACTATGTTGAAAAAATACAAAGTGACGCACTTCTTGCTTATCCCTACTCAATTGAAAGAGAAGCAGTCAATTCCGATACAATTATGAATATTTTTTCGGGCTTTATAGCGGCAAACACTGAGGTGGACCACGATAAGGAGCACGTTTACGTCAATGATATGTACGGCGAAATGCTGACCACCTTTGTTTCTCAGGCCGATGCCAATAATGTTGCTGCCTTCAAGCAGTACATTCACAAAAACCAGGAAAAGTTCGACGAAATATGTAACGATATACAGTATAAGTATACGACACCGCTTAATATTTACCGCGCTGACACGGAAAACGGAATAATTCACGTTAACCCCTGCACAATGCTGAACGATTTTCAGGGTCTTGACCTTATGAGCATGATGGAGGGTATTACGGGTACCACAATTCTTGACTCATGGAAGCAGCTTATCGGTGACGAGGAGTTTATCAAAGAGCAATATGACATCGTTTACGGCAGACTTCCGCAGAACAAGAACGAGGTTGTGCTTATTCTTGACCAGTTCAGTGAAATTACAGAGTTCGTTCTTTACGGCCTCGGCATAAAGGATCAGGCTAATTTTTCAGCTGATATCATGTCGAGTCTTGCAGGCTCCGAGGATGCTCTGGCTATTGATAAGATGGTTTACAATTACGAGGAAATCTGCAGCCTCAAGTTCAGCCTCGTGCTTAATTCGGATCTTATGGTCAAGGATAAGAAAACAGGTCTCTGGAAGGATATGAGCGGCGACAAAACCTTCCTTAACAATGCTATCAAAAACGGTCTTCAGATAAGCATTGTCGGCGTTATTCTTCCCACCGAGGATACCGTATTCTCCTTCGGCACCAATGGTATAGGCTATCTTCCCGAGCTTCTTGACTATGCACTTGAAAGCACTGCAAACTCTCAGGTCGTTCAGGAGCAGCTTGCAAATCAGGAAATCGATGTCATCACCGGCAATAAGTTCAATACTCTTACGGTAAATGATTTTGACCTTGCAGATATAGACTTCAAGGACATCAACTTTGCTTATCTTAACCTTGCACCCTTTATGAGCCTCCTGGGTGATATTGATCTTTCAACGGTTGATATTGCAGATATTGGAAGTATGATGGGCTTGGGTGACCTTTCAGAGCTACAGAAAAAGCTTATTGAGGGGTATCTGAACGATGCTCAGGTGCTCGCTCTCAAGCAGGCTTACGTTGATACGCTTAACGCAAAATGCTCTTATGCACAGACAATGGAAAATCTCGGCTACGCAGATGTTGACAGACCTACCTCGATATATTTCTATCCTAAAAACTTCGACTATAAGGATGAAGTGACGGAAATGATAAATTATTATAACGAGCAGGTTGCACAGGACGGTCATCCCGAATATCAGATTACACCTACCGATGTTGTAGGCGGTGCTCTTGAAATGGTGCTGAGCATAATTGATATTGTAACCTACGTGCTGGTTGTATTTATTGCAATTTCGCTTATTGTTTCATCGGTTATGATAGGTATTATCACCTACATTTCCGTTCTTGAAAGAACAAAGGAAATCGGTATTCTCCGTTCAATCGGTGCATCAAAGGGAGACGTTTCAAGGGTGTTCAATGCAGAAACCATAACTATCGGCCTTGCGGCAGGTATATTGGGCGTTGTGTCTACCGTGCTGCTTGAAATACCGATAAATGTGCTTTTAAGAATACTGACGAAAACACCTGCGGCGGCGGCTCTGCCTATAAATGCAGCTATATTCCTTGTAGGTATAAGTGTGTTCCTGACCTTTATTGCCGGCCTTGTACCTTCGTCAATTGCGGCTAAGAAAGACCCGGTTGAGGCACTCAGAACCGAATAATCAAAAAAGGGGCTGTAAAACGCCGACACCCCATAAGGAAGTATTTCTTTAAAAAGCGAAACAACTTCACAATAATTCGTTAAAAATCACCGATATGCGTCAGCATTATCGGTGATTTTTGCCTTTTCTTGCAAAGCTGTTTCGCATTTTAAAGTGCTT
>JAFWYB010000061.1 GCA_017517865.1 Clostridia bacterium | reverse complement strand
GTGTATTTTCGCGGCTTTTCGGCATTTCGGTTTTGAAAGGCGTCAGCCTGTCGGCACCCTCAATATCCAAAAATCCTGCAAAAATTCGCACTTTTGGGTCTGCGATTTTTTGCGGAGCGGATTTTTGGCAAGACAAGACATAAAACGCAGTAAATCCTATCGGATTTACGAGTATTTTAACGAAGTATTGGCGGAAATCCGCCCGTAAAAAACGGGGTTCGGATTATGCTCGCCACCCTAAGGGATTATAACTGTGAATACTCAGTTTTTTGCTTAATAATGGGGTTACATTTAGTTTTATTATTTGATTGCTAACAAAAGCATTATTCGCTTTATTACCGATTTTTGTATAGGGAAACTAAGCGAATCCGGTTTGAAACATATTGTGTCATTGTGGTATAATGATTCGGACGAATATATTGTTACAAATTGCAAATCGCATAAAAAGAAAATCCGTGACCGATGAGATGTAAAAAACGACCGAACAGACAGAAGTTAACATTTAGTGCCTTTAATTTGTTATTATTGTACCGTAAGTTAAAGGGAGGATAATGCAAATGCAAGCAATAAAGATAACTGAGCTTGTCAAGCAGTATAAAAATCTTACTGCTGTGGATAAGCTTAATTTAGAAATCAATCGGGGAGAACTGTTTTCATTGTTAGGTGTTAACGGAGCCGGAAAAACTACAACAATAAAAATGCTGACCTGTATAACAAAACCTACGTCCGGCGATGCTTTAGTAGGCGGATACAGTGTTGTTAATGAGCCCGAAAGGGTTAAACGGCTGATCGGAGTATCTCCGCAGGAAACTGCAGTGGCGCCAAACCTTTCTGTTAAAGAAAATTTTGAGCTCATATGTGGTATACACGGCTTTTCCAAAGATAAAACGAAAGAAAAAATCAAAGACCTGTCAAATCAATTTAACTTAGAAACTGTTTTAAACAGAAAAGCAAGTAAGTTATCGGGCGGTTATAAGCGCCGGGTCAGTATTGCTATGGCTCTTATAAGCGAACCTGAAATTCTTTTTCTGGATGAACCTACTCTTGGTCTGGATATTATTGCAAGACATGAGCTTTGGGACGAGATACGCTCTTTGAAAGGTACTTCTACCGTTATACTGACAACGCACTATATGGAAGAAGCAGAGGCTCTTTCTGACCGGATCGGTATTATGAAAGACGGTAAGCTTCTTGCAACGGGAACCATAGATGATTTGAAGATAAAAACGGGAACAGCTGATTTTGAATCGGCCTTCCTTTCTGTTGTTAGGGAGGGTGCAGAATGAGAATGTTGACTTTTGCCAAAAGAAATATAAAAGAGATTTTGCGGGATCCCATCAACCTTTTGTTCGGTTTGGGCTTTCCCTTGATTTTACTGCTTCTTCTTAGTGCTCTTCAGGCAAACATACCGGTGAGTCTATTTGAAATTGATATTCTTACTCCCGGTATCACTGTGTTCGGCTTGTCCTTTATCACGCTTTTTTCTGCAACGCTTGTTGCAAAAGACCGTGAAAGTGCTCTGCTTCAGAGATTATATACAACTCCGCTTACGGGTCTTGACTTTATTCTTGGCTATATGCTGCCGCTTTTACCGGTTGCCGTCGGGCAGACAGTTATATGCTACCTTTTTGCAATTCCATTAGGCCTGACTGTCAGCGTAAATATTATCTATGCTGTAATCGGAACAATACCTATGTCTATATTCAGCATTGCTTTGGGACTTTTATGCGGGAGTATATTAGGTGTTAAGCAAGTCGGCGGCATCTGCGGAGCATTACTTACCAATCTTTCAGCATGGCTTTCGGGAATATGGTTTGATTTGTCGCTTGTTGGAGGCTTCTTTCAGAAATTTGCAGGGGCACTGCCCTTTGTTCATGCCGCAGAGGCGGTAAAAGCCTTATTCAGCGGAAACTTTCAACTCGCTTTCAGTCATTTTCCGTCAATAATTTTCTACAGTATATCAATTACTGCTGCAAGTGTGTTCTGCTTTCTCAGACAAATGAAGAAACAATAAGGATTTGAAGTAATGAAATACAAACTGATTATCGATAAAAATTCAGATGAAGAAATAGTTGCAACAGTTCATGCTCCGTCTTCTCTTACACAGCAGATAGAAAATCTTGTCTGCAGCTATTCGGGCACAGAAAGCATAATGGGCTACAGAGACGGTGAAATGAGAAAATTGACGTTTTTAGAAATAGAATGTATTACTGTTATTGAAAAGAAAGTGATAGCTGTTGATACTGAATGCAAAAAATACACACTCAAGGAAAGACTCTACGAGCTGGAAGCTGTTTTGCCTTCTTATTTTATACGAATCAACAAATCCACCCTTGCAAACGAACACCGTATTCTGCAATTTGATGCGGTATTCAGCGGTGGAGTTGATGCCGTTTTTCAATGTGGCTACCGTGATTATGTTTCAAGACGTTGTTTTTCGCAGATAAAAAGGAGGTATGAAGGAATATGAAAAAGTTTTTTTCGGAATTTTTACGCAGAGGCCTGATGGCCTGCGGCTTCGGACCTGTTGTTTTAGCAATTGTGTATATGATATTGCATTATACGGCAAATGTACAGACTCTGACTGTAGGTCAGGTTTGTGTCGGTATATTTTCAATAACATTGCTTGCTTTTATTGCAGGCGGTATGAATGCTGTTTATCAGATTGAAAGGCTGCCCTTGATGATTGCAATTCTTACTCACGGAGTTATCTTATATATCAGCTATTTATTTACCTATATTCTCAACAGTTGGCTCGAATGGGGTCTTGCACCGATTTTAGCTTTTACCGGCATTTTTATTGTCGCTTACCTGGTGATTTGGGTAATCATTTATTCCGTAACCAGAAAAAGCACAAAGCATATAAACATAAAACTGAAAGAAAAACAGCAGGCTAATAATGTGTAGGGTTGAGTGTAAGTTGTTTTTTTGAGCAGTACCCTTATGAAATCCCGCTTCGGCTGAAAGGGGCTGTATTTTCGTCGACACCCCATAAGGCAGTATAACTTCAATAATGTGTTTGACAATATACAAAGCCTAATGTATAATGAATCGAACAATGTTTTTGGAGTGAGAAACATGAAGCTTAGAAACAACCTTGCTACAGATGTAAATGAAAAAATCACCCGCAGGGAATATATCGCTTACAGTTCAAGCACCGCTATGTCAAGAGTCGGCTCTGCTATGAACGGATTTTTCGGCGGACTTGTTGCATCAACCTTTTTAGGTCTCAGTCCTGAGGCGTTCGGAATCTACGGTACAATTGTTTTCATACTCGGTTTCTGGGATATTGCAAATGATATTATCGTGGCAAGCTTTCTTGATTTCAGCCGAAAAAATTTCGGCAGATGGGGCCGCTTCAAGCCATGGCTTATGCTTACAATTGTACCTCTCAACCTTGTTGTCATCCTGCAGGCCTTACCTATAAATGAATATTTCCCCGAAGTCGGAGATGTCTTCAAGGTTACATATCTTGTGGTGCTTTATCTGCTCAATGATACATTAACCACCTTCTATAATGCTGCTCTTACCGCTCTCAACGCAAGAAGAACAACAGATAACAGAGAGCGTGGCCGCATTGCCGCAACCGACAGTATTCTCGGATCTTCCATTGGCTCAACCGGTACATATATCGCTACCTTATTGCCTTATATTCTGCCGAACATGTCTCAGGCAGAAAGATATTTTTACGGTTACGGTGTGGTAACACTGCTGGCTATTCCTCTTTCTGTATGGAATATTATCGTAACAAAAGAACGAATCACCGAGCCGTTGCAGGCGGAAAGAATCCACATCAAAGAGATGGGCAAGGTTGTTAAAGAGATATATAAAAAAATCGTAAAAAACAAGCCTCTTATGCTCTTTATGCTTTCGGAGGTTCTCGGTCACGGCTTCTCTATCGGCTACGGATGTATGACTTACGCCTTTATTGCATGCTTCAGCACAGAGATGTTTGAAATCACCTTCTTCAAAGATACATTTATAGAATTTACCTATTCATACAATGACGGAAACTATGCGGCTCTTCTTGCGTTTGCTTCACTGGCATCCTTTGTCACAACGGGTATTTCGCTTTTCCTTGCACCCATTGTACGCAGATGGGTTGACGATAAGGTTCTTTATATCTGCACCAAGCTCGGTACCGGCGTGTGCTATATTCTTATGTTTTTATCAATATATCCATACGAAAAACACACGCCTCAGGAAATTTTCGTGAATGTTGTTTTCTGGTATGCACTTCACGGACTTACAACCGGATTTTATAACACCATTCCGGGTCTTATTCAGTTGGCGGCTTACGACTACGGCGAATATAAATTCGGTGAAAGAAATGAGGTAACCGTCAGCGCAGTCAAGAACACCCTGTCGAGAATTCTTGCCAACTGCACGGATTATTTTATTAAACTTTTGCTTATATTTGTCGGTTACAAAGAGTTTGCGGAAACTCCCGAGCTGATGCCTCTGCAAGCTAAAAAAAGCCTTCTTTATATTTTCGCTCTCTTACCGGGTCTTTTCTCCTTCACGTCAATTATTCCGATGTTCTTTTATAAGCTCTCAGGTAAAAAACATAAGGAAATTGTTAAGGCTCTTGAAGAACGAAGACAGCAGAGCCTCGATGAGTTTAACGAATTTGTATCGGAAAAAGCTGAATAAGTATAATATTTTCTTTTATCCGATCGGGTATCTGTACTCAAGCTCTTCGATCCATTCACCCTTGATAAAATCTCTGCCTCTTACAAGAAGCTCATCTTCATAAACCTCAACAACAATACCGTCGCCGGCTACATAGTTTGTTGTTTCTGTTATACGGGGGAGATTTATACAGTTGATACCGCCCCAGTTGTAGAAATTATCTTTTCCGAGGTCGTCGTGAATGTGACCGTGAACATATAAATCAACATCATACTTTTTAAGAAGTGCCGCGAACTCATTTGCATCTCTGTCAAGTATCATGCGGATGGGATAGTGACAGAATACAATTACAGGTGCATCAGCCTGCTGAGCCTCTGTTAGCACACCTTCAAGCCATTCAAGCTGTTCGTCACTCATTTTTAAGCCGTCGGGATCGCCGTGCTCTGTTGCCAGACAAATCATATAGCAACCGTCGATTACATCATAATAGTAGATGTTTTCAAGCTTTTTGCCAAGATAAAGATTGTTGTTGGCAATGAAATCCTTGGCTGAATTTTCGTGATCTCTCGCACCGTTGCCGAGGTCGTGATTACCAACAAGCACAAGATTGTTTTCAGCGGGCTTTACAGCTCTGACGGCACTGTAGAAAAATATATTTTCAAGAAGCTGACCGTTCATAACATTGTCTCCGGTATAAACCACCGTATCAACGTTTTTGCCTGCCTTAATGCCTTCGAGAACATCATATAAGTTCTTGTAGCTTTCGGGGTTATTGGTTTCAACGTGAATATCCGAAATGACTGCAAAGCTTGTCACGAGCTCCTCGGGCTTTTCTGCTTCATAGGCAGTACCGTTACCGCCGAAGGCAGGGGACATCATTGTCAGAAGAATCATAAGCGTTGCCATAACCTGCTTGATAAATTCCATTACAGTTGAAATATCCATATTTTTTCCTTCTTTCATAAAAATTACAGTTTACCTGCTATTTTCAGTTTATCACACAGTTACGCATTTGTAAATCATATTTTTTTTCATAAGAATTTAGTAATTGTCGAATATTTACAAACAGACTGCGAAGTGATATTATGATAATGTAGCAGATGCATTTTTAAACGAGGAGTATAAATATGAGATTTGAGATCAGCAATTTTAATCTGAAGGTTATCTGTGAGGAAAGGGTGAGTGATGCTTACGCGGAAACGTCCTTGCTGAATAACAAGCTTGAATTATACATAACAGCCACAAATGACAGACCGAAATATATAGAGCTCAGCTGGAATTTTGAATCTCCCGAAGACATTCTTGTTCTCGGGGATGCTTGGGAAAGAAGCTACGGTGATTTAGAGTTTCTTCCTCTTTCAGATAACAGTCGTTCAATGCCCTGGTATTTTATTGCGACAGACAGAAAAAGCTCTTTCTGTTTCGGAGTAAAAACAGGCTGCAGCTCCTTTGTCAGCTTCAGATATGATAACAATGGCATAAAAGCTCTTGTTGACTGCAGAAACGGAGGAAGCGGGGTACATCTGAACGGAAGGAAGATTCATCTTGCTACCTTTGTTTATGAGGAATACGAAAGCGGAGATGCGTTTAACTGCCTTAAGGATTATTGCAGAAAGCTCTGCGATAAGCCTATTCTTCCCGAAAAGAGAGTTTACGGCGGCAACAACTGGTACTACGCCTACGGTAAAAGCAGCTATAAGCAGATAATTTCCGATGCAAAGCTTCAGGCTGAGCTGGCAGTCGGAATAGAAAACAGACCGTTTCAGGTTATTGACGATTGTTGGCAGAAGCACTCCTGCTGCGGTCCCTGGTATCCCAACAGAAAATTCAAGGATATGAAACGCCTTGCCGATGAAATAAAGGACTTAGGCGTTAGACCCGGAATATGGGTAAGACTTCTTCGCAACAAAGATAAGTCGCTAACCAAAGATATGAGAATACTAAGGGGCGGTAAGAGGCAATACCTTGACCCGACTCATCCTGAGGTTCAGAAATATATCAGGGCAGATATCGAGAGAATCAGAAGCTGGGGATATGAGCTGATTAAGCACGACTTTTCAACAGCAGACCTTTTCGGAAACTACGGCTCTGAGCTTGATGACAGAATAACAAAAATTGACGGCTGGCATTTTTACGATAAGACAAAAACAAACGCTGAAATTGTTCTTGATTTTTACCGTCTTATATCGGAGGCGGCAGGGGATATGCTGATAATCGGTTGCAATACCGTGTCACACCTTTCGGCAGGCCTTGTGCATATATCGAGAACGGGAGACGACACAAGCGGCAGAGAATGGGAACGTACAAGAAAAATGGGTGTAAATACTCTTGCCTTCCGTCTTGCACAAAACGAGGTCTTTTATATGTGCGATGCTGACTGTGTCGGAATTTTAAAGAATAAAATTCCCTGGGAAAAGAACCGTCAGTGGTTGGAGCTTCTTTCTAAGAGCAACACGCCGCTGTTTGTTTCGTGCACCGATGATATTGATGAAAGAAAGAGGGCAGAAATCAGAAAGGCATATAAGACCTTTAATGAGCCCCACAGTATTGTGCCGTCAGATATTTTCGGAACAAAAATACCGTCCGAATGGGAAATTGACGGTGAAAGAATTAAATATATATGGTAAACAAAAGGAGCTGAAGATTCTTTATACTTCAGCTCCTTTTGTTATTAAATTTTAAGCGTCTTATTTTTTATTCAGATGGAAGAGTAATCTCAAAGCAGCTTCCACCTGAACCTGTATATTTGATTTTAATATCGCCGCCGTGCAGCTCACAAATTTTCTTTGCTACGGCAAGACCGATACCGTTTCCGCTGTTTTTATTTGCCACATTGCCTTGGTAAAACTTGTCAAAGGCGTGCTTTGCTTCAAACTCTGACATACCTTTACCGCTGTCTGCAACGGTAAAAATCAGTTTGTTGTTTTTAATGTTTCTTACTGCTACCTTTATTTCAGTGTCGGCCGGTGAGAATTTATAGGCATTGTCGATAACGTTTGTCCAGATGTGCTGAAGCAGATCTTTATCTGCGTAGATATTGTAATCCTCTCCCTCAAAGCTTATATCAATATTTTTCTCTCTCCATTTTGGTTCAAGCATCGCTATAACAAGTCTTATCTGTTCACTTACGTTGAAGTTGCTTTTATGGGAAAGAATGCTTTGGTTTTCAAGTCTGGTCAGTGTCAGAATGTTGTTTGAAAGGTTAGCGAGTCTGTCAGATTCGCTTATGATTATGTCAAGATATTCCCTGCGTTCTTCTTCGGAAAGGTTGCTGTTGCTTTTAAGTATTTTAGCAAAACCGCCTATAGAAACAATAGGGGTTTTGAACTCGTGGGAGAAATTGTTGATAAAATCGCTTCTCAATGTTTCAATGCTGTCAAGCTCAGCAGCCATAGTGTTCATCTTTTTTGTGAGCATACGGATTAACTTAAGTCCCGTCAGAGGTAGTCTGATTTTATAATCGCCTTCAGAGATTCTTTCCGTTGCTTCGACTAGCTCATGTATGGGTTTAAGCACTCTTTTTCTGAAAATGAGTGCAAGTATTACGCCGAGCACTATACTTACGAAGGCAGCAAGATATTCCGTTATGTGCTTGGGAAGCTCCGAAATATCAATAAACGGAGATATTCTTACAAGGTAAAAGAAAAACACAACGGTGGCACCGCAAAGGTAGATAAGCAGAAAAACAGTAATGGAAAATGCAAGAAAGAGGCGAAGCCTGCCAATCGGAATTTTATTATGACTTTTAATCGCAGATCACCGCCTTGTAGCCAACACCTTTAACAGCAATAATTTTAAATTCGGGATAGTCCTTGAATTTGTTTCTGAGTCTGTTGATATGAACATTTACCGTTGTGTCGGTGCTGCTTGTGTTAACGCCCCATATTTCATTCATAAGCTGAAGCCTGGTAAAAATTGTGTCGGGGTTGGAAAGAAGCTTGAATAGAAGATAGAACTCTTTTTTTGGCAGGTAATGCGTTTCATCCTCTCTCTGAACCGAAAGAGAGCTGTAGTCGAGTGTAACTTTACCGATATTAAGCATTTTTTCATTGGTGATATTGGCTCTTCTCATAAGAGCCTTAATCCTCAGCTGTAATTCCTGAACATCAAAGGGCTTTGTTATGTAATCGTCTGCGCCTTCAATAAAAGCACGGTATTTTTCCTCAGCGGTAAGCTTTGCGGTAACAACAATAACGGGTGTTGTCACCTTGTTGCTTCTTATTGTGCTTATAAAGTCGTGACCGTCCATTTCCGGCATCATAAGGTCAAGAACAATCAGGTCAACATATTCGTTTCGCAGAATTTCAAGAGCCTTGATACCGTTTTCGGCAGATTTTACCTTATATCCGGCTTCGGTAAGTATAACCTGCATAAGTCTGGCGGCACTTTTGTCATCTTCAACTACAAGCACGGTAAACATAATCATCTTCCTTTCCGTTTTGAACATTTTGGAATAATTCTAAACTGTAAATATGAACTGAAATTAAACCGTAAATTATGTTTACAGTTTATTTAAATCGTGTATGGTTCAGTTTACGCTGAATTATTTTTATGTCGCTGAAAAGCGGATGTACAGATAAATCAGTGACCCGCTCCGGCAACCGTAAGCTTCTGATATGAGTCGGGCGGCTCATATTCGGTCTTTATACCTTTCGGCAGTTATAATACCGTCCTTAACGTGAAGCTTGCATATACGGGCGTTTCTGGCGTCAAACACATTTGCGTTCAGCTCGTTATTATAATCTCTGGCGTGATAAACTGCATACCACTGCCCGTCGTGCTTGATCATGGAATGGTGGCCTGTTCCCTCCTCAAAATCGTTGGCGGAAAGCACCGGAGCGTAGGTGTTATCATCGGGATACTTTTCAAATTTTATCTTTGTAAGGTCTGTTTCGTCGGTCTTGGCTCTGGCGTAGCCTATATAGTAGGTTGGCTGCTCAAAGCAGTTACCGGAATACATAAGGTATTGCCAGTCGCCCTCTCTGAAATAGAAGGCGCCCTCAATGGTGTGCCAGTGCTGACCTTTTTTGTATCTGTCACGACAGTAAATATCCTCGTCAAGGGTTGGTTCAACAACGAGTACGGGATTACCCTCGGGAGTATACGGGTCAAGCATTCTGTCAACGTAAATGCAGGTGCCGATTCTGTCTCCTTCAAATTTGTTTGATGAATAAAAAAGGAAAAGACCCGATTCGTTTTTGACTATGTGGGAATCTATTGAGAAGGGATGAAGTATCTGCTTGGTGCCTGTAAACGGACCGAGAGGGGAATCTGAAACACTTACGTGCATAGCGCCTCTGTGACCGCCCTTGTCAGGTGTATCGTTATATATTTCAATGGAATTATACATATAGAACTTACCGTCAAGCTCAATTACGCTGGGTGCCCAGAAGGAGTCGTGACCTTCCATAGTCATAACCTTGCCGTAGTATTTCCAACCGTCAAACAGACTGTCTGATTCATATGCATAAACAGCATCGTGGCCCGTAACGTATATATAATATCTGCCCTTGCTTTCAATTATATAGGGATCAGCCTGTCCTATATAGTTTTCTTTTTTTACCTCTAAAAGGTGCATAAGTCCACCAAGCCTTTCTTATTTGTCAAATGATATTGCTTTTTTGTTTTTAATAATATAATCAACTGCCGAAATAACCGTCAGTATAACCGAAGCGTAGACAAGTACAGTCTGCACGACGGAAAGGCAGCTGATATTTGCAAGAATTACAATAATCATAGCCATCTGCGAAACGGTTTTGCTTTTTCCCCACCAGGATGCGGCAATTGTCACACCGTTGTCAGATGCAACAAGTCTGATACCGCTTACCGCAAATTCACGGGCTATAATTATAACCGTTACCCATACGGGTATTTCTCCGTTGGCTGTAAGACAGATGAGGGCAGAGCATACAAGAAGCTTGTCTGCTATAGGGTCCATAAACTTGCCGAAATTAGTCACCATATCATATTTTTTTGCTATCGTACCGTCAAGCTTATCCGTTGCCGTTGCTACAAGGAAGACGATAAAAGCAATAAGTCTGCTTCCGGGTATAAAGTCCGTCAGCATAAAAAAGAGAAAAACCGGAACGAGAAAAACTCTGAAAAGAGTCAGTTTATTAGCTAAATTCATTATAAATACCTCTTCAAACATATTTATAAATAGATAATAGCATATTTTTGTCTTAAAGTCTATTATTATTTCAAAATTGAAAAAACTCCCGCGGTTTATAATAAACTGCGGGAGTAATTTTTAAATCATATTCTGGATTTCGGCAATAGGCTCTGAAAGGCAGTCGTCGCACGAAGGAATTTTGCCGTCGATATTTTTAAGAAACTTTGCAAACTTAACGAGCTTATAGTTGACACTGAGCTGATATTTTGTAATAAGGTCAATAATCTGCTCTTTTTTGTCGGTGTTTTCTCTGACCTTAACGTCAGTAAGAGTTATTTCAACGGCCGATCTCGGCGTTATGCCGTTAAGTGTTATATAAAGCTTGCCGAACTTCTCTCTGACCTCGTACTTTGAATCCTTTCCGTTTACCGTAAGTGAAATCTGAGCATCGGAGATATCTTCAAAAACCAGAGTATAGTTGCGCTTCTTCGGAAGTGAAGCACAGCTGCCTTCGGCAGGGGATACGGTGAAGGTTACCGTGTTGCCGTTTTCGCAAACGGTGTAGTTTGTTATTGCAAAATCGCCTTTCTTGTATGCGTTTGTTTCGCCGTCATCCTCATATAGCTTAAAGGTGTTATCTCCTCTGAAAATGCGAAGCGTCATATTAGTGGGATTTGACCAATCATTATCTCTGTCATTTGTACTCAGAGGAATGATTGCACCCTCTCTGGCAAGTACGGGAATACTCTCAAGACCTCGGAACATCTTGATTTTCTTTCCGCCGCTGTAAGAAGCTCCCGTATAAATGTCTGTCCATCTGCCCTCGGGAAGCCAGACCTCAACACCGGCAAGATTTGTCTTCGGGTTTATTTTTGTTGTTATCGGTGCAACAATAAGCTCCGAACCGAAGAAGTACTGATTCTTAACCTTATAAGCATCTTCCTGCTCGGGATATGCATAATACATAGGCTCGCAAAGAGCAAGGGCGTATTTGTGCGTGCGGTAGTTCATAGAATAGAGATAGGGGATAAGAGCGTGTCTTTCTCTGAGAGACCTTACTGCAAGCTGCTCCGCTGCATATTCGTGCTTCCAGGGCTCCTTACCCATAAATTCGTTGCTGGTTGAATGAAGTCTCATAATCGGACTGTAGAGACCGTACTGAATCCATCTTGTGTAAAGCTCGTCGTCCTTTGAGCCCATCATATGTCCGCCGATATCGTGACTCCACCAGGTATAACCGATGTTTGTTGCAGTGTTGGTGAAATAGGGCTGGAACTCAAGGGCTTCCCAGCAGATTTTTGTGTCTCCGGAGAAGCCGAGAGGGTATCTGTGAGAGCCGATCTCTGCAAAGCGTGACAGTATCAGAGGTCGCTTCGAATCGGAATCTCTGTCTACCAGTGTATGGTAGTGGTTAAGTGCCCACAGAGGGTCAAGGTTTTTAATTTTGCTGTTTTTGCCCTGCTGCCAGTCGATCCACCAAAAATCAACGCCGTCTTTTTCATAGGGCTTATGAAGTATGTTGAAATAAGCGTCGATATAGCGTGGGTTTGTTATATCAAATTCAACACGCTTTTTACTTTCAGGGTCAATGCCCATAAATTCTGCCGTTTCCTTATACATATCTTCAAAGAAGCGTACACCCTGAGCGGGATGAAGATTCATCGTTACCTTGAAATTATTATCGTGTAACCATCTTAAAAACTCTTTATAGTCGGGGAAAAGCTCGGTATTCCAGCTGTAGCCGGTCCAGCCGTCGCCTTGAAAGAAATTATCATTCTTTCCCGGTATAATGGATTTCTTGCTGCCGCATTTACCGAAACGGTTCTTGACATCAACCCAATGCCAGTCCATATCTATTGTGGCAACGGTAACGGGTATTTCTCTTTCAAGGAATTTTTTCATAAGGCTGATATATTCTTGCTGTGTGTAGGCTTTATATCTGCTCCACCAATTGCCCAGGCAGAAGCGGGGAACGAGAGGCACCTCGCCGCACAGAAGAAAGAAATCTCTCAGAGCAGCTCTGTAATCGTGGTTATAGCAGAAATAGTATTCGTCCTTATCTGTCTTGCGTCTTTCGCCCACTGTGCCGTCTGGGTTCAGAATGAGTGAGGCTGAGTCGTCAATAACAGCAACACCGTCTGTTGACATAATGCCGTCACCGAGGGCTATAGCACCGCTTGTGCCGTCGAGTGTGCGGTATGTGCCTTTAAGGTTGCCTTTGTTGTATTCGGAAAGATCCTTGCCGTTTTTCAATGAAATGCCTATCATTTTCTTTGCGGCGGTATCATATCTGTAAATAGTTTTTGTTGTCATAATTATAACAATGTCACCGTCTTCAACAGTACGGATTTTAGGCTTGCTGAAGCTTCTGTTTATTACTGCCTGCGTGGGCTCATCGGTGAAAATACCGTTGCTGTCAACCTCAACGCGCAGAAGTCTGTCGCTCAGAATTGAAAATCTGACATTGTTTTTGATAATAACATATTCCTCAGAGGTTTTGCTGTCTGAGCTCCAGGCAAAGGTCTGTCTGAAATATTCCGTAGTTTCAGCCATAAAATGCACCGTCCTTTACATTTTTATGTGTATATCATATAACATCATAATTCTATTTTCAACTTTAAGTTGAATATTTGTCAAATATCACAAATTCAGCGCATTTTTTTCTACACACAAACGGTGATAAAATGACTAAAATTTTGTCAAAATTTGTAAAAAGTGTGATATTATATATGGTAAGACTTTGCATATTTATTTCAAGGAGGATTTTTATGCAGGATAAAAAATATGTGCCTAAAAAAGAGCTGACCTCATTCTGTGTCGCAGGTATGGGTCAGGGTATGATTTATGCTCTTATGTCGAGCTATATCAGTGACTACTATCTTAATGTTTTACAGCTTGCACCTATGTTCGTGCTGCTTCTTATGCTTCTGGCACGAGTATGGGATGCTATCAACGACCCGATGATGGGTATGATCGTTGACAGAAGCAATCTTAAGAGCGGAAAAATGAAGCCCTTTATCCGTTTCGCTCTCGTACCTATTGCCACAATGACTATTCTTATGTATCTCAGCCCCGATCTCGATAAAACACAGATGATGGTTTATTCAGCTATCGTTTACGTTTTATGGGGTATGATTTATACCGTCGGCGATGTTGCCTTCTGGGGTATCCCCAATGTTATCACACCCTCATCAACCGAAAGAAGCTCGGTTATTTCAATAAGTAAAATTTTCAATTCCATCGGTTCTGCGGTACCTGAGGTTCTTTTCCTTATCATCGGCCTTATCATTGCTGCTTGGGTCGGTAACTCAGCCGATGAAATTGATCCGATAGCCGTGCAGAAGAAAAAGTATCTTCTTATGGCAATCGTAACGGTCGGTATAGGCACAATACTTTACGCTTTTGTATTCAGAGTTAAGGAAAGAGTCAGAATTCCTGTCAAGAAGCGTCAGCCGGGTGAGCCCTCGCAGCTCAGCAGAATTTTCAAGTGCAAGCCTCTTGTTCTCGTTCTTCTTATGGGTGTTCTTTCGAGCGGACGTTATATGGTTTCCGCTGCTGCAATACACGTTGCGAGATACTCCTTCTACATCGGTCCCGATCTTGCAACGCTTGCAACGGAAGCTGAAAGAATGGCTGCAGTTGAAGCCAGCATCTCAACGGTTAAAACAGTATTCCAGATAAGCTCTATCGTCGGTCTTTTCGGTGCAACTCTGCTTATGCCGAAGCTTATGAAAAAAATTGACTTTAAAAAGCTTGTTATTGTCAGCTGTCTTGCAGGCTTTGCGGCAAGCATCGTTACGACCGTTGTTGGTTGGTTCACAATGAATCTTTACGCCTGCATTCCCTTTATCATTATTTCCTGTATCCCTCTCGGCGTTATCAATACTGTATGCTTTGCTATGATTTGTGACTGTCTTGACTATATGGAGCTCAAAACAGGCTTCCGTGACAATGCTCTCGGTGCTGCATGTCAGGGCTTTATCAATAAGATAGGCAATGCTTTTGCAACATCAGGTATCGTTATTATGTATATGGTTATCGGCCTCAAGCCCGAGGAAATGCTTTCCTCAACCGCTGTTGTTGCCGCAACTGAAATGCCTGACAACCTTCGTTTCGCAATGTTCTCACTTGTATCAATTGTTCCCGGTATCAGTATGCTTCTTTGTGCAGTTCCTATGTTCTTCTATAAATTAACAAAGGAAAAGAAGGCACAAATAGCAGTTGAGCTTGACGCTATCAGAAAAGAACGCGGAATCGAAGTTGCAGAGTAAAAATCGGAGGTAATAAAATGTTAACTTATATCAGTCTTGCTTTAGGCGCAGTTTTTCTTGTTTTGTTTATGGTTAAATGCCACAAGCAGAGAAGCGTTATCGGTGTTTACATTAAAAATCTTACAAGTATTTTCTTCCTTCTTACAGGTCTTACAGCAACCTTCTGTAACGCAGACTATCCCGACCTGTGGAAGTATTCACTCCCCATTATGATGGGCGGAGTATTCGGTCTTATGGGTGATATCTATCTTGACCAGAAATGGATTTATCCTCAGCACAATGATCAGTACCTCAATCTCGGTTTCATTTCCTTCGGTATAGGACATTTCTTCTATATCGGTGCAATTTATAAGCACGCACACTTTGAAATCAAGGATATGATAGTACCTTTGATTGTCGGTGCTGTTGTAACCGTGTGCAACCTTATTCTTGAAAAGCCCACAAAGCAGAAGTACGGAAAGTTCTATGCCATCGTTACTGTTTACTGTATGATTCTCGGCACAATGGTCGGTACGTCACTTTGGGCAGCAATCCAGACAAAGCAGATTGCTTACATAGTATTCAATATCGGTGCCGTTCTTTTCCTTATTTCGGATATTATTCTTTCACCGATGTATTTTGCAATCAAGCAGGATAAGAATACAATCTTTAATTTCGTTATAAACCATGCAACATATTATATCGGTCAGTTTATGATTGCCTTTTCGGTATTTCTTCTTGAGCCCGTTTGTTGCTGATAAAATTCAAGGCATTTTTAAAATACAATTGGAGTAGCAAAATGAAAAATTATTTTACCCGTTTAAAACAGAATTGTTCAACCCCCACGTTTATTTTCTGGTGGATATTCAGAATATTGATGCTATATGCCTTTGTTGCAGGCTTTTTTAAAAAGCCCTTTGACATCACTGATCCGCTTCAGGTAGGCGCAAACTTCTTATGTATGTTCCTTTGGGAAATATTTATGCTTTTACCCGAAAAGAATACGTTCAGACATGTTACACCGGGCTTCCAGACCTTGTTTATCCCCGGAATATTTGTTGCATCCTTCGGCGGCAAGTTCCTTAATCTTTATTATGAAACCCGCTTTCTTGATACTTTCCTTCACGGTTGGGGCGGCTTCCTTTGTGTATTTTTCGGATATGAGCTCGCCTGTGCTCTTCTTAAGAAAGAAAAGAAGACGGCTCCCTTAAGTCTGATTCTTTTTGCATCTGTAGGCTTCTCGTTCATCGGCTCAACCCTTTGGGAGGTATTTGAATTCAGCTTTGATCAGATTGCAGGTATGATGGGGGATTATCCGGGCGATTCGCAGCATTGGTCATTTCTTCTTGCTCAGGGTACACCAAAGGAGCTAACTCTTTTTGATCCTCTTGTTCCTGAGCGTTGGGCAATTATGGATATAATGGGTGATATGGTGCTTAATGTTATCGGCGCCGCACTCGGTTATGTTGCACTTATTGTCTATCCCTACAGACACAAGGGCAAGAATAAAATAGATTTCAGTTTCGATTCAGCCGAAAAGGAAACGGTTGTTGCCGTAAAATAACAGAAATAACCTACCCGGTCAGCCGAGTGTTCTTAAGGACACTCGGCAGTTTTATTATGGGTGAAATGAATAACAAGGTTCTGACGAAGTCAGGTTCTTATTGTGCTTGGCACAGAGTTATTTGCTTCGCGAGTTTTATGCGAATAAAATAAAACTGAAGCCTTATGGCTTGAATATCACTTATAAATACCGAAGAGAACCTGTCTGCAGACCTACATAAGTGTTATCAAGGTTATACCCACTATGACACTTTAAAGCTGAAAGTGTCGCTTTTTATATAAAAAAGCGGGAGCACTTCATTACAAAGTGTCTCCCGATGATGTTTATCTGTTCTTAGCAACCCTGCTCATATAAGGCGGGTTGTTTTTACTCTGTACCCCAGAATTTTCTGTCAAGGCTTCTGTATTGAACGGCTTCGGTTATATGCTCAAGTTCAATTTTCTCACTCTTATCAAGGTCAGCAATAGTTCTTGCAATTCTGAGAATTTTATCATATGCTCTTGCGGAAAGATCCAGCGCAGTAAAACATTTTTCAAGCATAGCCTTACAGCTATTGTCAAGAGCACAGTATTTTCTTGTCAGAGACGGTGTCATTTTTGCGTTACAGGTAACACCGGTGCCCTTAAAGCGTTTATTCTGAATCAGTCTGGCTGCGTCAACACGTTTCTTAATCTCAACTGAGGATTCAGCCGGCTTGTCGTCTGAAAGCTTTTCAAAGTCAACCTGCGGCACCTCAATATGTATATCAAGTCTGTCGAGCAAGGGGCCGCTGACTTTGGAAAGATATTTTGCAGCTGCTCCCTTAGGGCAACTGCATTTTTTTGTGGCATGGCCGTAATATCCGCAGGGACACGGGTTCATTGCGCATACAAGCATAACCTCACAGGGATAAGTCAGAGAGCCTGAAACTCTTGATATTGTAATTTTACCGTCTTCAACGGGCTGACGCATAGCCTCCATTGTTACCTTGTTGAACTCGGGCAGCTCATCAAGAAAAAGCACGCCGTGATGTGCAAGACTGAGCTCACCGGGACCGGGTATCCGTCCGCCACCGGAAAGGCCTGCAGTGGAAATAGTATGATGAGGAGAGCGGAAGGGCCTTGATTTTATAAGTGAAACATTGTCTGGGAGAAAGCCCGCAATTGAGTGTATTTTTGTTACTTCAAGGCTTTCCTCAAAGGTCATATCGGGCAGAATAGAGGGTATTCTTTTGGCCAGCATGCTTTTACCCGAGCCCGGGGGACCTATCATAAGCACATTATGACCGCCTGCAGCAGCAATTTCCAAAGCTCTTTTTGCCTGATACTGACCCTTTACATCGCTGAAATCGGGCGTGTATTCAAGCGGTCTTGTGTATTCGTAGTATAAATCATCTGTAAGCTTGCTGATTTTTTTATTGCCGCTCAGATGGTCGTAAAGCTGCTTTACACTCTGAACCGGGTAAATATCAATTCCCTTTACAACACAGCATTCGCATGAATTCCCTGCGGGGACGTATATTTCCTTTAAGCCGAGCTCTCTTGCCTTAATAACCATCGGCAGGGTACCCTTTAGATTTCTTACCTTACCGCTCAGTGATATTTCTCCTATGAAAGCTGAATTTTCAATATTGCAGCGGAGCTGATCTGAGCCGATCAGTAGCGCGACGAGTATCGGAAGGTCATAGACGGGACCTTCCTTTTTTATATCTGCAGGAGTAAGATTAACGGTTATTCTCATATCGGGATATTTGAAGCCGCTGTTTTTCATAGCAGACCTTACTCGGTCCTTGGATTCGCTTACGGCGGCATCGGGCAGACCGACTATATCAATTCTCGGCATACCTCTTTCTATTGAAGCTTCTACGCCGATACCGAAGCTTTTCATACCGAAAAGTCCTATACTGTTAACCTTAACGAACATTTTTTTCACTCCTTCTTCTGCACCATTATACAACTCAGAAGCCGTTTTGTAAATGCTTATTTTCCTTTAATTCCGTACCGGGATAAAAATGCCCCAGAATTTCTTTATAATCATATCCTTGACGTGCCATAAAGTCCGCACTGTATTGGCTCATTCCTATTCCGTGACCTCTTCCGTAAACGCTAAAAATAACCTGATCTTCCGTAATTTGGATTTTAAAGCATGAGCTTTTGAGCGAAAATGCGCTTCTTATGTCACTACGTCCTATTTCCGCACCGTTTATACTCAGCTTGTTTAAATAGCCATCCCGAGTGACGTCGGATACATCTGCGCTGATATCTGTTGAAGCTTTTTGTTCGGTAATTCCGGTTACTATCTTGCTGAATTCCTCCTTTGTGAATTCATTTTCACTTATAAGGTCCGGACTCAGCTTGTCACCGGGTGCATCAACGCTTATAAGGTAGGGGATATCGTATCCCCACAGTTCTTTAGCGCTGACTGTTTTTCCGCTTGAAAGGCCGTGAAAAACCGTCATGGCCGGCTTTGATGAAAATGAAATATATTCGCCGCGTGTTTCGGTGACGGCTTTTTTTATCTTACTGTAATATTTTTCATATTTATCTCCCCACTTATCCTTCATATCGGCATTTGTGAGATATCCCTGGTGTTTGCTGCTGTCATCCGATATATCGAAAAGACTGTCGGGTGCTCTGTCGGCGTTTTCAATAATCCAGAGAGCATATGTATAGCAGGCTACACTCTGAGCCTTAAGTGCTTCTTCACTGAAGGAGGCCGGCATTTCAGCCGCAACCGCTCCGATAAGATAGTCCTGAAAATCGAGTGTAAGTATGTTACCGGTTGAAGCCTGAAGCACACGCAGGCTGTCTGAGCTGTCTGCTGTCTGTTCATTTTTTACAGTGTAAGCATCTACGTTGTTACCCTTCAGAGGGAAACCCGAAAGAGGAAGACACAAAATTAGAAAAAATATAAAAAGTGAGCTTAATATGTAGTTTTTCACAGATTACCATCCCTTTTAATATTTATATTAACTTGACAATATAAAGTCTATGTTATAAAATAAAGAATAATGCATTATAATGGTATAGCTGTAAAGGCTCTCAAGGAGGTAACATATATGAGTGACAAATTTAATTCGATTCCGCCTGAATTGCTCACGGTAATGAGTCAGAAGATTCAGAGAAAAAGTAAAATAGATATGGATGATTTTTGGAAGTACGGCGTTAAAAGGGGCCTTCGTAATCCTGACGGAACAGGTGTTATGGCAGGTCTTACAAACATCTGCTCTGTTGACGGCTATTATGTTGAAGACGGTGAAAGAGTTCCCAAGCACGGTGTTCTCAAATACAGAGGCATAAATATCAACGATATTGTTGATGCCTGCGAAAAGGAAAACAGATTCGGATATGAGGAAGTAGCGTATCTGCTTATTTTCGGCACTCTTCCCACAAGGGAACAGCTTTCGCTCTTTACGCAGACGCTCAGTGATTGCAGAGAGCTGCCCAAAACCTATATTGAAGACGTTCTTATGACGAACGCTTCCTTTGACATTATGAATAAGCTTGCAAGATGTATACTTGTTTCATATTCCTTTGACGAAAATCCTGACGATATTTCAGTTGAAAACGTGCTTCGTCAGTCAGTACAGATTATTGCTCAGATTCCCGTAATTATCAGTTATGCCTATCAGGTAAAGCGTATGAAGTATTACGGCAAGAGCATGTATTTTCATCCCGAAAAAAAAGAGCTTTCTACTTCGGAAACTATTCTTCGTGCAATAAGGTCGGATAAGAAGTACACAGACGAGGAAGCAAAGCTTCTTGACATCTGTCTGATTCTTCACGCTGAGCACGGCGGCGGTAATAATTCAACCTTTACCAACAGAGTTCTTACTTCCAGCGGCACCGACACTTATTCAGCCTTTGCAGCTTCAATAGGCTCGCTTAAGGGCTCCCGTCACGGCGGTGCAAATATCAAGGTTTCAAAAATGCTTGAGGATATCAAGGAAAATGTTGAGGATATCTCTGATAAAAAACAGCTTCTTGATTACCTTGAAAAAATTATCAGAAAAGAGGCAGGAGACGGCTCCGGGCTTGTTTACGGTATGGGCCATGCCGTTTATACTCTTTCAGATCCCCGTGCTGTTATTCTTAAGAGAAAAGCTAAGGAATTTGCTTATAAAAACGGTTTTGAAGAAGAGTTTGAGCTCATAAATTCCATTGAAAAGCTTACTCCTGAGGCTTTCAGAAGAGTTAAGGGTAAAAATAAGATTATGTGTGCAAACGTTGACCTTTATTCCGGTCTCATTTACAGAATGCTCGGTATTCCCGAGGATCTTTTCACGCCTCTTTTTGCAACGGCCAGAGTTGCCGGCTGGGCTGCACACAGACTTGAAGAGCTTCTTACCGGCGGAAAGATTATCAGACCCGCTTACAAAAATATTGCTCTTCCCAAAAAGTACGTTTCTATGGATGATCGTATTGAAAATTTCAACTCGCTCGAGGAGTATATTCCGTCCGTTGAGAGAGTTTATACGGAGGACTGAAAATGAAACTCAAAAATTCCATAACGTCGCTGAGGTTGAACAAGCTTTCTGCGGCATTCGCTGTGCTTTTATTTATCTGCACCGTGTTCAGAACATTGCAGATGTTATTTTTCATTGAGCCGGAAACGGGCTTTAATACAGGACCCTCGTGGCTTATGGTTCTTTTTTATATTCTGATATCAGGCGGCTGCTTTGTTTTAAGTCTTATTTCCTTTTTAAGCAAAGAAACTGCTGAGCTTGACCTTGACGGGGTTAAATCCAAGGCAATTTCTGTTTCTTCCTTCGTTTTTGCGGCAACGCTCCTTTATGATTGGTTCTGCTGTATTTTTGAAGGCGTTTCATCTTATGCGGTAGTTCAGGTCGGCTCCGGCTTCAAGGGGCTGATGTCGTCCGGCTTTCTTACGGGTACTCTTCAGAGCTTCTTTGCTTTCTTTTCAATGATTTATTTTGTGGTTTTAGGCTTCGATATGAAAAGGGGCACCCGTATAGCGTCACAAAAATTTAAAATAATGGCACTTGCTCCCGTGGGTTGGGCTTCCGTACGTCTTGTTCACAGATTCATAAGTCAGATAAGCTTTCTTGAGGTTTCAGACCTTTTCCTTGAGCTTTTGATGCTTTCTTTCACTGTTATGTTTTTTATGGCTTTTGCTCAGGTCGTTTCTGGTGTGAACTCAACAGGCTTTTCATGGAGACTGTACGGCTTCGGTTCTTCGGCAGCTATGATTTCGGTTACCGTAAATATTTCAAGAAGTATTGTTGTACTTATAAAGGGCAGCTCAGCTCTTAATCCGTCATATATGCCTGAAATTGCAGATATAGCTTTTGCTGTTTTTATAATTATGCTTATCGGTGAATTTGTAAGATACAGAAAGTTTGTTGAGGAAGTGTAAGCCTTGTTTGTTGAATATCTGCTTTCGGCGGCAACTCAGGTGTCTATTCTTTATGTAATGGTTTTTGTTGGTTACATATGTGATAAGAAAGGAATATATACCGAGAAAACCGCAAGAGCAACGGTAAACTTTTTACTTTATATTATCGTACCCTGCACGCTTATCAACTCGTTTATCAAAATCGAAATGAATGAGGATACGGTTAAAAAGTTTTTTATCTCCTTTGCCGTTGCAACCGCCACACACATAATAGGCATCGTGCTCAATATACCCTTTTTCAGAAAGAGTAAGCACGAAAACAATGCTATATACAAGTTTGCATCAATTTACGGTAATGTGGGTTTTATGGCGTTACCTCTTGCTCAGGCTGTACTCGGTACGGAGGGTGTTTTTTACTGTACCAACGGCGTTGTTGTTTATAACATAATAAACTTTATTCACGGCGCGGCGGTTATGAGCAGAAAAAAAGAGAAATTCAATATTAAAACGCTTCTTACCAATCCCGGTCTGATTTCCCTTGCAGTCGGACTTCCGATTTTTCTTTTGAAAATCAATGTTCCTGTTGTGATAAGTCAGCCTATAGGAATGCTTGCAAATCTGAACAGTCCGCTTGCAATGCTTATTTTCGGCTGTTATCTTGCTCACACAGACCTTAAGAGTATGCTGTTTGATAAGAAGATATACTTAACCGCTTTTCTCAAGCTGATTTTGCTTCCGTTGGTCTGCATAGGTGCATATTATCTTTGCGGTGTAAGGGGAGTGCTTCTTACCGCGAGTATAATTACCGCCTGCGTACCTTCGGCGAACAACACCTTTATGTTTGCATCAAAATACGGCAGGGATGCCTCTCTTGCATCAAAAACAGTGGCACTTGTCAGCTTTCTTTCGGTTGTAACAATGCCTTTTATGATAGCACTTACACAAATTATATAGGAGGAATGAAATGGACAGCAGTGTATTAGTTCGTTTCGCGGGGATTGCCAAGGAATTCACCGTAAACAGCGATCTTGATTTAGGCTTTTTTACCGTAAAATGGTACGGCGCCATAATTGCCTTCGGCTTTTCTCTTGCCGTGCTTTTCGGCGGAAGAACTGCCCACGTATGGAAAATCAATCTTGACAAGATGGTTGATGTTCTTATATACGGTACCTTCAGCGGCATTATCTGTGCAAGGCTTTACTTTGTTGCCTTCAAGTGGGATTATTATTCGCAACACCTTTCGGAGATCCCCAAAATCTGGGAGGGCGGCCTTGCGATATACGGCGGTATAATCGGCGGTATAATTGCCGCATGGGTCGTATGTAAGGTCAGAAAGCTTAATTTCTTTAACCTGCTTGATATGGTCGGTATGAGCCTTCTTATCGGTCAGGGCATAGGCAGATGGGGTAATTACGCCAACCAGGAGGCTTTCGGCGGCTTTACCGGCAGCAACTGGGGTATGATGAGCGATAAGGTTATAGATTATATTTCCCTTGAAAGTGTCAGACCTCTTTACGGCCTCGAAAATGTTGAAAACGTAAAGGAGTATGTTACTCAGAACAACCTTTATGTACATCCGACATTTTTTTATGAATCCGTATGGTGTATTCTCGGCTTCTTTGTGCTGTATATAATTATGAAAAAGTACCGTAAATTCAGCGGTCAGCTGTTCCTTACATACGGAGTATGGTACGGACTTGAAAGAATGATAGTTGAAGGCTTGCGTTCTGACAGCCTTTATATTGCAGGAACCAATCTCAGAGTATCGCAGGCACTTTCGGCTGTGATCGTTCTTGTTTGCGGAGCATTGCTTGTTTCTCTTCTTATTAAGTATAGCAAAAATCCGAAGCCTATAGAGGGTGTCGATTATTTCCCGCCCAAAACTGAAAAAGAGCTTCTTAAGGAAAAGAAAAAAGAAGAGAAAAAGGCACTCCGGGCAGCGAAGAAAACTGCAGATGCATCTGCAGAAAAATAAAAGGAGAAGAGTTATGTATAAGCTTATTGACGGAAAAGAGGTTTCCGCTTTTATCAAAAATCAGGTAAGAGAAGAGGTTGAGGCTCTGAAAAAGCAGGGCAAAACGGTTTCTCTTGCCGTAATCATCGTCGGCAATAACCCCGCTTCGCGTGTTTACGTCAACAACAAAAAGAAGGCCTGCGAGGCAACGGGAATAAAATCCTATGAATATGCACTTGATGAAAATACAAGTGAGCAGGAGCTTCTCGCTCTTATAAAGGAGCTTAACGAAAACAGTGAAATAAACGGTATTCTTTGTCAGCTTCCCTTGCCGAAGCACATTGATGAGAAAAAGGTTATAGATGCAATTGCGGCCGAAAAGGATGTTGATTGCTTCAGAGCTGAAAATGTTGGCAAAATGTGGTTAGGTGATTACGATTTTGCGGCCTGCACACCAAAGGGTGTTATGCTTCTTCTTGAATATTACGGCATTGATGTATGCGGTAAAAACTGTGTAATTATAGGCAGAAGCAATATTGTAGGTAAGCCTATGGCTTCACTGCTTATTGAAAAGAGTGCAACCGTTACAGTCTGTCATTCAAAGACTAAAAATCTCTCAGAGTTTACAAGAAATGCAGAGGTAATTATTGCCGCAGTCGGCAGACCGAGGTTCATTACTGCCGATATGGTCTCTGACGGGGCGGTTGTTATCGACGTGGGAATTAACCGTGATGAAAACGGTAAGCTTTGCGGTGACGTCGATTTTGAAAGCGTAAAGGAAAAGGCATCATACATTACTCCCGTGCCCGGCGGTTGCGGACCTATGACGATTGCCGTGCTTATGAGAAATACTCTCGTTGCTTATCATATAGCTAACGGTAAATAAGATGAAGACCGTTGCAGTTTATACAGACTATTCTTCTGTATCGGAGTATACGGGTGAAATATTGAAAAGCCTCATTGCGGCCCACATCGAAGAAAGCTCCGAAAAGCTCAGAAATGACTCGGTATGTGTGAGAGCACTTCTCAGATTTGTGTTGAAAAAACATTTCGGTGTTACAGCTTTTGTCATTTCTGCCGACGAAAACGGCAAACCGTATCTGAAGGGGAGTAATCTGCATATCAATTTCAGCCACAGTGACGGTAAAGCGCTGTGTGTTGTTTCAACAGAACCCGTAGGCTGTGATGTGCAGAGCTTTAAACCCTTTAACCCGAAAGTTTCAGAACGCTATTACCGCGAAGAAGAAAGCGGCGCACTGCTAAAAAGTAAAAGCAGAGATTATGATTTCATAAAGCTCTGGGTACTTAAAGAGTCGATACTCAAGCAAAGGGGCACAGGCTTATCGGGAGGTCTGAACTCATACGGCTTTTCGAAATACCTCGGTGCAGACTGCTTTGATGCATACGGACTTAAATTCAGATGCTTCGACGATGAAAGCTTTTGCTACGCCATCTGCTCAGAAACGGATGATATTACTGTTTATGAGATCAATATAGAGGAAACCATAAAAATCTGATGTTATTCGAAAGGAGAACAAAATGAAAACCGTTAAATTTATTAAAAGTAAGCTTGGCTACGGTGTCGGTGCCGTCGGTCTGGACCTTAGCTACGGAATGTTCTATTCCTATCTTGCCAAGTATCTTACCGACGTACTTCATCTCAGCCCGAACTTCCTCCTTATTCTCACGCCTATCGCAAGACTCTGGGACGGAATCAACGACCCGATGATGGGCACAATCGTTGATAATACCCATACGAGAATGGGTAAGTACCGCCCGTGGATTTTAAGGGGCTCAATTCTGAATGCAATTGTGCTCGTTTTCCTTTTCTGGAACGTTTTTGACTTGAGCGGTACGGCTCTTATGGTTTACATCTCGGTTATGTATGTAGGTTGGGGTATGTCTAATACTCTTGCTGATATTCCTTATTGGTCAATGGTACCTTCATTCACAAGTGACCCGAAAGAGAGAAACCTTATTTCAACTCTTGCAAGAATGTTCTCAGGACTCGGTCAGGGTATTGTTTCAATCGGTGCACCTATTGTTATGGCGGCTGTCAGCTCAACCTTTGATGAAAACGGCGAAAAGGTCTTTGACGCTAACAGTTTCCGCACCTGCGCCATTGTATGCGCGGTTTGTCTTGTTCTTTTCTCAAGTCTTTCCGTTTTCACAACAAAAGAAAGAGTATCCACAAAGGCTCCCGAAAAATTCTCCTTTAAGAAGGCTATTCAGATTATAAAGAGTAACGACCAGCTTATAGTATTTATGATTTTTGCTATGGTTTCAAATGCAGGCTGGTATCTTACCTCAGGTGTTGCTGCTTACTACTTTGATGTTGTTGTAGGCGATGCCGAAAAGCAGTCTGTATTTAATCTCTTCCAGGCAGCAGGCTCGGTTGTCGGTCTTCTCCTTCTTCCTATTCTGACCAAGTATATGTCAAAGCGTAAAGCTTATCAGACATCGCTTATACTTGCCGGTGTTGGTTATATAGGAATCACCGTAGGTGCTTTCACGGATATGCTTATGGTTATGAACATTTTCTACTTTGTATGCTCCGTAGGTATGTCATCAATGTTTATTGCACAAACAATTTTCCTTGCAGACGTTGTTGACTACGGCGAAGTAAAGATGGGCTTCAGAGCAGAGTCGATTACCTTCTCAATGAAAGGCTTCCTTCAGAAGATGGCTTATACTCTTCAGACTATCATACTCTTTGCTTCACTCGGCATTTCTGATTACGACGGTGAGCTTCACAGTCAGAACCCCGAAAGTGCAAAGCTTGCAATTACACTTATGCTCTGTGCAATTCCTGCCATACTCTTCTTTATTTCTCTCATTATCTTCTCAACAAAGTTCAAGCTTCACGGTTCGTTTATGGATGAGATTACGGCAATCGTAACCGCCAACAGAGAAAAGAGAGAGGCACTTGCAGAAAATGGAGCAGTCAAAGAGTCAGCACACCAAGATTTAGAAGACTTGTCAGACGGTGAATAATAATTTATTTAAAAGTGCTTTTGGTTGAAAAACCGAAAGCACTTTTTGCAGTACCTAAATGAGGACTCCGGTTCAGGTGTCTATTTACAAAACATTATTAATATGTTAGTATTTATGTTATAAGGATCGCGCGTCAGACATAAAATCTAACGGGTGATTATATGAAAAACAGTATTTATATAACCTTCAGATTAAAAGGCTTTATATGTTGTACTCTTGCTTTTCTTTTGGGTTTATCATCGGTGCTTCTGATTTTTTCACAAGAGGAGACTTCATCAGCAGTCGGTGCAGTTGCGGTAATGAAGCGGACGGTAATAATTGATGCCGGTCATGGCGGCGGTGACGGCGGTACACAATCCTCAGACGGTACACTGGAAAAGGATATAAATCTTCAGATCAGCCTGAAACTTGAAAAGATATTGAAGCTTATGGGCTTCGAAACGGTTATGATACGCACAGAGGATAAGCTTATCTGCTCAGATGAATGTGATACGGTTCGCGAAAGAAAGGTTTCAGACCTTAACAACCGTCTTGAAATTGTCAGGTCTTTCCCCGGTGCTGTATTTGTGAGTATTCATCAAAACTATTTCACAGAAAGCAAATACAGCGGTGCTCAGGTTTTTTATTCACCGAATAATGAAAACAGTAAAGCTCTTGCCGAGAGTCTGCAACAGAGCATTGTAAGCCGTATTCAGAATGACAATAACCGTAAAATCAAAAAAAGCGGAGACGATATTTACCTGTTAAAAAAAATAGAAGGTCCGGCCGTTATGGTTGAGTGCGGCTTTATGTCAAACCCCTCAGAGTCGCTCAAGCTTAAGGATGAAGCGTATCAGAAGGAGCTTGCTTTATCAATTGCCGCCGGTTTAACAGATTATTATTCAGATATTCAGGAGGAAATTTAATGGCACAGAAGTCAAAATCAGTATATGTTTGTTCAAGCTGTGGGTATGAAACATCCAAGTGGCTTGGTAAATGTCCGGAATGCGGAGAATGGTCTACTCTTGAGGAGGAGATAAGGGAAGCTGAGCCGAGCGGTAAAGGAAAAGGTGCGTTTTTACAGGGCAGCCGCAGTGTAACATCTTATTCTCTTTCAGATATAAAGCCTGATAATGAGTTGAGATATAAAACGGGAATGAAGGAGCTTGACCGTGTGCTTGGCGGCGGAATTGTAAAGGGCTCTCTTGTGCTTCTCAGCGGTGACCCGGGCATAGGCAAGTCAACGATTCTTCTTCAGATTTGTCAGCAGCTTGGCAAAGCGCTCAGAATTCTCTATGTTTCGGGAGAGGAGTCCTACAGTCAGATCAAGCTTCGTGCTGACAGACTGAGTGTAAGCTCAGAAAATCTTTCGGTGCTTTGCGAAACCGATACTCAGGCTATATGTGAGCATATAAAGGCTACTGCTCCCGATCTTGTTATTATCGACTCAATACAGACTATGAATTTTGCGGAGCTTAATTCTTCACCCGGCTGTGTAACTCAGGTGCGTGAAAGCTCCAACCTCTTTATGAGAACTGCAAAAAGCCTGTCAATTCCTATTATTATGGTCGGTCACGTCAATAAAGACGGTAATATTGCAGGACCCAAGGTGCTTGAGCACATTGTAGATGCCGTGCTTTATTTTGAAGGTGAAAGAAATCTTTCATTCAGAATATTGCGCGCAGTCAAAAACCGTTTCGGTTCAACAAATGAAATAGGCGTTTTTGAAATGTACGATACGGGACTCAAAGAGGTAAAGAACCCCTCTGAAATGCTTATTTCGGGCAGACCTAATAATACACCGGGCAGCTGTGTTGCCTGTGTTATGGAGGGTACAAGACCGCTTCTTGCAGAAATTCAGGGCTTGGTATGCACAAGCGGCTTTGGCAACCCGAGAAGAATATCAAACGGTTTTGATTTTAACCGCCTTAATATGCTTATTGCGGTTCTTGAAAAGCGTGGCGGATATTATTTCAACAACAGTGATGCTTACATCAACATTGTAGGCGGTATGAAGCTTGATGAGCCGGCGCTGGACCTTACTATCGCTATGGCTCTTGTATCCTCGTTGAAGGATTATGCACTTCGAGATGATGTGCTCGCCTTTGGTGAAATAGGTCTTGCAGGTGAAATAAGAGGCGTATCTCACTGTGAGCAGAGAATAAAGGAGGCTTCAAGGCTCGGCTTCAATAAATGTATTATTCCTAAGAGCAACCTGAAGAATATCTCTTCATCACTTAAAAATGAGATTGAAATCGTAGGCGTAAGAACGATACGTGAAGCATTTGAGGCTCTTGTGTTATGATGAAGTTCATTGATAAAGCTAATCTGCCTGAGGGAAAGGTGACTGCTGTAATCTGCGGCACCGATGATGAAAGCATACTTTCATATTTTAACCGCAAGGGGATATCTGTTATAAAAAATGCACCTAATCGCAGTATAGATTCTGCTGTCAGCTCTCACGCAGATATGGCGGCAATACATCTTGGCGGTAAGAATATAATTATTGATAAAAACAGAGCAGAGCTTGAATCAGAGCTTACGGGCATCGGTATGAAGGTGATTAAAAGCGAAGCTGATGTTTCGGGTGAATATCCCTGTGATATCGGACTCAATTTTGCTGTATCAGGCGAAAGAATAATAGGAAAATTCAGCTGTGCCGATAAAGCGCTGCTTAGTGAAACAGTCTGTCTGGAAAGGCTCGACGTAAGGCAGGGCTATTGCAAGTGTTCAACTCTTGTAATAAGCGAAAACGCAATTGTAACAGACGATGAAGGAATATACAGAGTCGCTTGTGAAAATGGCGTAGAAAGTCTTCTTGTCAGCAAAGGCGATATTACACTCGAGGGCCACTCTTACGGCTTTATAGGCGGAGCTTCCGGTAAAATATCAAAAAATACCGTTGTTTTTTTCGGCAATATCGAAAAACACCGTGATTATGAAAAAATCAAGGCTTTCCTTTCAGAACACGGATGCGGCTATGAGTGTACTGATGCAGGAGAGCTCAGAGATATCGGCGGTATTGTACCTTTAACGGAAGAAATATAAATTTACTGTTGATTTATTTACAAAAATCTGTTATAATATATACAACCTGACATAAAGACGGATTTTCCCTCTGAGGATAAGGTGACAGAAATTAAATTAACAAGCATACTACAGCTATATTCTGTTGCCATACCTTTTTCAGGTGTGGCAATGTTTTTTTGGAGGCGGAAATGGAAACAAGAGTTGCGGTAATGAGCATAATTGTTGAAAAAAGCGATACTGTTGAAGAGCTCAATTCACTTCTTCATGAGTACGGTGAGTATATCATCGGCAGAATGGGTATTCCTTACAGAAAAAGGGGAATAAACATTATTAGCGTTGCGATTGATGCACCTCAGAATACTATATCTGCTCTTTCAGGCAGAATAGGAAGACTTGAAGGCGTCAGCGTAAAAACTGCTTATTCGGGTGTGATTTGTAATGAATAACATAATAGCCAAGCTGATAAAAGAGCACAGACTTACCCTTGATGAATATAAGGAGCTTATCTGCGGCTATGATGAAAAAGCAGCCGAGTTGCTGCGCGATGAAGCAGTGAGGCTCAGAAAAGAAATATACGGTAATACGGTTTATATCAGAGGTCTTATTGAAATAAGCAATATCTGTAAAAACGACTGCTTTTACTGCGGAATAAGAAAAAGCAATAAAAAGTGTGAAAGATACCGTCTCGGCTGTGAGAAAATACTTTCCTGTTGTGATTACGGTTATTCTCTCGGCTTTCGTACCTTCGTGCTTCAGGGCGGTGATGACGGCTATTTCTCCGATGACCGCATTTGCGCGCTTGTTTCTGAAATTAAAGAAAAGTATCCCGACTGTGCGGTAACTCTGTCCTTGGGCGAAAGAAGTGAGGAATCCTATGAAAGGCTTTTCGCTGCAGGTGCTGACAGATATCTGTTGCGCCACGAAACAGCTGACAGCGAGCATTATGCAAGGCTTCATCCCGAGGAGCTGTCTTTGAAAAACAGAATAGTATGTCTCGAAAAGCTTAAGAAAATCGGCTTTCAGGTCGGCTGCGGTTTTATGGTCGGCTCGCCTTATCAGAATGCCGTAACTATAGCGAAGGACCTTAAATTCATTGAGGAATTTAAGCCTGATATGTGCGGAATAGGTCCCTTTATACCTCATAAGGATACACCTTTCAGTAATTATCCGGCGGGGAGTGTGGATTTTACCTGCTTTCTTCTATCGGTTATCCGCATAATAAAGCCTGACATTTTGCTTCCGGCTACTACCGCACTCGGTACACTCAGTGAAAACGGCAGAGAAAAAGGCATTCTTTCGGGCGCAAATGTAGTTATGCCCAATCTTTCACCGGAAGAGGCAAGGAGCAGATATATGCTATATAACAATAAGCTTAACACGGGTGTTGAATCGGCTGAAAAGCTTGAAGGATTGAAAAAGCGAATAAGAGCTGTCGGCTATGAGATTGTAACCGACAGAGGAGATATAAAAAAATAAACAACAGAAAGGAATGTAATTATGGCAGTATATAATCCTAAATCATTGAAGGCTGAGGAATTTATCAACGATGAGGAAATCAGAGCAACCTTAGAATTTGCTGAGCAGAACAAAAACAATGTTGAGCTCATAGATGCAATTTTAGAAAAAGCAAGGCCTAAGAAAAACGGGAACGGTGTTACCTGTGCAGGTCTTACCCACAGGGAGGCTTCGGTGCTTCTTGCGTGTGATATTCCCGAAAAAATTGATAAAATCTATGAAATAGCAGAGGAAATAAAGCTTGCATTTTACGGTAACAGAATAGTTATTTTCGCGCCGCTTTATCTTTCAAACTACTGCGTAAACGGCTGTGTTTACTGTCCTTATCATCTTAAAAATAAGCATATTGCAAGAAAAAAGCTTACACAGGAGGAGGTTAAGGCAGAGGTAATTGCTCTTCAGGATATGGGTCACAAGAGGCTTGCCATTGAAGCGGGTGAGGATCCGAAAAACAATCCTATTGAGTATATTCTTGAGTGTATCAAAACTATTTACAGCGTTCATCACAAGAACGGTGATATCCGACGCGTGAACGTGAATATAGCGGCAACAACGGTTGAAAATTACAGAAAGCTCAAGGATGCCGGCATAGGTACCTATATTCTTTTCCAGGAAACCTACCACAAGGAAAGCTATCTCAAGCTTCATCCCACCGGCCCCAAGCACGACTATGCTTACCATACCGAGGCAATGGACAGAGCTATGGAGGGCGGTATTGACGACGTAGGTCTCGGAGTGCTTTTCGGTCTGGAACTTTATAAATATGAGTTTGCAGGACTTATTATGCATGCTGAGCATCTTGAGGCAGTACACGGTGTAGGACCGCACACAATCAGCGTACCCAGAATAAAAAAAGCGGACGATATAGACCCGACTGCATTTGATAACTCAATTTCAGATGAAATCTTTGCAAAAATCACCGCCTGCATCCGTCTTGCAGTGCCTTATACGGGTATGATTATTTCAACAAGAGAAACTGAGGAAACAAGAACAAAGCTTCTCAGACTTGGTGTATCACAGGTCAGCGGCGGTTCAAGAACCTCTGTAGGCGGTTACACTCAGGATGAAAGGCCACACGACACAGAGCAGTTTGATGTTTCTGATCAAAGAACTCTCGATGAGGTTGTTGCCTGGCTTATGGAAAACGGTCATATACCCTCATTCTGCACGGCATGCTACCGTGAAGGAAGAACGGGCGACCGATTTATGACCCTTTGCAAAAACGGCCAGATTCTCAACTGCTGCCACCCCAATGCGCTTATGACTCTTACCGAGTACCTGGTTGACTATGCATCTGATAAGACGAAAAAAATAGGTTATGAGCTTATAAAGAAGGAGCTTGAAAAGATTCCCAACGAAAAGGTGAAGGCTATTGCTCTTGACAATATTGAAAACATCAAAAACTCCAACCGCAGAGATTTCCGTTTCTGATGAAAGGGGTGTAATATGAGTCTTAATTCAACACCTTCGTCTGAAAGGGTACACATCGGCTTCTTCGGTCTCAGAAATGCGGGTAAGTCCAGCTTGGTCAACGCTGTTACGGGACAGAATCTGTCTGTTGTTTCTGATGTTAAGGGCACCACGACCGACCCGGTAAAAAAAGCTATGGAGCTTCTGCCCATCGGCCCTGTGGTTATTATTGATACACCCGGCTTTGACGACGAGGGAGGTCTTGGTGAGCTTCGCGTAATGAAAACGAAAGAGGTTCTTTCAAAAACAGATATAGCTGTGCTTGTTACTGAATCCGAAGAGCTTAATTTGACTGAAAAAGAGCTGATAAACTTTTTTAAAGAAAAAAAGCTGCCTTATATTCTGGTGAGAAATAAGGCAGATCTGAAAAAATACAAGGCGTCGGGGGCTGATAATGAAATTACGGTAAGTGCACTTACGGGCGAAAACATTTATGAGCTCAAGCAGCTTATTGCAGGTCTTGCCAAAGCTCAGCAGAGTACAAAACCGATTGTATCCGATTTAATCAGTACAGGGGACAGAGTAATTCTTGTCGTTCCCATTGATAAGGCGGCACCCAAGGGAAGGCTTATTCTTCCTCAGCAGATGACTATCCGCGATATATTGGATTGTGGAGCAGTTGCCGTAACTTGCCGCGATTCAGAGCTTACCGATACGCTCGCCTGCCTCAGAGAGGCTCCCTCTATGGTAATAACCGACTCTCAGGCCTTCGGAAAGGTGTCAAAGCTCGTTCCCGAGGATATTCCTCTTACCTCTTTTTCAATTCTTATGGCAAGATATAAGGGTGAGCTCACTGAGCTTGTTAAAGGTGCAGCTGTTCTTTCTTCACTCCGAAACGGTGATAAGGTGCTTATAAGTGAGGGCTGTACCCATCACAGACAGTGTAACGATATCGGAACTGTAAAAATGCCCGTATGGATTGAAAGCTTCAGCGGGGCTAAGCCGGAGTTTTCTTTTACAAGCGGCGGAGAATTCCCGGAAAACCTGACTGAATATAAGCTTGTGATACATTGCGGCGGTTGTATGCTCAACGAAAAGGAAATGAAATCGAGAACCGAGAGATGCATTTCTCAGAACGTACCTATTGTAAATTACGGCGTTGCAATTGCTCATATGAACGGTATTCTTAAGAGAAGCCTCGAGGTTTTTCCCGATGTTCTGAAAACACTTGAATAGAATAAGGGACTGTATTTTTTACAGTCCCTTTAATGTTTTTATTTGAGCTTGTACTGATCGATATAGGCGTTGATCTTCTGGATGGGGTTAAGAAAGGGGCTTACTGATCTGTCGTGGTTGAGCGTGTCGATTATGAGAGCAACATACTTTGACATATCAACAGAATAGTACCAATCCTTTGTAAGAAGCTCGGGAGTCTGATAGATAAGGTTTGTTGTGAAAATCTTATCGAAGACACCTTCTTTATAAGCAACGTCAAATCTTTCAAGACCTGATGAGAAAAGGCCGAAGGATGAAAAAACGAAAATTCTCTTAGCCTTGAGCTTTTTGAGCTGTTGGCAGACGTCAAGCATTGAATCACCGCTTGAAATCATATCGTCAACAACTATAACGTCCTTGCCTTCAACGTCAGAGCCGAGGAATTCATGTGATACGATGGGGTTTCTGCCGTCAACGATCTTTGAGAAATCTCTTCTCTTGTAGAACATACCGAGCTGAACACCGAGCACCTGAGCGTAGTAAACACATCTGCCCATTCCGCCTTCGTCGGGTGAAATCATCATTGTGTTTTCGGGTGTGAACTTAATATCGTTGTTGAGGCTTTTCGCAATAGCCTTTATCATCTGATAGGTGGGTGATACACTTTCAAAGCCGATCTTGATAGCGTTCTGAATTCTGGGATCGTGGGCATCGAAGGTAATAATGTTGCTTACGCCCATATTTTCAAGCTCCTGAAGTGCAAGTGCACAGTCGAGAGACTCTCTTGTCGTTCTTCTGTGCTGTCTTCCTTCATAAAGCATAGGCATAATGACCGTTATCCTCTTTGCCTTACCTGCACAGGCAGAGATTACTCTTTTGAGGTCTGCAAAGTGGTCGTCGGGACTCATAGGCACCTGAAGAGGCTCACCGTTTGCATCCTTGAGGTTATACATTTTGTAGGTAACACTGTAATTGAAGCAGTCGCTGATAATGAAAAGGTCATAACCTCTGATGGATTCGTTGATAACGCCCTTACCTTCACCCGTTGAAAATCTGGGGAAAGAAGCATCGAGAATGTAGGAATCTCGGTGATAGCCTTTGAGATGAAGGTTACTGTGTTCCTTTTCGAATTTTTCTCTGCACTCAACAATCTGGTCGCTTACTTTTTTTGCAAGCTCCTCACAGCCGCGCATAGCAATAATGCCGAGTCTGCCCTGAGGAATAGTATCAAGATATTCTGTTAAAGATGCTGCTGGTGACATATTTTTACCCCCGTGTCCGTTTAAATAATATCATATATATATTTTACTTTTTTCTACAAACTTTTCAATAGATTTTCACTAATTTCCAGTTAAAATTATACAGTTTATTTTCTACTATATTTTGTGCATTTTAACAGTTGATGCAACAGTATGTGCAAAAATCCGTTCTCTGTTTCAACAGAGAACGGATTTATTAACTGTATTACTGATGAATATGTACGTCAAGCTGGTTGAAGGGGATGGATATGCCGTTTTCGTCAAAGGCAAGCTTCACCTTTTCCTGCATCATAAAATAGGTATCCCAATAGTTTTCTGTATTGCACCAAATCTTAGCGACAAGCTGCACTGCGCTTGCTTCGTGTGAATTTACGAATACCTTGGGCTCCGGATCCTTGAGGATGAGCTCTTCAGCATAGGCAATATCAAGAATAACCTGTTTTGCTTTAGCTATATCGTCAGAGTAGCTTATGCCGAAATTGAGGTTGACAAGACGCTTGTTTTCGGCTGAGTAGTTGATTATGTGATTTGATGTGATATGTGCGTTCGGTATGATGATTCTTTTGTTATCTGCGGTTGTGATAACGGTATTCATAAATCTTATGTCGCTGACACTGCCCGATATACCGTTAACCTCAACAAAATCACCTGTTTTAAAGGGGTGGTTTATGAGAATCTGAAGTCCGCTGGCAAACTGCGAAACGCTTGCCTGAAGACCGAGACCTGCTGCAAGACCTGCACCGCCTATGGCTGCAAGGAAGCTGCTCAAATCAAAGAACATGGATGCAACCGTCATTACAACAAAAAGCTTGATTGAAGCGGTTACGATTCTTCTGATAAAATTGTAAACCGACGGGTCAACGTGCTTTTTTTCAAGAGCCTTTACAACAAGCTTACCTGCAAATTTTGCAACAGCAAAGCCCGCGATAAAGAAAAATACGGCAACAACAATGGTGGGAATCTTATCGATGAACTTGTTTATAAGGTCAAGCTCCTGCCACCAGTCCAGAAGAGTTGAGCCTGCTTTTGAGGGGTCGTTCGCTATGTCTGTAAGAACATTTTGCTGTGTGGTTGTTTCTGCATTGAGCAGATTGAAAAAGATTTTCATATCTTTCTACCTCCTTTATATATAAATAATATCATTAAGCTGAAGTATTCTCTACACTGTTCTGAATCACACATATTAAAAATTAAACGATTATTGTTATCCGTTATGTAATCGGCTGCGCCGAAGAGGTCTGTATAATCCTCTGTTGTGCAGCCTTTCACAAAGATATGACAAACTCTCTTGTCAACCTCTGTGGTAATAAATATTTTCTCAACAACGGTTGAGATTAAATTAACAAGTTCTTCCGGCTGTGCATCTTTTGCATATTCTGCAAAGGATAACAGCTTTTTTCTTACCTCATTAAGCTCCTGAAGCATCAAGGCACCGTCTGCCTTACTTTCCTGAATACGGGAAAGGTCTTTTTCGAGCCTTTCAAGATCTTTATTCATTTCTGCAATATCAGCTTCGATAAATTTGCGAAGAGATTCATCTGCTTCTCGCATATTTCGAACTTGTGCCGCTATTGCTGCTTTTGTTTTCTCAATAGCTTTCGTAGTCTCACGGTATTCTGTTTCGGTTTCATCGTTAGCAATGAGATTTTGCAGTTTTTCATTGAAAATAGTGTTGTAATATATTGCACTTTCATCACTGAGATTTGATAACTGTGCAACTACAAATTCATCAAGCAGTACTCCGTCAACGGCTTTAGAGGTGCATTCCTTTTTGCGGACACCAGGACAAGTATATTTAAAGCGGGGCTTACCGTGTGTCCAACGATTGGATTCTGAAGTAACGCTTAACCTTTTACCGCATACAGGACAGAAAACTATTCCTGCAAGTAAAGCATTAGTACGGCGGTGAGGTCTGTTGTATTTTTCTGCAATGCTTGAAAGAAGCTCCTGTGTTTCTATCCATTCACTCGAAGGTATAAAGCCTTCGTGCTTACCGACAGCAATAATCCATTCTTCAACAGGCTTTCGTGAAAGTATCTGTGAAAATTTCGGATTGAAGAAAGTGGAGTCTTCATCTTCAACCTTGCATTGGTCAGTTTTATTATAGCACGAAATGCCGTGTTGTCCATCAAATTCTGAAATTTCACCGTAAATATTACCGCCTTTATCAAGAAAATAGTTATATGCTCTTTCATCAGCAACACAATAAATAGGGTTGGTCAGTATTAACCTTGTCGTAGAAGCGTTAAATTCTGC
>JAFWYB010000060.1 GCA_017517865.1 Clostridia bacterium | reverse complement strand
GCAGACCCAAAAGTGCGAATTTTTGCAGGATTTTTGGATATTGAGGGTGCCGACAGGCTGACGCCTTTCAAAACCGAAATGCCGAAAAGCCGCGAAAATACACGCTTTTGGGCGGGTTCGGATTATACTCGTCACCCTATGTCCGCGGGCCTTTCCCGTAACTGACTTCCGACTGTTCAGTGCGAAACGTGGAAAAGATTATCGTTTTCATATTCGGGCTCGTAGGTCAGATGTATACCAAGCTTTCTGAAAAATACGGCGTCAACACTTGAAGGTATAACCGAAATGTGAGCCTCACAGTTTTTGAGAAGAGGCAGGCAGGAAAGCACTTTTGCGGCGTTTTCATCGGTTGCGGCGCTTACAGAAAGAGCAACGAGCACCTCGTCAACGTGAAGGCGGGGGTTTTTACTGCCCAGATAGCTTACCTTAAGGTTCTGAACGGGCTCGATAATTGAAGCAGGCAGAAGCAGAAGCTCGTCATCGAGACCTGCAAGAGCCTTAAGAGCGTTGAGTATGGCTGCGGAAGCGGCACCGAGAAGCTCCTTTGTTTTACCTGTAACAAGGGTGCCGTCGTGAAGCTCGATTGTGGCCGCGGGAGCATCGGTTTCCTTTGCAACTCTGTTGGCTTCAACGGCTACGGCTCTGTCTTTTATGCTTATGCCGTATTTATTCATAAGAAGGTAAAGCTTTTCGGTTTCCTTCGAAGTGTTACTGCCGTTTCTGCTGTCGCAAAGGCAGCTGTAATATCTTCTTATAATCTCCTGAAAGGCGGCTTCGCATACCGCTTTATCGTCTGTAATGCAGTTGCCGACCATATTTACACCCATATCCGTAGGTGATTTGTAGGGAGATTCGCCGTAAATTTTTTTGAATATCGCTTGAAGTACGGGGAAAATTTCAATATCACGGTTATAGTTGACGGTGGGCTTGCCGTAGGCTTCAAGATGGAAGGGATCGATCATATTCATATCGTCAAGGTCTGCAGTCGCCGCTTCATAGGCGAGATTTACGGGGTGACTGAGCGAAAGATTCCACACGGGGAAGGTTTCAAACTTTGCGTAGCCCGCTTTGATGCCTCTGAGATTTTCGTGATAAAGCTGTGAAAGGCAGGCGGCCATTTTGCCGCTTCCGGGGCCGGGGGCGGTAACAACAACGATATTTCTGTCTGTTTCTATATAATCGTTTTTGCCGTAGCCCTCTTGTGAAACTATAAGAGGTACGTTGGCGGGGTAGCCGGGGATTTTGTAATGTGTGAAGACCTTTACGCCCAGCTGCTTGAGATTTTTTGTGAAGTTATCTGCTGCAGCCTGACCGTCATACTGTGTTACGACGACGGAGCCGACAAAAAGGCCCACGCTTCTGAAAAGGTCGATAAGGCGGAGCACCTCTTTGTCGTAAGATATATTCAGGTCACGGCGAAGCTTCTTTTCTTCAATGGCTTTTGCACTTACGGCAATTACTATTTCAGCCTCGTCCTTAAGCTCAAGAAGCATTTTAAGCTTACTGTCCGGCTCAAAGCCGGGAAGTACTCTTGCGGCGTGGTGGTCGTCAAAAAGCTTGCCGCCAAACTCAAGATAAAGCTTGCCACCGAACTGAGAAACCCTTTCTCTTATCTTCTGGGACTGGGTTCTTATATACTTTTCGTTATCAAAGCCAATTTTCATAATATATAAAACCTCCGAATGAAATACCAAACACAAATATAACACAAAATAAAAGCTTTTTCAATAAAAAACTGTTATTAGGAAGAAATTTATTGTATAATGGTGCAGGGTGAACAAAAATGAACCGTAACAGATTGTATAAAAAAGCGAAAACAATTATAGGTGATAAAACTCCTCTTTATAAGGACTGCGGAATTATATGCGGCGGCGCATGCTGTAAGGGCGATGACGGCACAGGTATGCTGCTTTTTCCGGGAGAAAGCACAGGCCTTGCGGTGACAGAAAAGGACGGGGTACGTCTCGCTGTGTGCAAGGGTAAGTGTGACCGCTGCGAAAGACCTCTTTCCTGTATGATTTTTCCTTTTTTTCCTTATCTTACTAAGGAAGGAAAAATTAAGGTTATTCCCGATATAAGAGGCTACGCTGTCTGCCCTCTTATAAGAAATTATGCCGATGCACGCTTTGACAGGGGCTTTCTTATGCGGGTGAAAAAGGTCGGCAGACTTCTTAAAGAGGACGAAGAATGCAGAGACTTTCTTTATGAAACGAGCAGAGAAATTGATATGCTTACAGAGCTTATGACAACTTTTTAACGTCTGATTTTGATTACAGCTTTGTAATCTGAGTTACAGTATTTTAACAAAGGTTTACTGCAGCCTTTTTTATGAATATAATGCCTTGGTAAATCAAAGTGCGATAAAATTCGCACTGTGCACGGAGGCGTTATATGATAGCTTCAATCAAAAATAAATTCGTAACAGCCCTGCAAGAAAGCTCAAAGGCTGAAATTATCTTTTGGTACGCCGTAAGAGCCATGCTCCTTGTGGGCTCAGTTCTTGCACAAACTCAGAAAAGGCGGCTGTTTATAGCGGCGGCATTGCTTTTTACATTTGGAATAACTATTGTGCGTTGCTTATTTGCCAAAAACAGCTTTTTCGGTTCACTGAGTTACAGAATACAGACCCTGCTATGTATAGCTGCGTTTTTCGGTACTGTTGTTGGTAAATGCTTCGGTGTTCTTGATATATATCCGGAGTATGATGTTTTTCTGCATCTTATGGCGGGCTTCATATGTGTGGCGATTGGCTATCATATTGCGCTCGCCCTTAATAAGCCCACCGATAAAAGCGGAAATTTCTTCACTGTTTTTGCTTCCTTTACAATTTCCTGCACCGTTGCGGGCATACGCGAAATAGCGGAATTTATTATGGATTTTGAGTTGGGAACAAACTTCCTTCACGCTGAAATAGTGAGTGATGACCATTGGTTTTATCAACTTTTCGGCAGGGGCATGACAGACAGCATCCGTTGGGGCGGTGTGCTTGCTCAGCAAAGACTTTACGATACCGATGAAGATATGCTGCTTGCGATTATTTCCTCTCTTGCTGCCGTGGCGATACTTTATGTATGGTTGAGAATTAAAAATAAAGAGTTTTACAGCGCAAAAGAAAAAGAAAAAAAGGCAAACAGACTCAGCCTCGGCACCGTCTTTGCACAGAAGCTCAGAAACGAAAAAGAAAAAATGCTTAACGACTGTAACGTGTGTGATTTTGTGCTTTGGTGGTCGGTCAGAGCACTGATGATTTATGCGGCCTTCAATATGGTAAAAGCAGAGGCTATTCTTCTTTCAGTTAATCTTCTGGGCACCTTTGCAGTCAGCCTCATTCATCTGATTGCACCCTCCTCAAGCGTACTTTCAAGACTCAGCTACAGGGTACAGAGCATAGTGACGGTAATAGTGTTCCTCGGCTCCTATTGCGGTAACTATATTTTCCTTTACGGAATACTTCCCAGATATGATTTGTTTCTTCATTTCACTTCAGGCGCAATGAGCATGGCTGCAGGCTATTATCTTTCAAAGGCATTTTTTGAAATTACAAATAAAAAGCAGGCGTTTCTCTCTGCGATATTTGCCCTTTCCTTTTCGGGAATGATAATGCCCGTACATGAAATAATCGAGTTTATCGGTGACTTCCTGTGGGGAACGGATAATCAGGGCTTCAGCTGGGCACCTACCTCTGAAAGCTTTTTCTTCAAGGTTTTCGGTGAGGGTGTTGGGAACACAGAGCTTTATTATGTGTTTGATACTATGTATGATATGCTTCTTGCCTGGTCAACGGCGTTGATGGGCTTTGCGGTTCTGCTTGTATGGCTTATGGTGAAAACAAAAAAGCACAAGGGCAGACCTGAGATAAACGAGGCAGAAGAAAAGACCGTCAGAGTCGGCTGAAAATAACTGTTGACAAATTCAAACCGGAGTGATAGAATAATAAAAAGCAATACCCAAAGGGGAGTAGCTCTCAGTTGCAAATCAACAATCGCCTTATGGCTGGTTTGCAAGCCGGATACGGTAGCAAGACCTTTAACAGAGTAATATCTGTTAAAGGTATTTTTTATAAATGGCGAATAATTTGGAAAAATACTATAAAACGAAAGGAAACAGACCATGAAGCATTATCTCCACACAGCAGATGAAGTTTTTGAGCACGTATCTTCATCGCCTGCAGGTCTTGCCTCGGCTGAGGCAGAGAAAAGACTTGAGGCCAACGGCAAAAACAAGCTCGCAGAAGCAAAGAAGGATTCTCTTCTTAAAAAGTTCTTCGACCAGATGAAGGACCCGATGATTATTATTCTTATTATTGCTGCGGCTATTTCGGCGGTAACGGAATATATCGAGGCTTCCTCGGCAGGTCACAGCTTCTTCCCTACAGACACGCTTATTATTCTTGCCGTTGTTATCATCAACGCCGTTCTCGGTGTTATGCAGGAAAGCAAGGCAGAAAAGGCTGTTGAGGCTCTTCAGAAGATGTCAGCCGCCACAACAAAAACTCTTCGCGACGGTCAGATTGTAACCGTAAAGAGTGAGGATCTTGTAGTAGGTGACGTTATTCTTCTCGATGCAGGCGATGCCATTCCCGCTGACTGCCGTATCTTCGAGTGCGCAAGCATGAAGATTGAAGAGGCTGCACTTACAGGTGAATCGGTTCCCGTAACAAAGCTCGTGAACGCTCTTATGGGCAAGAAGGACGAAAAAGAGGTTGCTCTCGGTGACCGTAAGAATATGGCTTATATGGGCTCAACTCTTGTTTACGGACGCGGCAAAGCCGTTGTTGTTGCAACGGGTATGGATACCGAAATGGGTAAGATTGCCAACGCTATCTCGCTTGCAGAAGAGGGCAAGACTCCTCTTGAAATCAAGCTTGAGCAGCTTTCAAAGATTCTTACAAAGCTCGTTCTCGGTGTTTGCGTTGTTATTTTCGGTTACAATATTGCAATGCACTTCATCAGCGGTGCAGAGGGCGCCTTCTATGAGGTGGCTCTTGATTCCTTCATTACGGCTATCGCGCTTGCCGTTGCGGCTATCCCCGAGGGCCTTGTTGCGGTTATGACCATCGTTCTTTCAATCGGCGTTACCAATATGTCAAAGAAGAACGCCATCATCCGTAAGATGAATGCGGTTGAAACTCTCGGCTGTACTCAGATTATCTGCTCAGATAAGACGGGTACTCTTACACAGAATGTTATGACCGTTGTTGACCACTATGCTCCCGATGAAAATCAGCTCGCAACAGCTATGGCTCTTTGCACAAACGCTGAGGTTTCAGAGGACGGCAAGGGTACCGGTGAGCCCGACGAGGTTGCTCTTATAAACTATGCAAAGACTCTTGATCTTCCCAAGGAAGCTCTTACGGAAAAGTATCCCAGAATCGGTGAGGTTCCCTTCGACTCAGGCAGAAAGATGATGTCAACCGTTCATAAGGACGGCGACAGCTTCGTACAGTTTACCAAGGGCGCTCCCGACGAAATTTTAAAGAAGTGTACTCATGCTGATATAAACGGCGAGATTTTCGAAATGAACGACGAAATCCGCGCAAAGATTATGCAAGAGAATACCCGTATGGGTAACAAGGCGCTCCGAGTGTTTGCTGCCGCCTACAAGAAGTACGCTGAAGCACCTTCTGTTTTTGAGTCAGAAGCACTTGAATACGATATGACCTTTATCGGACTTACAGGTATGATTGACCCGGTTCGTCCCGAGGTTAAGGATGCTATAGTTGAGTGCCGCGGTGCAGGTATCACACCTATTATGATTACCGGTGACCACATCAACACCGCAAAGGCAATTGCCCGTGAGCTCGGTATTCTTACCGATGACAGTCAGGCTATGATGGGCGCAGACATAGACAAGTATTCAGACGAGGAATTTGAAAAGATAGTTGAAAACATATTTGTTTATGCACGAGTTCAGCCTGAACACAAAACAAGAATCGTCAATGCATGGAGAAGCAAGGGCTACGTTACCGCTATGACGGGTGACGGCGTTAACGATGCTCCTTCAATCAAGAGCGCAGACATCGGTGTAGGTATGGGTATCACAGGCACAGACGTTACCAAGAACGTTGCTGATATGGTGCTCACCGACGATAACTTTGCCACCATCGTTTCAGCGGTAGGCGAGGGCAGAAGAATTTACGACAATATCCGTAAGGCTATTCAGTTCCTTCTCGGTTCAAACCTTTCAGAGGTTGTTTCAATCTTCTTCGCAACAATTATGGGCTTCACAATTCTTGAAGCGCCCCACCTTCTTTTCATCAACCTTGTAACAGACAGTATTCCCGCACTTGCACTCGGTCTTGAAAAGCCCGAAAGCGACATTATGAGAAGAAAGCCCAGAAGCAAGACTGACGGTATCTTTGCAGGCGGTCTCGGCCTTGACTGTGCATACCAGGGCATACTTGTAAGTATTCTTACCGTTGCAGCCTTCTATATCGGCGAATGGCTTGAATGCCTTGAAACAGGAGCAGCCTTCGCATGGACCAATATCCACGACAGCTCAGAGGGTATGACAATGGCCTTCTTCACAATGGCAATGTGTGAAATCTTCCACTCCTTCAATATGCGCTCACAGAGAGGCTCAGCAGTTGCTATGGTATTCAAGGGACATCACAACGTTGCACTTTACGGCGCTATGATAGGCTCCTTCCTTCTTACAACTGCAGTTGTTGAGATTGATTTCCTTTCAAATCTCTTCGGCTTTGCACACCTTGACCTCAAGGCATATCTCATATCACTCGGCCTTTCAGTTCTCATCATCCCCATCGTTGAAGCTGTTAAGGCAGTGCAGAGAGCAACCGCCAAGACCAGATAAGCTGAAAAAATCAGACCGTTCCCTCGGGAACGGTCTTTTTGTACGGTCGTAGTGCAGTCGGTTGCCGATATTCGCGGCGACGATCGGCTGCTCTTTGGTATACTGTAAAACAAAAGGCGGGATGGTTCATCCCGCCGATTTAATCAAACAGTGGTGTTGAAAAATACCTCTCTGCCGTATCGGGTAAAACAGTTACGACAGTTTTACCTTTTCCGAGCTTTTTGGCGAGTCTGAGCGCCGCCGCAACGTTTGTACCGCTGCTTACACCGCACATTATGCCTTCTTTGATTGCAAGCTGTTTTGCGGTTTCGAGAGCTTCCTCGTCGCTTATTATGCATATTTCATCGTAAATCTGCTGATTGAGTATTTTGGGAATAAAGCCGTCACCGATTCCCATCTGAACGTGAGTGCCGATTTCACCGCCTGAAAGTATAGCCGCTTTTTCGGGCTCGACTGCCCATATTTCGATATCGGGGTTATATCTTCTGAGAGTTTCACCGATGCCTGTTATTGTTCCTCCCGTACCGATTCCTGAACAGAATCCGTGAATAGGTTTGCCTGCCTGCTTTATAATTTCCACACCCGTTGCATTACGGTGAATATCGGGGTTGGCGAGGTTTTCAAACTGCTGAGGTACGAAAACATTGGGATAGTCCTCTTTGATTCTTAAAGCAAGCTTGAGGCAGGTCTCAATACATTCGCCTATATTGCCTGCATCGTGAACGAGACTTACCTCGGCACCGTAATGCTCCATAAGCTTACGTCTTTCCTCGCTGACGGAGTCGGGCATGATAATTCTCACCTTGTAGCCTCGTACTGCGCCCACAAGAGCAATACCGATACCCTGATTTCCGCTTGTGGGCTCAACAATAACGGTATCCTTGTTTATGAGCCCTCTTTCTTCAGCATCGAGAATCATATTTAGGGCTGTTCGTGTCTTTATTGAGCCGCCTACGTTGAGTCCCTCAAACTTTACGAGAACCTCTGCATCCTCGGGATCTGTCATTCTGTTAAGGCGTATAAGCGGAGTATTACCTACTGTGTCTAAAATATTATTACAAATCATAAAATACCTACCTGAAATAAACAAACTCCGTGAATTATAGCATATCGGAAAGATATTTGCAACATATATTTGAAAGAAAAAAGGGGTTAGGGATTAGTAGGGGAGCCTATTGGCGCCCCCTACTAATCCCCGGTCTCTTATATTTCAGTCTTACTTTAAAGCTGCCTCTAACCGATAAATAGGCTGCCCTAAATCTGAAAACCTTTTTTCATACTCTGTGACGATGTTGCCTTCGAAATTACTGTTGTGCAAATCTAGGGAAACATTTTTGATTTTATAATCCGCCGCTGAGTATTCTTCTATTGAAAACTCAAAGAAGTGCATATTGTCGGTTTTCTGGTGAACTTCACCGTTTTCCTTGAGAAGCTTACGGTAAATTTCAAGAAAATATCTGTGAGTGAGGCGGTGCCTTGCATATTTTGCCTTGGGAAAGGGGCAGGAAAAATTCAGGTAGATGACTTCCACACTGTTTTTCGGTATGTAAGAGGGAAGATATTCTGCGCTGAGAGCCATAAAGCGCAGGTTGGAAAGCTCCTCCTGTTTTGCCTTTTCGCAGGCGGCAACGATAACGTTCTTTACCTTTTCAACTGCGATATAGTTTATATCCGGGTTGCGCTTTGCAAGCTCTGTGATAAACTGTCCTTTTCCACAGCCTATTTCAAGGTGAAGGGGATTACTGTTGCCGAAAATCTCCTCAGTGGAGATGAGACACTCTATTTCGTCGGCCTTGCTGAAATCTCTGTTTTCGTTGTCGGTGGGGATGAGATATTCCTCACAGCTGCCGAGTCTTTCGTCAAGGTATTTCTTTTTTCTCATTCGCATGGCAATACCTCTCAGTCAATGCTTGTTACGCAGTCGAAGGCGCCCATTGTTGCATCTGCAATTCTGCCCACCTTAAGGCTGTCACCGATGTTGTATGTGTTGAAGCCTTCCTTTTTAAGCTGCTCGTAAAGGGTGTTGTCGCTTTTTGCACCCAGAGAAAGCACAACGCTGTCAGCAGAGATTTCCTTGCGGTTGCCCTTTTTGTCCTCGGTTACTATAGCGCCGTCCTTAACCTCAAGAAGCTTCTGTGAGGTGTAATATTCGGCACCCTTTTTATCAAGTCGGGGTCTGATATCGTCCAGGTGCTGCATCCAGCCGCCGGGCGAAAGACTGTCTGCCATTTCAACTATGCAGATTTTGTTGCCTTGCTCTGTGAGAAGCTCTGCTGTTTCAAGACCTGTCATACCGCTGCCGATAACGGCAACCTTTTCGCCTGAAAGCTTAACGGTGCCGTCAAGAATTTCGGTTGTGGTGTATACGTTTTCTCTGTCATAGCCCTTGATAAATTTCGGCTTTACTGCATAAGCGCCCGTTGCACAGATTACTACCCAGGGCATCATTTCCGAAAGAAGCTCTTTTGTTGCCTTAGTGCCGAGCTTTATTTCAACGCCTGCCTTTACGCAAGCGGTGTGAAGATCCTCTATACACCAGTAAAGCTTATCCTTATGAGGAGGCTTGACTGCAAGGTCAACCTGACCGCCGAGTCTGTCACTCTTTTCAAAAACGGTTACCCTGAAGCCGCGCTTTGCCATAAGCTCTGCCGCGGTAAGACCTGCCGGTCCCGAGCCGATAACCGCAACAATTCTTCCGTTGCCGTTTTCCTTGAGCTTAACAGATTCTCTGCCCACGAAGGGATTGACTGCACAGTGACCGTGGCCGCCGGTGTAGGCGTTGTTCTGCATGCTTTCAATGCAGTAAAGGCAGCAGATGCACCTTTTGACGTCCTCGCTTCTGCCCTGCTGAACCTTGTTTGCCCAATGAGGGTCTGCTATATGGGGCCTGCCCAGAGAAATCATATCCTGAGTTCCCTCCTGAAGCTGTGCCTCAGCCTGCTCCGGGCTTCTTATAAGGTTGGCCGCAATAACGGGGATTGATACTGTGTTTTTAACGGCTGCAGCCATAAACTTTCTCCAACCGCACTCGAAGGAGGTTGGCTCAAGCCAATAGTTAAAGGCATCGTAGCCGCCCGAGGAAACGTCGATAGCGTCAATGCCTGCCTTTTCAAGGCGCTTTGCTATTTCAACGCCCTCCTTAAGAGAGTAGCCTCTGCCGGGGTGACCCACATAGCTGTAGCATTCGTCAACCGTGAGACGTACTACAATGGGGAAGTCCTTGCCGCATTCTTTTCTGATACCCTCGATGATTTCGAGAATAAATCTCATACGGTTTTCAAGGCAGCCGCCGTATTCGTCGGTACGTCTGTTTGTGTGGGGCGAAAGAAACTGCTGAAGAAGATAGCCGTGAGAGGCGTGAAGCTGAACGCCGTCACAGCCGGCTTTTTTAACACGCACCGCACCGTCGATGAAATCCTGAATAAGTCCTTTTATTTCACTCTTTCTGAGAGCTCTGTTATTGCCGTCTGCAAAATATGCGTTTTCACATTTTGAAGGTGAAACAACTCTGGGTACGATGTGATGCTTCATAAGAATCTTACCTGCAGGAACAACCGAATAGAGCATATCCTCAAAATGAGGGATAAGCTTTTCTCCGAGGATGCTCATAGGAAGAGTATCCATAAGCAGAGCCATATTCTGTCTGCCCGGGTGATGAAGCTGAACGAATATCTTTGAGCCGTGCCTGTGAATACGGCTTGCGAGCTCGCTCATTTTTTCTATCTGATAGTCGTGGCTCATACCCAGCTGCTTGAAGGCAGAACCGCCGGTACGGTCGTTGACACGGGTGATTTCGGTGAAAATAAGACCTGTACCGCCCTTTGCTCTTTCTTCGTAATAATCCATAAGCTGGTCTGTTGCTTGACCGTCAATCTGACCGAAGCCCATAAGCATAGGAGCCATACATATTCTGTTTTTGATTTCAACATTACCTATTTTTATCGGGGTGAACAGCTTTTCATATTTCATATTTATTTCCTCCGTCATAGTTCTGAAGATATTTTAACATTTAAAAGCCGAAAAGGCAACAGTTATTGACTTTATTTAAGGTTTGGATTATCATATAATTAAGAAATATTAAAAGGAGAAAAGCTTATGATTACATCAAAGAAAATTGTTCTTACGGGTGCCGACAGCGGTATAGGTCTTGAGGTGTTAAAGCTTCTTGCGGGAGAAAAAACGAATAAAATTCTTGCTGTTGACATCAACTGTGAAAATATGGATAAAATAGGCGATAACGTTATCGCTATGCAGATTGACGTTTCGTCGCAGAAGGCAGTTGACGAAATTTTTGAAAGGGCAGAGAAGGAGCTTGGAAGGATTGATATATTCTATGCCAATGCGGGTTATCCTTATTATGAGATAATGGATTATACCGACTGGGACAGAACGGCAAGAATGTTTGAAACCAACGTTTATTCACCTATTTATTCCTATCAGAAGTATGTAAAGCATCTTGACGGCAGAGAGGGTCAGTTTGCAATAACGATTTCCGCTATCGGCAAGATGGCTATGCCCGGCTTTACTACATATTCTGCCTCAAAGTTTGCTATGGAGGGCTTCCAGCAGGGTATAAGGTTTGAGATTCCGAAAAACGTTACCCTTACCTGCCTTTATCCCATAGCTACCGATACAAACTTCTTTAAGACTGCAAACCCCGTTGAGTTTGAAAGACCCTTCCCCGTTCAGAGTCCCGCGGTTGTAGCAAAGAAAATGGTTGCAGGTCTTGAAAAGGGCAAAAAGAGTGTAAATCCCAGCTTTCTTTTCACTCTTTCGGGTGTACTTTTTGCGGTTGCGCCTCCTGTTAAGAAAGCCTATCTCGCTCTCGAAAAGGGTAAGCTTAAGAGATTTGCTAAGAAGATAGGTAAAAAGCTTTGATTTTTAATGTAATTAAAAAGCAGAGAGTCTTCACTGTGAAGATTTCTCTGCTTTTACTTTTTCATTTTACTGTGTACTTATAGCCTGCTTTTTCAACTGCTGAGATAAGCTCGCTCAGGTCGGCGTTTTCACTGAGCTTCATAACAACCTGACCGCTTTTGTGGTCGGGGCGTGCATATTCAACGTAAGAGAAAGCTTCAAGAGTATCTTTTACTGTTTTTTCACAGTGCTCACACATCATGCCCTCGAAAAACAGCTCTGTTTCGTCGGGCTTGAGCGGTGCGGTGTAAATTTCAGCTTCTTTTTTCGCTTTGAATCTTTTCTTTCTGTCACCCTTGTCGGAATGTATATCGGTGAGGTTGAGTCTGAGGGCATTTGAAACAACGCAGAAGGAAGAAAGACTCATAGCTGCCGCACCGAACATCGGATTAAGCTCCCAACCGAGAAGGGGAATGAAAAGCCCTGCGGCAAGAGGAATGCCTATGCAGTTGTAGAAAAAGGCCCAGAAAAGATTTTCGTGTATATTTCTGAGGGTTTTGCGGCTGAGCCTTATCATAGCGGGAATGTCGCTCAGTCTGCTTTTCATAAGCACGATATCGGCCGCGTCGATGGCTATATCGGTGCCCGCGCCGATTGCAACACCGCTGTCTGCGGCGGTAAGGGCAGGAGCGTCGTTGATTCCGTCGCCGACCATGGTGACGTGGCCTGTCTTTTTCAGCTCGCGTATAACTGCTTCCTTTTCGGTGGGGAGCACCTGAGCTATGACACGGTCAACGCCCGCCTGACGTCCGATTTCATCTGCTGTGCTTTGGTTGTCGCCGGTGAGCATTACAACCTCTATACCCATTTTATGAAGCTCTTTTACCGCTTCTGCACTGTCTTCTTTAATAACGTCAGCAACGGCAATTATACCCGAGAAGCGGTTGCCTTTTGAGAAAAACAAGGGAGTTTTTCCTGAACGGGAAAGAGCGTCGGCAATTTTGGCGGTCTTGCTGTCAATTCCTGAAAATGAGCTGATATAGGCGTGATTGCCGCCTCTTACAACGTCGTCGCCGAGGGTAGCCTCAAGACCTTTGCCCGTAACAGAAATAAAACTATCGGTTTCGTGAACGGTTGTGCCCTTTTCGACGGCTTTTTGAATTATTGCTTTTGCAAGGGGGTGCTCCGATTTCGCTTCTAAAGAAGCGGCAAGAGTGAGAAGCGAGGCTTCGTCTTCACTGCCGAAGGGGAGAATATCGGTAACCTGAGGCTCACCCTTGGTGATTGTGCCCGTTTTGTCGAGTACAACAATATCGGTTTTTCCTGCTCTTTCAAGGGAAGCCGCATTCTTAAAGAGAATACCGTTTTTTGCACCTATGCCGTTACCTACCATTATGGCTACGGGGGTTGCAAGGCCTAATGCACAGGGACAGCTTATAACAAGAACCGAAATGCCTCTTGCAAGGGCGAAGCCGACCTCACTGCCTGCAATAAGCCACGCCGCGGCAGTAATGACCGCTATTGTAATAACAACGGGTACGAAAACGCCCGAAATTTTATCAGCCGCCTTTGCTATGGGTGCCTTGGTTGCGGCGGCATCGCTGACAGCCTTTATTATCTGCGAAAGTGCGGTGTCTTCGCCGACGGCAACTGCCTCGCATTTTATAAAGCCTGACTGATTTATTGTGGCGGCGGAAACTCTGTCGCCTGAGGTCTTATCGACGGGTATGCTTTCACCTGTGAGGGTAGCTTCGTTTACTGCACTGCTTCCCTCAATGACTATTCCGTCAACGGGTATGCTCTCTCCGGGGCGCACGGCGAAAATGTCGCCTTTTTTTACCTCGTTTATGCTGACGGTAAGCTCTTTGCCGTGGACGATAATATTGGCTGTTTCAGGTCTGAGTTTTATGAGAGCCCTGAGAGCGTCGGTGGTTTTGCCTTTGCTTTTTGCTTCGAGAAGTTTGCCTACGGTTATGAGGGTGACAATCATAGCCGCCGACTCAAAATAAAGCCCGTGAAGAAGGTGAGCTGCAGCCTCGGCATTTCCTTGTGTGTGATGGTATGTCATCATATAAAGCTCATAAAGGCTCCACAGAAAGGAAACTCCCGAGCCGAGAGCTACAAGGGTATCCATATTGGGTGCTTTGTGAAAAAGAGCTTTTAAACCGCTTGTAAAAAACTTTTTGTTGATTATCATTACGGTAAGAGCAAGAAGCATCTGTGAAAGGGCAAGGGCTATGCTGTTGCCGTGAAAAAAAGAGGGCAGAGGAAATCCTAGCATAGTGTGGCCCATAGAAATATACATAAGCACAAGAAGAAAGCCCGATGACAGCAGAAGCCTCTTAATGAGTGTACGGCTTTCGGTGTCCTTAAAGGAGCTGTCCTTTTCTTTCTCGGTGTCGCTTTCGTTTTTTATGCCGTAGCCTGCTTTTGTAACGGCATCGGTTATACTGCTTTCACTCGCGCTGCCTTCAACAGAAAGGGTGTTTGTCAGAAGCGAAACGGTGCAGGACTCAACTCCCTCAACCGCGGCCACAGCCTTTTCCACTCTTGCAGAGCAGGCGGCACAGGACATACCCGTGACTGTGTATTTTTTCATATATATCACCTTGATAATGTTGTGATTAAAAAACGGAGCCGATGAGTCAATGGCGACAACGGGACTCCGTGGATTATTATCAGAGCATAGAGGAAAGATGGTTGCTGATTTTTTCAATGCTTTCTTCCGAAAGAATGTGCTCTATTCTGCAGGCATCCTCAGAGGCAACTGACGCAGAAACGCCGATGGCGGTTAAAAATTCGGTCAGCATAGTGTGTCTTTTATAAAGCCTTACGGCTATTTCAAGGCCCGATTCCAGCAAAACAATTTTTCCGTCGCCCAAAACGTCTATATAGCCGTTTTCTCTTAAATTTTTCATGGCGATGCTTACGCTAGGCTTGGAATATCCCAGCTCTTTTGCAATATCTATTGAACGGCAGGAGCCCTTGCTTTTATTTATCATATAAATTGTTTCGAGATAATTTTCTGCTGATTGCTGAATTTTCATTTTTTTCACCTCCGTTGCCGTGTCTTTTTTATTATACCACACGGGAAAGAATTATTCAAGTGCGACTGCCTTTCCTTATTATGACTTTTTTCGCAAGGAAGAGTTTTTATAATTGCCTTAAGGTATATGTAGGGAGGCGTAATAATGAGCCTTAACAAAACAGAAACGCTTTTTCAGCAAAAGAAAAAGGAAGAAGCCGCGCAAGAAAAGAAAAAAAGCCGTAAGGAGCTTGCCGGTCTTATGCTTAGCTTTTTCGTCTGCTTCGGCTACGCCTCGTTTTCGGCGGCAGAGAACATATCTCCCTTCGGAGTCAGTTTTCTTTGTGCACTGCCCTTTGATTTTTGCTTTTCATCTTTTCTCGGCGGTGTTTTCGGTTATCTTCTTGTGCTGCCCTGGCGCAGTGCGGTAAGATATTGGTGTGCACTTGCTGTATGCTGTGCGGTGAGATTTTTTATGCGCAGAAGAAGTGGTACGGGTGAAAATACGTCGGTGCGCTCCGTGCTGGCTGCTGCAGTTATCGCTCTTTCTTCAGCTGCTTATTATGCCTTTGCAGGCTTCACTCTGAGAGCGGTTATTTTTACCGTGTGTGAAAGTCTGCTGGCATTTTGTGCAACCGTGCTTTTCATAAGAAGCATAAAAATTTTTTCTCTTCCTGTTTCCGAAAGCACCTTCAGACTCAGAGACGGAGCCTTCGGTGTTATAAGCATATGTCTGTTTGCACTGTGCATATCGGAATATACCGTAAAGGGAGTGGCTTTGGGCCGTATAGCAGCCTATTCTGCTGTTATGCTTCTCTCTTTTTTCAGAGGTCCCTCAGCCGGCAGTATATCCGGTGTGTGCGTTGGTGCTTTTCTTTCGTTTCAGCCCGGCTTTTCACATCTTTTTTCCGTAACGGCGCTCGGCGGACTTGTGTCGGGTGTGTCGGCTCAGGCGGGGCGCACTGCAAGCGCTCTCGGTTTCTGTGCTACGGGTGTTACCGTGGCTCTGCTTTCGGGTGCAGACAAAGAGATTCTTATCACTGTTGCGGAAACGGTGATAGCCTTTGCCGCGGTGACTCTTATTCCTTCGGAAAGAGCTGAAGAGCTCAGAAGAATTGTTGACAAAAGCTTTTTCATAAAGGACAGAAAGCTTGAAAAGCAGGTGGCGGCAGTGCTTTGCTCGGCGGCGGGTAACCTTTCACAGGTGTGTGAAATAATCAATGCCGCGGGAGACAGAATAAAGGGCGGCGGTACAGATTACATAAATATTGCTTCTGATTTGAAAATTGCCGAGCTTCAGAGGGCTCTTACCGACCAGTTCAGCGGTATAAGCGAATATCTTTACGGACTTGCCGAAGACGTTGCCCAAAGAAGAATACCTGATGAGGCTAAGGGTGCGTCGCTGAAGGCACTGCTTAGGGAGAGCGGTGTTCCGACAGACGAGATAGGTTACTTTGAGGATAAAAACGGAGCCGTAACGGTTGAAATTACGCTTGTTGACAGAGCCTTTGACATAAACTGGAAAAGGGCGAAGAGAATAATTGAGGACTTTACCCTGAAAAGCTTTGAAAGGCCTGAACTTCAGGTGACACAGCTAAGAACGGTGCTGACCTTTTCTCAGAAGCAGACATACCGCCTGCAGATCGGCTGTGCCCAGAAGGCGGCAGATGAGGCCTCTGTCTGCGGAGATACGGTAAGTGCGGCTTCTTCTGCCAACGGACACGGCTTTGCCCTTATCAGTGACGGAATGGGAACGGGACGGGGTGCCGCTGCTGACAGCAGACTTACCGCAACCGTTATGAAAAAGCTTGTGTGCAGCGGCTTTTCCTTTGAAAGTGCCGCAAAAACAGTGAATTCTGCCCTTATTGCAAGAAACGGTGAGGAGTCAATAGCGACTATAGATGCCGTTGAAATTGATCTTGTCAGCGGCGAAGCGGTCTTTTATAAGGCGGGAGCCTCCTGCAGCTTTGTAAGAAAAGGTGAAAGAATAGCAACTCTGCAGAAAAAATCACTGCCTGTAGGTATACTCAGGGGAGTCAGTCTTTCAAAGGCGCGGTTCAGAGCGCAGGCGGGAGATATAGTTCTGCTTGTTTCCGACGGAGTGGTGCAAAGAGAAGAACAGTGGCTGTCGGATGCTCTGCTTTCCTGGGGGAACGACGATATGGATGAGCTTAGTATGCACATACTCAAGCTTGCCGCCTTAAGACAGAAGGGGCACGCTGACGATATGACTGTTGTTGCACTTCGCGTGGAAAGGAACAAATAAAAATGCATCCCGTTATATACGGGATGCATTTTTATTTGTAAGCGATTAAACTGTGGGCTCTTCTGCTTCGGGTGTTTCGCCTTCAGCCTCGCCGCCGAGACCTGCGAAGAAATCACCGAAATATTCCATAAGGAAATTAAAAATAGCGGTGAGCATTTCAATTACTTCTCTGATTGTCATTATAGTTTTCTCCTTTCATAAAGTTTTATGTAAATTTGTTTATGCTGTCTGCTGAGCCTCTGCTGCGGCTGCTCTCTTGAGCTGAAGCTGTCTTTCAACCTCTGCTGTGTGAGCAGGGTCATCCTTGAGGAAGAGGATAACTATAAGGTAAAGCACAGAGCCTATTGCGGGGCCGAGAATGAACAGGTGCCAACGGTACTTGAGGAAGAGGGGAGCAACCTGAGCGTTGATAACTGTCTGATTTGCGGCGTGCTTTATATTCTGGTCAAAGCCGAGGAACTTGAGAACGTAGCCCTGAATAAATTTGGGGATAGCGCCCGTAAGCTTTGAAACGAAGTTCTGCATAGAGAAAACTATACCCTCGGTACGCTTGCCTGTTTTGAGCTCAACCTCATCGATAGAGTTGGTGAGAAGGGAACGGTGTGCAACGTCCTTCATATTTGTGAATATCTGAGCGGTACCCAAAAGGAGCATTACAACGGCAAGATTGCCGATGTTGAGGAAGCGGTCGTTTGCGCCGACTGCAAAGGCGATAACACGGGCGGCTATCGTGATTGCCTCAGAGAAAACGAGAAGCCTTTTGTTGCCGCCGAGGCGGTTGATGAGCTTAATTGCAAAGAACATGGCAATTGCACCGGGAATACCCATTATTAAGCCGTATGCAACCTGTGCCGAGCCTCCTCCGATTTCCTGACCGAACAGATTGTATGAAATACCCTTTGTTTCGAAAAAGTACTCCCAGGGTAGTGCAAGAGAAATACTCTGAACGGTTCTTGCAAGGCAGACGATAATAAGGGTCTTGTTATACCTTAAGTCTGCAATATCCTTGAGAAAGCTCGTTTTCTTTTCGGGCTCAACGGGCTCAACCTTTTCCTTCATACGGTAAGCGAGCATTGCAATTGCCATACCGCCGATAGCAAAAACGAGAGCACCCCATACATAAGAGTTTTTTTCGCTCATAATACTGTTGGTAACAACAATATCCTTGAAGGTGGGGAAAAGGCCTGCTACTGTGCCGCCGAGGCCTGCGGAAATTGTGATCCACTGAATGACTCGTCTGCGTTCATTCGAATCGGGACTCGACATGGCGGCTATACCCCAGATTGAAATATCCTGAAGTGAATAGAAAATATCAAACAGTATGTAAAGAGCGAGAACAAAAGCAATTGTCTGAGTTTCCTTGAAGCCGAAATCAACGAACATCAGAAAAACAAGAAGTCCTATAATCAGCGGTGTCCACAGAAGAAACGGGCGGAGCTTCTGGCCCGGCTTATGCTTTCTGCGGTCTATAAGTCCGCCGATAAGAGGGTCGTTAACTGCATCCCACAGTGTGCTGACACCGGTTATGATGCCGGTCTTTTCAGAAGGTATTTTCAGAATTGTGTTAAGGTAAACAAAAAGTCTTGTTGAAACAAAGTTGTAGGTCATATTCTGACCGGTAAGACCCGCTGCATAAGAAAGCAGCCTGGTGTTTGAAACCTTTGTATCTGATTCGGTGTTGTCAAAAAGAAAAAACTTTTTCATAATTATATTCTCCCCTGTAAATTTTCTCCTTTTTTCGATTATACATTATAAAAAAGCAAAATGCAACTGCTCAAGAAAAAAAGCTGACAGATTTAAGATGATCTGTCAGCTTTTATAAGCCTATATGATTTGTGTTCCCTGTTTATCAGTTTTCGCCGAAGGTTGCCTTGGGCTCATAGGGCTTGGTGAAAAAGTCCTCCTGAGGATTGAATTCCACAGCGGGAATGTTGTTATAATCGTCAGCCTTCTTTTCTGCGGGAGCAGAGGGGGCTACGGGTGTAACTGCAGGTGCGGGAGCTGCCTGCTGAGGTGCGGGAGCAACGGGTGCGTAATAGCCCTGAGGATACTGAACGTATGCAGGGTACTGCTGGTAGATGGGGGGCTGTACGGGTGCATAGGCAGGCATTACGGGGGCGGTTGTGATTACGGGTGCCTCTTTTTTGATGATTTCTGAGGTGTTGCCGCCGTCAAGAAGCTGCTGAAGAAGTCTTATTGCTTCTGCAATACCCTTGAAGAGAACAAAAAGAACAAGTCCGCCCATAACCCAGAGTGATGCCGAAACGAAGCCCTTGCTTGTGACGAGAGCAACAACCGCTGCAACTGCACAGACGATCATTGAAATCGAAGCAGCCTTGCTGAGCCTTATGGCAACGGGGTTTCTGCCTGTCTTACCTACGCCGTTTGCGGTTTTGATAAGTCTTTCGTAATCTTCATCGGTAATAACGATAGGCGTAGCCTTTTTGCCCTTACCTTCCTTTGCGATGCCCCAGTTTTCCATATCGGCATCCTTCTGCTTGTAATATTCCTTGCTTCTTAATTCCTGAAGCTCCTTAATTTTGTTTTCTACCTGAATCACCATTGTATTTTCTTCCTTTCGGTACGGTTTTTAGACGAAAAATAATCTGTACTGAATAAGATTACCATAAAAAACATAAATGTTCAATAGTTTATGCAAAAAAGAATTTTTAACAATCGGAAAACAAAGTGTTGGGAAAAATTACATTGCCACAAAAAGAGAAATCTGTGATATAATCCGGATGACGCGTCAGAATTTCAAGGAGGTGAAGCATGAAAAAGCTTCTCTATATTTTTTCTCTCGGTGTTATGACGGTAATCTTTTCTCTTATGGCCTCGGCCTCGGATATGGCAGGTAAGGTGGTTACCTCCGGCGGCAATCTCAATGTAAGGTCGGCTCCCTCCTCAACGGGTACTGTGATTACCTCTGTAAAGCACGCAAGCTGGCTTACCGTTACCGATAAAAACGCAGATTGGTACAGAGTCGAATATGCCGACGGCAAATTCGGCTGGTGCCACGGTAAATATATCCGCCTTTACGGTGACACCTATGAAATGCAGGTGGCGGTTTCATCGGGCAGACTCAATGTCAGAAGCGGCTCAAGCACTGCAAAGCCCGTAATCGACACCCTTTCAAAGGGCGACAGCGTAGTAATTCTCTACGGCAACAGCAAATGGAGCCGTATTCTTTACAAGGGCAGTAAAATAGGCTATGCGGCAACGCCTTATCTCATAAAGCCAGCAGAAAACACCTATGCTGAGCTTAGTCTGAGCGTGCCCTATTACCGCCAGACTGACTCGCGCTGGAGTGCATATCCCATAGGCTCCTACGGTGACAATATAGGCACAATCGGCTGCACCACCACGGCCCTTGCTATGACGGAGTCCTATCACACGGGCAGTGCGGTAACACCGGACAAAATGGCGGCAAGACTCAGCTATTCTGCCTCGGGCTCTCTTTACTGGCCTGATTGGTGCTCCGTTGAAAATGCAGGCTCCGACTATCTTCTGAGAATTTACAATCTTCTGAAAAGCGGAAAGCCTGTTGTTTTCGGTGCGAAAAAGGCCAACGGCTCACAGCATTGGGTAACCGTAACGGGCTATAAGGGCGGCAACAGACTTTCAGCGTCTGATTTTACCGTAAACGACCCGGGCTCGGCCGGCAGAACACGGCTGTCCGATTTTCTTGCCGTTTATCCCAACGCGTACCGCATCGTTTGCCGTAAATAGCTTGATAAAAAATAAAAACGGGTGTATAATGCAAGCACAACAGACAGGAGGAAATGTTTATGGCTTTAAAGAAAAGAAAAAAGAAGGCACTTATCGGAACGGTTATCGGACTGATAATTCTTGCTATGCTTATTATTGTTGCCCCTATGACGGCAGAAACTATTGATAACTCCTTTTCAATTTCCTCTCACACGGAGAAGGCTCCGGTTATGGTCGCTCACAGAGGTCTTTCGTCTCTTGCACCTCAGAATTCTCTGCCCGCCTTTGAGCTTTCGGCAGAGTACGGCTTTGACGGCTGTGAGTTTGACATCCATACCACAAAAGACGGTGAGTGGGTCGTTATTCACGACGATACCGTAGATGCTATGACAAACGGTGAGGGAACGGTTGCAGATTTCACCCTTGAAGAAATACGTGCTCTCACCCTTGATTCGGGTAACGGCATTGAAAATTACGGAAGCCTTACAGTGCCTACTCTCAGAGAGGCTCTTGAGGTCTGCAAAAAGGGTAAGGTCTTCCCCGTAATTGAAATAAAGGGCTGCGACACAAAATATCTGCCCTCTCTTAAAGAGACCGTTGAAGAGCTGGGACTTAAAGAGGATGCAGTGTTTATCTCATTTGAAAGAGAGTATCTCGAAAAGTACAGAGAGCTTGACGGTGATGCACAGATGCTTCTTCTGAGCAGCACCGTAACGGATGATGATATTGAATGGTGTATAACTCACGGTGCGGGTATCAATTTCTTTTACGGAAATTTTTACAAGAGTGCACCGGCACTTAAGACCGCCCGTGAAAAGGGTATAAAAATAGGCGTATGGACCGTTGACAACACCGTGTTTGAGGATATAATGGTGCTTTTCGGCGCAGAGATTATTACAACAAACAAGCTGTTACCGTAAATCAAAAGAGGCTGCTTCGGCAGTCTCTTTTCAGTAGTCGGTAGTCAGTAGTCAGGAAAGAATTAAGAAAACTGCAAAAAAAATGATTTCTTATTTTGTTTCAGGCTCGGACTGATTTTACACTGAAATGAATATGAAAAAAGTTGAAAGGCTCTCCGCAACAGCGGAGAGCCTTTTCTTAAAATCAATAATTTTCCTTGCGAACCTCGAAATAGCTCTGAGGATGAGCACATACAGGGCAGATTTCGGGAGCCTTCTTGCCCATTACAAGGTGACCGCAGTTGCGGCATTCCCACATGGTTTCTTCACTCTTTTCAAATACCTTCTGCATTTCAACGTTTGAAAGAAGTGCGCGGTATCTTTCCTCGTGGGTCTTTTCGATGGCGGCAACCATTCTGAACTTTGCTGCGAGCTCTGTGAAGCCCTCTTCCTCAGCATCCTTTGCAAAACGGTCGTACATATCTGTCCATTCGTAATTTTCGCCTGCGGCTGCTGCTGCAAGGTTTTCTGCTGTGTTGCCGAGCTCACCGAGAGCCTTGAACCAGAGCTTTGCGTGCTCTTTTTCGTTGTTTGCGGTAGCTTCAAAAATGGCAGCTATCTGCTGATAGCCCTCCTTCTTTGCAACTGAAGCGAAGTAGGTGTATTTATTTCTTGCCTGTGATTCGCCGGCGAAGGCTTCCATAAGATTTTTTTCTGTTTTTGAACCTCTGAGTTCCATAATGTTTCCTCCGTATAAAAAATTTAGGCTGTTACCTTAGTAATGACTTTACCATTATTTTAAAGTTTTGTCAATTACAATGAGCAATATTCTTCGGATAAAGATAAACAGTTGACAAAAATTTTTTTATGGTTATCATTTACATATAGCCGTGTATCGGAATACGGTTGATTTTTTTACGGCAGGCATCAGCAGTTTATTGTGACATAACCTTACATATAAATAATAATAAAGAAAGGCAGGGAGATAATTGTGATTGTAATAACGGCAGTTTCAAGGTATATTCTTCCTTCTTTGGCTCTGATTATTCTTTTTAAGTGTATACTGACCTTGCTTTTAGGTCACCCGAAGGAGAAAATCTATGCCTATATAACAGATATGAACACGGGGGAACGGCACCCTCTGAATATGTGGGAAACCTCTCTGGGCAGAAGCAACAGCAGTGATATAGTTCTGCCCTACAGTGCCGTTTCGCGTACCCATGCGGTTATTTCAAGAAGAATAGACGGATGGTATATCTATGACCTCGATTCAAAATCGGGCATAAGGGTTAACGAAAATAAGATTGACGAAAAAATGACTATTAAAAACGGAGATATGCTGTCCTTTGCCGATGCGAATTTCCGCTTTGAGGTTGCCGACGACCCTGTTCAGCACGTAGGTAAGCATAAAAAGAGAGGCGCGCCTCCTCAGCCCGTTGCGTATCAGGGCGGTGTGTCACCCTACGGCGGAACGGAAAATCAGCGCGGCTACAGTCAGCCGAGAATGATAAACACAAGAACGGGAGAGGTCTTTGTGCTTGTGGGTAACAGAGTAACCGTGGGCGCCTCCGCAAAGAGCGATATCAGAATTTCCTACGGTCAGGGCGTTTCAAGGCAGCACAGTCTGCTTGTGCTTTACGAGGACGGCTGGGCAATAACGGATAATAACTCCACCAACGGCACACTGCTCAACGGCAGAAAAATAAGTCAGCCTCAGCTTCTTTTTGACGGTGACATCATCACTCTCGGAACAGAGAGCCTGCTGTTTAAAATTAAAATGAGATAAGGAGGGGTCTGCGTGGCAAAAGAAAAAATGAGATATTCGGACCGCGTGAGAAAAAAGCACAGCCATGTAGGCAAAACCTTTATTCTTATTGCGCTTACAGCTTTTCAGTGGGTATCCTTTCTGCCTGTTTTCTTTTCTGATAAGGGCGGAGGAATTCTTACTGCGGCTTTGCTTTGTGTTTACGTTTCCTTTGAATGGATGTATGTTGTGTTTATGCACTTTGCCATCAAAAAGGTCAACTTCGAGCTTGAGTTCATAGCCTTCTTTTTCAGCGGAATAGGTATGTGTCTTATAGCCGGTGAGTACGGCACCAAGGGTATGCTCAAGCAGATGATAATGGTTGTGGCCGGTGTTATAGCCTACGACGTTCTTTTATGGTTCCTCAAGGACGTTAAAAGAGTTATGGCTGTAAGAAAATATGTTGGTTTTTTTGCCTTGCTGTTTTTCGGTGCTGCTTTTGTTTATATCCGATTTGTGGCAAAAACCTATATAAACGGCGCCTATAACTGGATTTATATAGGCGGTATTTCACTTCAGCCCTCAGAGATAGTCAAGATTGCCTTCATCTTTGTAGGCGCGGCATCTCTCGATAAGCTTCTGACGGCAAAAAACATATATCTTTACATTCTGTTCTCAATGGGCTGTATAGGTATACTTTTTCTTATGAAGGACTTCGGTACGGCGCTTATTTACTTTTTCACCTTCATAGTCGTCGCTTTTATGCGTTCGGGTGATCTCCGTTCAATAATATTTATCTGCGCCGGTGCCCTCATAGGTGCCGTGCTGATATTTACGTTCCTGCCCCACGTTGCCGCAAGATTTGAAACCTACCGCCACGTGTGGGACGACCCCTTCGGCAGAGGCTATCAGCAGATAAGCGTGCTGATATGTGCGGCAAGCGGAGGCCTCAGAGGACTTGGTGTGGGTAACGGTAAACTGCGAGAGGTCTATGCAGACGTTACAGACCTTGTTTTCGGTCTCATCTGCGAGGAGCTCGGTCTTATAATTGCTTTCGCTATCGTAATTGCCTTTGCTTTCATCTGCGTATATGCGGTAAGATGTGCAAGAAGCGCACCCTCGAGCTTTTATTCAATATCGGCCTGTGCGGCGGCGGCAATGATTCTTTTCCAGACCTGTCTGAATATATTCGGCATAACGGATCTGCTTCCTCTTACGGGCGTTACTCTTCCCTTTATAAGTCAGGGTGGCTCAAGCATGATAAGCTGCTGGGCTCTTTTCGCCTTCATAAAGGCGGCAGATATAAGAGCTTATCCGAAAATTTATAAAAGCTGAAAGGAGAAGCTATGAAAAGTACGACGAAAAGAACCTACGTTCTTATAATACTTGTTATTGCCTTTTTCTTCGGTCTTGGCTTTTTCACCTATTCCCTTGCTGCTCACGGTGATGAGTGGGTTACCCACAGAGCCAACAAGCATATTTTCAAAAACGGCGGAATTTCCGTTGCGGGTACAATTTACGACAGAAACGGTACGGTGCTTGCAGAAAGTGAGGACGGTGTAAGATATTACAACTCCGACTCTTCCGTAAGAAAGGCAACCTTTCATGCTGTCGGTGACCTTTCCGGCTATATTGCAACGGGTGTTCACACGGTATACAGAGCAAACCTTCTGGGCTATAACATTGTCAACGGCATTTATCCCGTGCTTGCGGGAAATAAGGACAGTGACATAACGCTGACTCTTGACGCCTCGGTCTGCAAGGCTGCTTACGAGGCTATGAACGGTAAAAAAGGTACGGTGCTTGTGTATAATTATAAAACGGGCGAGATTATCTGTATGGTTTCCGCGCCTACCTACGACCCGCAGAACGTTCCCTCCGATGTAAAAACCAACACGGAAAAATATGAGGGCGTTTATCTTAACAGAGCACTTTCCGGTGTGTTTACACCGGGCTCGACCTTCAAAACCGTTACGGCTATTGCGGCTATTGAAAATATTCCCGATATATACGAAAGAAGCTTCACCTGCACCGGTAAATACAAAACCGGCAACGGCGCTGGCGACGGCGAGGTTATCTGCAACGGCGTACACGGCAAGGTGAATTTTGAAAGAGCCTTCAATGTTTCCTGCAACTGTGTTTTTGCACAGCTTGCCGTTGAGCTCGGCCCCAATGTGCTTACGCGTACCGTAAGAAAGCTGGGCTTTTCACAGGGCGTGCCCGTGGGTAAAATCACAACGGTGCGTTCAAGCTTTGACGTTTCGGACGCCACCAACCTTGATATGGGCTGGGCAGGCATAGGTCAGTATACAACTCTCGTAAATCCTATGCAGATGCTGCTGCTTATGGGTACGATTGCCAACGGCGGCACGGGTATAAATCCCTATCTCGTTGAGTCCTCGTCAGAGCTTAATATGCAGAAGACCTCAGAGAGCACGGCGATCAGCCTTTCACCCGAAACTGCAAAGGAAATCGGTGACCTTCTGCGCTCAAACGTCAAGAACTATTACAGCGACAAAAAATTCCCGGACCTTCAGATGTGCGGCAAGACGGGCTCGGCTCAGGTTATAGGCGACAACAGCCACGCCTGGTTTGTGGGCTATTCACAGAGAGAGGATATGCCTTATGCGGTGGTTGTCTGCCTTGAAAACGGCGGTATGGGATATAACGATGCTATTCCCGTTGCAAACAAGACGATGCAGGCGGCTCTGAGAACAAAATAAAAGGCGGCAATCTTTACAAACAAAAAATAATGTGTTAAAATTAACCGGTAGTATTTTATCGGTTAATTTTTATGAAAGGTGAAGAAAACAATGAGCGTTACAAAAACTCTTTTTGACACTATGCCCGACGGCAGAGAGGTTTATCTTTACACTATTGAAAACAACAACGGTATATCTGCGGGTATCATTACGAGAGGTGCAACCCTTCAGTCCTTCTGCTGCCCCGACAGAGAGGGTGTTACGGGTGACATCATAATGGGCTTTGACACCGTTGCCGGTCATATGGCATCGGGTACCTATACGGGTAACGTCATCGGTCAGTATGCCAACAGAATATGCGGCGGCAAGTTTACCGTAGGCGGCAAGGAATATCAGGTTACTCAGAATGAAAAGGGCAAGACCTGCCTTCACGGCGGCGGTGAATTCAACAGCGCACTCTGGAAGGCCATTATTATTGACGATGATGCGGTTGAGTTTTCATATTTCTCAGCTGACGGTAACGAGGGCTTCCCCGGTAATATCGATGTAACCGTTACCTATATTCTCACCGACCGCAACGAACTTGAAATCCGCTATAAGGCGGTGCCCGACCGTGAGACTGTTATCAATATGACAAACCATGCATACTTCAACTTAGGCACAACAGCAAACGGCGATGTTCTCGACCATGAGCTTCAGCTTTTCTGCGATTACTACACCCCGACCAATGCTGACAGCATTCCCACAGGTGAGCTTCGCAGTGTTGAAGGAACAGCATTTGATTTTAGAAAGCCGAAGAAAATCGGCAGAGATATCGGCGCTGACGACGAGCAGCTTATTATGTGCAGAGGCTACGACCACAACTTCTGCGTAAACGGTGAAAAGGGTAAGCTTCGCCTTGTTGCAAGGGTAAAGGACGAAAAGAGCGGCAGAAAGCTTGAGGTTATGAGCGACCTTCCCGGTGTTCAGCTTTATACGGGCAACTTCATAGACGGCACTGAAACGGGCAAGAACGGCATTGTTCTCGAAAAGCATTACGGCTTCTGCCTCGAAACTCAGTATTATCCCGACACGCCGAATCAGCCCGATTTCCCACAGTGCACCTTTAAAAAGGGAGAAGCCTTTGAAAGTGTAACAATTTTCAAGGTATAATTATAATTGATATTCACAGAAAGAAGGAGACATCTATGACAATGTTTTATACTTTAGCAAAGATTATTGCATCGGCACTTACCGTGGTTATGACCTTCCTCACTCTCGGTGCAGGTGTAGGTGAGGTTCATCAGGTTAAAAATGAAGAAGAAATTGAAGCAGTTTTCTCTGTGCTTTCCGACTGCCATGTAGAAGGCCTCGATAAGGAATTCAGCTTCACAAAGACTTACAGCGTGCTTTCAAGAATTATTGACGACGTGAATTCGCTTGAGGGCGGTAACGACGCTGTTGTTTTCCTCGGCGACAACACGATGAACGGTCAGCACATTGAAAACCTTCTCTTCTTCGGTGCAGCTGATAATCTTGATACAGACGAGGTTTTCGTTCTTGCGGGTAACCACGATTACAGCAACGGCGAAGGAGATTTCGAGGAATACAAGGCACGCTATATGGGCTATAACAGAGCTTTCTTCAGAGAAGACCTCACCGAGCCTTATTACTATGATGTTGTTAACGGCTGCTACATAATCTGCCTTTCATCAGAGGATGTAACGGTAAACGATATGTACCTTTCAGATGCACAGCTTTCATGGCTCAGAGAGGTGCTCGATAAGGCGGCTTCTGAGGATGCACCCATTTTTGTAATGTCACATCATCCTGCAAATTATCTCAACGGCAGAGACGGAAATGAGCTTACCGAAATCCTTAACGATTACGACGATTTGCTTTATTTCTGCGGACATACACACCGTGAATACGACGAGGGCAGCGTTTATACGCTTGACGGTGTAAACTGCATCAACCTTCCCAAGTGTACCCACAAGAATGAAAGCGGCACAGGTATCGGTGCTCAGGTTGAGGTTTATGATGACGAGGTCGTTGTAAGAATGAGAGATTTTTATAACGGAAGCTTCGTTGAGGGCGCTGAATTTACTTACAACATCGGCTGATAAGCTTAAAAAATGTAAAAGGGGTCACAGTCCTGAAAAAAGGACTGTGACCTGCTTTTTTATTTGCGCATTTTATCGGGCGGTGCTATAATAATGCCATAAAATAAAGAGGAGAGATCAATATGACATTCTTAGCACTGCTGTTTCTGTTTTATTTTGTTATGGCACTTCTCGGCCAATTCTGATACATTCTCATTGTTTGCTCATACACTCTTTAAAAGGAAAAGCTGTCGGATTATTCCGACAGCCTTTTCTTTATGCTGATTTAACCGTTAAGCCTTTTTCTTTTTAAGCTTTGCCGTAACCTTATCGAGAATTCTCTCTGCAACGGGGAAAAGGTACTTTGTGAGAAGCACGCCGAGAAGGGCGTAGATGATACCTACGATTGCGGCAGAGATAACGTCTGTGGTGTAGTGAACACCTACGTAAATTCTTGTAAAGCCCATTACGAAGGCAAAGAGAGTTGCGGGAATACCTGCTTTTCTGTTATAGCAGAGAATTGCAACACCTGCGGCGAAGGCTGATGAGGTGTGTCCCGAGGGGAATGAATAGCTGTGAGGAGCCTTTACCATATCGGGATAGATGTACTTTGCAGCCTCTCCGCCCCATTCGGCATATTTTTCGGGGAAGGTTGCGTAAAGGTTGAAGGGACGCTCTCTTGAGAAGATTTCCTTGAGCACGAAGTTGTTGCAAACGAGCATAACTGCAAGGGCGGCAAGCATTGCAAAGCCTATCTTACGGTACTTCTTTGTTACAAGAAGCACAAGAGCAATTACAATAAAGAGAATACCCTCGTCACCTAAGGTAGTGATAACCTTCATAAGTGCTGTGAGAATAGGCGTTCTGATACCCTGAACCCACTCGAATACGCTTAAGTCAAGGGGGAGGAAGGAATCGAAGAAGCGGAAGGAGTCTGATGTGATTTTGATTTCAACAGTCATATCCTTATCTGCAACAAGTGTGCCGCTGTAAGTCTTGTCGTCGCTGAGAGGGATGATTGTTTCTTCCTTTTTGCCGTCGGCACCCTCTTTTTCAACAAGAATCTTTCTTATGAAATAGCCCTCTGAAGCGGTAACGTCAAGGGTGAAGGCTGCCTCTGAGGAAAATGTGAATTCCTCGCCCTCGGCACCGTTTACGAGTACCGTTGCCTTGTCGGCGTTTTCCGTGTCGATTTCTACAACGGCTGAGCCGTCTGTAAAGGCAACATCGGTCATTGTGGCAACTGCGCTCTGAGCCTCGGCAGATGCGGGTACAGCCATAAGGCTGAATATAAGCATAAATGCCAGAAGCAGGGGAGCAATTCTGCCAACGGGGTTTGTATGTCTGTTTAGCATAAAAAACCTTCTTTCTTGTGTTTTATTTATTTCAGCCGCATTTTCTGCGGACATCAATACAGTGTTATGTATATTCGTAAAAAGCTGTGCCGATACAGAGTTGATTTGCATTAAATAATCAACCGTTCACAGATGCTTATGGGTAACGGTGTAATCGCCCTTGTTGACCTCTATAACACAGTAGCTTCCGTTGCAAAGAGCACCCGGATTTACCGCGCATACAAGAGAAAGAGGGTCGGTTTCCGTAAGAGGCACGTGAGTGTGACCGTAAAGGGCAATATGAGCTCTCACGTCTGCCGCCTTATAAAAAAGGGTACGGCGGCTGAAGCGTACGTCGAAGCTGTGGCCGTGGCAGGCCATAAAGGTAACTCCGTCGATGTGCTTATAGGCAACGTCTTCAAATGACGAGGCGTAGTCGTTGTTGCCTCTTACACAGGTGAAGCTTCTGTCCTTGAAGGCTTCTTTGATAAAAACCGCCTCTCTTTCTCCGTCACCGAGAAAAAATACGGTGGGACAGTCCTTTTCTTTTTCAAGCACCTGCAGGGCAAGGTCCTTTCTGCCGTGGGAGTCGCTCAGCACGAGAATTTTCATTCATAAACCTCCGCCTTGAGTCATAGTTATAAATACAACTCATATATTAACATAAAGCGGGAGGTTTTTCAATGGATAACGAAACAAAACTTTCTCAGGAGCAGATAAAAGAAATTATGAAGGAAGCGGGAGATATTTCCTCCGGGGAAAAAATCAACGCCGAGGACTTTATCAGAAAGCATCTCAATGAAGAACAGGCACAGAAGGTGAGAAGCATTCTTTCGGACCCTCAAAAGCTTGCCGGGCTAATGCAGTCGCCTGTGGCACGGAAAATAGCGGATATGCTCAGAAAGGATAAGGGGTAACGCTATGGACCTCGGTGATATAAATCTCGATGCGGTAGGTGAGATGCTTTCTTCTCTTTCAGATGAGGATATGGAGAGTATAACAAGACTTGCCTCGGATATGCTTTCGGGAGCAAAGCAGACGTCGGGCGGTGAAAAAGCACAGGAAAGCAGTACTGCGGCATTCGATATGGAAACGGTTATGAAAATGGCGTCGGTATTAAGCAGACTCAACAGTCAGCCTGAGGACCCGGGGTGCAGGCTTTTAAGAGACCTTAAGCCTATGCTAAGCCCCGCAAGAAGGCCCCGGGTAGACAAGGCGATTCAGATGCTCAGAATAGTGTCGCTTATGCCGCTTATAAGGGAGCTGGGCTGATGAGGAGAGATTTCGGGCAAAGACCCGACGGTGTGAAGGGCAGGGGTGACGGAGACTCTGCCACAAGGGACGAGGCGCTTATTCTTTCGCTTGTTGTGCTGCTTTCTGCCGACGGGAAAAACACGGCGCTCGTTATGGCGCTTCTTTATATTCTGTCTTGACAAAACGCTCCGATTTAATTATCATAGTAATGTTTATTATGAAGGAGGTTGTAAATTATGCATTACACTTATAAAACCAAGGGCGTATGCTCAAGAGGTATTGAATTTGATATAGTTGATTCAAAGGTGACCAATATACGCTTCCACGGAGGCTGCTCGGGTAATACCAAGGGCGTAGCTGCTCTGGCGGAGGGTATGAGTGCTCAGGAAATTGCGGAAAAGCTTTCGGGTATCCGTTGCGGCTTCAAGAGCACATCTTGCCCCGATCAGCTTGCATTGGCTGTAAAAGAGGCACTCGGCGAATAAAAAGGAAAAGAAGTGTAAAAAAATGACAGGTGTGTTTGTTAACGTTGCCACGGTAATAATCGGCAGTGCAATAGGTCTTATTTTTAAAAAGGGTATATCAAAGAAATTCAGCGATGCGGTTATGACCGGCATAGGTCTGTGCACTCTGCTTATAGGTGTTCAGGGTATGCTTAAGGGCCGGAATGTGCTTGTTACCATCGTTTCAATGGTAGTCGGAGCGATTCTCGGTACGTGGGCCGACATTGACGGCAAGCTGACAAGGGCGGGGGATTTTCTTTCGTCAAAGCTTAAGAAGGATAACGATAAGATCAGTGTTGCTGAGGGCTTCGTTACCGCCTCTCTTGTTTTCTGCGTGGGCTCAATGACGGTGGTAGGCTCTCTCGAGTCGGGTCTTCGCGGCGACCACACTATGATTTTTACAAAAAGCCTGCTTGACCTTTGCTCGTCTATGATGCTCAGCGCATCTCTCGGCATCGGTGTAATTTTTTCGGCAGCTTTTGTGCTTCTTTTTCAGGGCGGGCTTGTGCTTGCCTCCGGGCTTCTCGCTCCCTTGCTCAGCGAGGGTGCAATAGCAGAGCTGACCTGTGTAGGTGCCTTGCTTATATTTGCTCTCGGTCTTAATCTTACGGGTATAGGTAAATTCAAGGTGGCAAACTATCTGCCTGCAATATTTGTTTCCCCGGCAGTGTATTACGGCTTTGAGCTTCTCGGCAGATACGTTCCCGCTTTCGCGTAAAAAAGAGGTATAAAATGAAAAGGAATAAAATAGTAGGTCCTGTGCTGCTCATAATTGCGGCCTTTATATGGGGCAGTGCCTTCGTTGCACAGTCTGAGGGAGCAAAATATCTGGGTCCATTCAGCTTTCTTTGCCTCAGAAGCTTTCTGGGCAGTGCAGTGCTTTTTCCCGTTACACTTATTATAGATAAAAGCAAAAAGAAAAAGGGGCTGTATGCTCCTGCAGGTAAAAAAGAGAGAAAGACTCTGCTTGTAAGCGGTGCGGTATGCGGTGTTTTTCTTTTCGGCGCATCCGCCTGTCAGCAGATAGGCCTTGATAAGGGCACGGAGCCCGGTAAGGCAGGCTTTATCACTGCGCTTTACATACTGCTCGTACCGATATTCTCACTGTTTATCGGCAAAAAAATACGCCCGATAATATGGGGCTGTGTTGCTCTGAGTATAGGTGCTCTTTATCTGCTTTGCGTAAAAGAAGATAATACCGTAGGCGTGGCAGACCTTTATGTGCTCATGTGTGCAGTGCTTTATGCAGTGCATATTCTGGTTATAGACAAGGTTGCCGCTGATGTTGACGGTGTAAAGCTTTCTATGACTCAGTTTTTTGTTGCGGGTATGATAAGTATTGTTCCTGCTGTGCTTTTTGAAGAAATCACCCTTGAGGCTGTCCGTCAGGCGGCAGTGTCACTTGCTTATGCGGGCGTTATGTCAAGCGGTGTTGCATTTACCTTCCAGATCATCGCTCAGAAAAGAACGGAGCCTACCCTTGCATCAATGCTTATGAGCCTCGAATCTGTTTTTGCCGTGCTGACATCGCTTGTGCTTCTCGGTCAGGTTCCTACCCTGAGGGAGGGTTTGGGCTGTGTGATGATGTTTGTTGCCATTATAGTTGCCCAGCTGCCTGAGAAAAAAACGGTCTGTGGCAGTAAGAAAGCTTCCCAAACCGCCTTATAACCGTTTCAGCCGAAAAAATTAAGAGGCTATAAAAAAACTAAGCGCCGGAAAAACCTTATAAACAAAAGAAAAGCAAATAACAAAACAGTTGTAAAAGCATAAAAGCAAAGCTTTACAACGGTTTTTACTGTTACGTTTTTTACTACAGACTTAATTCCACTGTTTCATCTGTCTGACTGAAAAAACAGAGCTGTCAAATCATCAGATTTTACAGGTAAATCCTGACTGCTGACTACTCAAAAGGGGGCTGTATCTTTTTACAGCCCCCTTTTTTCTGCTTTAGTATGTAATGGTATAATCCTTTTCAAAGCTTAACGCAACCTCGGCTGCGATGGTTCCGAAAAATTCAACGTTAACCTTCATAATAACGGGTGAGGTGTAATTTGACCATGTCATACGGCCGGATTCCTTATCGATTTTGCATCTGATTTCACAGTTGAAATATTCTGTTGAGAAATCCTTGATCATTGCAGGTGCATTTTCTCTGACCTCGGATGTGGTGATTGTATCAAAGGCCTTTGCAACGCCCGTTGCATTTTCGGGGTTTACGGAGCTCTTGAGCTTGAGGTAGATTTCATATTCGCCGCCGTTGTCGGCACAGAGTGCTTCTTCAACCTCAGCCTCTGTGAGTGTGCTTGACCAGGTCTGGCCGGGAACCTGATAGTTGGCTATGATTTCATCTTTGGTTGCATAAACGATGGGCTCGGTGTCATCCTTGAAGGCTGTGCTCATAAGTGAGTTTGCCAGGCCCTTAAGCTTATCGGGAACCTTTGAGTTTTCCTCTAAATACTTGCGGTATTCGTAATTTTTTGTAACGGTAACAGCCTCTTGCTTTACTTTGTTTGCACTTGTGTTGAAAAGCTCGATAATTTCAGCCGTCGTCATTTCTGTTTTGTTTTCATCTGTAATTGTTACAGGAGGCTTTGATGAGGTTGATGACTGAGGAGACTTCTGCTCCGTGCCGGCGGATGAGTCTGAGGGAGCAGCGTTGCTTTGTACGTTCTGATTCTGAACGGCAACGGTCTTTGTGCTTGCTGTGAAAAGGGAAGTGCTGTAAACGCCTGCTGTGAAAATAATTACAGCAGCAAGGCCGAGGGCGAGAGTTTTATACATCCAGCCGTAGGCCTCATCCTTGAATAATTTTTTGAAATCCATTTTTTATACTCCCTGTAGATTTTTTTGGATATATAATTGTTAAAAATAATTATAACATATATACAGAGCTTTGGCAAGAGGCTTTTCGTTATGAGAAAATTAAAAAAACGGACCGTTCATCAGAACGGTCCTGAAAGCTTATTCTGCTGCTGTTGCTGTTGTCTCTTCTGTTGTGTTGACTGCGATGCTGTCAGCTGCAACAATTTCGCCCTCTGCCTCGTTATAGGTGATTGTAACGCTGTCACCCTTATTCATAATAACGACGCTTTCTTCGTCTGAAGCCTTAACGGAGAAATAAACGCCGCTTTCGTCAAGCTCGATGAAATAAACGCTGTTGCCGTTTATAACTGCCGTACGTATATCGGTGACTGTGCCGCTTACGGTGAGAAGCTCGGGCGGCTCTGTGCCGTCTGAGGGGGCGTCGGGAGAAGCGATGTCTTCAAGCTTATCAAGGTCAATATCAATGCTGATGTTGTTCTGCTCAAGCTTTTCGGCATAAATCTTTGTGCACTCTGCTATTGTTGAGCCTGTAACGGCAACCTGATAGTTCTGAACGTTAACCATTGCATAGCGTTTTACAAGGTTGTCGCTGTCTTTAAGTGACATAAAGTAGGTGGGCTGACCGCTGATGTTGAGAAGAATGGGGAAGGTTGCTCTATAGGCATAGTCCTGAACATCACCCTGAGCAGATGACATTGCCGATGTTTCCTTGGCACCCGATACACTGTAGAAGTTTGCTTCCTTTGTTCTCATATTCATAAGCACGAAGCCGATGATTGCTTGGTCGTTACCTGCTGAGGTTACGCCTGTATAGGTGTAAACGTCGTCGTCCTTGGCGATGTAGTTTGTGCCCTCGGTTGTAAGCTTAACGCCGCTCTGACCGATGATTGAGTTGAAGAAGCCGTTCTGATATTTGCCGTAGTAATCAAACTGCTCAACGAGAAGGTCGTCGGAGTAAATTCCGTCAATCCACTGAAGCTCCTTACTGCTTTTTACCTCGTCAACACTGTATTCAACCATTTCACCGCTGATTGCGTCAACAATAACAACGCCCTTTACGTCAGTGCCGCCGAAAAGTCCGATGGTCTTATCAAGCACGGGGCAAAGCCAATAGGGTCTGCCTGCTTCGTCAATTTCAAAGTGGGGCTGGTCGAAAATGTAGGTCGGATATGCGAAGCGTACGTGACGCATAAGGTATTTGCTGAAATGCTCGTGGGTTGAATATCTGATATATTCGCCCTCGTCGAGTGTTACAAGCTCAGCCTTCTGTGTTACCATATCGACTACAACGTAGCCGGGAAGACCGGTGCCCGTATTCTTTAACCACTTGAAAATGTCGCCGTAAGCAAGGGTTGTAAGCTTTACGGGAGTGTTTTTGTAGTTTATCTGTGTGAACTGCGTTGATATTTCAAACTGTGAAACCTTACCTATTTCCGCAAGGTCACCGAGAGTACGGTTAGCAAGCACCGTTGCGGCGTCTGTGTCAAGCACCGGAACGCTCTTGAAATCTGCCTCCTTGATGTCTGAAACGAAGGTTTTGCTTTCATCAATTGTGATAATTCTGCTGTAGCTCTTTGCTCTGAAGAAGACGGAGGAAACGATACCGCCCACAGCTACAACGGCAACAAGAAGCACGATGAAGGCAAAGGGAATTACGGATCTTTTCTTAACGTAGGGAACGTATTCGGGCCTTTTGAAGGCTCCCGAGGTGATGAAAAGAAGAGCCACGAAAATAAGAGCAACTATGCCGAAGTAAAGATAGGTGTCCGTGCTCTTGAGGTTAATGGGAGGAAGCATAAAGTAATAAACGGCAAAGGCACCTATTACCGTTCCGATGATGCTTAAAATAAGTTTTTTAACGGCTCCTGAGGGGGTGAGATAAGCGTCCTTGCCCGAGCCTTTACCTTTACCGTCCTTGCCGGTAAAATCGACTTTTATAGGTTCCATAATTTCAGCTCCTTTAAATTATTTTTAATGGAATTGATATATATTATACAGATACAGACTATAAAATGCAAGTGCTGAATGGCAAATAACCCTTAAATTGCCCTAAAGTGTTGAAACGTCTTTTAATTTGTGGTATAATCAGACGATTACACTTTATTGCTTGTATATACAAATCTTAAATGAGGTGATATAAATGGGCTTCTTATCAAAGCTTTTCGGTGATTATTCATCGAAGGAAATTAAAAGAATAAGACCTGTGGTTGATAAGGTTCTTTCTTACGACGATGCCTTTTCAAAGCTTACGGATGATGAGCTTAAGGCAAAAACTCCCGAATTCAGAGAAAGGCTCTCAAAGGGAGAAACTCTTGATGATATTCTTCCCGAGGCCTTTGCCGTATGCCGTGAGGCTTCGTGGCGTGTTCTCGGTATGAAGCATTTCCCCGTTCAGATTATGGGCGGTACCGTGCTTCACCAGGGCAGAATTGCCGAAATGAAAACAGGTGAGGGTAAAACTCTCGTTGCTACGCTTCCCGCATATCTTAATGCACTTACGGGTGAGGGTGTACACATCGTTACCGTAAACGATTACCTTGCACGACGCGACAGCGAATGGATGGGTAAGGTTTACCGCTTTCTCGGTCTTACCGTAGGCCTTATAGTCAACGGCCTTGAAACCGAAGAACGCCGCAAGGCTTATGCCGCTGATATTACCTACGGCACAAACAACGAAATGGGCTTCGACTATCTTCGTGACAATATGGTGCAGTATATTGACCAGAAGGTGCAGAGAGGTCACAACTTTGCAATCGTGGACGAGGTTGACTCAATTCTTATTGACGAGGCGAGAACACCGCTTATCATTTCAGGTATGGGCGGCCGCTCGTCTGAGCTTTATTCAATTGCAAACACCTTCGTAAGGGGACTCAGATGTCATAAGATTGCCGAAACGGATTCAAAGGCAGACCTTGAAGAGCTTGCTAAGGAAACGGGCGCAGACTATATCGTTGACGAAAAGGCAAGAAGTGCCACTCTGACAAAGAGCGGCATTGTAAAGGCAGAAAAGTTCTTTAACGTTGAAAACCTTTCAGACCCCGACAACCTTACTCTTTCACATCATATCAACATTGCCATAAGAGCTCACGGCATTATGACAAGAGATATTGACTACGTTGTAAAAGACGGCGAGGTGCTTATCGTTGACGAATTCACAGGTCGTATTATGATAGGCAGACGCTATAATGACGGTCTTCATCAGGCTATTGAAGCTAAGGAAAACGTTAAGATTGCACGAGAAAACAAAACTCTTGCGACCATCACCTTCCAGAATTACTTCCGTCTTTACAACAAGCTTTCGGGTATGACGGGTACCGCTATGACAGAGGTTAACGAATTCAGAGAGATATACTCTCTTGACGCTGTTGAGGTGCCCACCAACAAGCCTCTTGCAAGAGTTGACAACAACGATGTTATTTATCAGACAGAGCAGTTCAAGTTCAACGCTATTATTGAGCAGATTTTAAAGTGCCACGAAAAGGGTCAGCCTGTGCTCGTAGGTACTATCTCAATTGAAAAGAGTGAAAAGCTTTCGGCGGCTCTTAAAAAGAGAGGCATAAAGCACAACGTGCTCAATGCAAAGCACCACGAAAAGGAAGCTGAAATCGTTGCTCAGGCAGGTAAGCTCGGTGCGGTTACAATCGCTACTAATATGGCAGGTAGAGGTACCGACATTATGCTCGGCGGTAACGCTGAATTCCTTGCAAAGAGCGAAATGAGAAGACTCGAATACACCGAGGAGCTTATTGCAGAGGCTACCGCCTTCGGTGATACCGATAACGAGGACATACTTGAAGCAAGAGCAAAATTCAAGGAGCTTGAAGCAAAATACAAGGCTGAAATAGCCGATGAAGCCGAGCAGGTACGCAAGGCAGGCGGCCTTTTCATCATCGGTACAGAGCGTCACGATTCAAGACGTATCGACAATCAGCTGCGTGGACGTTCGGGACGTCAGGGTGACCCGGGTGAAAGCCGTTTCTACCTTTCAATGCAGGATGATCTTCTCCGTCTTTTCGGCGGCGACAGAATGTACGCTATTATGGAAAGTATGCCCGTTGACAAGGATACTCCCATCGAGGTGGGTATGATAACCAAGCAGGTTGAGTCTGCACAAAGAAAGATTGAGGGTAACAACTTTGCAGTAAGACGTAACGTGCTTGCCTTTGACGACGTTATGAACCGTCAGAGAGAAATTATCTACGGTCAGCGAGACAAGGTGCTTAAGGGTGAGAATATCAAGCCCATCATCACAAAGATGATTGACGATTCAATCGGTGACACAGTTGAATTCTTCTGCCCTTCAAACATTCCCTACGATGAATGGCATCTCGGCTCACTCAGAGAAAAATATCTGGGCTGGATTACCAACGAGGACGATTTCAAGGGCGACGAAAAGCTCGGTGCCGACGAAATATACGAAATGCTCACTAAAAGAGCTCATGCTCTTCACGAGGAAAGAGAAGAGAAATACTCCGCTGAGGCTATGCGCGAAATTGAAAGAGCAATGCTCCTTCGTAACGTTGACCTCAAGTGGATGGATTACATCGACGCTATGGATGAGCTCAAGCGCAGTGTCGGTCTTCTTGCCTACGGTCAGAAGGACCCGGTTGTAGCCTTCAGAGAGCTCAGCTACGATATGTTCGAGGAAATGACAACCTCAATCCGTGACGACACAGTAAAGGCTGTGCTTGCGGCACACTTCAAGACTGACGAGGAGGTCAAGCGTGAGCAGGTTGCAAAGGTCACAAGCACAAGCGGCTCAGGTGACGGCAGTGAAAAGGGCAGAACGGTGCGCAACGACAAGAAAAAGGTCGGCGTAAACGACCCCTGCCCCTGCGGAAGCGGCAAGAAGTATAAGAAGTGCTGCGGCAGACCGGGAGCGGGCGGTCAGTAATCTTACGGATTACTGACGTGAAATATAGCCTTGCGGCTATGTGAAATACGCCTGCGGCGTGTGAAATATCCCTTCGGGATGTGAAATGCTTGCACAGCAAGCGTGAAAAGTAAAATAACGGCAGAAGAAGCACTACACTTCCTCTGCCGTTTTGTTTTTTTATCGGATACAGTACAACCTGATTAGGCGGGTAAAATCTCACCGTCACCGAACTGTCTTTCGCGATTGCGCATTGCGAATTGCGAATTGCGCATTTACAAAGCATTCTGCTCGTCAAGGCTGAGATAAAATGCGGGTATAAATTCCTCAAGGAACATATCAGCTTCGGGACAGTTCATTTTTCTGACAGCATTCTCAGTGCTTTCAAGAGCTTTGGTAAATTCGGTGTTGCCTGCCTTCTGCTCCTCTATACATTTAATAAGGGCTGAAAGCTTGTCTGCCGCTTTTACGATTTTCCACAGCTCGGCGTCTTCTTCCTTTTTGAAAAAAGCACTCTCGTAATGCTCTCTTATATCCTCGGGAAGCATTGAAAGAAGCTTGTTGCTTGCCATATTCTCAACGGCAAAATAGGCTTTTTTCATTTCTTCACTGTGATATTTCACGGGGGTGGGCATATCGCCTGTGATAATCTCGGGCATATCGTGGTAAAGGCCGAGAAAGGCGGCTCTTTCGGCATTGTAGCTTTTGCCGAGACGCACGTTGCCGAGTACGGCAAGGGCGTGGGCAATAGCCGCAACGTCGTTGCTGTGCTGACTTATGTTTTCGCTTAGGGCGTTTCTCATAAGTGCCCAGCGGTTGATATATTTCATTCTGCCGTGCATGGCAAAGAAATTATAGCTCATTTTTATTCTCCTGATTTAAAAAGGGACTGTGTGACAGTCCCTTTCGCTGTTTCTGAATTAAAGGATGTCGCCTTCCATACCGGGGGCGCAGGATGCTGCGTTACATTCATCGGTATCGATGTGCATTGCAAGTGCATAAGAGGGGCTTACTCTTACAATAACATCACCGAAGATAAGAGCTCTGCCGTCGGACTCAACCTTAACGTTTACAATCTGCTTGTCGGAAAGACCGTACTTTTCTGCATCTGCAGGTGTCATATGAATGTGTCTTTTTGCGATGATAACGCCGTCGTTGAGCTCAACCTCACCCTTGGGGCCTACAAGCTTGCAGGGGCCGCTGCCTTCAAGGTCGCCGCTTTCACGGATGGGAGCCTTAACGCCGATTGAACGTGCATCACCTGCTGAAAGCTCAACCTGAGTTTCGGGACGTACGGGACCGAGAATTGAAACACCGGGGAATGAGCCCTTGGGGCCGATAACCTGTACTCTTTCTTCACAAGCGTACTGGCCGGGCTGTGAAAGGTCCTTCTTTTTTGTAAGCTCGTAGCCTTCACCGAAAAGGATGTCGAGAACTCTTCTGCTTACGTGGATATGTCTTGCTGAAGTTTCAACTAAAACGGGTCTGTTCATTATATTTAACCTCCGTAGAAATAATTTACCCGAATATTTTACAACATATTTAACTTAAATTCAACAGAGAAATTGAAAAATTCTGAAAATGTGATAAAATATCAGTATCAGTCAGTAAGCGGCACCCGATAAAGAAAGCGAGGGTATAATATGTCCAATCTTGAAAAACTCAGAAAAGAGTGTCTGGAATGCAGCCGATGCCCGCTCAGAGACGGTGCAAGGCAGGTGGTGTTCGGCGTGGGTAACGAAAATGCAGATATTATGTTCGTAGGCGAGGGCCCGGGTGAGCAGGAGGATATTCAGGGTGAGCCATTTGTGGGTAGAAGCGGTCAGCTTCTTGACAAATACCTTGAGCTTATTGATCTTGACCGAAACAAAAACATTTATATTGCAAATATTGTGAAATGCAGACCGGAAAACAACCGTGATCCCAAGGAAGAGGAGCAGGATATATGTATTGACTGGCTGCGCTGGCAGGTACGCGAAATCAAACCGAAAATAATAGTGTGTCTCGGCAGAATTGCGGCACAGAAGCTTATCTCTCCGGATTTCAGGGTAACCTCACAGCACGGCAAGTTTTTTGAAAAGGGCGGAATGCTCTTTATGGGTACCTTTCATCCGTCGGCACTGCTGAGATATGAGGCAAATAAGCCTCTTGCGCTCAGCGATTTTCAGGCTCTCAGAGAAAAAGCAAGGGAGCTGGGACTTCTCTGACGGGTGCCGTAAATCAGTCTTACCTATGTACTGCGGTACATTACACTATATCACAGCGATAATATTGTTTAGTCAGACTATAAGCAAAAAAGCTCTGACATCCCGTGTTTTTGTAAAGAATAACAAAACTTTTAAAAAAGTGAGAAAAAAGGTTGAAAACTTGTAAAAAATCGGGTATTATATTTAAGGTTAATTTTTATTCAAAAAACATTTTTGGAGGTAAATCATTATGTCAGTAAAAGTTGCTATTAACGGTTTCGGTCGTATCGGTCGTCTTGCTTTCCGTCAGATGTTCGGTGCAGAAGGCTATGAAGTTGTTGCTATCAACGACCTCACAAAGCCCTCAATGCTCGCTAACCTTCTCAAGTACGATACCGCTCAGGGCGGCTACTGCGGAAGACTCGGCGAAAATCTTCACACTGTTTCAGCTGATGACGAAGCAGGTACAATCACAGTAGACGGCAAGACTCTTAAAATCTACGCTATGGCTAACGCTGCAGAACTCCCCTGGGGTGAAATCGGTGTTGACGTTGTTCTCGAATGCACAGGTTTCTACTGCTCAAAGGCAAAGAGCCAGGCTCACATCGATGCAGGTGCTAAGAAAGTTGTTATTTCTGCTCCCGCAGGTAACGATCTTAAGACAATCGTTTACAGCGTAAACGAAAACACTCTTACAGCTGAAGATACAATCATCTCCGCTGCTTCCTGCACAACAAACTGCCTTGCTCCCATGGCTAAGGCTCTTAACGATTTTGCTCCCATCCAGAGCGGTATCATGGCAACAATCCACGCTTACACAGGCGATCAGATGATCCTTGACGGTCCTCACAGAAAGGGCGATATGAGAAGAGCTCGCGCAGGCGCAGCTAACATCGTTCCCAACTCAACAGGTGCTGCTAAGGCCATCGGCCTTGTAATTCCCGAACTTAACGGCAAGCTTATCGGTGCTGCTCAGAGAGTTCCCGTTCCCACAGGTTCAACAACAATCCTCACAGCTGTTGTTAAGGGCGACGAAGTAACAGTTGACGGCATCAACGCTGCTATGAAGGCTGCTGCTTCAGAATCCTTCGGCTACAACGAAGATCCTATCGTTTCTTCAGACGTTATCGGCATGAAGTACGGCTCACTCTTCGATGCAACTCAGACAATGGTTGCTAAGATTGCTGACGGTCTTTATGAAGTTCAGGTTGTTTCATGGTATGACAACGAAAACTCATACACAAGCCAGATGGTTCGTACAATCAAGTACTTCGCAGAGCTTGCATAAGTTTAATTAACCGATACAAAAGCGTTGTGTTCACGAGAACACAACGCTTTCTTTATTTTACATTTCGCAACCGCACCAAGGACAGATACCGCTTTCGTCAAGTTTGGATATATCCACAATATTTCTGCATTCGAGGCACTTTACAAAATTTGTATTTGATGAAAAATTTTTTGTTCGCTCTGCAGAAGCTTCCGCATTACGGTCTTTTTCCTTATTTATTCTTTTTCGCTCTGCTTCTGCCAGATATCTGAGATAAGCTGTTGTCTTTTCACTGTTTTCAATGAGGGTGCCGAAGCCGTAAAGAACAAAAGATCCTATCCATGAAACCAGCGGTCCCAATATAAGACAAATTAAGCCTGCCCAGAGGTTTATAAAGATTATAAAAATGCTTATTATAACTGAAACAATTATATCTATCCAGCACATAACATTTGCAAGTGTCTTTATTTTTTCACTGATGTTATTAAACATACTATCCACTCCTTTTTACTTAAAATACCACACTGCGCTGAAAAAGTAAAGAAAAACATTTCCCTCGACAAAATTCCCTATATTTCATCTACCACGTGTTGTATTATAAGGTCGAAACAACCACAAGTAATAGTTGTTTTGTAAAAATAAACTGTAAAGGAGCACTAAAGGATGAAATTAAAGAAAAAACTTGTTTTACTGTCACTGCGTATGATTTTGTCGGGCTTTACCGCGGAATGTGTCAATGCACTTCTGCTTCGCCTTGCTTTTTCACAGAGAGGTACACCTTACCGTGCCCTGCTTTTACTTGAACTGATTCTCTGCAGGGCAAGACTCTCTTTTAAAAATGCAGAAAAAACATATAATATCCTTTTTAATCATCACACCCGAGGACTGTTGCCTGTGCAATAGTCTTTTTTGTTTGCCGCGCCGGTGTTGCCGCTGATTAAAGCAGAGATAATTATATTTATTGGTTATCGGATTGCTTCGCGGCAGCTCTCCGAAGGGCAGACGAAGGCAGATAAAAGGAAGGGTTGACTTTACCTCATAAACCGCTTATCGGGAAGCAGACTGATTCTTTGAATCTATATGACCGATGATGGTAATAACATATCAAAAATAAAAAAAATTATTTAATATTTTGTTATAAACCCACAGAAGCATTGACATAATGCAAGCAATTTGATAAAATAATACAGCATATAAAATGTAATTCTTACCCGCAGGGTGAGCGGTTACTCACACAAAGGAGGATATTTCTTATGATGACAGATGCAAAAACCCTGGCATATATAAATATGTATGCTGTTCTGGGTGCAATTGAAAATCTCTGCGAGCTTGATAAAGAGGCAAGTGACCTTGTTAAGACAAAGAAGCCCGTTGCTATCGGTCTTGATGTTACAGGCGGTCCCAGTGCTACTCTTATTTTCAAAAACGGCAGATGCAGAATGGAGCAGGGCATCAAAAACTGCGATGTGCTTCTTCCCTTCTCAACACCCGAAAAATTCAACGCTATGGTTGACGGTACCGGTTCCGCACTTCCCATGAAGGGCTTTACAAAAATAGGCTTCCTTCTCGGCAAGTTCATTCCCCTTACCGATATTCTTTCAAAGTACCTGAGAGCTTCCGAGGAAGACCTCAAGGATGAGAAGTTCTTTGAAATCAGCACAAAGCTTATGTTCTATGTTATCACTGTTGCTCTTTCACAGATCGGTAACAACGACGAAATCGGTAAGTTCAGTGCTTCACTTATTCCCGACGGTATTATCGATGTTTCCATCAAGGACTGCGTAGGTGCTACAATCCGCGTTAAGGACAGTCATATGGTAACAATCAAGCAGAAGCCGGAAGCATTCCGTTCACAGATGCAGTTCTGTGATATCCGCGTTGCCAGAGCTCTCTTCGACGGTAAAATCAACGCTATCGCTTCAATCGGTGAAGGTCTTGTTGAAATGCATGGTCTTATCAATATGATCGACAACGTAAACAGAATTCTTGACAGAGTTGCACTCTATCTTGCATAAGGAGGTATTATAATGAGTTTTCCTATTTATAACACAGAAAAATCAAGAGAAATGTTCACAAGAGCAACAAAAGTAATACCTTCAGGTATTTACGGTCATCTGGGTCCTGCAGAAGGTCAGTTCATTCCCGTAAACAAGTGGCCTATGTTTGCAGAAAAGGCAAAGGGTACATACGTATGGGACGTTGACGGCAACAAGTACATTGACTATATGTGTGCTTACGGTCCCAACGTACTCGGTTACTGCGATCCCGATGTTGACGCTGCTGCTCTCAAGCAGATCGCTTTAGGTAACTGCACAACCCAGCCCGGCAAGGTTATGCTTGAATGTGCTGAGCTTCTTGTTGATACGGTTGCTACTGCTGACTGGGCTTTCTTTGCAAAGAACGGTAACGACGCTACTCAGGGCGCTATTATGTGCGCAAGAGCATATACCCACAGAAAGAAGATCATTATGTTCTCAGGCTACTATCACGGTGTTTCACCCTGGTGCCAGAAGATTGACTATCCGGGCGTACTTCCCGAGGATGTTGCAAACAACATTATGCTTCCCTGGAACGATATTCCTCTTCTTGAAAAGACAATCGAAGAAAACAAAAATGAAATTGCCTGTATCATAGCTCAGCCCTATGATCACGGTAACTTCCACGATAACGCATTCCCCGAAAAGGACTTCTGGCCCAAGGTAAGAGAAATCTGTACAAAGAACGACATCGTTCTCATCGTTGACGACGTTCGTGCAGGCTTCCGTCTTGACCTCGCCGGTTCAGACCATTTCTTCGGCTTCGAGGCAGACCTTATCTGCTTCTGTAAGGCTCTTGCAAACGGCTACAATATGTCAGCTATCTGCGGTAAGGAATTCCTTAAGGGCTCAATGAGTGCTCTTGCATATACAGGCTCCTACTGGCTCAGCGCAGTGCCCTTTGCAGCTTGTATTGCAAACATCAACAAGATGAAGGCTCTTGACATTCCCACAATGTTTAAGCAGAAGGGTGAAAAGCTCTGCAACGGTCTTGTTGCAGCAGGTAAGGAACACGGTATCGACCTTGTTGTTTCAGGTGCACCCGCACTGTTCTATCTCAGAATAGCCAACGATGACAGCATGCTCCTTCATCAGGAGTGGATTGCTGAAATGGTTTCAAGAGGTATTTTCCTTGCTTCTCACCACAACCACTTCATCAACGCTGCTCTTTCCGATAAGGATATCAAGCACACAATTGCAGTTGCAGAGGAATGCTTCGGCATAGTAGCAAAAAACCATCCCGAAATTTTCGGCTGATAAAAATGTGAAACGTACCCTTCTCTGAGACGGGAAGGGTATTATATAAAATGATTTATGGAGGAAAACATTATGCCACTTTCAAAAAACGAATGGCTTGCCCTTGAAAAAAAGGCTTACGAGCTTCGTAAGCTTACAGTTCAGACAACTGTATGGGCAGGCAGCGGCCATTTCGGCGGCGGTATGTCCGTAATGGACCTTCTTACCGTTCTCTATCACAAGTATCTCAACATCAAGGTTGACGATCCCAAGTGGGAAGACAGAGACCGCTTCATCCTTTCAAAGGGTCACGCAGCTATTGCTTACGCTCCCGTGCTCTGCGATAAGGGCTTCAACGATGTTGAAATGCTTAAGTCCTTCAACCTTTCAGGCTCAAAGATGGGTATGCATCTTGACTCAAACAAGGTTGTAGGCGTTGACGCATCAACAGGCTCACTCGGTCACGGTCCCTCAATTGCAGCAGGTACAGCACTTGCAGCAAGACTTCTCGGTAAGGATTATCTTACATACGTTGTTACCGGTGACGGCGAGCTCGGTGAAGGCTCATGCTGGGAAGGCTTTATGACAATCAACCACTATCAGCTTTCCAACTGTATCGTATTTATCGACAGAAACCACAATATGATCGACGGTAACACCGAAGACATCAAGAAGCTTGAGCCTCTTGCAGACAAGATGACAGCTTTCGGCTTCAACACAATTGTTGTTGACGGTAACAACATCGGTGAGCTTTGCAACGCTATCGACATAGCTATCGAGCGTTCAAAGGAAAAGTGTGCTCCCACATGTATTCTTATGGATACAAAGAAGGGTGCCGGTATCAAGTCAATCGAAGGCGACTACACATGGCATTACGGTGCAATCGACGATGCACGCTTTGAAAAGTTCAACAAAGAACTTGAAGAGGACTATAAGGCTCGTGTTGCTCGTGCAGAAAAGGAGGGCAAATAATAATGGCAGGCGGATTTGTTTATACAGCAGTTGACCAGACTGAGCTTTCCACAGCTGAAATTTACGGTAAGGCACTTGCTGACATCATTTTAAAGGACCCCAAGGTTGTTGCTATCACAGCTGACCTTGCAAAATCAACAAAGCTCGGTGACGTTCTTAAGGTTTGCCCCGAAAGAGTTATCAACGTTGGTATCGCAGAGCAGGATATGTTCGGTGTTGCCGCAGGTATGGCAAGAGCAGGTATGATTCCCTTCCTTTCAGGCTTCTCGGCATTCACATCAATGAGAGCCTGTGACCAGCTTCACACAGACATCTGCTATCAGAATGTCAACGCAAAGATTATTGCTACTCATTCAGGTACATCCTTCGGTCAGGCAGGTTCAACTCACCATGCTATCACTGACCTTGCAATCACAAGAGCAATGCCCAACCTTACAGTTATCGTTCCCGCTGACGGCTTTGAAACAGCAAACGCTGTTAACGCAGCTTACGAAAACTTCGGCCCCTACTACATCCGTATCAACCGTGGCTTTGACCGCGTTCTTTATGAGAATCAGGATTACGGCTTTGAGGTAGGTAAGGCTGTTGAGGTTCACGAGGGTACCGATATCACAGTTATCGCTTGCGGTTCTTGTGTATTCCAGGCTCGTGAGGCAGCTAAGTTCCTTAAGAACTCAGACGGACTTTCAGTTCGCGTTCTTAACATGCACACAATCAGCCCCATCGACGTTGAGGCTATTCAGAAGGCTATTTCAGACACAAGAAGAATCGTTACAGTTGAAGACCATCTCGTTGCAGGCGGTCTTGGCTCAGCAGTTGCTGAGGTTATGGCTCAGTACGGTAAGGGCTGTGCATTCAAGATGCTCGGTCATAAGGGCTTTGCTATGATCGGTCTTCACGAAGATATTATGTCAGATGCAGGTATCGACGCTAACGGTATCATCGCTGCAGTTCGTGAAACAATGAACGCAGACTTCGAAGAAGACGACAACTGGGACGACGAGTTCTAATAATATTACAAGGAGGCAAACAATATGGCTCATACACAGGAAGCCTTATATTCAAATAAAATCTTTCTCAATGCTGCTTTGCCGCTTGTAAAGGTTATCGCAAACGATGTACCCTCCCTTAAAAAGAAGTTTGAAAATGCACACGCAGTTATTCAGGTGAGCTGCCTTGACCCCGAAGCTGAAGGCGGTAAGAGAGGTATGCACTTCGTTGTTAACAGCGGCGAATGGCTCGTACACACCTGCCTTACAGAGGATCCTCACATCGAGCTCGAATTCAAGAGCGTTGAAAATCTCAACGATTTCTTCAAGGGCAAGATTACTCCTGCAGGCATCCCCAAAATCAGAGGTATCAAATATGCAGGTACGCTTGTTTCTTTCGTAATGGTGCTTCTCAAGATGGCTAACCTTCTCGGTGCTACTGAGCCCCCGAAGGACGAAGCAACAAAGGAGCTTCTCGTTAAGTGCTATTTCTATCTTCTTTCAAGCGGTATCAGCCAGCTTAACAAGATGGGACATCCCGAAATCAAGGACTGGACAACAAAGAGCCCGGACCGTGTTTATGCTTTTGCAGTTGACGGTTATCCTCAGGTTTCAGCCTTCATCCGCATCAAGGCAGGTAAGTCAAGAGCAGGTCGCGGTGAATACAAGAGAGCAATGCCCTTCTTCACACTCCGCTTCAACAACCTTGACAGCGCTCTCGGTATTCTTATGAGTATCGACGATATGCTTGAGGCAACAAAGGCAGGACGTCTCGTAATGGACGGCGGTCCCGAATTCGGTGCACAGATCGGTGGATTTATGCTTGAAATCGGCGCACTTGCTAAATAAGATTTTCTGAAAAGAATAAGCAGTCGGATGAAAATTCCGGCTGCTTTTTTTATTTGTAAAAAAGTGAATTTTTCTAATCGTGTTTTAATCTTTTGTGTGTATTATAAGGGTGTAAACAGAGATGACCCCCAAACAAAAAAATAAAACAAAAATGAAAGGTGGAACTTTTTATGAAAAAAATCAAAAAACTCTTATCGGTTATTCTTGCAGCGCTGAGCGTATTTGCTCTTTCGGTAAATGCTTTTGCAGCAGATATTTCAGCTGAAAGGGCAAAGGAGATTGCTCTTGCAGATGCGGGCTATAAGGCACAGGAGGTAATTTACATCAACGCAAGATCTGATGTTGATGACGGCGTAAAGCATTGGGACGTTGAGTTCCGCGTGGAAGATGAAAAGGGACGTATTGCAGAATACGATTACGAAATCTCGTCAGACGGCAGAATCCGTGAAAAGGATAAGGATTATGAAGAAGCCCGTCCCGATGCAGATGACAAGCTTGAAAATGCTTTTGAAAGACTTTTCAGAAAAATCATCGAATGGCTCAGAGCTCTGTTTAACTGATAAAATAAATGCAGTCGGGAGAACGCCGACACCCCATAAGGAAGTATTTCTTTAAAAAGCGAAACAACTTCACAATAATGCGTTAAAAATCACCGATATGCGTCAGCATTATCGGTGATTTTTGCCTTTTCTTGCAAAGCTGTTTCGCATTTTAAAGTGCTTCGCAGTTTC